>NZ_JAMYSV010000010.1:0-178382 GCF_040322115.1 Mesorhizobium sp. M0195 | reverse complement strand
GGGCCTCGGCAAGGAAGGCGGCCATCAGGGCATCGAGGATTATCTCGACACCAAATATGTCTGCATCGGCGGACTTGGTCTCTAGAAGCCTGATGCGGTAATACCGAAAACGACCCTGGGCCGCTTCGAAAGGCCAGGCTGGCATCGAGCAGCGAACTTGCGAGCATGGCAATGAAGGACGGCGAGGTTTTCGGCACGACGCAGGCGGGCGAGGCCGTCCGCCGCTTCACCATCCGTGGTGGCGGCCTCACCGCCAACATCATCGGGCTGGGTGCGATCATCCAGGATCTGCGTCTGGCCGGGCACGACGCGCCGCTGGTGCTCGGCTATGATCGTTTCGAGCACTATGAGACTGACACCGCCTTCTTCGGCACCGTCGTCGGGCGCTATGCCAACCGTATCCGCGACGGCCGCTTCACGCTTGCCGGCAAACGCTATCAGACCGAGCGCAATTTCCTCGAAAAGCACACGCTGCATGGCGGTTCGCAAGGTTTTTCGCGCCGGGCCTGGGCGGTTTCGCTGCATGGCAGGGATTTTGTCACGCTGACCCTGCACGACCCCGACGGCACGATGGGCTTTCCCGGCGCGCTCGACGTGACCTGCACCTACCGGCTGAAGATCCCCGGCACGCTCAGCGTCGAACTGACCGCCACCTGCGAGGAGCCGACGCTCTGCAACCTCACCCAGCATTCCTATTTCAACCTGGATGACGGCGGCGCCGGCGACATTCTCGACCACCGGCTGATGCTGAATGCCGGCGCTTATCTTCCTGTCGACGCCGATCTGATCCCGACAGGCACGGTCAAGCCGGTCGACGGCACGCCTTTCGACTTTCGCCAGGCGCGGCCGCTGCGCATGGAGACCGAGGGCGAACAACTCCCCTATGACCAGAATTTCTGCCTCGCCTCGACGCGCGGGCCGCTGAAACAGGCATCATGGGCGCAGGGCGCGAATTCCGGCGTTGAGATGGAGCTCTGGACCACGGAGCCGGGCGTCCAGCTCTATACCGGCCAGTATCTGGCGCCGTCTTCGCCTGGATTGGGTGGGCGTCAATACAAGGCCTTTTCGGGCTTCTGCCTGGAGCCGCAAATCTGGCCGGATGCGCCGAACCGGCCGTATTTCCCGCAAGCCACGCTGTGGCCCGGGCAGATCTACCATCACGTGACGGAATACCGGTTCAGGCTGCCTTAGGGCAGGAGTGCCGCTGCCGAAGCGTACGACTCGAGCGTCGCGAACATGCCCAGCGCAGCGCCTTCGGGATGATAGTGTCCTGAAGGTTCTGCAAAAGCTCTGGAGAGAGAACAGCTCTTGGCCTGAGGCAAGGGGCTGCCATGGCACGCTGGTGACGCTTCGACCACCGATTCCCATGGAAGGGGAGTGCCATGACCAATCGAGAAATTAGACTGAGCAGAGGGCGAGTTGAAAGCGTTGCTGTCGTCGGATGAGGACGGCTTTCGCAAGGTCTTGCAGATTGTGGTGCAGGAGGCTTTGGAGGCCGAGATGACGCAGGCCATCCAAGGAACTTACCAAGGGCAATCAGTAACGCACTTCGTCGACCCGCAAACCGGCTTGAGTGTCATTCGCGATAGTTCAGGAAATCTCCTGTCGGGATGGAAGCTCAGTCCCAAGCAGTTAGAATATGTCTTGACGACCGGCAAACTGGGAGGCGAACTATGAGCAGCGTATCTGGCGAATACCGTGCGTTGGTTGAAACCTTTCTCGCAGGGGAAATAGATGCTCCTAAGTTGGTAGAAATTTACTTAAAGAAATTTAAGGATGAGACGCGAGCCATCCCAGAGCAGGACTTTAAGGTGATCGATGAGATCTTTGCTGACATTGACGCATACACTTCCGATATCAGCTTGATTAGAGAGAATCCTAGATTTTATCTTGACGACGCACAACTGAGAGTAAAAGTTGCGGAGGCCCTAGACCGGCTCCCATGAGGCTTACCGGCTGCCCGGCGGACACGCCAACGTCATCGCTGAATGCAACGCCATTTTTGCAGAGCTTGACGCACACAACTCTCGAGATCCCTAGTCTGCGGCAGAGCTTCAGCCATCTGGCGGGTATCTCAGAACCGGCTGGAGCGTTCGTTCGGCTGAGGCGACTTCAAGCCCTGACAGGAGCATGCCGGATCAGCAGGAAGTCGCGCGGCGGTCTCCAGCGCGACCCGCGAGGCTGTCATTGAGAGATTGGGCAGCACGTCCTCCTGCAGCAATTTCTGGCGATTGCGATCCATATAGTCGTTGAAGCCCGCCGTCACGAACGCGCAAGGCACGAAACACGCGCCGATCTCGCGCGACAAGGTCGCCTCAGGGGCGATGGAATGGTTGAGTACATCCGCCCCCATGCCCCGATACGCCAAGGCTTCGGCTGGCGTTGTCAGCCGGGGCCCATAACAGTGGGCAGCCACCAACTGCTGTTCGATGCCATAAACGCGGCATTCGGCTGGCCAATGACGGCGGGCCGTTTCGACCAGAACCGCCGCACATCTTGGACACACGATTTGCTTGCCCGAACAGTCAAAGCTCTGGCGGTCAGGCAACAGTGAAAACGGGGTCTGCGTCAGTTCGATGATGTCGGCGGTCACCACCATGTCGCCCGGCTGGATCGCCTTGTTGACGGCGCCAACCGTCGAGCAGGCGAGAACTTGCCGTACACCCGCCCGCATCAATACCCAGAACGCGCGGCGGTGGCAGGAATGGTCGATACGGTCGCGGGGATTGCCGTGCGAATACATGCACAGCGCGCGTTTTGCTCTCCCTTCCGCTGTGATCAACGCATCGAACTCGAGCAGCTTCCAGTTGTCGGTGCGACCGAAAGGTGTTTCAAAACTCATGTCGCGCCGCAAGGTGCGCACACCATCGAATTCGACATCTTCCGGGAAGGCAAGCCCCCAGTTTGCCGACCCGGTGATGATGGCCAACCCTACCTGAGGGATGTCCGTCGAATGATCCGTCAGATCGTCGGCTGCATGGTAATTGGCGGGCATGTTTCCAGTCTCGGTCAGGATTTTTGGCGAAGGGTCACAATCAGGACCACGGCCACGACGACGACGGTCCACAATGTCGAGATCGCCGCAATGGTCGGATCGATCTGATCGCGCAGCGACAGGAACATAAGCTTCGGCATCGTGCTGTTGCGACCGCTTGCGATGAAGATCGAAATCACAGACTCGTCGAGCGAAGTCAGGAACGCCATCAATGTCCCCGACAGCAAGCTGATCCGAAGTTGCGGAACGACTATTCCGCCAATGGCTCTGGCCCAGTTTGCACCGAGGCTGCGCGCCGCCTGAACCTGGTTCCAGTCAAAGCGGGCGAGAGCGGGTAGCAACACAATGCAGGCGACCGGAACGGCCAGCACCACATGTCCGACCAGCACACCCAACAGCGTTCCGATCAGATGTTGTGCGGCCAACACAAAGAAGAGACCGATCGCAAGCAGGATACCTGGGGTGATCGAGGGGGTCAGCAGGACGCTCTGGATGGCCGCAGCGGTCTTTCCGCCCAGCCGGTTCATTGAAATGCAGGCGAGCAGCGCGAAAGGCACCGCGATCAACGCCGTCAACGTCCCAAGGATCAAACTCGTCCTCAGCGCGGCCATCCACGTTGCCGAGCCGAAGAAGTTCTCGTACCAGCGCAACGAGTAGGCGTGCGGCGGAAACTCGAGGAGATTCGATGCCGAAAAGGAAAGCGGCACCACCACGAGCGTCGGCAGCATCAGAAATGCCATGACAAGAGCGGCAAAGCTCCAGAGCAAAATGCGGGCGAGCCTGTTTTGCGGATAGGCTTCAAGCATGGGAGGCTTCCACGGTGTTCTGGGCCACCAGCCGGCGTGCCGCCAGCAACATCACACCGATCAGCGCCATGAGAACGAGGAGCAGAATGCCCAGGACGCTCGCCGATCCCCAGTCCTGAAAGGTCGATAATGTACGCTCGATCCGGGTAGAGAGCGGATTTACCTTGCCGCCGCCAAGCACCGCCGGCGTGATGAAAAAACCTATGGCGTAGATGAGGACGATGATCGAACCCGAGAAGATGCCGCCCGCCGAAAGCGGCATAATGACGGTGCGGATGACCTGCCTGAGAGTGGCTCCCATGCTCGCTGCCGCGCGAATGAGATTTGGGTCGATATCGCGCATCGCAGCATAAACAGGCAGCAGAAAGAGTGGCAGCATGTAGTGCACCATGCCGATGAGCGTTCCCGTGAAGTTGTAGACCAGCGGCAATGGCTCCGCCGTCAGGCCTGAACCGGTCAACGCCGCGTTGATCAGGCCGTCGCGCCGCAAAAGCACGAGCCAACCATAGGTACGCACCAGAATGGAGGTCCACAGCGGCAGCATGACGAACGCCATGAGCACGTTGGCCAACCTTGGTCTGACGCTGGCCAGAGCGAGCGCCAGAGGGGTGCCGAGGAGAATGCAGGCCGCTAGCGTACCCAAGGACAGTTCGAGGGTCGTGACGAGCGCCGACCATGTCAGTCCGCTCGAAAGGACCTTCTGGTAATTGCCGACGGTGTACTCACCTCCGGTGGTCAGGAACGATTGCCGGATGATCCAAAGGATGGGCAGTATCGCCGCCAGCCCAACGATGAACAGCGCCGGGAGCGAAAGCGAAAGAAAAAACCGCCGCTCGCGCCGTGCATCCGCTGCGAGCGCCGGATCCCGGACGACGGTCACGCCATCGCTCCCGGTATCGCGTGAACCTTCGCTGCTGGTGCATATGCGGTTATCCGCTGACCGGCGGCAAGTTCGGCGCAGCCGCCGGCCAGCGCTGCCGGAATGCAGACAAGAACCTCTTGCCCACCGTCAAGCGCCAGCGTCAAAAGCCAGTTCTCGCCGCGGAACGCTTTCGTGCGCAGTATTCCTTCGAGAGCCACTCCGTCTCCCCCGACGAGCTTCGCATCAAGATGGAAGCTTTCGGCGCGGATCATCAGCGTTTCGCGTGACGTTTCGGCGCCGTCGATTCTGCGCGCCGAGCCCGGGGCCACAATGTTGGCCTCGCCCATGAACTCCGCGACGAAGCGGGTCGATGGACGATCATAAATCCGCTGCGGCGTATCTATCTGCTGGATGCGGCCAGAATTCATCACCGCAATCCGGTCAGACATAATCAGCGCTTCACGCTGGTCGTGGGTCACATAGATTGTGGTGATCCGTAGATGATCATGCAGACGCCGGATCTCATACTGCATGGTCTCGCGCAGGTTCTTGTCGAGCGCCGACAGCGGCTCGTCCATCAACATCATGCGCGGTTCGAAGACGATAGCCCGCGCCAATGCCACCCGTTGACGTTGGCCGCCGGATAGTGCGGCAATATTGCGCTCCGCCAGGCCATCCAGCTTCACGCGGGCCAAGGTATCAAGCGCCCGCTGACGCGCCTCCGCTCTCGGTACCTTGCGCAGCACCAGCGGATACGCGACGTTCGCCAGGACGTTCATGTGGGGAAACAAGGCGTAATTCTGGAATACTATGCCGATGTCTCGTTTGTTGGGCGGCAGGCGGGTGATGTCTCGATCGCCCAGGAAAAGTTTACCGGAATCCGGCCGGACAAAACCGGCCAGAGCCATGAGTAACGTGGTCTTGCCCGATCCCGATGGCCCTAGCAGCGTGAGGAATTCGCCAGCCTGAATGTCGAGCGAAACATCATCCAGTGCGACGTAGGACCCATAAGCCTTGTGCACGCTTTCGATGGTGATCGCGAGCGACTTCATCATGTGCTCCAGCCTTGAAGCGCGTCGCGTTCGACCGGCTTCACGCGACGCGCTTCAGGTTCTTGTTTTCATGCATGTCGTTGTCGCGCGCTGCACATTTTTGCGCGACATGCGTCAGAGCTGAGAGTCAGCGAGCCATCATTTCATCGAAGGCTCGTTGGGCAGCCTCGCCATTCTTGACCCACCATTCTGAATTGGAAAACACCGAAGTGCCAGCATTTTCAGGCGCGGTCGCAAGTGTCTTCAGACGGTCCTCGGGAATAAGTCCACCCTCATATGCCGCAGGATTGACTGGGCCATAGGCAATGAAATCGGTCAGCTTGGCAACCCGCGCGGGCTGCGTCATCGCTGCAATGAGCTTCATCGCGGCTTCCTTGTTCGGCGCTCCCTTCGGCACCCCAAGACAGTCCGTGCCGATGACCGAACCCTTGAACGTGTAGTCAGCCGCGCCGCCATCTGCTTTCACGGTTTGGGCGCGTCCGTTCCAGGTAATGACCAAATCCGCCTCACCGTCTTTCAGCAACTGTGCGGACTGGGCGCCCGAGGTCCACCACACGGCGACGTTTGGTTTAATCGCTTCAAGCCGCTTGATGGCGCGCTCTAGCCCTTCCGGCGTGCTGAGCACGGAATAGACGTCCGACGGTGCTACGCCATCGGAGAGAAGCGCGATCTCGATCGAGTCTTGCGCATTGGCCCGCAACGCGCGACGGCCAGAAAATTTGGCAACATCCCAGAACTCCGCCCACGTCTTCGGCGGGTTCTGGCCATAGGTCTTGGTGTTCCACGACATGACGGTGCCATAGGAATCGAACGGATAGCAGTAGTCGGACTTTGCACCCTCAGGCACGGATTTCGGATTGATGATCTTGTAGTCGAGCGGCTCCAGCAGCGATTGCGCGGCAGCCTGCGCCCCTTCCGGCGAACCCAGGTGGACGATATCGGTCGTGACTGCACCCGAGGTAACCTGCATCTTCAGGGCGGCCAGGCCGTCGCTCTGCGTCTCCTCGCGGACATCATAGCCAAGCTCTTTTGCAGCCGGGCCCCACATGGCCTCCTTGATGGCGTTGCCATAGTCACCGCCCGCGGTCGTGATGGTGACCGTCTGCGCATGCACGGGCAGGGCAGCCGAGATTGCGAATGCTGTTAAGGAAATGCGCAGCCAGGACATAGGTTCTCCTCCCCAACTTTTATGGAATATTGCTTGAACGAGCCACTATTTTGTAATCGTAACGTTACGATTGCATCTGGATACGCTAGAGTCAAGCTGCTTCCTATGGGAGTTCGGATTGACCGGGATGTCGAATTCGGTAACGCTAAGGCGGTCAGCAAATCAGCCGGCGCTTTCGCAAATGAAGTCGGGCGAACAATGGCCAATCTAAAGCAGATCGCCGCGGAACTTTCCCTCTCGGTGACCACGGTGTCCCGCGCTCTGAAGGATGGACCGGAAGTGCAGCCCTCGACCATAGCCCGCGTCAAGGAGGCGGCTAAGCGGGTCGGCTATTTACCAAATCATCATGGTCGCGCGCTCAAAACCGGTCGAACGCAGACGCTGACGGCGGTACTCCCGATGGAGACACGAGACCATCTGTCCGATCTGTTGAAGCTTCCTTTGATCGAAGGCATGACGCTGGCGGCGCGGCAAGCCGGCTATAGTCTGTCCATCTATTCCACCACTCCCGACGACGATCCCGTTGAGAGTGTGCAGCGGCAGCTTCAGGCGCGCAGCGCAGACGGCCTGATCATCACACGCCTGGTGTCGGCTGATCCGCGCGTCAGGCTGCTGCTGGATCAACGCATGCCATTCGTCGCGTTTGGAAGAACCGACCTGGATATGGCCTATCCCTATGTCGATGTCGACAATGAACAGATTGCCTACGAGGCGACCCGGCGGCTCATCGATAAGGGCTGTCGACGCATTGCGCTGCAACTTCTCGTTCCGGAGGACCAGGCGAGTGCCATGCGTCTTTCCGGGTATGGAAGGGCAATGGCCGAGGCCGGTATTCCGATCGACCAGTCGCTGATCGGTCATGGCATGTTCACCATGGAATCGAGCGCCGGCTGGTTCGATCGCTTGCTGGCGTCATCGGATCCGCCAACGGGCTTGGCGTGCGCCAACGAACTGGGCCTTCTGGGAGCGTTGCACGCTCTCGGCAAGCGGGGTCTTGCAGCAGGCCGTGACGTCCACATCGTCACCCGCGACAGCACGCGGCTGGCACGCTTCCTGCCCGCAAAGATCGGAGTTCATTCCGTGGATATGGCGGGTGTTGGACGCAAACTTATCGAAGTCCTGGAGAGCCGGATCATCAATCCGCTTGGGCCGGTGGAGACAGTCTTGGTGCAAGGCAGATTCGAGCCGGCCGAATAGTCCGGGCGGCCCTCAGGAGGCCACCTCGTCTTGAACCGGCCGGATCAGCGCCTTTGCGGCAATTGCTCCCGCCGCAAGGATACGATCCGACAATTCCGTCCCTTCCACGGCGCGCGCGAGTTGAAGCGTGCCGACGAGCGTTGCAAACATGCCCAACGCAGCGCCCTCTGGATCATTGGTCGGCGGCAGAGCTTCGGCGATCTGGCGCACCAGGGATTGAACGCGCTCGGCGTAGAGGGCTCGCGTTTCAGGCGGCTGCCGCGCTATTTCCGGCAACAGCGCCGCCGAAGCGCAGCCCTTTCCGGGATTGTCCCGGTGCTCGGCCGACAGATATGCCTCTATGGCCATTTCCGGGCCGCCGGCGGCCAATGCTTCCTGCACTTCATGCGACTGCGCGTCCAAGGCCGCCGCCACGCTTTCACGGACGAGCTCCGCCTTGGACTGGAAGTGCGGATAGAAGGCGCCGTTCGTCAGCCCGGCGTCGCTCATGATGGTCGCCAGCCCGGACGCCGCGATGCCGTCAGATCGAAAACGTTCGGCGGCGACCTCCATGATCCGGCTGCGTGACGCGTCTTTTCGGCCCTTTTCGTAGCGCATGGTCTTTCTTTCCTGTCCTGCTATTGCATTATGCTCATAATCTGATATTACGACCATAATTCAATTCGTGGAAATAAGCTAGACCTCTCGAACCTGGAACATCAAAATGAATGGGAATTCTGAAAAGACCGCAATCGTGACCGGGGCCTCCTCGGGCATCGGCCGCGCCAGCGCCGAGGCCTTGGCGCGGGCGGGTTTCACTGTCTTCGGGACAAGTCGCCGCAAGACCAGTAATGGTCCGGGCGGAGTGACCATGCTGGCATGCGACGTGACCGATGATGCGGCCGTCAATGCGCTCGTTGCCAACGTGCTCGCGCAGACCGGCCGGATCGACCTCCTGGTCAACAATGCCGGTGTCGGTCTGCTAGGAGGCGCCGAGGAATCCTCGGTCGCACAGGTACAAGCCCTGTTCGACGTCAATCTGTTCGGCGTCATGCGAATGACCAATGCGGTGTTGCCGTCGATGCGGCGGCGCGGCGAAGGGCGCATCATCAATATCGGCTCCATTCTGGGACTGGTACCCGCGCCATACTCAGCTCATTACTCGGCGGTCAAGCACGCGCTCGAAGGCTATTCGGAATCGCTCGACCACGAGGTGCGCGCCTTCAACGTCCGCGTTTCCGTCATCGAGCCGGCATTCGTTCGCACCGTCTTCGACCAGAACGGCATCGAGCCGGATTCGCTGTTGAAGGAATACGATCGGGCTCGAGCCGGGCTCAAGGCGCTGCTGGGCGATGTGATGCCCAAAGCCGATCGGCCGGAAGTGGTGGCGGATGTGGTTGTCAAGGCAGCGACCGATGCCCGCCCGCGACGGCGCTATACCGCTGGCAACGCAGCGCGCCAGGTCAGCCTGCTGCGCCGCTTTGCCCCCGCGGGGATTTTCGACAAGAGCCTGCGCAAGCAGTTCCGACTGCCGGTCTGAACAACGGCGAGCCAGAGGATTTCACGCACATGCGACTAGCAACTACGACACATTTGGCCAGGCCCTACGAAACGGAGGCGCCAAGCATGACACATAGATCCAATCGGTCGCCGCGTTCACCGGCGTTGTTCCATGACGCGCCAACGCGCTCCGTCGATGTCGGCGGCATAGCTTTTGCGTACAGGGAACTCGGGCCCAGGACGGGCGTGCCAGTGATCCTGCTCAACCATCTGGCTGCTCAGCTGGACAATTTTGATCCGCGCATCGTCGATGGCCTCGCTGCGACCCGGCGGGTAATTGCCTTCGACAATCGCGGCATCGGTGCTTCGGGTGGCAAAACTCCGTCGACCATTTCCGGCATGGCGCGGGATGCAATCGCCTTTGTCCGGGCGCTGGGGTTCGAAGAAGTCGATCTCTTCGGCTTTTCACTCGGCGGCTTCGTGGCGCAAGAGATTGTGCTGACCGAGCCCAAGCTTGTGCGCAAACTCATCCTGGCTGGCACGGGGCCGGCCGGTGGGCAAGGCATCGACAAGGTGACGCCGCTGACGATCGTGGACATGATCAAGGGCGCGCTGACTTTTCGGGATCCGAAGTACTATCTCTTCTTCACAAGAACGCCGAATGGGCGCCGCGCCGCAAACGCATTTCTGGAACGGCTGAAGGAGCGCCGGAACAACCGGGACAAGGCGATATCGCTGAGCGCGTTCGGCGCGCAACTCAAGGCGATCAAGGCCTACGGACTCCAGGCGCCACAAGACCTGAGCACCATCCGCATTCCCACTTTGGTTGCGAATGGCGACCAGGACAGGATGGTGCCGAGCAGCAATACCTACGATCTCGCCGGGCGTATCCCTGGGGCGCATCTGGTCATCTACCCGGATGCCGGGCATGGCGGGGTATTTCAGAACTACGCCGATTTTGTCCCGAAGGCGCTGTCCTTCCTCGAGGCTGAGGCCTTGCCGCAGGGCGGCCATGCAGCTGAAAACGTTCGGCTTGTTTCGTCCCGAACAGCAACAGACATTCTTAGAAAGTAACTGCCATGAAGGCATTCGTTGTCGATAAGTATAATGAAAAGGGCACCCTGCGGCTGGCCGAAATGCCGGAGCCGGAGCTCCAGGACAGCGATGTCTTGGTCGAGGTCCATGCCGCAGGGGTGAACCTGCTCGATTCCAAGGTCAAAACCGGAGAATTCAAGCTCATCCTGCCCTATCGCCGGCCCTTCATCCTGGGCCACGACGTGGCTGGGAAGGTTATCCGCGTGGGATCGAAAGTCAGCAAGTTCAAGGCCGGCGACGAGGTCTATGCGCGGCCGCGCGACGGCCGGATTGGGACATTCGCCGAATTCATTGCCGTGAATGAGGCCGACGTAGCCTTGAAGCCCGAGAATCTCAGTATGGAAGAGGCGGCGTCGATTCCCCTGGTCGGTCTCACCGCCTGGCAGACGCTCATCGAACGGGCAAACCTGAAGAAGGGGCAGAAGGTCTTCATTCAGGCTGGTTCCGGCGGCGTCGGGACATTTGCTATTCAGTTGGCCAAGCACCTCGGCGCGACCGTTGCGACAACCGCGAGCGCGGCGAGTGCCGATCTGGTCAAAAGTCTCGGCGCCGATGTCGTCGTCGACTACAGGAAAGACGACTTCGAGAAAGTTCTGTCGGGCTACGATGTCGTCTTGAACAGCCAGGACGCCAAGACACTGGAAGAATCCCTGAGCGTGCTGAAACCGGGTGGCAAGCTCATCTCCATCTCCGGTCCACTGGATGCCGAATTTGCCAGGGAAAAGGGACTGAACTTGATGCTGAGGCTGGTGCTGCGCTTCCTGAGTCGCGGAATTCGGGCCAAAGCCAAGCGCCGTGGTGTGCAGTTTTCGTTCCTTTTCATGTGGGCGCAGGGCGATCAGCTGAGCAAAATCACCGCTCTCATCGAAGCCGGCGCGATCCGCCCGGTTGTGGATCGGGTCTTTCCATTCGAGGCGACCAATGACGCCCTGGCCTATGTCGAAACAGGACGCGCCAAGGGCAAGGTCGTCATCAAGGTCAGATAGCAGTTGCCTCGAACGCAGCCTTGAGCGTCTCGAACGGCGCCAGGGCGCCGCGCACCTGCACGACGGCGGCGGCGACGCGATGGGCGCGCAGCACCGCCTCTGCCGGGGCATGGCTGGCAAGGCGAGCGGCGAGGTAGGCGCCGTTGAAGGAGTCGCCGGCGCCGGTGGTGTCGACCGGGGTGGCGACGTGTACCGCCGGCACCGATTGCGAGGTTCCGTTTTGCGCGATCAGCGCCGGTTCCTCGCCGTTCTTGACGACGACTTCGCCGACCAGCTTTCGCAGCCGTTCAGCTGTTTCCTGCGGTGTCGTATCACCAAACAGCATCTGCTCGTCGGGAAAGGTCGGTAGCGCGATGTCGGCGACGGCGAGCGCCTCGAGGATCGCGGCCTGCGCTTCCTCGCTTTGGCGCCACAGCCTCGGCCGGTAATTGGGGTCGAAGGCAATCAGCGAGCCGGCCGCGCGCGCCTTGGCCACGGCCGTCAGCAGTACCTTGCGTGGAGCCTCGTCGAGGATTGCCAAAGTTATACCGGAAAAATAGACAAGCGCTTGGTTTTCAAGGCTTTTCTGCAATGCGGCTGGGTCCGAAGCCAACTGCCTTGCGGCCGCATCGGCCCGCCAATAGGTAAAAGAACGTTCGGCGCCGGTCAGCGTGATCGCATAGAGGCCGGGGCGGGCGCCCGCTATCACCGGGCTGGCGCCGATGCCGATGCCGTTCTCGGCCAGGAACTTGATCTGGTCGCGTGAGAACGGGTCGTCGCCGAAGGCCGACACATAGGTCGCCGGCCGCTCGCCGCTCAAAGCATGCAGCGCCCACAAAGTGTTGAACGTGTCGCCGGCAAAGCCCATGCGCCAGTTCGGCCCGGCCTGGCCCGAAAGCTCGAGCATGCACTCGCCGATCGAGGCGATGCCGATTCCTGCCATGAAGCACTCCTCCATCCTGCAATTGCGGTGCTGTAGCTTTTTGCTGCCGGCAGCGCCATGCTTGGCGACGGCGGATTCTTGCACTGGGCGCGATTTCCCACAGGGGCGTGGGACGCGATCTGCCCAGCGAAACGTTATCCGCAGAACAGGAATGGGTTTGGCATCGTTATGGCGTTATCTTCTTGGAGGCCTCGGCTTGACTGCCTTGCTCGCCGGCGTGCTGGCAATCGTCTATCTGACGGCGCCGCATGCACCGCAACCAAGCTCGGACGTCGGCCGTTCCAAGACGACGGCGAACAAGCTGTTCGCGGCGACTTTCGAGCCCGAGAAAGGCGTCATCCGGCAGGGCGAACTGGAATCCTGGCTGCTCACGCTCAAAACCGTCGAGGGTGCGCCGGTGGAAGGTGCTGCGATAACGATTTCCGGCGGGATGCCGCAGCACAAGCACGGTCTGCCGACCAGCCCGCAGGCGACCGATTACCTCGGCGCGGGGTGCTATCGCATCGACGGGGTCAAATTCACGATGAGCGGGTGGTGGCAATTGCATTTTGCCATTTCCGCTGCGGCCGGTTCGGACACTGTCGTCTTCAATGTGGTGCTGTGAGCCACTGATGAGCCGGTTTCCCAGTCTTCTCGCGTTGCTGGTGGTGGCCGTGCTTGCCGGCTGCGGCAGACCGGAGTTTTCCGATGCCGAAAAGCAGACCATCGCCTCGCTGGCCCTGTCCAAGCTGCCGCCGCTGAAGCCCGATACCACCAATCGCTTCGCCGATGTGCCGGCCGCCGCGGCACTCGGCTCGACGCTGTTTTTCGACACCGGGATGAGCGGCGACGGCACGGTATCGTGCTCGACCTGCCACAAGATCGACCGGCAGTTCCAGGACGACCTGCCGCAAGCGGTCGGCGTCGGCCGCACCAACCGTCGTACCATGCCGCTGGCCGGCGTCGCGCATGATCCCTGGTTCTTCTGGGACGGGCGGCGCGACAGCCTGTGGGCGCAAGCGCTGACACCGCTCGAAAATCCGCTGGAGCAGGCCGGCAGCCGCGCCGCCTTCGCGCATTACATCAAGGCCCGCTTCGGCGAGCGCTACGAGCGCATCTTCGGGCCGCTGCCGGACCTTTCGGGCGTGCCGGCCAATGCCGGCCCGCTCGGCACCGATGCCGAGAAGGCGGCCTGGAACGCCATGCCCGCCAGCCAAGCCGAGGAGGTCAACCGCGTCTTTGCCAACATCGGCAAGGCGATCGCCGCCTTCGAGCGCTCGATCGCGCCGCCGCAGACACGCTTCGACCGCTTTGCCATCGACCTGGCTGCGGGCGCCGAGCCGAAAGGCGACGCCGCCTTTTCGCCGGAGGAAATCCTCGGCCTGAAATTGTTCATCGGCAAGGCCAATTGCGTGACCTGCCACAACGGCCCGCGTTTTACCGACGGCAGCTTCCACAACACCGGCGTGCCGCCGGTCGCGGGCCTGCCGCCGGATCGCGGCCGCGTCGAGGCGGTGGCGCAGGTCGAGGCCGATCCGTTCAACTGTTTCGGCGCCTTTCGCGACGGCGATGCCAGCGCCTGCCGCGAGTTGCGCTTCATGGTCAAGACCGGGCCGGAACTCGTCCGCGCCTACAAGACGCCGTCGCTGCGCGGTGCCGCCACCCGTCCGCCCTACATGCATGCCGGGCAGTTTTCCTCGCTGGACGAGGTGGTGGCGCATTATTCGAAGGCGCCGGCAAGTGTCGAGGGTGTGTCGGAGGTCCACTCGCTGCAGCTTTCGGACCGCGAGCGCACGGCGCTCGTGGCATTTCTGAAGACGCTGGCGGAGTGAAGGCGGCGGGGTAGCGATCCTTCGCGCCCCCCTCTGTCCTGCCGGACATCTCCCCCTCTAGTGGGGAGATTGGCAGCTTCGGCGCGCCGTTCACTCCTGCGACGTTTAGAGATTGGCGAAAGCGGCAGTGACAACCGATCTCCCCCCTGGAGGGGGAGATGTCCGGCAGGACAGAGGGGGGCGCTGTCCCGCCGGCGTTTCCTACCGATCCTTCACCGTCTCCATCGCGACAAACGTCGAGGTCTGGGCTACGTGCGGCAGGGCGGAGATGCGCTCGCCAAGCACGCGGCGGTAGGCGGCGATGTCGGTGGTGCGGACCTTCAGCAGATAGTCGAAGCTCGATGCCATCATGTGGCACTGCTCGATCTCCGGCACCGCCTGCACGGCGCGGTTGAAGGCGTCGAGCGCGGCCGAGCGGGTGTCGGACAGTTTCACCTGGACGAAGGCGACATGGCCTTCGCCCATGCGCTCACGGTCGATGATCGCCTGGTAGCCCCTGATGAAGCCGTCCTTCTCCAGCCGTTTGACTCGTGCCTGCACCGGCGTCTTCGACAGGCCGACTTTCGCCGCCAGTTCCGACATGGAAAGCCGGCCATTGCTGCCCAGAGCCGACAGGATGTTCCTGTCGATCCGGTCCAATTGGTCTTCGGTCACTGGATTCCTGGTCGAATTGGAGGTGATCAGTCCTAATGATAGATCGATCGATCTGTTCTGTCGACTTCTTTGGACCGACTGCAATCCCTACTTATGTTAGCTTGCGCCGTTCGGTCCGGTGACCGCCGGCCCGCTCCCTTATGCTCGCTCTACAGGACCGCCATGCCAGCGCTCGACACCATCCGCCAGCAGATCCGTGCCAATTACCTGCCTGACGAAGACGAGGCTGTGAAGCGGCTGGCCGAGGCGACGGCGCTTTCGGGGAAAGACCGAAAGGCGATCTCGGCCCGCGCCGCCGATCTGGTGCGGGCAGTGCGCGGCTCGTCCGATCCGCGGCTGATGGAAGTCTTCCTGTCCGCCTACGGCCTCTCGACCAAGGAGGGCGTGGCGTTGATGTGCCTGGCCGAAGCGCTGCTGCGGGTGCCCGACACCGAGACAATGGACGACCTTATCGCCGATAAGATCGCGCCGCACGACTGGTCGGCGCATGCGGGCGGCTCGAGCTCGATCTTCATCAATGCGTCGACCTGGGCGCTAATGCTGACAGGCCGGGTGCTCGACGAAGGCGAGGGCGGCATCGAAGGCACGCTGCGTGCCATGGTGCGCCGGCTCGGCGAGCCGGTCATCCGCAAGGCGGTTGCGGCGGCCATGCGCGAGATGGGCGAGCAGTTCGTGCTCGGCCGCACCATTGCCGAGGCGGTCAGGCGCGGCCGGCCGATGACGCAGAAGGGCTATCTCTATTCTTTCGACATGCTGGGCGAGGCGGCCCGCACCGAGGCCGACGCGCTGCGCTACCTCAAGGCATATGCCGATGCCATCTCTTCGCTCGATGCCGGCGCCAACGGCCCCGACATCCGCCAGAACCACGGCATTTCGGTAAAACTGTCGGCGCTGCATCCGCGCTATGAAGTGACGCAGAAGGAAAAGATGCTGCCCGTCATGGCCGAGCGGCTGCTGTCGCTGGCGCTGGCGGCGCGCCATTCGCGCATGGGCCTCAACATCGACGCCGAGGAGGCCGACCGCCTCGACCTGTCGCTCGACGTCATCGAACGGGTACTGGCCGAGCCGGAGCTTGCCGGCTGGAACGGCTTTGGCGTCGTCGTCCAGGCCTACGGTCCGCGCGCGGCCTTCACCATCGACTGGCTCTATGCGCTGGCGAAGAAATACGATCGCACCATCATGGTGCGGCTGGTCAAGGGCGCTTATTGGGATACCGAGATCAAGCGGGCTCAGACGCTCGGGCTCGACGGCTATCCGGTTTTTACCCGCAAAGCCAACACCGACATCTCCTACCTGGCCTGCGCCAAGAAGCTTTTGTCGATGACAGACCGCATCTACCCGCAATTCGCCACCCACAACGCCCACACCGTCGCCGCCATCCTGTCGATGACGACGGACCGCGATACATTCGAGTTCCAGCGGCTGCACGGCATGGGCGAGGCGCTGCATGAGACGGTGCGGCGGGCCGAAGGCACGCGCTGCCGCATCTATGCGCCGGTCGGCGCGCATTCCGACCTGCTCGCCTATCTGGTCCGCCGGCTGCTGGAGAACGGCGCCAATTCCTCCTTTGTCCACCAGCTCACCGACGAGGAAGTCGAGCCCGAGGACATTGCCCGCGACCCGATCGACACGATGGAGAAACAAGGCCCCGCCGCCAATCCGGCGATCGTGCCGCCGTCGGCGATCTTCGGTCCCGGCCGGCGAAACTCCAAGGGTTTCGATATCACCGACACGCTGACGCTGGCGGCGATCGACCAGGCGAGGGCCGAGTTCGCCGGGCCGGAGCGCTGGCACGCCAAGCCGGTCAGCCGCGCTGCCGGCTATGGCAAGCAGCGTCCGGTGGTCAATCCTGCGAAACCTTCGGAAGTGGTCGGCACGGTCAGCGAGGCCGGCGCCAAGCAGGTCGAGACCGCCGTGCGCATCGCCGTCGAGGCACAACCGGCATGGGCAAGACGCCCGGTCGCCGTACGCGCTGCCATCCTCAACCGGGCGGCCGATCTCTACGAGGCGAACGCCGTCGAGTTCTTTGCGCTCGCCGCCCGCGAGGCCGGCAAGTCGCTCGCCGACGGCGTTGCCGAGGTGCGCGAGGCCGTCGATTTCCTGCGCTACTATGCTGCCGAGGCGGCCAATGCCGAAGCGGGCACCGAGGCGCGCGGCACCATCGCCTGCATCTCGCCGTGGAATTTTCCGCTCGCCATCTTCACCGGGCAGATC
Organism: Mesorhizobium sp. M0195; assembly: GCF_040322115.1. Taxonomy (NCBI): domain Bacteria; kingdom Pseudomonadati; phylum Pseudomonadota; class Alphaproteobacteria; order Hyphomicrobiales; family Phyllobacteriaceae; genus Mesorhizobium; species Mesorhizobium sp. M0195. The sequence continues at coordinate 161,141 of NZ_JAMYSV010000010.1, read as the reverse complement.
GCGGCGGCACTCGTCACCGGTAATTCGGTGATCGCCAAGCCGGCCGAACAGACGCCGCTGATCGCTTTCCGTGCTGTCCAGCTGCTGCGCGAGGCCGGCGTGCCGGAAGACATCATCCAGCTTCTGCCCGGCGACGGCCCCACGGTCGGCGGCCCGCTGACCGCCGATCCGCGCATTGCCGGCGTCTGCTTCACCGGCTCGACCGAGGTCGCCAAGCTGATCGAAAAGCAGCTCGCCGACACCGCCGCGCCCGACGCCATGCTGATCGCCGAGACCGGCGGCCTGAACGCCATGATCGTCGATTCCACGGCACTTCCCGAACAGGCGGTGCGCGACATCCTCGCCTCCGCCTTCCAGAGTGCCGGCCAGCGCTGCTCGGCATTGCGCATTCTCTACGTGCAGAAGGACGTCGAGAAGAAGATGCTTGAGATGCTGAAAGGCGCGATGGAAGCGCTCAGCCTCGGCGACCCGTGGCGGATCTCGACCGATGTCGGCCCGGTCATCGATGACGAGGCGCAAGCGTCGATCCGTGACTATTGCACCAAAATGGGCCTGCAGGGCCGGCTGATCGCCAAGCTCGAAGCGCCGAAGGACGGCCGCTTCGTTGCGCCGCACGTCTTTCGGGTCAAGGGCATCGAGGAGTTGGAGCGCGAGGTGTTCGGGCCGGTGCTGCATGTCGCCACCTTCGATGCCGACGAGATCGATGCGGTGATCGCTGCGATCAACCGCAAAGGCTATGGCCTGACCTTTGGCCTGCACACCCGCATCGAAGGCCGCGCCCAGCATTTCGTCGATGGCATCCATGCCGGCAACATCTACGTCAACCGCAACCAGATCGGCGCCGTCGTCGGCGCGCAGCCGTTCGGCGGCGAGGGCCTTTCCGGCACCGGGCCGAAGGCCGGCGGGCCACATTATCTCCGGCGCTTCCGCAAGGGGCCGGAAGCCGGCACCCATCTTGCCGAAGGCCGCAAGGTGACGGCGACCGAGCTCGCCGACAATCTGCCGGACCCGGCCTTTGGCGGCTGGTCGACGCGGCCGGATCGCGTCGCCATCCTGAGGAAACATCTGCGCGGCAAGGGTGCCGCGGCTATCGGCACTACCGCCGGCATCGATTTCGGCCAGGTCGACCTGCCCGGGCCGACCGGCGAGGCCAACACGCTGTCGCTGTCGCCGCGCGGGCGCGTGCTGTGTCTGGGTCCCGACGCGGATACGCTGCTTGCGCAGACGATCCAGGCGCTGGCCGCCGGCAATGCGGTGCTCGCCGTCGCACCCGGCGCGCCGGCGGCGCTATCAGCGCTGACCGGCAAGGGCCTGCCGCTGGCGGCGATCGACGGCCGGCCGGACCCGGTCGAAGCGCGCTCGCTGCGGGTCGATGTCGTCGCCTTTTCCGGCACGCCCGAGGCCGCGCGCATCGTGCGCAAGGTCATCGCCGAGCGCGCCGGCCCGATCGTGCCGCTGATCAGCGAAGTCTATTATCCGGCCGCCTACGCCCACGAGCGCGCCGTCTGCGTCGACACCACGGCGGCGGGCGGCAATGCCAGCCTGCTGGCCGCGGCCTGAGGGTTTCGCTAGGGCTCGCTCATCGCGGGCAGGGCGGCGCCGACTTTGGTGCCTGCATGGAGATGATCGTTACCTGATGCCGAGCGGCACTTCGAACTGCCAGGTCGAGCGACCGGCTCCGTCTGGAATAGGGGGAAAGGGAGAAGCCCGGCGGACTGCGTCGAGTGCGGCCTTGTCCAGCGCGGCAACACCCGAACTGCCCGTCAGCCTGGCCGACCGGACGCTGCCGTTCGAGCCGACGGTAAAGGCAACCGTAGCTGTGCCGGTGGCGCGCGTGCGTGTCGAATTGAAGGCCCGCACCAGTTTTGACCTGATCTTGCCGGGATAGTTCGTGACGGCTGCATTGCCGATGCCTGATTTGCCGCCCCTGCTGGCGGTCAGGATCTTGCCGTCCTTCCTGGCGTCGGCCATGCCGCGCGCGACATCCGTTTCGTCACGGCCGCCGGAGCCGGCTTTTTTCTTCTTGGTGTCGGCTTTGGCCGCAGCCTTGCCCGCCTTCTTGCGCAGGGCCGGCTTTTCAGGCTCGTTTGGTTCGGCCTTCCTGGCCGGCTTGTTCTTTGCGGTTGCCTTCTTCGGCTGCTTGGGCTCCGGCCTGTCCGGCTTCGGTTCTTCCGCCGCGCCGACTGTCTCGGTCGTCTGAGCTGTTTCGGCTGGCTTCGGATCGGCTGGTGCCGGTGCGCTTGTCTCGGCAGGCTCGGCCGTTTCGGCCGCGCTGACTGGCGGCGGCACGGCATTGTCGTCGGCAGGCACCAGCCTGTCGGTCGCAAGAAGGTCGGGCGATGGGTCCTGGCGCGCCGGCTGCGCAGGTGCTGGTTCGGTGCGATCGGCAGGCGCAGCAGTTTCCGTGGCGGCCTCGCTGACCGGCTCGACCACTTCTGTTCCCGATGCTTCGGCCGCGTCAGTGACCGGCTGGAGCGTCTCCTCTGCCGCGGCCGCCTGCGCCTCGACCGTTTCGACGGGCTTGGCGTCCAGCATGGTCACCATCGTCACGTTGGCCACTTCCGGATCGTCTCCGACATCGCCGGCCGCCTGGCGCGGGTCGGCGCCGAGCAGCATTTCGCCTTGCTGGTCGGCACCTTCGATCCTTGGCCGGTCGTCCGGCAGCGTGAGAAAGGCCAGCGCCACGGCTACGTGGAATGCGCAAGAGCAGGCGATCGCGACCGTCCAGTTGCGGCGCCGCCGCGTCTGTCGTGCCTGCCGCAATGGCTCCACAGGTACCGCAGTCAAGTCGCCGTCGGCATCGGCGATGTAACTGTCTTCCGGCCTGTCGCGCGGCGAAACAAGCAGCGCCCCGCGCGGGATGGCGAAATCCGGATCGTCCGGTTCCGGCGCCAGGAAACCGGCCAATGGCCACGCGACGGGGTTTCGTGCGAATGCGGGTTCCGGTCCCAAAATTCAGACCCCGAAGGCGATGCCGGTCCTGGTCTGCGTCTTCAGCCCGCGCATGCAGGCATTCGGCTCGGCGCCGGCGCATTCCGTGGCGCTGTTGATCAACACGCGGCTGACCTTGCCGCAATCCGTGCCGGCAAGATCGAAACGCGTCACCTTGGTCTTGCCTGCCGGTAGTTCCTTGAAGTCGAGCACGGTCAGCCGGTCGACGACGCCGGCCTCGTTGAACAGCGCGATCTCGAACGCCGCCTTGGAAAGGTCGGCGCCGAGGTTGTTGGTGACCACGAAGGTCAGGCGGCAGCCCTTGTCGGAAGGCTGCGCGCCATTGAGCTCGAGGATCAGCGCCGGTGCTTGCTGCTGTGTCCATGCCGGAACCGCCGCAAGCAATATTGCCAGCACCGCGGCGAACAGACGAAGGGATGCCGTCATGCCTGTCATTGTCGTCAGCCTCCAAACCTCATCGTCGCCGCCAGCTTCAGGGTGACGCCGGGCTCGTAGACGACGCTCGTCGTCGATGCGTTCAGCGGGTTGGCGTATTTGACGTCGAACAGATTGTCGGCGCGGAAATCGACCTTGAAATTGTCGGTCGCCTGGTAGCTGGCGAAGGCATTGACCAGCGTGTAGTCCCTGGCCACCGGGTTGCCCTGCGGCTTGCCGTTGTATTGCACCTCGCCGCCGATGGTCAGCCTGTCCTCGAGGAAGCGAAAGCCGAGTTGCCCAGTGATCTGTGAGGAGGGGACGGTGACAAGGTCCGCCCGTTCGCCTTCATAGGAGATGGTGTGGCCGTCGGTGACCGACGCCGACAGCCCGGCAAAGCCCCAGGCGGCATCATAGACGCCCTCCATCTCGAAGCCGTGAATCTTGGCATTGGCGAAATTCTGATACTGGAAGCAGATCGGTATGCCCGGACCGAACGGGCAGCCGCTGGTCGGGTCGAACGGCGACAACGTCACGCCGTCGATGTAGTCGTCGACGTTGTTGTTGAAATAGGCCGCCTTCAGCCGCAGCGCGTCGTCGGCCTCAATGACGCCGTTGGTGCTGTAATTGACGCCAAACTCCACCGTCTTGCCGGTTTCGGGCTTGAGATTGGGATTGGGGAGGAACGGGAAGCTGACGCCGGCTGGATGGTTACCGCTGATCAGGGTCTCCGACAGCGACGGAGAACGATAGCCTTCAGCGTAGGTGCCGTAAAATTGCAGCCCGGAAAGGCTGGCGCTCTCGAAGGGCGAAATGCCCACTGTGATGCGTGGCGACAGCCGGTCGCCAGAAGTTTCGCCGACATCGCTGTCGAGCTTGTAGCTGTCGTAACGCAGCCCGGCGATGACCTCGAGCCAGTGCCAGATGAGCTTGTCCTGAACGTAAGCGCCGGAGACGTTCCTGTTGCCCGAGGGCGTATAGAAGCTGTCGCCGCCGGCCGTGCCGCCTGTCTCGACATCGTCGCCGACCCAGTCGCCGCCATAGGTCAGCTCATGCGCGATTCCAACGGTCTCGAATCTCGACGTGTTCCAAATGTCGATGCCGGAGGTGCCGATGTCGAACGTCGATTTCGAACCCGCCGGCAAAACCACGGGCAGACCGGTGACCGGATCAAACCGGTTTTGCGCCACAAGGGTCGTCAGATCGAGCTTGGTCTTGTTGTAAGACGCGTTGATGTGGAGATCGAGCCAGCTCTTGTCTTCGTCGGTGATGTTGTAGCGGGCCGTGAAGGTATTCGCCTTCAGGTCGGCGTCGTTCACCGGCGCACTGCCGCTGGTTTCGGTCCATCGGTCGTTCGAGCCGATCCAGCCGAGCTTCAGCTCGCTGTTGTCGCTGGGGCGGATGGTCGTCTTGAGCAGCCCGCTCAAGACATCGAAGCCGGTGCCCGCTACAGTGTCGCCGCCGCCATGCCTGTAGTCGTCATAATCGCGGTAGACGATGTTGCCGAGCACGTCCCAATTCTCGTTGATCCGATAGGCACCGCTGGCGCTGGTGGTCCAGCCTTCGCCGTTGGTTTCGTAGCGCCCGGTCGCTGCTGCTGCCCAGGTCTCGTCCGACCTGAGGAAATCCTGCGCATCCTTGGTGTCAAAAAAAACGACGCCGCCGATCGCCCCGGAGCCATAGGTGTTGGCGACCGGGCCGCGGATCACGTCAACGGATTTGATTAATTCGGGATCGATGTAGAAGGTCGATTGCGTGCCATGATCCGAGCGCTGGAAATTCTGACGGGCGCCGTCGACGATGACGGAGACGCGGCCGAAATCCTGCAGGCCGCGGATGTTGATGCTGGAGCTGACACGCCTTGCGTCGGCCTGGACGGCGACACCCGGCACACCGAACAGCATTTCGTTGGGCGTCGTCGCCATGCGGCGCTCGAGCTGTTCCTCGTCGACATGGCTGGCTGACGCAAGCGATTCGATCGCCGTCTCGCCGGTGCGGCTGAGGATCAGGATCTTGTCGAGCAGCGTGGTACCCGTCGGAGCCGGCTTTGCCTGTTCGGGCTGTTGTGACGGGTCAGTCCGTTGCTGGCCGGTTGCCGGTTGGGCGGCCTGCTGGGCGCCGGCCGGTGTGGCGAGCAGCGGGATCGCCGCCGCGCCGGCCAGCAACGCGGCCATTTTGCTTGCCATAGAACCCATTTTTCTTGCCGTCGACCAGTGTGCCAGGCCGCTGCCCGCCGGCCGTCCCCAATTCGCCAACCCCATGCTGCAACTCCAAGAATCCATGTTCGATGCTGGCTGGCTTGGGGCTCGCTGGCATTTTTCATCGCGTCCGGCGCCTTAAATGTTGACTATTTACTCCGGTATTGCACTGCTAGATAACATGACCATTCAAGTCAAGAATTGAATCGGCATTCACGCAGGCGCCGAGCCAGATGCCCGGCACAGGAAAGGGATCGAACCAATGAACACGCACAATCCCAGCGACTTTCGCTATCGCGTCCGCCGTTCCGACGAAAATTCCATCCGTTTCGACCGGGTCCAATCGGCCGTGAGAACGCTGTCCAGCAACACGCTGTTCCAGGGTGAGCACGAGATCGGCATCGAGCATCATGGTGCGCTGTATCGGCTGAAGATCACCCGGCAGGGCAAGCTCATCCTCAACAAGTAGGTGGTAGAAATGGACCAGCGCGTAAAACCCGCCCCGCACGAGATCCGGCGGGCACGGGCAGACAATCCGAAGATGCGCGAGCGTGAGCTCGCCGCCCAGCTGAGGATTTCGGAGGCCGAACTGGTCGCCGCGCATTGCGGCGACGGGGTCGTGCGCGTCGAGCCGCGTGTCAACGACCTCTTGACTGGCCTCGAAGCTGTCGGTGAGGTGATGGCGCTGACCCGCAACGAAAGCGCGGTGCACGAGAAGATTGGCGTCTACGACAAGGTCGTCACCGGCAATCACAATGCCATGGTGCTCGGCGAAAACATCGACCTGCGCATCTTCCCGAAAGTCTGGGCGCACGGCTTTGCCGTGGAAAAGCGCGATGGCGCCGACATCCGCCGCAGCCTGCAGTTCTTCGACACCGCAGGCGAGGCGGTACACAAGGTGCATCTCAGGCCAGCCTCCAACCTCTACGCCTATCAGAAACTGGTGGCCGGGCTGGAATCGCCGAACCAGGAGCCGACGGTGGCGATTTCAGCGGGCACGGCTGACGAGACCGAGACTGCGGACAATTCGGCGAGCGTCGACGATCTGCGCAACCGCTGGAGCCAGTTGACCGACGTGCACCAGTTCTTCGGCATGCTGAAGACACTGAAGATCAACCGCCGACAGGCGGTGCGCATGGTCGGCCAGGACTACGCCTGGCTGGTGGACAAGGATGTAGTGAACGCCATGTTCAACCACGCCGCTGCCGGCGCCATTCCGATCATGTGCTTTGTCGGCAATCGCGGCTGCATCCAGATCCATTCCGGCCCCGTCGCCTCGATCAAGCCGATGGGACCATGGCTCAACGTGCTCGACGAGACCTTCCATCTGCACCTGCGGACCGACCACATCGATGAGGTCTGGGCCGTGCGCAAGCCGACCAAGGACGGCCATGTCACGTCGCTGGAAGTCTATGGCGCCGACGGCAAGATGATCATCCAGTTCTTCGGGAAGCGGCACGAAGGCGAAAGCGAGCGCGAAGACTGGCGCTTTCTGGCCGAAAACCTGCCGCGTATCCCAAGCCCGACCGCAGCCTGAGGAAAAACGACGATGGTTCTTGTCTCCAGGCTGGCATCGGTCTCCAGGCCGGCGCTTGGTCCTGCGGCCGCCGTTTTCTTGGCATTCGCCACGCTGATGACGGCTCAAGCCGCCGAGGGCATCGCGACTTTCGCCGGTCGCTCGAGGATCGTGGCTATTGGTGGCTCGATCACCGAGATCGTCTACGCGCTCGGCGAGCAGGATCGGCTGGTTGCCCGCGATTCGACCAGCCGTTACCCCGAGGCGGCGCTCAAGCTGCCTGATGTCGGCTACATGCGCCAGCTTTCGCCGGAGGGTGTGCTGTCGGTCAATCCGTCGGGCATATTGGCCCTGCACGGCAGCGGACCGAAGGAAGCCGTCGACGTCTTGAAGAAATCAAGCATACCGTTCATCGAGGTGCCCGAGCGCTATGATAATCAAGGCATTCTCGAAAAGATCCACATCGTCGGCAAGGCGCTCGGCACCGAGGCCAAGGCCGATGCGCTGGCGGCCCAGACAGACGCCAAGCTGAAGGCAGCTGAAAAGCAGACCGCCTCGATCAAGGAGCGCAAGCGCATCCTGTTCGTGCTGTCGATCCAGGGCGGCAGGCTGCTTGCCGCCGGCAGCGACACCGCCGCCGACGGCATCATCAAGCTGTCGGGCGGCATCAACGCCATCGATGGCTTTGCCGGCTACAAGCAATTGTCGGACGAGGCAGTCATCACCGCCAGGCCCGACGTGATCCTGATGATGAACAATGCCGGGCCGGCCACCGCGGATGACGAATTGTTTTCGAACCCTGCCGTGGCTTCGACGCCGGCGGGTGCCGCCCGCAAGCTGATCCGCATGGACGGCGGCTATCTGCTCGGCTTCGGCCCGCGCACGGCCGACGCCATCCATGATCTCGCCGTCTCGCTCTATGGCAGCCAGGTCGCGGATTGAGCGCGATGGCCGATCATTCGATCGCCGGTGCGACGGGCATCATGGCGACGGCAGGTGACCGTTCGCGGCGTGCCTGCCTCGTCATCGTGCTACTCTGCGTCGGGCTGGTTATCGCCGTGCTGTTGTCGCTGACCTCCGGCGCGTCCGATGCCTCGGCCATCGGTGTCATGCACAACTGGCTGTTCGGCGCGTTGCCCGGCGACGCGGCGTTGAGCGCCCGCGACCGCCTGATCATCCATGACATCCGTCTGCCGCGCATCATTCTGGGCGTGCTGATCGGTGCATCGCTTGCCGTCTCCGGTGCCGTCATGCAGGGGTTGTTCCGCAATCCGCTGGCCGACCCCGGCCTGATCGGCGTTTCGGCTGGATCGAGCCTCGGTGCGGTCGCCGTCATCGTGCTTGGTTCGACCATGCTGGCGCCGCTAACTTCGGCGCTCGGCACGCTGGCTCTGCCGCTGGCTGCGTTCTGCGGCGGGCTGGCGACGACATTGCTGCTCTATCGGGTCGCGACACGACAAGGCCGGACCTCGGTCGCCACCATGCTGCTCGCCGGCATCGCGCTGGCGGCGCTTGCCATGGCGCTGACCGGCATCCTGATCTTCATGGCCGACGACCGGCAATTGCGCGACCTGACCTTCTGGCAGCTCGGTTCGCTGGGCGGCGCAACCTGGCAGAAGATCGGCTCGGTCGGGCCGGTCATCGTGCTGGCGCTGGCGGCAATGCCGTTCCTGGCGCGCGGCCTCAACGCGCTGGCGCTTGGCGAGGCCACCGCCGGCCATCTCGGCATCCCGGTGCAGCGGCTGAAATACACCGCCATCATCGGCGTCTCGGCAGCGGTCGGCGCCTCCGTCGCGGTCAGCGGCGGCATCGGCTTCGTCGGTATCGTCGTACCGCATTTGCTGCGTTTGCTGATTGGCCCGGACAACCGCTATCTGCTGCCTGCATCGGCACTGCTTGGTGCGGCGCTGCTGCTTTTGGCCGACGCCGTCGCCCGCACCATCGTCGCCCCGGCCGAATTGCCGATCGGCATCGTCACCGCGGTCGCCGGCGCACCGTTCTTCCTGTGGATACTGCTGCGTAAGCGCGGCGTCATCGACCTGTGAGAGACTGTTTGGAAACTCTACTCTGGCGGCCATCTGATGGCGTTTTTCTGCGCTTCCGGTGCTCACGGACCCAAATGTCCGCTCCGCTCCGGTTCTCGAAACCACCACCATATGACTCGCCAGAGCGAATTTCGAAACAGTCTCTAAGAGGGTTTTTATGATCGAAGCGCGCGATGTCTCGGTGGCGATCGGCGGCAAGCGCATTGTCGCCAATGTCGATTTCGAGGCGCGGCCGGGCGAAATCGCGGCCATTGTCGGCCCCAACGGTTCGGGCAAGACGACCTTCCTCAGAGCAATGTCCGGCGATCTTGGCTATTCGGGAGAGGTCACCGTCAACGGCCGCAATCTATCGGCGATGAAGCCGGTCGAGGCGGCGACGGTCCGTGCAGTGCTGCCGCAGGCGACGACGCTGTCCTTCCCGTTCACCGTGCGCGAGATCGTCAGGCTAGGCCTGGTCGGCGGGCGCTCCGGCGCCTTGCCCGGCGAGGACCAGCGCCTGCCCGAACGGGCGCTGGCTCGCGTCGACCTCGAGGGTTTTGCCGGCCGCTTCTACCAGGAGCTATCCGGCGGCGAACAGCAGCGCGTGCAGCTTGCCCGCGTTCTGTGCCAGGTCTGGGCGCCGGTGCTCGACGGCAAGCCGCGCTATCTGTTCCTCGACGAGCCGGTGTCCAGCCTCGACATCAAGCACCAGCTAATCATCATGGACATCGCTCGCGATTTCGCCAGACGCGGCGGCGGCGTGGTCGCCATCCTGCACGACCTCAATTTGACGGCGATGTATGCCGACCGGATTTTCGTCATGCATCGCGGCAGGCTCGCCGCTACAGGTTCGCCGCAACAGGTGCTCAGCGACGAGCTGATCGAAAAGGTCTTCGATTGCCGGCTGAAGGTCGGCGTGTTGCCGGCCGCAAACATGCCGTTCATATTGCCGCAATCGGCGGCTTAGGCAATCAGGAAACTCAGGCGGCCGGCGCCCTTTGCACCAGCATGTCAATGCCGAGCAGGTGCCGCACATTCGGGCGCGCCGCCACCAGATCGGCGATCGTGTAGCGCGACAGCACGGCGAAGAAGGCGTTGAGCGCTTCGCGCAATGCCGAATTCAAGGCGCAGCTGTCGACCAGCGGGCATTCGGCGGCGTCGTTCTCGAAGCACTCGGCCATGGCAAAGCTTTCCTCCGTCACCCGCACGACATCGAACAGGCTGATTGATTCGGCCGCACGGCCGAGCCTGACGCCGCCATTCCGGCCGCGCACCGTTTCGATCAGCCCGTGCTGGACCAGCGGCTGCAGGATCTTGAACAGGAAAAGTTCCGATACCGAATAGGCGGCGGCGATCTCGGGGATGCGGCTCAACCGTTCGGTGTTGGCGGCGCAATACATCAGAATGCGCATGGCGTAGTTTGTCTGACGGGTAAGCCGCATCGTGTCCTCACATAGCAGTGGTTGGCGTCAATATGGCCTATAGTTTGGAACAATTCCAGACTGGCGCTGCATAATAGATGAATTCCGGCGTCAAGTTTGCGTGCACGATTGCGCGCGCTGAAACCAGCGGCGCGCTTTCCGGGGCAGGCGGCACTAGATAAGTTCGCATACACGATCAGGAGCGGCCCATCATGTCTCGACCAGCCCCGGCATTTGCATCTGTCGCGTCCGCCCGGTTCGATGCCGATGCCAAGCTTTCGGCGCTCAGGCGCACCAAGTTCGTTGCCGCCGCAGCACTTGCGTTTTGCGTGCTGGTCTTTGCGGTGGCGAAATCGCTCGAGAGCCGGCATGCGTGGCTGGGCTTCGTCGCCGCTTTCGCCGAGGCGGCGACGATCGGCGGGCTGGCCGACTGGTATGCGGTGGTGGCGCTGTTTCGGCGGCCGCTTGGCCTGCCGATCCCGCATACGGCCATCATCCCGGAAAACCAGAACCGCATCGCCGACAATCTCGGCCGCTTCATCGAGGTCAATTTCCTGGCGCCGGAACCGGTGCGCGAAAAGCTTGCCGAGGTGGACTTTTCGGCGCTGGTCGCGGACTGGCTGGCCGACCCGAACCGCGCCGCCGATTTGTCGCGTTTCGTTGGCCGGCTGGTGCCGCAGACGCTGGTAGCGGTCGAGCAGTCCGGGCTGCGCGGATTCGTCACCAGCCGCATGCTGGAGCAGATCGAGAAGGTACCGCTGGCGCCGCTCGCCGCCGAGCTGCTGTCGGCGCTGACCGACGATCGCCGCCACCAGAAACTGTTCGACGAGTTCACCAAGGTGGTCGGCCGCTTTCTGAGCGACGAGCAGGCGCTGGCGACGATGCGCGAGAAGATCCGCGAGGAACTGCCGTCGCTGTTCAACCTGTTTCGCGCCGACGCCTATCTGTTGAAGAAGATCGTTGCGTCGGCCGGCTCGCTGCTCGATGAGGTGCGGGCCGATCCGCACCACCCGATGCGAGCCGAATTCGACCTTTTCGTCGAAACCTTCGTCGAGCGGTTGAGGACATCCAAACAATATGCCAGGCGCGCCGAAAAGCTGAAGCGCGATTTCCTTGCCCGGCCAGAGCTCAGCGCGCTGGCCGGCGATATGTGGGACAGCTTGCGGCTGTTCATCGAACAGGACGCCAAGGCGCCGAATTCGATGATCCGCGACCATCTCGCCACCATGTTCGTCGATGTCGGCCGCCATCTTGCCGACGACGCGCAGATCAGGGCCGACATGAACCAGGGCTTCATCGTGGCGCTGGCCTCCTTCGTTGAAAGCCAGAAAAGCGGCGTGTCGAAGTTCATCGCCGACCAGGTCAAGCGCTGGGACCTCGCGCAACTGACAAGGCTTATAGAAATGAACATCGGCAAGGACCTGCAATATATCCGCTTCAACGGCATGATCATCGGTGGCCTTGCCGGGCTCGTGCTCTACATCGCCGAACGGCTGTTTCTCGTCGGCTGACTCGTCCGAATGGACCGCTGAGCTTCGCTGCACTATCTTCGGTGCAGTGGCGGCGTTCACGGCAACAGGGGGGGAGAACCAGCATGGCGAAACGACCGGAGTCTGAGTCCTTCATCGACATGTTCGGCAAGTTCGGCCGCGACCTGAAGCTGCCGAATGTCGACGTCGAGGCGATCCTCGCTCACAACCGCAAAAACTTGGAAGCGCTGGAGAAGTCGGCCCGGGCGAGCGCCGCCGGAGCCTCGGCGCTGTTGTCAAGGCAACGCGAGATGCTGCAGGACACGCTGCGCGAAATCACCGACATGGCACAAAACTACAGGGCGCCCGGCAATCCGCAGGAAATGATGCAGAAGCAGGCGGCGTTCGCCAGGAAATCCTTCGAGACCGCGCTGAAGAATGCCGGCGAGATGGCCGAACTGGCGAGGGCGTCCGGTAGCGAATCGATCGAAATCCTGCGCAGCCGCATCAAGGAGGCGATGGAGGAGATCCGCGCCGGCCACCACAAGAGGTAAGCTGTTCCCGGCAGCACGCTTGCCCGCAGCGAAGACCGGCGATTCGCGGCCGAAGATTATGGGCTGGAATCGCACTGGCGAATTGACAGGGGCGGCCGGTCGTGGTCCGGAACAGGCAAGCGATCGGGAAAGCAGGAATGACGCAGATACGGCCGAGGACGCCGCCGACCTTCGAGCAACTCAGGGCGATGGCCGGGCAGGAGTTGGGCGTTTCGGACTGGACGTTGGTCGATCAGCACCGCATCGACCAGTTTGCCGAATGCACTGGCGATCATCAATGGATCCATGTCGATCCCGAGCGGGCGAAGCGGCAAAGCCCGTTCCGCACCACGATCGCGCATGGCTATCTGACCCTGTCGATCATCGGCGCGCTGGCGCTCGAGATGGGGATCGTGCCCGAAAACACGCAGGCCGCGTTCAACTACGGTTTCGACAAAGTGCGTTTCGTGGCGCCGGTCAGGGTCGGCTCGCGAATCAGGCTGCGCACCACGCTGTTGTCGATGGAAGACAAAGGTCCGGGGCAGTATTTGATGAAGGCTGCCAATACAGTCGAGATCGAAGGCGAGCAAAAGCCGGCGCTGACCGCCGAGACGCTCGTCATGCTTTATGCACGCCGCAAGCGGGCAGGGGCCTGAGGGCACAGCCTCAGGCCAGCAGGCTTCCGGCAGCGCAATCAACGCGACATCGCCTCTTCAAGCGCCCTGAAAATCCGGTCGTCTCCCGATTGGGCGACGTTGAAGCGCATGTAACGGCTGGCCGAACGGGACAGGCTGAACGCATTGCCGGGCGCAAGCACGACGTTGGCCGACAAAGCGTGACGAGCGACGTCCGCGGCATCTATTCCCTCCGGCAGCCTGCACCATAAAAACATGCCGGCCGGCTGATCTATCCACGGCACGATGCCGATTGCCCTGAGCCGAGTGCCGGTTTCTTCCATGGCGTGCGAGAGCCGCGCGCGCAGCAGATCGACGTGCTTGCGATAGAGGCCGTCCTTCAGCAACGTCAGCACCAGTTCGGATGCAAGTCGCCCGCTGCCAAAGGATGTGGCAATCTTGAGATCGGTCAAACCTTCCATCCAGTCGCGAGGAGCGGCGATGAAGCCGCAGCGCACCGATGCCGACAGCGTCTTGGAAAAGCTTCCGATATGGATGACCCGGCTGAGGCCGTCGAAGGCCGCCAGCCTGGGCGTAGGCGTGTGTTCGAAATCGGCGAAGATATCGTCCTCGATGATCGTCAGCCCCGACTGGTCGGCGAGCTTCAGCACCCGATGGGCAACGACCGGGGACAATATCGCGCCGGTCGGATTATGGAGCGCCGAATTGGTGATGTAGAGGCGCGGCCGGTGCTCGTTCAGCGCCTGCGCGAACAGTTCGATGTCCGGCCCCGAGCGCGTGTAGGGGACACTGATCACCTTGGCCCGATGGGCGCGCAACAGGGCATGGAAGTTGAAATAGCACGGATCGTCGACCAACACCGTGTCACCCGGTTCGAGCAGGAACCGGCACAGCAGGTCGATCGCCTGAGTGCCCGATTCCGTCAGCATGATCTGTTCCGGGGACGCTTCGATGCCGTGCTCGGCCATGCGCCGCGCCAGCAGATGTCGCAACGCCCGCAACCCGAGCGGCGTGCCGTAATCGGTCAGCGCTGCGTCGTCGGCGCGGGCCATCGTCCGCAGCGCGCGACGCAATCCGGTCTCGGGCATCCATGACGCCGGCAACCAGCCGCAACCCGGTTTCAGGACGCCGTCGCCGGCTTCCAGCGATTGGCGTGAGACCCAGAGCGGGTCGACAGCACGGTCAAGCCTGGGGCCGATCTCGGCCAGCGACAGCGGAGCCAGCGGTCCGGCGGCATAGAAGCCCGAGCCTGGCCGCGAGCGGATCATGCCTTCCGCCGCAAGTCGTTCATAGGCTTCGACCACGGTGGATTTGGAAACCTGCATGGCCTTGGCGAGAGCCCGGATCGAAGGCAGCCGCATTCCCGGTGTCAGGCTGCGCGAGGCGATCCTGTGCCTGATCGTCGCCATGACGCTTTCGACAAGCGTCCGGCTGCCTTCATCTGTTGTCGTCTGCTCGTCCATCCGTACTGCTCGCCCCACCATGACAGTTTTGTCAAACTGTACCTGATTGTCTCTGGCGGAGCCATACGCTCGGCCCGATAGAGGGCGAAATCAGCGGGGCATCTATGGACAAGGCGGCGAGTAGCTGGGCGGCGAGCAGTTGGGCGGCGAGTGGCTGGGCGGCAAGTGGCTGGGTCAACGGGTTCATCGGCGTGCTGATCTTCAGCGGTTCGCTTCCGGCGACGCGCGTGGCGGTGATGGATTTCGATCCGGTGTTCGTAACGGTCGCCCGTGCGGCTTCGGCGGGCATCCTCGGCCTGGCGCTGCTGCTTCTCTTTCGCCAGAAGCGCCCGGAGCGGCGAGATCTGTTCCCGCTGGCGATCGTGGCGCTTGGCGTCGTGGTCGGCTTTCCCCTGCTGACAGCGCTGGCGCTCAAGCACATCACGTCGGCTCACTCCATCATTTTCGTCGGCCTGTTGCCGTTGGCGACCGCGATCTTCGGCGTGGTTCGAGGCGGCGATCGCCCGAAGCCGGCGTTCTGGCTGTTCTCCTGCCTCGGCAGCGCCCTTGTTGCCGGTTTTGCAGTCACGCAAGGCCTGTCGGTCTCGCCGCTCGGCGACATCCTGATGCTGGCCGCCATCATCGTGTGCGGATTGGGCTATGCGGAGGGAGCGGCGCTGTCGCGCAAACTCGGTGGTTGGCAGGTGATTTCGTGGGCGCTGGTGCTGTCGCTGCCCCTCATGCTGGCGCTGACGTTCATCACCATGCCGCCGTCGCTCGAAAGTGCAGGCAGAGGCGCATGGATAGGCCTGGCCTATGTTTCGCTGTTCAGCATGCTGATCGGTTTCGTGTTCTGGTATCGCGGCCTGGCGCAAGGCGGCATCGCCGCGGTCGGGCAGTTGCAACTGCTGCAGCCCTTCTTCGGCCTTGGGCTGGCGGCAGCGCTGCTGCATGAGCAGGTCAGTCCCGCCATGATCGCCGTCACCGCCGCCGTCGTGCTTTGCGTCGTCGGTGCCAAGAGATATGCGAAATAGGTGCGCCAGCGCACTCTTGACTCGATACAATCGCGTCCAATTGATACCAAGAGCTGCCGACCTGGCGGAACGACGTCTCGAGGTGCCGAGTCGGCCAGAGTGGCACAAAGGCGCGAGGTGGCCTCACGTCGGCGTGGAGGAAAAAGGGACGATTTTGGTGCCTGGGGTCCAGAAGATAGTCTTGTCCTCCGGCGGCGAGGTGGCCGTCCGGACGGCTGGTGACGCTTCCAAGCCCGCGCTCGTGCTGCTGCACGGCTTTCCTAGCTCTTCGCGGACGTTTCGCGACGTGATCGCGCCGCTCTCCGGCAGCGCCTATGTCGTGGCGCCTGACCTGCCGGGCTTCGGCGCGTCCGATCTGCCGCCCGAGCCATCGTTCGACATGCTGGCCAGCGCGATTGAAGAGCTGCTCTCGCGTCTCAACGTTGGCCGCAGGTTTCTTTATCTGCATGATTTCGGAACCCCGGTAGCGCTTCATCTCGCCATGCGCGCGCCGGAACTCGTCGAAGGCCTCGTTATCCAGAATGCCAATGCCCACCGCTCCGGTTTTGGTCCGCAATGGGCAGACACATTGGATTTCTGGGCTGCGCCGAATGCGGCGAATGAGCAGGCCGCCACCGCCCATCTGACCCTCGAGGGAACACGCGACCAGTACGTCGCCGGGCTGCCAGCCGAGATCGCGGCGCGGGTCGATCCAGGTAATTGGATTGAAGACTGGCGGGTCATGTGTCTGCCGGGACGACTTGATCTGCAGAAGGCGCTGATTGCCGACTACGGCCGGTACGTCGACCGGTTCGGGGAAGTTGCTGATTATCTGGCGAAGCATCAGCCCCGAGCGATGCTTCTTTGGGGTCGCCACGATGCCTTCTTCGACATTGCAGAGGTTCAGTCGTGGCTTGTGGATCTTCCCCGGATGGAAGCTCACGTCTTCGACGCAGGCCATTTTCTTCTGGAGACGCATGCGCCCAAGGCTGCTGGACTGATGCTGGAGTTCGTCGCCGGCGGCTCAGCTTAGCGCGCTGGCCGCGGCGACCAGAAATAGTCGCAAGGATCAGCGCCGCCACTACCAGGGCCGTCGCCACCTGGAAAGTGACCTGCATCCCTCGTGCGGCTGCCGCAGGTGCTAATATGGCCAAGCCAGTTCCTTCGCTTCCGCCAGCCGATGCGAAGGCAAACACCGCGCCCATCACCGACGCACCGGTGATCAGGCCGAGATTGCGCGACAGATTGAGAAGGCCGGAGACGACGCCGCGCTGGTCGGGTGCCACGCCGGTCATCACGGCTGAATTGTTGGAGGTCTGAAACAGGCTGTAGCCGGTGCAGACGATGATGATCGGCACGATATAGCCGGCAATACCGAATTCCGCCCGCGACAGAGCAAAAGTACCAATAGCGAGATCGAACAGGCCGACGATCGTGATCCGGTGCGCCCCGAAACGATCGACCAGGCGTCCGGCCGGCAGCGCCGCCAATGCGGTAACCAGAGGGCCGGTCGACAGAACCAGCCCGACCATGGCTGCGTCTAGCCCAAGCGTGCGCGACAGATAGAACGGCGCGACCACCAGCGTCGCCATCATCACGGTGGCGACGATCAGGCTCATGGCGAGGCTTGCGTTCAACGCCTGATCGCGGAGCCTCGCAGGTTGAATCAAAGGGTTCTCGGCCCTTGTCTGCGCAATCACGAACAGCAGGCCAGCCACGGCGGCGGCAATCAGCAAGCCGATATTGAGAGAACCAAAACTGCCGCGCCCAAGAGTCATGGCGAGCGCATAGGCGGCCAGCGTCAGAGCAAGTAAGGCCGTGCCGATCCCGTCGAAACCCCGCCGATCTGGCGTCTTTTTTCCGGCCGGCAGGACGCGCCAGGCAAGCGCGAAGGCCAGCGCCCCCAACGGCAGATTGATGAGGAAGATCGCGCGCCAGCCGAGGCCGGCGATCAGCAATCCGCCAAGCGACGGGCCAAGCGTGGTGCCGATCGCCGACATGGCGCCGAGCAGGCCCATGGCGCTGCCGGTTTTTCCCCGGGGAACCGTGTCCGCGACAAAGGCCAGCGTAAGAGCCATCATGACAGCCGCGCCGAGCCCCTGTGCCGCCCGTGCGGCGATCAGCAGCCAGAGCGTCGGGGCAAGCCCGCAAAGCACGGATGCGAAGGTGAACAGGGCAATGCCGCCGAGCAATAGCGGGCGGCGGCCGAATATGTCGGCGAGCCGTCCGGCGCTGACGACCAGGGTGGTGATGGCGAGCAGATAGGCAAGAACGACCCATTGCACGAGCTGGAACGATGCGCCGAACGCCTGCATCAGCGATGGCAGCCCGACGCTGGCGATGCTGGTGGCGAGCGACGACAGCAGCGTTGAAAGCGACAGGCTTGCCAATGCCCATCGGGTCGAGCGTGCGCTCACCGGGGCAACTTCGCCCCAGGTCTTTTCAGCGGTCGATGCCAAGGTGAACTCCTTTGCCGTCAGCCCCAAATCGGAGCTGTCGGAGGCTATTCCCTCGCATGATGTGGCGGAAGGCGCAGTATTTGCATCTTATTCGTGCATGAAACGCCACATTACGGCTGAGCTGTGCTACGGTCCTTCCATGTCATCGCCCGATCTCAATCTGCTTGTCGCCCTTGATGTGCTGCTGAGCGAAGGCAGCGTCGCGCGCGCCGCCGGGCGGCTGCGCCTCAGTCCCTCGGCGATGAGCCGGACGTTGGCGCGGTTGCGCCAGGCGACAGGCGACCCATTGCTGGTTCGGGCTGGCCGCGGCCTGGTTGCGACACCGCGCGCGCTCGAATTGCAGCAACAAGTGGGCCGCGTCGTGCAGGATGCGGAAGCGCTGCTGCGCCCGGCCAGGCCCCTCGACCTCTCCGCTCTCGACAAGGTGTTCACGCTGCGCGCCAACGAAAGCTTCGTCGAAGAGTTTGCACCGCCTCTTGTGACCCGTGTCGAAGCGGATGCGCCTGGTGTGCGGCTGCGTTTTGCGCCGAAATCCGACAAGAGCGACATGTCGTTGCGCGACGCGGCGATTGATCTCGAAATCGGGGTTGCCAGTGAAACGAGCCCTGAAATGCGCATTCAGGCGCTGTTTCGCGACCGCTTCATCGGTGTGGTGCGAACGGGACATAAACTGAGCGAGGGCCCGGTGAGCCCGGAACGTTATGCGGCCGGTCGCCACATCAGCGTGTCGCGGCGTGGCCGCGAAAAGGGCCCGATCGACGAGGCCTTGAAACTGCTGGGTCTCCAGCGGACGGTTGCGTGCATGGTTTCCGGCTTCTCGGCCACGCTCGCCATGGCGCGCGCCTCTGATCTGATCGCCAGCGTCCCCGAACGGCACACGCAAGGCGCACGCGCCGGCATGCACAGCTTCCCATTGCCGGTCGATATCGAGGAGGTCACCATTTCGATGCTCTGGCATCCGCGGCTCGATGTCGATCCGGCGCAGCGCTGGCTGCGAGCCTGCGTGCGGGAGGTCTGCGCGTCGTTTCGTTGATCCAGACTCGGGGCGTGATCTAGAATCTGGTCACCACGCCGATGCCGATGCCTTCGAAGCCGCCCATCGCCATCAAAGCGGCCGGCGCTTCCTCGAGGCTGATCTTCTTGCCGACCAGCAGTTCGGGTTTGAGCTTGCCAGTGCGGATCATCTCCATCATCGCCTGGTAGCGAAACGCCTGCATGCCGTGGCTGCCGCGGATTTCGAGCTCGAATGCGATCACCTTGTCCATCGGAATCTGCGGCCTGGCATGGTCGCCGAGCATCAGGCCGACCTGCACGTGGCGCCCGCGGCGGCGCAGGTTCGCGATCGAATTGAACGAGGTTGTCGGGTGGCCGAGCGCGTCCATCGACATATGCGCGCCGCCATTGGTGATCTGCTTGACCGCCTTGACCACGTTCGGCGTGTTCGCCGCGTTGATCGTCGCCACCGCGCCGATCTTTTTGGCAAAGTCCAGCTTCTCGTCGGTGAGGTCGATGGCGACGACATTGGCGCCCATGGCGCTGGCGATCATGATCGCCGACAGGCCGACGCCGCCGCAGCCATGTACGGCCACCCATTCGCCGGGCGTCACGCGGCCCTGATCGACGATGGCGCGGAACGAGGTGACGAAGCGGCAGCCGAGGCTGGCGGCGGTGGCGAATTCCATCTCGTCGGGCAAGCGCATGAGATTGGTATCGGCATGGTCGATGGCGACATATTCGGCGAACGACCCCCAGGCGGTGAAGCCGGGCTGGAACTGGTGCTCGCAGACCTGATGGTTGCCCGACGTGCATTCGAAGCAGCGGCCGCAGCCGACGGCAAACGGCACGGTGACGCGCTCGCCGCCCTTCCAGCGGGTCACCTGGTTGCCTGCGGAGACCACGACGCCGGCCAGTTCGTGGCCCGGCACATGCGGCAGCCGGATGCCGTCGTCGTGGCCCATCCAGCCATGCCAGTCGCTGCGGCAGAGGCCAGTCGCCTCCACCTTGATGACGACGCCTTCCGGCGAAGGCGTCGGATCCGGCACCGTCTGGATCGTTGGCGTTTCGCCGAACTTTTCGAAAACGACGGCTTTCATGACAAGGCTTTCATAAGTTTCAATTCACTAAGGGCGCATTCGTCAGGCGGTTGTTCGGAGTTAGCTTGATGCCGGCGGCGTGTCGAGAAGCGGTTGCCGCTTTCGAAACCACTCGCTCGCTTCAGTATCCCACGGCCAGATGCCTTCGGTCGTAGGATAGATAAGCTGCATAACCCGGAAGCCCAGGCCGTCGTAGAACCAGATGTCCCAACCGAAATGTTCAGTGTAGTGCTCAACATGGACCGAGCCGAACTGACAGTCGAAGCCGCCTATGAAACCAGACGATCGCTGCCCGATGCGGAAAATCTCGCCGTTGCACACCCGTCTGCAGTATTGGTTGATGACAGACTGGGAAAGCTCTGGCTTCAGCCCGACAACGACCAGTTCAGGAGCATTGAAATTGTGCTCTATCCCCACCGAGTAGCTGAAAGGCGGATGCTCGCCTTCTTCCAGCACATACAGAATGTGGCAGCCATATTCTTCGATGTCGGCGAGCGTTTTCGCTTCATCTGGATCTTTGGCTTCTCTATTCGGCATCGATCTGGTTCTCCGGCGCGGCCTTCCGGAATGCCGGCAGCGCCATGCAGGCGGCATTGATGCGCGCGATCGTCGGGTAGGGCGTCATGTCGACGCCGAAGCGGGAATTGCTGGTGACCTGTGCGACCAGGCAGATGTCGGCCAGCCCCGGCGTGTCGCCATGGCAGAATGTCTTGGTCTCGGCCGAGGAAGCCAGAATCTTTTCAAGCGGCTGGAAGCCTTCGTTGACCCAGTGCCGGAACCAGTTGACGACATCCTGGTCGCCGGCACCGAACAGCGTGCGCAACGAGGTCAGCACGCGCAGATTGTTCACCGGATGGATGTCGCAGGCGATCATCTGCGCCAGCATTCTGACGCGGGCGCGGCCAGGCGCATCCTTGGGCAGCAGCGGCGGCTCGGGCGTGGTCTCGTCGAGATATTCGATTATCGCCAGCGATTGCGTCAGCAGCGTGCCATCGCTGAGGACCACCGCCGGCACCAGCCCTTGCGGATTGACCGCGAGGTAGGCGGGCTCCCGATGTTCGCCGTGGCGCAAATGATGCGGCACGTACTCGTAGGCAAGGCCCTTCATCTCCAGCGCGATCCGCACCCGGTAAGAGGTCGAGGAACGGTAGTAGTTATGGAGGACGATGTCGCTCATGGATCATGGGCCCGGTTGGCCGATGGTCAGTTCGATTTCGCCGATGCCGTCGACGCCACCGGTGATCTTTTCGCCCGGCCCAACGGCGCCGACGCCGGCCGGCGTGCCGGTGAAGATCAGGTCGCCGGGCCGGAGTTCTACCGCCTCGCTGCAAATCGAGACGATGTCGGGAACCGGCCAGATCAGTTCGGCAAGGTCGCCGTCCTGCCTGATCTCGCCGTCGACGGCGAGCCAGATGCGGCCTTTTTCGGGATGACCGGATTTTTGCGCCGGGACCAGCGGGCCGCAGGGCGCTGAACGGTCGAAGGCTTTCGACCAGTCCCACGGCCTTGCCGCCTTTTTCGCCTCGTCCTGAAGGTCGCGGCGGGTCAGGTCGACGCCGACGCCGTAACCCCAGACATGGTTCAGCGCCCGCTGGCGCGGGATGCGAGAGCCGGCCTTGCCGATCGCGACGACCAGCTCGATTTCGTGGTGCAGGTTTCGGGTCAGCGGCGGGTAGGGGATCGTGGCGCCCGAACCGACTGCCGCGTCGACCACTGCGTCGCCCGGTTTGGTGAAGAAGAAGGGCGGGTCGCGCTCGTCATTGCCGAGCTCGCGGGCATGGGCGGCGTAGTTGCGGCCGACGCAGAAGATCCGGCGCACCGCAAAACGCTCCGGCGAGCTGGCCACGGCCACCGACGGGGTTGCGGGCAGGGGAAGGACGAAGCCGGTCATGCACTGTCTCTGTTCAGTGGATCTGTCGCCGGCACATTCGGCCGATTTGGGCAAACGGGCAAGGCATTGGATGGCGGAGGAGCAGGCCTGCCGCACGGTGCCGCGGAAATCGTCGGTCCATTCTGCTTTAGCCAGCCAAGATGGCAATGTACTATTTGGCAATAAGCTGGCCATGGTTG
This sequence comes from Mesorhizobium sp. M0195, assembly GCF_040322115.1. Taxonomy (NCBI): domain Bacteria; kingdom Pseudomonadati; phylum Pseudomonadota; class Alphaproteobacteria; order Hyphomicrobiales; family Phyllobacteriaceae; genus Mesorhizobium; species Mesorhizobium sp. M0195. The sequence goes on along the minus strand of NZ_JAMYSV010000010.1, from coordinate 138,902 downwards.
CCGGACTATTCTAGACCAGACCAGACCAGACCGAACCGAAGTGAAGCTAATGACCGCAGTCAACGATCGCGCCCGGTTCCTCATCATCGACGACCATCCGCTGTTTCGCGAGGCCCTGCACAGCGCAGTGCAGATGGCCTATCCGGAGGTCGACACGGTGGAAGCGCGCTCGATTGCCGAGGCGCTCGAGCTTCTGACGGATGCCAAGCCGTTCGACCTCGCATTGCTCGATCTCAGTATGCCCGACGTGCATGGCTTTGACGGGCTGCTGCAGCTCAGGACGCGTTATCCGCGCCTGCCGGTCGTCATCGTCTCCGGCTATGAGGAGCCGAAGATCATTTCCGAGGCGCTGTCCTACGGCGCGGCCGGCTTCATCCCGAAATCGGCACGCAAGAGCGATCTTGCCGCGGCCATCCGCTCGGTGATGGAAGGTGCGATCTATGTTCCTGGGACCTATGAAGGCCGGCCGCCCGACGCCGAGAGCACCGACCGCGCCGAGATGGTGCAGCGCCTGGCCACGCTGACGCCGCAGCAGCTCAAGGTGCTGCAGATGCTGCGCCAGGGCCTGCTCAACAAACAGATCGCCTACGAGCTGCAGGTCGGCGAGACCACGGTCAAGGCGCATGTCTCGGAAATCCTGCGCAAGCTCAACGTGTACAGCCGCACCCAGGCGGTGATCGAGGTCTCGAAGCTGGACAATGCCGAGCTGTTTCGGGATCAGGCGGGGTTTTGAGAGGGCTCGCCAAAAAAGCGCACCGTCACTGTAGTCGACCGCACTCGTGTCACCGCAATCGGACTAGACTAGCCACGGCTCTCACGTTCCTGACACCAGCTAAGCAACCCGCACCTCTCTAGTCAGATCAAATTCACACGGCGATTGCTCAGCAGCAGTTAGCCGCTTTCCCGCGTCTAGTAAAATGGCGGCCCCGGGTCCCACGTAGAATGCTTTAATTTTACTAAAGTGCTTTTTGAATACCCTGTTAAAAATCTTCATTAGCTCCTGAGCAAGCGGCGCGTCGGAGGCTGTTGCCACGCGGCCATTTATGACAACATCTTCACCCCATCGCCCACCGGGGGACAGCGTCACTGTGTCCGGATTGCTAAGCTGATCTAACAAATATCGGATACCCGAGACTGTTTTTATCTGCCTCACCTCAATCGGAATGTCGCGGCCAGTGACAAGAAATGATTGACCGCTGGAAGCCGATTCAGTGGCTGATTGCCCAAGGCTGGAAATCTGCCTTCCGTTGCCAAAAGTTTCGAATTCATCGTGGGAAACTGACCCATGAGAATGTATTTTATCGGAATTTCACGCTCTACAGCTTCCAACACAGGGAGAAGATCATCCTTTAACGCAAAGAAGTGAACCTGCTTCATATGAATTACCGCCTAGGCACAAGTAATGGCTGGAATACGGTGACCCGTGTGCTGGGAAGATACGACCAGTTCAAGCCAGCAAATGCGCCAGCAGCGCCCGTAGCTGCGCGGGCTTCAGCGGCTTGCGCATCAGCTCGATGCCAGCGGCGCGGGCGGCGTTGGCGACGGTCTCCGAACCGTCGGCGGTGACGATCAGCGCCGGCACGGCGCGGCCGAGATAATCACGGACCTCGGCGATTGTGGTGGTGCCGAGGTCGCCGCCGTCGAGATGCTGGTCGGCTATGACAATGTCTGGCAACCAGTCGGTATCGCCAAGCATGTCGAGCGCGTCACCGGTCGAGGTGGCGGGGCGCACCAGGCATTGCCAGCGCTCGAGCAGGGAGGTCATCGCCTGCAGCACCTCGATGTCGTTCTCGACCAGCAGCACCCTTGTGCCGAACAGCCCGTAGCCGCGCGGCCGCTCCATGTCGACGGTGCCGGCGATTGGATCGGCCGTGTCGCCGATCCCGACCGGAACGTCGATATGGAAAATCGTGCCATGTCCGACCTTCGACGAAAACGTGACGGGATGGCCGAGTGCCGCGGCGATGCGGCGCACGATGGCCAGCCCCAACCCCAGCCCGCCGGCGGCAAGCCCGGCATCCGTCGGGATCACGCCCCGATGGAATTCCTCGAACACCGCCTCGCGCTGGTCGTCGGGGATGCCGCAGCCGGTATCGGCGACGTCGATGCGGATCGTGTCGCCGCGATGCCTGGTGCCGACCAACACCCCGCCCGAGCGGGTATAGCGCAGTGCATTGGACAGTATGTTCTGCAGGATGCGGCGCAGCAAGGTTCGGTCCGAACGAACGAGCGCATCGACCGGCCGGAACTTCAGCGTCAACCCCTTCATCTCCGCGACCGGCTGAAAATCCGAGCGCAGAGACGAAAACAGCGTCTCCAGGCTGACATCGGTGATGTCGGGCTGCACGACGCCGGCATCGAGCTTGGAAATGTCGAGCAAGGTGCGGAGCAGGTCCTCCATCGTCTCCAGCGATCGCTCGACCTGGCGGACCAGGTTTCTGCCTTCCTCGCTGGTCTGTACTTCGGCAAGCGCCGAGACCGACAGATGCGCGGCGTTCAGGGGCTGCAGCACGTCATGGCTGGCGGCCGCAAGGAACCTGGTCTTGGACAGGTTCGCCAGCTCGGCGTTTTCCTTGGCTGCGTTCAAGTCGATGTTCGACTGCTCCAGCCGGCGCAAGGTCGAATGCAGCTCTTCGGTACGGCTGCGCACCCGGCTCTCGAGCGAAATGGCGGTCTGGAACAGCGAAAAGGCATTGCCTTGCTGGTCCATGGAGCGCTCGACGCGGCTGATCAGCGCGGCGTTGATCTTCTTCAGCCTTTCCAGGTCGTCGATGTTCCTGAGCGGCATGCCGGATCCTACTCCGCCGCTTCGGCCGCATTGCGTTCACCGAAGGCGATGCCGGTGAAGGTCTGGTTCAGATGCATCGAACGGTACTGTTCGCCATAGGTGCCGAAGCCGAGGACGTTGTTGACCTTGTAGAGTTCCGAAATCTCGCGATAGACCTGCCGATTGCGCGCGTCGAGCCGGCGCAGCACGCAGTCGAAACCGAGGATCAGGTCGATGCCGCCAAGCCTTTCACTGACGTCGCTGAGAGCGGCGCGGGTCGCCTCGACCATGTCCTTAGGCTGGGCGACGGCAAGCACGACACCATCGTCGATGGCGCAGAAGAACGACAGCGAGCCATCCGCGTGCATCTTCTGGATTGAACGGCAGTAAAATTCGCCGCCGACTTTCACCACCACCGGATGCGAGGCAAAACTCAGTGGCGTCAGCATCTGCGCGACGACGCCGACCGAGGCGGCATATTCCTCGGCGGCAATGGTGGCGTTGAATTCGCGCACGATGCGGTGGTCGGGATCGGATGCCGTCACCACCAGCTTCTCGTCGGTGGGAACGAAATTGTCGGTCTTGAACACGTGGAAAGGAATTTCCGTGGTGATCAGCACGATGATGGCGCTGTCGGAGGTCACTTTGCCGTTCGAGATCAGCCGCGTTGTCTCGAATTTCAAGTCATCGCCAGCCGACCCGCCGATCAATGGAATATCGTCGAGCCCCCAATGGATGGCGGAGGTCACCGCTTCTTCGGCATAGGACAGCCCGTCGATCAAGCAGAGCGCGAAAGTGGTGTCGGCTCGCTCGTGCCCGAGGCGCTCGCGTAACGAACGCCTCAGCGCCTCGACTTCGCCGGTAATCCCGTCCATGCCCGATGAGGACAGATTTTCGACCATGGTGCTGGCTGCCGAAAACGAGGCGGAGGGAAGCAGCATCGCCAGGATCTGGCCTTCCTCCAGCCCTTTGGGCGTTATCTCACCGGCCGTCGAGCAGCCGGCATAGTGGAGCGCCGGCGCGCGGGTCTTCAGGGCTTTCGACAGGGCGACGGCCTCTATGAGCCTCTGCGAGAAAAACAGGAGGGCAAACCCGGCGTCAATGGCCACTGCTTCCGCTGCCACCGCCCGGGCGAAGGCATCCGCGTCGGATTCGTCGGTCGTGAGCACCGAGAGGCCGCATGCATAGCGCGTCCGTGACTTGGCCAGCGGCTTCCTCCTCCATTTCCTCCGACGCTTTTTTTGTGCGCGTCTGGCGCGCCGGCGTCGAGGTCATTGTTGTCTTGAAGCGGCGCTTTGGCAATGAGCCAACATGATGGATTTGAAGTTTCTACCGTTTGACAGCGTCAGCGCAGCCGCTGACGGACGGAAGGTGTGCGTCCCGTCGGGCGTGTCGTTATTTCGCAATTGCACAAAGTTGTAGTGCACTGCAATATAGCTGAGAATGCGGCCTTGAGCCCGCCTTTCGCAGAGGGGACCGGCATGACGGACATCTCCGCGACGCGTCTTGTCGTGGCCAGGCCTGTCGCCGACACATCGTCAAGGGCGAGGCTTGCCTATCTCGACGGCTGGCGCGGCCTGTCGATCGCGCTGGTGCTGATCGGCCATTTCTTCCCCGTCCCCGGCATCAATCTCGGCGTCCTGGGCGTCGAATTCTTCTTCGTGCTCAGCGGCCGGCTGATGGCCGAGATCCTGTTCGTCGAATACTATCCGCTGAAGAAATTCTTCAAGCGCCGGTTCTCCCGCATCTATCCGGCACTGCTGGTTTTCGTCGTCGTCGCGATGATCGCCTTGTCCGGCACGTTCATCGCCTTCAAGTGGAAGGCGGCGCTGACGGCGCTGACGTTCACCTACAATTACGCCGGAGTTCTCGTTACCCGCGCCGGCGCGCTCGACCATATCTGGTCGCTCTGCGTCGAAGAGCATGCGTATATCATTCTGGCTCTGATTAGCGTCGTCGTCCGGGGACGGTCCCGCGTCATCATGCTGCTCGGCGCTTTGTCGCTGCTGGCCATGGCGAACGGCGCCATCTCCTACTGGGTGCTCGCAATAGGCTACGAGGGCACCTATTGGCGCACTGACGTGCACATCGCCTCGATCCTGCTGTCGGCGGTGTTATGCCTGCTCAAGGCCGACGACAGGCTGCCGGCGCTGCTCAAGGGGCCGCATGTTGCCCTGGCGGCCACAGTCGTGGCTGTGCTCCTTTTCATGGCTGCCGTGCCAACCCCCATTCACTATCTGGTCGCGGTGCCGCTGCTGGCGCTCGCCGTCAATTTGCTCGACTTCAGCAGCCGCTATCTGACCAGGTTTCTGTCGTCCCTGCCAATGACGATGCTGGGGCTGTGGTCGTATTCGCTCTATCTGTGGCAGCAGCCCTTTTATCAATTCGTCGACATACAAGGCAGTTCGCCGTGGCTGATGCTGGCGGCGGCGTTCGCTTGCGCGCTGTGCAGCTACTACATCATCGAAAGGCCGGCCCGCTCCTGGCTGAACCGCAATTGGTAGGGCGAACGGCGCCCGCCGTTAGCCGGCGATCCGTCTTGCATAATACCGCACGGCTTTCCTGCCACCGTGGATTACCGCGTCGCCCACTTCCGCAAAGCCGAGTGCGGCATGGAAGGCGTCCGAAGCCGGATTGGGCGGCTCGGCATTGACTTCGCAGGTGACGATCGCCTGGCTGGCGCGCGACGCCTGCTCGAACAGATCCTCATACAGCCGGCGGGCATGGCCGCGCCCGCGCGCTGCGGCGGCGACCACGACGCGATCGACATAGACGAACCGCGGATAGCGCTGGCGAAACCACAGGAAGTTGGGGCTGTCGTAGCTGGCGTCCTGGTCGAAGGTTATGATGAAGGCTTCGAGCGAACCGATACGGCGTGCGTAAAACGCTTCGCCGAGCAGGAAGGAAAGGTGCTCGGGTTCGAGCCACGACAATTCGGCGGCGTGCTCGTTGTTTAGCGCGAGGACGGCCGGCTCATCACGCGGCGAAACCCGCTCGATCGGCAAACGCGTTTCGATCATGTTTTTTCTGTCTTCCGGGATCATGTCCGGACGGCGGCAATGGTCGCCGCCACCCTCGCCTCGTCGGTCACGGTGTTGCGGTATTCGCGGTCGAGATCGGTGCCGCCCATGCCGACCCTTGGGTTGCGGTAACGCATGGCACTCGGCACGTCCTTGAGCGCGGCGAAATGCATTTCGCTCAACCCGGTTTTCCTCCGCACCTTGCCGATGTTCTCTGGGTCAAGCCCGCCGCAGCCGAGGATGATGATGCGGTCGCCAGCCTGCCTGACAAGATCGGCGAGCAGGTCAGCGCCCTCGAGCGCCGTGTCGCGCTGGCCGCTGGTCAGCACGCGGCCGACCTTGCAGCGGATCAGTGTCTCCAGCGCCTCTGTCGGGTCGCGCGTCATATCGAAGGCGCGGTGGCAGGTGACGTTCAATCGCCCCGCCGCCTGCACCAGTTCGCTCATGCGCTGTTCATCGATCGTGCCGTCGGCATTAAGGCAGCCGATAACGACACCGGCGACGTCGGTGTCGGCAAGCGCGTGGACATCGGCGAGCATCGAACGATATTCGGCTTCGCTATAGAGAAAATCGCCGCCGCGCGGCCGCACGATGACGTGGAACGGGATCGTCGCCAGCTCGAGCGCCGTGCGCACCGTGCCGAAGCTCGGTGTGATGCCGCCTTCGATCAGGCTGGCACAGAGCTCGACACGGTCGGCGCCGGCGGCTTGCGCGGCCAGCAGGCCGTCTATGCCTTCGACGCAGATCTCGATCAGCGGCAGGCGAGGGCGTTCGGTCTCGGGCATGGGGGATCCATTCATGATTTCAGCTGGCCAGCGGTAGCATCGGGTCTAGTGCGATGAAAGCCGGAAGTGTTGGCTCAACACGCGACAGGGCGGCCGGCGGTGCTCCAATTTTGCCGCTTGACACATCCATAACCGTGCAGCTATATGTCAATTAATAGCTGACGGGTTATTGATTACTTAATAGCGCCGAGCGCATCTGGGCGTTCCCCACCCGCCCCGAAAATGTCGCGCGTCTGGAGACGGCCTCGCAGCTCAGCAAGCCGGCCGTCGAGGGCATCGAGCAGCAGTTGCTCGAACCGTTTCGCGAAGAGGTTCTGGTCGATCCCGTCAAGCAGATGGTGGGCCACATGGTCCGGCAGATTCTCGAGCAGGCGTGATGGGGTGCTCGATCAGAGCGACGTGAAGGTGAAATCGGTGCCGTTCAGCAAGGCCGCGCGCTATTGCCGGCCCGAAAGGATCACATTCTACGCCTTCCGCAATGCGAGCGGTCCGCGCGAGGTCGCGATCACCGACTGCCGGCAGAAAGCGCCGCTGCCGACCGATGCCCGCTAGACCTACTATGCGACGTTCGCCAGCCCGTTACAGGCCTCGGTCGCGTTGGGCGTGCGCGACATCCGCCAGCTTCGTCAGCATGTGCACGCGCACGGCTTTCAGCGCGTGCGGATCGAGCGGATGCTGCGGCGCGTAACGTCCTCCGGCAGAATAGGCTGATGGATAAACACCGATCTCAATCTCATTGGCGCAAGAAGCTGGCATCGGGCTCTAATCGAAGGGATCGGCGACTGGCGGATCAATCGCCTGATAAGTTTGGATTAAATTTGCAAAGGCCTTCGCCATTCGCCGACCTACGGCTTGGTCCTTGCCTACATATACCGGATACTCCACATAACGCTGCCTAAATTGCCCGGCATTCTTGTTGGAAGAAATGCATTGTGCGTCCTGAGAGCAGACCAGCATCACCTTCCAGTCCTGAGAACTCCCCAAGACTGCCTTGGTTTTCGACGCATCCAGTTCACGCAGGTCCGCACTAATCTGCTTCCAAGAGACTTTGTTGTTCCCTGAAGGTGGCAGGAAAAAATCCTTTATGGAAAGCTGCAGCGAGCCTTCTACTACTCCAAAGGGTATCGATGGACCACCACTACAGAAAAACGTAGCCTGAAAATCACCCTTAAGCACAGCTTGCCGTTTAATACTTGAGCTGATGCCTTCCCAAGGCCCGTCTAGCGCATCGCATGCAACGGAAAGTTCATCGAGCCGATCGCTAATGTAATTCTCGGTCTCTTCAAACGAAATTTCAGCCGAAGCTTGTCTGCTTGCGAAAACCATGAAGCCGCCAATCACGAGCAGTGAGAGCACACCGTTCACGTTCATCTTTTGCTCCTTGCTTTCGAGTCGACCGAAACATTCAGGCGTTAAGCTGCGTCTCAGAGTTGCTTATCCAAAGAGGTTAGCAGGCGTCTCCCACATTGCAATTCTGCTCGGCCCTGTTGATCGCTCTTGAGTTGAGGTCAAAGATAGTAGGCTCAGGGGGCGGTTCGGGAGGAGTGACAACATCTTGCGGAAGCGGCTCAACGTTTGCGAACGGGTCAGGAATTTCGACACCAGTCGCGGAATCGGTGCCGGGGTCATCTACCTGCTCGCCGGGCGGCTCGGGAACGACAGGGTCGTTTTGAATGACTGTTTCATCTAACTCCTGTTCCTGCGCGAAGGCCGCGGCAGACAATAGAAGGCCACTGGACGCAAATAAAACTAGCAGAAGTCGTCTCATGATCACCCCTCCCCATACGTTCAGAATACATATCTATCAGTTACATTCAAATTTAGATAGATGAATGCGGTTCAAAGGATCTGCCGCCAGTCGCGGCCGGCTGCGCCTCTGGACCGCCGCAATGCGCTCCGCCCTGTGCAGCGGCTGCACCAGTCTTCCTTCCGGCAACGGGTGCTCGTTGCCTACGGAAGACGCTGGGCCTTGCCCGGACTGCCGGAAGGTCCTCCAAATCGATGTGGCGCACATCGTTCCTGACCAGGATCAGGGGACTCGGGCAGGCGGATGTTCGGCGTGGCAAAAAACTGTCGCATTCTGACGTACATTCGTGAGCGCTCGGGGCGACCGAGCGATTTGATGGGAAAAATAATCAACAAACATCCGGCACATAGATTGGCCGTGGCACCCATGATTGGTTGAAAAAATGCGTAATAAAGACAGTCTGTTATAGAGTTTTTGTGTTACCGGGGCAAAAACCGGTGGCGGACGCGGCGTTATGACTCAGGTGTATGGGCTAGAGTCGGTGGCGGTTTGGCGGGTGGCGGTCGGCGCCTGGGGCTGAAGGGGGCCGGGTTCTCGAAAAGCCACATCAGATCCGCAACTTGTGCGAATTCGCGCGGACGAAGTCGATGAAGGCCCGCAGCTTCGGCGGTACGAGGCGGCGGCTGGGATAATAGAGGTGGAGCGGCTCGTAAGCGGGACAGAAAGGCTCCAGCACCTTGAGCAGCGCGCCTGAGGCAAGAAGCGGCGCGGCGAGGCCCTCGACCGCGAAGGCGAGGCCAAGCCCCTGCTCGGCGGCGGTAATGCACAGCGGAAGCGTGTTCACGACCAGACATGCGTCCGGCGTGAATGCGACTTCGCGTCCCTCCACGATGAACTCCCAGGGCGAAATCGCGCGGGTGAGGGCGAATGCGATGCAGCGATAGGCGGCGAGGTCGGCCGGCCGCTTCGGCGTACCATTGCGCGCCAGATAGTCCGGGCTGCCCACCACGACCATCTGCAAGGGCCCGCCCAGACGCGCGCCGATCATGTCTTTGTCGAGAAGCTCGCCGATGCGCAGACCGGCGTCGAAGCCCTCGGCGGCGATGTCTACGAAGCTGTCGTCGAAAATCAGACTAAGCCGCACTTCGGGATAAGCATCCATGAACGGCCGCATCAGTGGCTCGATCAGCAGCGGGGCGGCGATCCAGGGCAGGCTGAGGCGCAGCGTGCCGGCGGGACGGTCGCGAGCTTCGCGCAGTGCCGCACCAGCCGCCCGGATATCTTCGGCTGCCGGGCGCACGTGGTCGAGGTATTGAGCACCAGCTTCGGTCAAGCCAACGCTGCGAGTCGTCCGATTGAGCAGCCGCACCCCCAGACGCTCCTCGAGCCCCTTGACCGCCTCGCTCAACGAGGCCGGAGCGACGCCGAGCTCGGCGGCGGCGCGGGTGAAGCTTTTGGCCTCCGCAACTTTTACGAAAGCGACGATGCCGCTGAACTGGTCGAGGCGCATTGTAAGGATTTTCCAAATAGCCCTGTCGAATTCTACTGGTTTTTCCGGTGAACAAAAGGCGTCATGTTGAGTCCGACGAACGGGCCTCGGTGTTGGGAACGGCTCGAACAGGGAAGGAAACAGGACCGATGACCAGGCTTGCTTCGCTCGCCGCCGCCGCTCTTCTGGCGGTGTCTGCCGCCCCGGCGAATGGCGGCCCGCTGGAAGACAGCAACATCCAACTCGTCAAGGACTACTACGCCGCTTATGCGACCGGGAATCCCGAGGCCGTCCGGCCCTTCCTCGCACCCGACATCGTGTGGCGCATTCCCGGCCATCATCCGCTTGCCGGCGACAAGCGCGGGCCGGACGAGGTGGTCGCCTTCTTCCGCGGCTTGGCCGACGGCAAATTCAAGGCCGAGCCGATTTTCTTCCAGGCGCAAGGCGACCTTGTCGTCGATGTCCATCGCGGCTGGTCGAATGTCGGCTCGGGTCCCGAGATCGACCAGCTCTACGCGCTGATGTTCCGCATCAAGGACGGCAAGATCACCGAGGCACAGAATTTTTTGACCGACATGTACCAGTCGGACGCCTTCTACTGGGCGCATTACCTGCTGAAGCCATTGCCCGGCCGACTTGCTGGCGAGCGCTGAGACGGCGGTCTTTTTCGCAACGCGCCGCGCTTCTCACTCCAAGCTAAAGGAGACTTGCAATGTTTAAAGCCCTGACATTTGCTGCAGCAACCGCCGTAGCGCTCGCCGCGTCCAATGCCGCCGCCGCACCGCGCGTCGAGCGCGTCACATTCTCCTCGCACGGTGAGCAGATCGTCGGCGAGCTCTATCTGCCCGATGATCTCGACGCGGCGAGACCTCGGCCCGCGCTGGTCGTGACCGGCGCCTGGATGACGGTGAAGGAACAGATGCCGGCCCGCTACGCCCGCGAGATGGCGGATCGCGGGTTCGTCGCCCTGACCTTCGATTTTCGCGGTTGGGGCGAAAGCGGCGGCATACGCCGCCAGTACGAGGATCCTCAGGCCAAGATCGCCGACATAGAAGCGGCGGTCGCCTATCTCGCGACCCGGCCCGAGACCGATCAGGACCGCATCGGCGGGCTCGGCATTTGCGCCAGCTCCGGCTATATGGTCACAGCAGCGGCCGAAAACGCCGCGATCAAATCGGTCGCCCTCGTTGCGCCCTGGTTGCAGGATGCCGAAGTGGTGGAGCAGGCCTACGGCGGCAAGCACGGCGTCGCCAGGCTTGAGGCCGCGAGCGATGCGGCCGAGGCCGCGTATCGCCGCACCGGCAGACAGGCATTCCTGCCGGCTGCGAGCCTGACCGACAAGCGCGCGATCATGTTCAAGGTGCCTTATTACACCGAACCCGATCGCGGCATGATCCCGGCCTGGCGCAACGAAGCCGATCCGGCCTTCTGGCGCGGCTGGCTGACGTTCGACGCCATCCAGGCTGCCACGCGTCTGCACCAGCCCTTTCTGATGGTGCATAGCGAGGCGGCTGCCATTCCGCAGGGTGCGCACAAGTTTTACGCGCGGCTGACCAGCTCCAGGCGGGAGCTGTGGCTCGACAACGTCACCCAATTCGATTTCTACGATCGCGCCGCGCCGGTGAAGGCGGCGAGCGACGCCGTCGCCGCGCACTTCCGCGCGACACTGGGCAGTGCGGGGGAGGCGGGACAATGAGCGTCGTCACCCGCCGGCATATCCTGGCCGCGGCGGTTTCCGCCGCGATGATTTCCGCCGTCTCGGCGTCCGTTTCGAGCGCCTCGGGAGCTGCGCTGATGGTTGAAGACAGGATGGCCATCGCCGAGGCAGTGGCAGGGATCGGGCTGTATGCCGATCTGCGTGATTGGAACCGGGTCAAATCCTATTTCGCGGCCCGCGTCACGACCGACTATACCAGCGTTTTCGGCGGCGAGGCGGGGACCAGCGACCGCGACGCGCTGATCGCCCAATGGCAGGGGCTGCTTCCGGGCTTCGACGCCACCCAGCACCTCATCACCAACATCATTGTCGAAGGCGCGGGCAATGATGCCATGGCGCGCAGTCACGTCCGCGCAACCCACTGGATCGGCGGGCGTTTCTGGGCGGTCGGCGGCAGCTATCTCCACCGGCTGGTGCGGGCGCCGGAAGGTTGGCGCGTCAAGGCAATCTCCATCCGCCGTTTGTACGAAGAGGGGGATCGCGCCGTGCTGGCCGCCGCTGCCGACCGGGTAAAGGCGGAGGCCAAATGAGTGTTCGGGTTTGCGCATGCCCAGCCACGCGGCGAGGTTGCTCGGAGCATCGGCAACGTGAATATTAATCGAAGATGTCGGGGCAGGCTTGGCGCATGCGGCATTAGTGGCGCCACCGTGGACACGAGACATGACCCTTTCACTGCAAGACGTTTCGGATCGGCTTGAGACTGTAGCGGGTTCTGAAGTTGATCCGCCGACGCGAGCCGTCGGCAGATCACGGTTGTTCCAGACCGCTCAGGCGGTCTTGCTCTTCCTCTGGCTCAAAGCGCCTAGCAGCGCCTCAGCTGCCTCGCTCGATGATGCTGGGTTCTGACCCGTGATAAGCTGGCCATCGACGACTGTGTGGACGCCCCAGTCCTTGACCTTGGAGAAAACCGCGCCGAGGCTGATCAGCTCGTCCTCGACCAAGAACGGCACGACATTCGTGAGACCTACGGTCTCCTCCTCGCTATTGGTGAAGCCGGTGACGTAGCGTCCCTGCACAAACGGCGTGCCGTCGGGACTGGTCACGCGATGCAGAACGCCCGGTGCGTGGCAAACGAGGGCGATCGGCTTGCCGGCCGCGATGAAGGATCCGATCAGCTTGATCGAATTCGCATCTTCGGCCAAATCCCACAGCGGGCCGTGGCCGCCGGGGTAGAAGACCGTATCGAAGTCCTTCTGGTCGACACTGTCCAGGCGCACGGTTTCTGCGAGCTGCGCCTTGGCAACCTCGTCAGCACTGAAGCGCCGTGTAAGGTCGGTCTGGAACATAGGCTCGTCGCTTTTCGGATCGAGAGGCGGCTGGCCGCCCTTCGGCGAGGCGAGGGTGATCTCGGCGCCGGCGTCCTTGAAGACGTAGTAGGGGGCTGCCAGCTCCTCGAGCCAGAAGCCGGTCTTCTTGCCGGTGTTACCGAGAGTGTCGTGGGAGGTGAGTACCATCAGGACTTTCATTGTCGGATCCTTTTCTCAGGTGATGCCGCGCCGATGAGGCGTCGTAGTTGGTTGATTTGGAGCTCAATCGGCCGCGTCGGCCTGTCGATGCACGGATAATGGCACCTGCCCATGTATTTCAGAAATTTATTTCATTTATTTTATATATTCATGTCAGATTATATCTCGATGAGATACGATCTGAACCTGCTCCCGGTTTTCCTCGCCCTGATGGAAGAGCGGAGCGTGACACGGGCAGCAGCGCGACTGGGCATCACCCAGCCGGCGCTGTCCAATTCGTTGAACCGCCTGCGCGACACCCTCCGGGATCCGCTATTCATCCGGGAAAGGTATGGCATAAAGCCGACGCAATTGGCTGAGGAGATCGCTCCGACGATCGAAGCAGCGCTGGCGCAACTGGACGATCTCATTTTGAACCAGCAGGAATTTCAGCCAGCAAAGGCCGAACGGCTGTTCACGCTTGCCCCCAACAGTTACGTGGAGCTTGTGTTGATGCCGGCCCTCGTCGCAAGGACGCGTGAGCTGGCGCCTGGTATCAAGCTCCGCATGACAGCATTTGGCAACGATCTCGCCGAAACCGGCGTCATTTCCGGTACCACGGCCATGGTGATTGGCCGGATCGTCGATCCGCCGGGCAATCTTGTCGTCCAGCATCTTATGGACGATGGGCTCGCCTGCGCGGTGCGCAAGGATCATCCCGACGTTCGAGACCATATTTCTCGAGAACAGTATGAAAGGCTCAAGCACGTGAACGTGCTCCCGCCGGGCCGGCTGCGGGCGGGCCTCTTCCAGGCATTGGAGCAACAAAACCTCAAGCGAGAGATTGCCCTTTCTGTCACGCACTTCCTGGCCGTGCCAGAGATGCTTGCCGTCACGGATTACTGCGCAACGCTGCCGAGACTGATCTGCCGCAGCCTTGAGAGGGATCCGCGCCTGAAGATACTACCGCCGCCCGTCGACCTCGGCACTTTTCCAGTGCAGATGGCTTGGCACATTCGCTACCGCCACGACCCAGCCCACAGGTGGTTGCGTTCGATGATCGGCGAATTGGCAAAAGAAATGGCGTCGGAGACCTAAGACGGCTTTCTTGTATCCGCGTTGATGTCCGCAAAGGCCAAACCGGGCCATTCATCGTGCCGTATGCCGAGCACCAGATCCGGACTTGCCCGAGCTATCAGCAAGCGGCAGCTAGGGTCGCACCATGCCGCCAACTAAGTGCTGTCCGTCACGACCGACTATACCAGCCTCTTCGGCGGCGAGGTCGCGACCAGTGGCCGCGACGCGCTGATCGCCCAGTGGCAAGGGCTGCTGCCGGGCTTCGACGCCACCCAGCACCTTATCAGCAACATCACCGTCGAAGGCGCAGGCAATGACGCGGTTGCACGCAGCGATGTCCGCGCAGCCCACTGGATCACGGGCGGTTCTGGACGGTCGGTGGCAGCTATCTCCACCGGCTGGTGCGGACGCCGGAAGGCTGGCGCGTCAAGGCAATCTCCATCCGCCGCTTGTACGAAGGGGGGGATCGCGCCGTTCTGGCCGCTGCGGCCGACCGGGTAAAGGCGGAGGCCAAAATGAGTGTTCGGGTTTGCGCATGCCCAGTCGCGCGGCGAGGTTGCTCGGAGCATCGGCAACGTGAACATTGATCGAAATGTCGGGGCAGGCTTGGCGCATGCGGCATTAGTGCCGCCAACCGCGGAGACAGGACATGACCCTTTCATTGCAAGAGGTTTCGGATCGGCTCGAGATCGAACAGCTGCTTGTTCGCTATTGCTACGCTGTGGACGATCGCGACTGGGACGCCTATCGCAAAATATTCACACTCGATGCCGTGCTTGACGACACTGTAACAGGTGGAATCAGGAGCGGTGTGGATGAGCATGTCGCTTACATGAAAGGCGCCCTTTCGAAGATATTGATCTCGCAGCACGCCATTTCGACAATCCTTCTGGATCTCCGAGGGGATGAGGCCAGCGCGCGCGTGCATTGTTCATGCCCGATGGTGGTCGACCTCGGCGAAGGCAAAAGGCAGGTCTTCTTCCAAGGGCTCTGGTATCGCGACCGCGTCGTACGCACGTCCGAGGGCTGGCGCATAAGTGAACTTGTCGAGGAAGGCTATTGGAATCACAATTTGCCGGAGGGGTTCGCGTTCTGACGTCGGTTACGCGCTGTGCTGGATCCGCCCCGGACGCCATTTTCAGACGTGGCAGCTACTGGCGCAACACCGTGTTCTTGGTACCTGCTTCGACCTGGTCGATGACCAGCAGCTTGACCGGATCGGCGCCGACATTGATCGCCTGATGCCATTGCCCGATCATCTCGATGATGAAATCACCTGTTTGATAGGTGTTGCTCTTGCCGGTCTCGACGTTGGTGACCTGAAGCGTGCCGGCCTCGACATAGGCATAGCGCGGAAACGGATGCTTGTGGACCGGCAAGGTCGCGCCCGGCGCGATCTGATAGGCCGAGACCAGGACCTGGACGTTCTTCTGGGGCAGCGTGATCGGCTGGCCGGACGCGGTCTCGGTGCGAGAGGCAAGCGGGGTCACGACAACCGGCGTCCCGCTGGCATCCAGCGCCTGGGCGCTGTTTGCAAACAGTGCAGCCGTGAGCAGCAGCGTCGGTGCCAAGATTTTTCGCATGATTCCCCCCGAACTGCGTCAGCATTGCGCAGCAAGCTTTGAGGCGCAAGGTTGTCTGTTCAGGAGCGCCTTATCCCGCTCTTCTGAACATGCCCGGCGTCATACCATGCATGGCCCGGAATGTACGGGAAAAATGGCTCTGGTCGGCGAAACCCGCCGTAATAGCTGCGTCGGCGAGGCCAAATCCCTGTTCGATCAGCGCGCTCGCCCGGCGCAATCGCCGGTCGCGGATATAGGCCGCCGGCGTCAGGCCAATTGCCTTGTTGAAATCGCGGATGACCTGGAACCGGGTCACGCCAGCCGCGCCGGCAAGCCGCTTGAGGTCGAGTTGCGAGCCAAGCTCGCTTTCGACAAGATCGCGGTAGAGCGAAAATCTTCGCTGCGATCCGGAGCTTTCGATCTCTTCGGCCTGTCCGCTCGAGTCGCCATGCCGAACGATCAGTTGTCTAAGCGCCACGAGCAGGGACGTCTCGGCCGTCATTGTGTCCGGGGATGTCGAGCCGTGGTGCGCTGCGGTCAATGCTGCGGCGAGACTGCTGTCTTCAATCGTCGCGCGCGAAAACACCGGAGCGCCGTCGCGGCCGAGTTCGCGGGTAAGCGCGGTCATCATCGGCACCGAAGGATAAAATGTCCGGTAGGCCCAGCCTTCATCCGTCCCGCGTTCGCCGTCATGCCACTCTTCAGGATTGACGACGGCAATGGCGCCCGCCGGAGCGAGAACGCGTTGACGGCCGATGCGAATGCGCTCGCAGCCGGCGGTGATCAGGGCGATCACATAGGTCGGGTGCGTGTGCAGGTCGTAGCGGTGCTGGGTGAAGCGCGCCTCGAACAGGCCCAGGTCGGGGAAGCACGGATGGCGCCAGTATTTCCCGGTCTCTGCCGCTTCGATTGTCTTTGCCATGGTCAATCCGGTTCAAGACGCTTTTCGTCTGGCCTTCTATATGGCTGGCAGGATCAAAGCGCGCCGCCTTGCCGGCGTGAAGGAGGCATCATGCTGCATAATGACCCCATCGCCGCCCTGACACCAGAGGTCGTAGGCTGGCGGCACCATATCCATGCCAATCCGGAGCTCGGATTCAATGAATACGAAACGGCGCGTTTCGTTGCAGAGAAGCTGCGCTCCTTCGGCGTCGACGAGGTGCATGAAGGGATCGGCGGCACCGGCGTCGTCGGTGTCCTGCGCAGCGGTGGCGGCGCACGCGCCATCGGCCTTCGCGCCGAGCTCGACGCGCTTCCGGTGCTGGAGAAAACCGGCTTGGCCTATGCCTCAAGGAAAGAAGGAGTAATGCACGCCTGCGGCCATGACGGCCACACCGCCATGCTGCTCGGCGCCGCCAAACTGCTCAGTCAATCGCGCACCTTCGACGGCACCGTCACTTTCATCTTTCAGCCGGCCGAGGAAAACGAGTGCGGCAGCATGCGCATGATCGAGGACGGCTTGTTCAAGCGCTTTCCGGTCGAGGCGGTCTATGCGGTCCACAACTGGCCGGGCGTCAGGCTGGGAACGGTCGCCGCCCGCGCTGGTGCGCAAATGGCGGCCGTGGATAATTTCGAACTGATCTTCGAGGGTCTTGGCGCGCATGCCGCGATGCCGCAGCTCGGCGACGACCCGATCCTGGCCGCCGGCGCCTTTGTGCAAGCCGTCCAGCGCATCGTCAGCCGCTCGGTCGACCCGCAAAGCGCGCTTGTCGTCAGCCTCACGCAGATCCATGGCGGCAATGTCGGCAACATCGTGCCGGGCAAGGTCTGGCTGCAAGGCACCTGCCGCTTCTTCGAGCCCGGCCTTTCCGATCACTGCGAGATGCTGATCGGGGAGATCGCACAAGGCATTGCCGCCGCGTATTCGCTCAACGCCAGGCTCGACTACAGGAAGGGCCATCCGCCGCTGATCAACACGGCGGACGCGACGACCCGCGCCGTCGAGGCGGCGGCCTCCGTCGTCGGCCGGGAGAATGTCTTGACCGAGTTCAGCCCCAGTCTCGGCTGCGAGGATTTCGCTTTCATGATCCGCGACGCCGGCGGCTGTTATGCGTGGATCGGTGCCGGCGAGGTCGGCCCGGGCGAAGGCCTGCATGGCGACCGCTACGTCTTCAACGACGAGATCGTGCCGACGGTGATGCGCTATTACCTCAACCTCGTCGAGCAGACGCTTGCGCGGGCCGGTCCTTCTACAGCAGTTTTTCCGGCGTGATCGGCAACTCCCGGATCCGCTTGCCTGTGGCGTCGAAGACGGCATTGGCCACCGCAGCGGCAACGCCGGTGGCGCCGAGCTCGCCGATGCCCTTGCCGCCGATCGGGCTGGCATGCTCATCCACCTCGTCGACGAAGTGGATTATGATGTCGCCGGGAATGTCGGCATTGACCGGAATGGCGACCCCGGAAAGGTTCTTCGACAGGAACCGCCCAAGCACTGGTTCGTGCCTGCTCTGCTCCATCGCCGCCATGCCCCAGCCCCAGATGATGCCGCCCGTCATCTGGCTGCGGGCGGTGCGGGGATTGACGATGCGGCCGGCGCTGTAGCTGCCGACGGCGCGACGAAGCCTGAGCAGGCCGAGCCCCGGATCGACGCCGACCTCCATGAAAATCGCGCCGAAAGTGCGCATGGCGAGGCCTTTGCCATGCTGCGCCGGATCGAACGAGCCGGAGCCGATGATCTCGCCGATGTCGGTATGCCTCATAACGTCGGCGATCGTCTGACCGCCGGCAGCGCCTTTGCGCCGAATCTTGCCGTCCTGCATCTCCACCTCGTCCGGCAGCAGATTGGCAAGACGGGCAAGCTGCGAACGCGCATCTTCGGCGGCGGCAAGCACCGCCGCGCCCACCCCCATGGTCGATGACGAGCCATAGGTCGGTCCCGCCTCCGGCAGCTCTGTATCGCCCATTTCCAACTCGATCTTCTCCATCGGCAGGCCCAGCACATCGGCCGCGATCTGCGGAAAGATGGTGAGTGTTCCGGTCCCTATGTCCTGGGTGCCGGTGCGGATGAGCACTCTGCCGTCCCTGTGCAGCCTGACCTCGGCTGCAGGCGTCGGGTGGCGGAAACAGCCCATGGTACAGGTCGCCATGCCGTAGCCGATCAGCCAATCGCCATCGCGTTGCGGCTTGCGCGGGCGCTCGCGCCAGCCGAACAGGCGGGCGCCTTCCTCATAAGCCTCGCGCAGCTTCTTCGATGACCAGGGCTGGCCGGTGGCCGGATCCGTGTCCGCATGGTTGATCAGACGCAGGTCGAGCGGATCGATGCCGAGGCGGTGGGCGAGCTCGTCCATCGCGCTTTCGAGGGCCCAGGTACCCGGACCCTCGACCGGCGCGCGCAGCGCCGTCGGCATGGCGACGTTCGCGCGCTCGACACGCTGGCTGAGACGCATGGCCGGCGTGGCGTAGAGACCCTTCGAGGCTTCGGTGGCGAACTCGACGAAATCGTCGCTCACGGTGGTCAGGTTGACCACGTCCTGTTGCACGGCGGTCAGCTTGCCCGACCTGTCCGCAGCCAGCACGATCTTCTGTGCCATGCGCGGCTGGTAGCCGAGGCAGGAATAGGCATTGGCGCGGCTCAGCGCCAGCCTGACCGGGCGCTGCATGATGCGCGCCGCGGCGGCGGCCAGCACCTGATGCGGCCAGATCCAACCCTTGCCGCCGAAGCCGCCGCCGGTATGGCGGGAAATCACGCGGACCTTCCCGGCGGGGACATTCAAACGGGCGGCAAGCACCTGGCGGACACCATAGACGTGCTGCGTGGCGTCGTGCAGCGTCAGCTCTCCGTCGTTCCACTCAGCGAGCGTCGCCGAGGGCTCCATGGCGTTGTGGTGGCGCGACGGCTGCAGGT
Source organism: Mesorhizobium sp. M0195 (assembly GCF_040322115.1). Classification (NCBI taxonomy): domain Bacteria; kingdom Pseudomonadati; phylum Pseudomonadota; class Alphaproteobacteria; order Hyphomicrobiales; family Phyllobacteriaceae; genus Mesorhizobium; species Mesorhizobium sp. M0195. The sequence goes on along the minus strand of NZ_JAMYSV010000010.1, from coordinate 119,449 downwards.
AGACGGCTTCGACCATGGCGGCTGCGTCGCTAAGCCCGCGGTCGACGTCGCCCTTGGTAAATGTCGGCTCCAGGAACAGGAAGCCGCTCTCCCTCGGCACGACCGCAGCCTTGTCGATGGCGGTCCACTTCGGCGGTGCCGGCAATTCCGGCTCGGCGAACTCGAAGCGCAATGCGACGTGGCGGGCACCGGCCTCCGCCGCCTCCAGCGTCTCGCCCAGCACAATGGCAAGCGGCTGACCCTCGTGACGTATCTCGTCGCCCTGCATGGGCATGAAGCTCTGCGCTGCCGGTGGGCCTTCGGCCTGCTGCATCTGCGTATCGGGCTCGGCCCTCGGCGATGCGAACCGGCCGAATTTGGGCATGTCCTCATGCGTGAGCACACGCACGACGCCCTTCTCGGCGAGCGCGTCGTCGACCATGATCGACGTCATGCGGCCGGCCGGAACGGGCGCGGTCACGAGTACCGCATAGAGCAGGTCGGGGGCGAAATAGTCGGCCGCATAGCGGGCGCGGCCGGTGACCTTGACGCCGCCGTCAGGGCGGGCAACAGGCTGGCTGATCATCATGACGACATCCTCGCTGCTCTTTCGATCGCCCGCAAAGCGGCGGTCTTGGCCAGTTCGATCTTGTAGGCGTTCTGCGACAAGGGACGCGCTTGGGCGAAGGATTGCTCGATAGCGGTGTTCAACGCCTCGCGATCGCCGATTTCGGCACCGGCGAGCTGCTCCTCGGCGGCGCTCAGCCGCCACGGCCGCAGCGCCACGGACCCCAGCGCCAGGGCGGCCCGACGGATAGTTTGGCCGTCCATCTCCAGCACAGCGGCGGCAGAGACGATGGCGTATTCGTAGGATTCGCGCTCGCGCACCTTGAGGTAAGCCGATCGCGGCGCCGGCGCCGGCAGCTCGATTGCCGTGATCTGTTCGCCTTGCTGCAACACATTGTCTGCCTCGGGCCGCGTGTCGGGAAGCAGGTGGAATTCCGCTGCCGGAATGCGCCGGCCGCCGCTGCGGTGCGCGGTGACGATGATCGCATCAAGTGCTGCCAGCGCCACGGCCGGGTCGGATGGCTGAGTGGCGACGCAATCCTCGGTCCAGCCGAATATCGCGTGATTGTCGTTGATGCCATGCAATGCCGAACAGCCGGAGCCGAGCTGACGCTTGTTGCAGGGCAACTGCTCTTCGGCACGGAAATAGGCACAGCGCGTCTTCTGCAGAAGATTGCCGCCTATCGTTGCCAGGTTTCTCAGCTGCGGCGATGCGGCGTTGAGGATCGCCTGGCTCAACACCGGATAGTCGCGCACGACCAACGCATGCAGCGCTACATCGTTGAGATGCATCAGCGCGCCGATCGTCAAGCCGCCGCCGGGCAGTGCCTCGACCTGATCCAGCCCGTCGAGGCGGGAGATGTCGATGATCCGGGTCGGCTCTGCAATGCCAAGGCGCAGCCAGTTGAGCAATTCGGTGCCGCCGGCGAGAAAGGCGCTGTCCGGCGCGGCACCGGCTGCGATCGTGTCGCCCAGGCTGTCGGCGCGTGCATAGACGAATGGGGTCATTGGCTCGCCCTCCCGGCCGCTGCGCGCACCGCCTCGACGATTTGCGGATAGGCCGAGCAGCGGCACAGATTCCCGCTCATCCATTCGCGGATCTCGGCATCGGAGCCGGTATGTCCCTCCTCGATCAGCGCCGCCGCCGACATCACCTGGCCGGGCGTGCAGAATCCGCACTGAAAACCATCATGATCGATGAACGCCTGCTGCACGGGATGAAGCGCATCGCCGCCTGCCAGCCCTTCGATCGTCGTAACCTCGCGTCCCTCGCAGGACACGGCAAGTATCATGCAGGCATTCACACGCCGCCCGTCGAGATGCACGGTGCAGGCGCCGCACTCGCCGAAATTGCATCCCTTTTTCGTTCCGGTCAGATGAAGCCGCTCGCGCAGCAGGTCGAGCAGCGTGACGCGGGGATCGAGATCGGAAAGGCTGTGATCCTCTCCGTTCACCCGCAACCTCAATAGGTGCCGATCGTGGAAGTTCATGTGGGGTACCTCGAAGCACATGCCGTACTCGCCGCAAGGACTTGTCCAGCAAGCAGCCACCCACCTGTCGAGGCGAAATAGGGCGGTCGATTCCGGGGAAAAGACGCTGCCGGTCAGGGAAGGCTAAAAAACGCGCATTCGAGATTTGCGGCGGAAAGGCACTGAATGCCGCCGCAAAAAGTGCACTGTCACCGTAACTTCGTAATTCGGATGTGAAGTAACGCTGAAAGATTTATGGAGTAACGCATCAGCTTGGTTAGCCAGGTTCCTGGGAGTCATTTGCCGATATAGGCGGCCAGCTCGTCAGGTGTCCCCATGGGAAAGGCGCGTTTCAGATGGTCGAGGAATGCGGAGACGCGCGCGCTCAGCAGCCGCCGAGAGGGATAGAGTGTCCACAGGGCGATGTCGGGTCCCTCGACATCCCCCAAAAGTACCAGCGTTCCGTCCGCCAGATCATGGCTCACTAGCGACACCGGAAGGCGTCCCGCGCCGACGCCCGCTCGCACGGCATCCCGGACCATGATGAGCGACGACAACGCAAGGACGGGCTCGATCGCGATTGTTAACCGGCCAGTGGGCGTCTTCACGTCCCAAGCCCTGCGATCTGTCGAACGCATGACGGCCGGGGTCGCCAGGCCTTCGGCCGGCTGGGCGAGGTCAGGACTTGCCACGACCACCAGCCGATCACGCAGAAAGGCTCGCCCAACGAGGCTCTCATCCGGATCCGGATTGACCCGGATCACCAGGTCAAATCCCTCTTCGATCATGTCGACGACGCGGTCTTCGGTCGTGACCTCGAGCCTGACCTCCGGGTATTTCAGGGCGAAGCCGGCGGCGATCTTCCCCATCGCGGTCTGTGCGAACAGCAATGGGGCGCTGATCCGCAACCGGCCGCGCGGCCTTTCGCCGCCTGAGGCGATCGCCGCCGTCGTCTCTTCGAGCTCGGAAAGCAACCGGCCCGCGCGCTCGAAAAGCGCGCGTCCTTCTTCCGTCAGCTTTAACGCGCGCGCGCCACGCTCAAACAGCCGTAGATCCAGACTCGCCTCCAGCTCCGCCACGCGTCGGGACAAGGTGGCCTTCGGGCGCCCGGCGGCGCGGGCGGCCTTACCGAAGCCCCCGTGGCGGGCGACCAGATTGAAATCAGCAAGGGCAAGTAGATCCATGTGTTCCACCTGTGGGACGGCGTGTTCAGATATAATGCCTACCGACACAAATGTGGATCACTAATTTTCTGGGACGCCATCCGGCTCAACTCAGGAGTAATCCCATGACCATTCTCGTTACCGGCGCGACCGGCAATGTCGGCCGCCACGTAGTCGAACAGCTCGTGAAGCGTGGCGCCGATGTGCGCGCTTTGGTTCGCGATCCCTCGAAGGCCAATTTCCCCACTGGCGTAGATGTCGTGCAGGGCGACCTGCTCGATGTCGATTCCCTGCGCAAGGCGTTCTCCGGCGTCTCCACCCTTTTCCTGCTGAACGCGGTGGTGGCCGACGAATACACTCAGGCGCTGGTAGCGCTGGCCGTTGCCCGTGAGGCCGGCATCGAGCGGATCGTCTATCTGTCGGTGATCCACAGCGACATCTACGTCAATGTGCCGCATTTCGCGGGCAAGTTCGGCGTCGAGCGGATGATCGAACAGATGGAGCTCAACGCCACCATCCTGCGGCCCGCCTACTTCATGGACAACGACATCACGATCAAGGACGTGGTGATCGGCTACGGCATCTATCCGATGCCGATCGGAGCCAAGGGCGTCGCCATGATCGACGCGCGGGACATCGGCGAGATCGCCGCGATCGAACTCATCCGCCGCGAGCAGGCCGCTGCCCCGCTGCCATTCGACCGCATCAACCTGGTCGGCCCCGACACACTGACCGGCGCGGATGTCGCGGCGATCTGGACGGACGTCCTCGGACGCCAGATCGTGTATCCGGGCGACGACACCGCCGGGTTCGAGCAGAACCTGCGGCAGTTCATGCCGAGCTGGATGGCGCTCGACATGCGCCTGATGGCGGAGCGCTTCCTCACGGACGGCATGGTCCCCGATGCCGGCGATGTCGATCGGCTGACCGCGCTGCTGGGCCGGCCGTTGCGCTCCTATCGCGACTATGCGGCCGCAATTGCCGTCTGAGCCCCATCACCGACGTTCTGTCCAGAAGACATATCATGATTTACTCGACCGCTACCGTTCCGGTGAATCCCCGAGGCGAGACCAAGCTGACCCGGGCGCAGATATGGCAGGGCCTGGAACTCAAGGCGCGCGACGCCCGCCTGTTCCTGCCCGCAGGCCTCTGCACCCGTTGCGACGTCGTGGAGGAGAGCGCGACCCGCTTCGTGCGCGAAGCTATGATCGCCGGTACTGATCTGCGCGTGAGCGAGGTGCTTCAAAAGCACGGACGAAACGCAAAGCCAGTCCGTCAAAACGCGGGTGTAGATGACGTACTGCTTCACGGCTTTGTCCAGTTCAAGCGTTGTGCCTGACAAGGTGGTGGCCGAAGCATTGTCTAACGTCAACGTTCGTTGTGCCTGACCAAACGCTGAATAGCGGCGAACCCAAAGGCTCCCCAACGCAACGTACCCCGACTGTGCGCGTTCTAGTGAATGGGAGGGCGCCATAGCCGATCTGACGGGGGTGGCCTGATGACAAATCGGAGCAACAGGGATGGCAAAGTTTAAAGAAGCCCTTGAGCGCGGGAAGAAAGCTCGCCGTCAGCAGAAGGAGCACGTCGGCGGCGCGGAGATGGGGAAGCGAGATGCCCCCATGGCGGACTTCAGCGATCAAGCAAAGGCTTGGCTAAACGACGTCGTGATTGCATCGCTGGAGGCGGCCAAGGCGGACGTGGCAGGCGAGGTGACTGTCGACATAGACACCGCGCCACGCCGGCAGGTCAAAGCTTTAACCCCGTCGATTCGTTTCCAGATTGGAGAAGGCGCCTAGAAGAACCTATACGGTCAACGTTAAGGTGAGCGGGGCGGTGTCCGTATCTTCGCCGGGGATGGTGACCAAAGATGTGGGAAACATGGGGGATAGGTCCGACCTACGGGTCCGCACCGAACGTGGTCGAAATTGACGCAGCCAAACGGAAGGTTATTGCCGAAGTTGTGCGGCGGTGGATCACTTCAGAGGTAATCCGCAATTACCTTCGCAACCTGCTAAATCTGCCCGTAGAACGGGAGCTGCCGGCTGAGCAAAAGCATTTGCTGCAGGAACGTGATCGGGCCGACAAAGAGTGACTGCATGGCGCTCCATTGGTTCTCCCCGCCGGTCCCTGTCAGCACCGAGGGTAGCGGTTCGACGCGGAAGGTTAGCAACGCTGAAGCAGCCGCTGAGGAACTCCTGAAGTGGACCAACCATGGCCTTCAGTGGAACCTCGCGGTGCACGTATGCCTCGCTGTGATTGCCGACGAGATGGAGCCTGAGGAGTGCCGCAAGGCATTCTTGGCGGCTGCCAAGGAAGAGGGGTTGGTGCTACGCTCGTCTGATAGGGCCGAATGTGCCAGTTACCCGAGCCCAGTTCCCAAACATTCCTGATCCCTAATGCAACCATTCCCTCATCTCCGAGTTGCGCGACAGGCGGGGAAGCTCGGCCGACATGACAAAGCGCGACAAAGCCGGACACAAGTCCCTTCCAGAAGCCGTTCGGCACCGCCGTTCGGCACCAAGGAAGGGGATGTGATGCGTGCATATTGGTTGATGTGCATTGCCGCGCTTGCTCTCAATGCCGCGCCGGCGGCAGGGGAACCTTCGGTCGAGCGAGGACTCTACATCTCCATCATCGGCGGCTGCCACGATTGCCACACCGAAGGATATAGCGAAAGTGGCGGCAAGATCGATCCGGCCAAGGCTTTCAAGGGAAATGCACTCGGCTTTCAGGGACCGTGGGGAACCAGCTATGCGGCAAACCTACGGCTGACGGCCGCCGACCTCACAGCCGACGGCTTCGTTTCATATCTTCGAGGCCTTGAGACTTATCCACCGATGCCGCGGTATAATGTACGGGCTATGAGCGATGAGGACAAGAAGTCGCTCTATCTCTATATCCGCACGCTCGGTGACCCAGGCGAGCGAGCGCCGGCTTTCGTGCCGCCTGGCGAGAAGGTCCATACGCCTTATATCGTCCTCGCCCCGCCCTTGTCGCCGCCCGCCTGCACACGCGATTTCGATTGCGGTGTAGGAGAAGTCTGCGATCCCAGTGGCTCCGGGCAGTGCGTGAAGAGATAACGCTCAGACCAACTGGCCGCCATCGCGCACTGGCCGCTGAGGCCGGACCTCGGGGTCGACGATAGGCCGGGAATAACATCGTTGCATTGCCGGCGGCTTTGACCCCGAGCTGAGCATTTCGACGATTGTTAAATCCAAAGAATCACCACAGGAGGGTGGCCGTCGAGCGAGTTTTTAGCAGCCCATTTCCGCAGCCCCTTAGTGTGCAACTTCGGAAGCTGCCGACATCAATTCCTCGGGATTCGGCGCTCTGAAGGTGTTGAGGCCATCCTCCAGAACTTCAGTGAAGTTCCAGCGTACGATGCCCGCACGGTCGATTAGGAATTGACCGACAAGCTGCCCCTGGCCGGAAGCCATCGCCTGCTGATCGGCTCCCGTAATCTCATATCCTTCCTTCTTGTTAAGAAACTCGTACATGGCCATGACGTCCATAGGCTCGGGCAACTCGCCTGGGAGATGGATCCGGATCGCCATGACCGTGTCCATCCCGACCTCGCGCAAGCCGAAGGCACGGTGCGAGGCCCGCTCCGGGTCGGATGCAGCGATAAGATCGGGTGCCGGGTGGTAACGGAAATAGAGCCGCGCCCGCTCGACTGGCGTATTGACCACCGCCAGGCATTCGACGCCTTTCTCACGCAGGGCCGGCTTAAGTTGCGCCATCGCCGCGACATGGCGCCGGCAGAACGGACAGTGCAGGCCTCGGAACAAACCGATCAACAACGGGCTACGGCCTCGAAAATCATCGAGCGCGATCTTGCCTTCGCGTGAGATCGCATTGAGCACAACATTCGGTGCCCGGTCGCCCGGCTGCAGCGGGCGGTCAACACTACTGCTCGTGGACATGGACAACCTCCTCGCCCTGGGTCAGTCAGGGAAAGCAGCACACCCAGCGTTTCGGAGGCGATCAAGTTGCCGGGGGCGAAAGCTTCCTGTGCCAAGGCAATAGCTTTCGACCTCTGCCATATTGCCGAGGTCGAGATTACGCGTGTTGCAAGCTCATCATAACACGAAAAATTCATCTGCGGGTCGCCGCCAAATGTGGTGAATGACCTCACGCGAGCGCACTGCCAAATGCTCTTGCGCTGAAGGTCAGGTTCCCGACCTCGATTTGGAGGTTCAAGTCTGCAACGCACAAGGTCGTCAACGGGTCGGTTCCGGACGATAAGCGAAGGTCCGCTCCTGAAAAGCGTCGGGAATGTCTGGAAATGGCGCAACAACGATGTCCAAGATGGTCGCCGGCAACGTCCGCCATCGGGCAACAGCGAAGATCACCTCAACGGCCCATGGGGCGCGAAGCTGCCGATCATTAGTATTTCCGCGCGCTAGTCGCCAGTCCTGCGATCGCGGCTTGCGAAAGAATAGGCGGGGGCGGGCGAGGCCGCTATTCTGCGCTTGATTGCATCCGTCCTCGACGCTCTGACACAAGATCGAAGCGTAGGGAAAAATCGCACGCCGGCATGCAAAATCGCGACTTGGCGTAGAAATGAGCGGCCCGAGACATAGGTGACGATTTGTACCGGACACATAGGTAACACTTTTCGGTTTTTGCCGGGAGGTGTTGATGCCGTGGAGAGAGTGTTCGGTGATGGAGGAACGTCTTCGCTTTGTGGCTCGCCTGCTCGACGGAGAAGGCATGAGCGCGGTGTGCCGGGAGTTCGGGATCTCGCGCAAGACCGGCTACAAGATCTTCAACCGCTACAGGCAAGAGGGGTTGGAGGCGCTTTGCGACCGCTCGCGGCGGCCGGTACGCTATGCCAACCCACTGCCCAAGCAGATCGAGCGGCTGATCGTCGAGAGCAAGCGCGAGAAGGCGAACTGAGCGAGTGGACAAATTGTCCAGACGGCCCGCTGCCTCACGGTCGGTGGCGGGCTTTATCTTGTGGCAGAAAAGTCACGCAGCTTGAAAATGCCGAGCTTCAACCGCTGCGAGCTTTATTATCCAGCTAAGCGAGGCGTACCCTCGTCGAGGGGCAAAAAGGGGACGCTGCCTCTGAGACTCCTCCGAACTCGCGCCCGCTGCCTGCCTATTTCTTCTGTGAGCATGGCCACGCCGCGAGAAGCGCATTGTGGACGATGCCAGGACCGGCCATGTGACGGATTTCTGGGTGAGCAGCCAGGTAGTTGCAGGTAACATCCTCCACTTGTTTGGAGGAAGCACCAATTGGCACACAAATGAACCGCCTCGGGATAACGTTTGAGCCAGTGGCATCATCTATAACGCATACTGACACCTTGGACATCAGCGATTGCCATAGCGTAGCCCCGCACCAGGACACGACTCCCAGCCGATCCATTGGTGCAGAGCTCGTTCAATGCGTTGCCGTCTTCGAAGTATTCAGCAAGCGCTGAAGGTGCGTACGCACTTATCGCGAGAAGCGCCAATGCCAGCGTTGCTGAATAACCTACCATCGTCTTCATACTGGCACCGGTGTAAGACCGGCTGGGTATTCATTGTAGCCGTCTATCTTGAACTCGAACCCTGTGAGGGCCTCGAAGCCTTCCGCAGCATCGTCAACGTGCTCGAAGCCGCGGCCCAGCTCCTTCCACATGTCGCGGCCTAGTTGCCGCAGATCTGGATTCTTCGCGGACCGGACAGAGTGCAGCCACACAAAAAATCCGACGGCGAGCTCGGGTCGATTTTTGGCCTGGAGATCCCTGATCAGTTGCCCGATTTTCAGCGCAAGCGCGGGCTCCTGCATTTCGCACAGGGCTGGCTCAAGCAGGTTCCAACCTCTCGTTTGGGCTACCAAATTCCTGTGGTTGGTCGCGCAGGCCACGATCATACCGACCTCGGAACCATCCATGGCTCGAAGTCGGCCGACAAACTCCTCCAATTCACGCTTCTGAACGTTCGTCGACCAGCCAAGAACCTTGTTGCCCAACCAGCCCATGATCCCCTCCCAAAGTCCCGGGGCGATAGTGGCAGGAAGGCGCAGGAATGCAAGGAGTGCTCAAGCTTCTGGCGAATAGTCCTCGGGGTGCACCAATTTGGGTGAGGAGAACCACAGGTCTCTGAAGGCGACCAGGGGCAGCGTCCAAGGCTCCCATTTGTCCATGGCGCGCAAGATGAACAGGCCAGCTTCGAAGGCGACCAAAGCGCGCGTTTGTTCAGGCCTATCATGCTTGAGCCAGTCTCGCGTCTCGTTGAGACGCCGGATCCAGACTTTGTTTTCCTCGATAGGGCGAGATCGGTTATCCCGAATGGTCGTCCAAAGGCCGCCCGTCTTCTCAGGCCCCATGTCTTCAGCAGCTCCCGCCAGTGTGACAGTGACGGCAAACTGCCCAGCGTGGAACGCAGCAATCGCGGCTTCGATCTGTTGAACCGCTGCTTCGTGCTTGGTGACCGTGAAGACCCGGTAGAAAGGCCGCTTCTCTCGCATCTGTAGCCCTAGGTGTAGCCCAGTCAGCCAATCGCGCAAAACTGCGGAACTCGAAAACGCCTCTAAGCCTTTGAAATTATTGGCTCCCCGGGCCGGATTCGAACCAGCGACCAACCGGTTAACAGCCGGTTGCTCTACCACTGAGCTACCGGGGAACAGAGGCTCTTGCGTGAGTGGGGCAGCCTATAGCAAACCCGTTTCGGCTTTGCAAAGAAGCATTTCGCATTTTTTCGACGCTTTTTGGCGCGGGGCATCCTGGCAGTGGCCGGCAAGCGCCCTCATATGAGCTGTCTCTCGCCTGTCACGGAACGGAAAAGGCCGTTGCGGCTTTCTCCGGGTGATGGTGGTGCTACTGAAGCAAACGGATCGATATTTCACATGACGGCAATGAGCGACGACCAGCCACCGGCCCGGAAAATCTCGGTCTTCGGCCGCCAGTTCACCATGCCGCGCTCGCGCGGCCTCCGGATTGCGATCGGCGTCGTGCTGATCATCGGCGGCATTCTCGGCTTCTTGCCGATCCTGGGTTTCTGGATGGTGCCGATCGGATTGCTGGTGCTCTCCTACGAATTCGCGTTGGTGCGCCGTCACCGGCGCCGCTTCGTCGTCTGGTGGGAGCGACGCCGCCGGCCGGATTGAGGTTGCCCTGCTGACAGGCGGGAAACAGGGCAATTGTTTGAGAGCGGCGTGGTCATCACCGAGGCTGGTCGAAACAGCTTTCCAGGCGTTCGCAGAGCTCCTTGAGAACGGCGGTAGCCGATGCCAGCCGCGCCCGGTCGCGCGGCGGCAGGCTGTTTGCGCCTTCTATGCTGAGGCGATCGATGGCATAGCGCACAAGCTCTGCAGACTGCGACAATCCGCGCGGTGTGCCGTCTTTCGTAGCTGCTCGACCCATGGCGGAACCCTTCTTTCTGCCCAACGTGGCCGCCGGTTTCGGGTTCCTGTCGCCGAGGATCATCCTTAACGATAAGCTAATATGTTATTGCTAGCATGGCATTGCATTGATAAGCAGTGCCTCGATGTCGGAAGAACCGTTGGGAATGCATGGTGGCCGCTTGACGGCATTTTCGCCGCAACCTATTGGAGCCGGGTGGAACGCCGGGAGCAATGAGGCCTCGTGGCGGAGTGGTTACGCAGAGGACTGCAAATCCTTGCACCCCGGTTCGATTCCGGGCGAGGCCTCCAATGCCCGAGCTCCCGCGCGTCAGCGCCAGGGGGCTTCAGTTCCGGTCGAAACAGCCGCGGCCTTTGCGCGGCAAGCGGATGGTTGGAACATGAGCGCTGATTTTGCCGAACGCCGGGTGAAGATGGTCGACGGCCAGATCCGCACCACCGACGTGACCAGCGCACCGCTGCTCGAGGCTATGCTTGTCGTGCCGCGCGAGGCCTTTGTTGCCCCCGGCCAGCGTGACCTTGCCTATATCGACGAGGACATCCGCATTGCCGATACGGCCGATGGTCCGCGCTATCTGATGGAACCGTCGCCATTGGCCAAGCTGATGCAGCTGGCCGATATCGGCCCAAGCGATTCGGCACTCGATGTCGGCTGCGGCACCGGCTATGCGGCGGCGATCCTGTCGCGGCTGGCAAGGTCCGTCGTCGCGCTGGAAAGCGATCCGGCGCTGGCCGAGACCGCCACTTCGACGCTTGCTGCGCTGGGTTCCGGCAATGTCACCGTGGTCCAGGGACCGTTGCCGCAAGGCCATGCCGCCAATGGGCCTTACGACGTCATCTTGATCGGTGGCAGCGTCGGCGAGGTGCCGGCGGCGCTGTTCGACCAGCTTGCCGAAGGCGGCCGACTCGTCGCCGTTGAAGGGCAGGGCAATTCGGGCGTAGCCCGGCTTTTTTTTAAGACTGGGGGGGTTGTAACGGGAAGACGCGCATTTAATGCGGCAATTAAGCCACTACCGGGATTCGAACGCATTCCCGCCTTCGAATTCTGAGTGATTTTGCCTTGCAGCGAAGGCGTTGTCATGATCGCTTGCGTTTGAACAATCGTTGCTGATCTGCATAACCGGGCGTTTCTGGGGCTTTCAGCGGGGGAACGATAAAAAACGCGGCGCCGGCTGATCAGAAGGAGAAGCCAGCGTGGCGCAGTTCCCGTGCAAAACGAATGAGGGAATATAACGTGCCGTCTGTACGCAAGTTGCTTTTTACCGCCGTCCTCGTTTCGGCGACCGCGCTTTCTCCATTGGCCGCCTCGGCCGAAACCATTCTCGGGGCGCTGTCAAAAGCCTACCAGAACAATTCCTCGCTTAATTCTTCGCGCGCCGGCGCCCGCGTCACCGACGAGGGCGTTGCTATTGCCAAGTCCGGCTACCGCCCGACCATCACCGGTTCCGGAAGTATTGATTATACCGCCAGCCACAGCAACCGGTTGCACCGAAACATCTCGATAACCACCGGCAACTTCGGCGTCGAGATCGATCAGACGCTGTTTGACGGTTTTCAGACCAGGAACAATGTGGCGGCCGCCGAATCGCGGGTCCGCGCTTCGTTCGAAAGCCTGCGCAACGCCGAAGAAAACACTCTCTTCAACGCGGCAAGTGCCTATATGGACGTTATCCGCGACCGTCAGGTCGCCGTGCTGACCGAACAGAACCTGCAATTCCTGACCGAGCAGGCGCGTGCGGCGCGTTCGCGCTTCGAGGTCGGCGAAGGTACGCGCACCGACGTCGCGCAAGCCGACGCCCAGCGCGCCTCCGCGGTGGCGCAGTTGAGTGCCGCCCGCGCCACGGCGCTGGCAAGTGCTGCGACCTATCGCCAGGTCGTCGGCGACGAGCCGGGCAAGCTCAGGCCGGCTGCGCCGGTGTCGAAGCTGTTGCCGTCGAGCCTCGATGCGGCGATCGCGATCGCATCGGCCGAGCATCCGGCCATCCTCGCCACCGCGCATCTGGTCGACGCGGCGGCGTTTTCGGTGAAGTCTGCCGAAGGCGCGCTGCTGCCGCAGCTCTCGGCGTCGGCGGGTGTTTCGAGTGCCATTCGCGGCACCGCGCCGGGCTCGCTCTCCTCGACACAGGATGGCGTAACCAATTCGGCGAACATCGGCGCGACACTGACGATACCGATATATTCCGGCGGCCGCACTTCGGCACTGGTTCGCCAATCAAAGGAATCACTTAGCCAGGCCCGTATCGAGGTCGATGTCAGCCGCGACACCGTGCGCCAGGCTGTGACCTCCGCATGGTCGCAATACACTGCCGCGCAGCAAAGCGTCACGGCCAATCGGCAGGTGGTCGCAGCCGCACAGCTTGCCCTGAACGGCGTCATCGAGGAGCGCAATGTCGGCCAGCGCACCACGCTCGACGTGCTCAACGCGCAGGCGACCCTCATCACCGCCAAGATCAATCTTGTCAGCGCCGAACGCGATGTGGTGGTGGCAAGCTATGCCATCCTCTCGGCGGTTGGCCATTTGTCGGCAGACCGCCTTGCTCTCAACGTGACGAAGTACAGGCCGGAAGAGCATTACGACGCCGTCAAGGACAAGTGGATCGGCCTGCGCACGCCGGACGGCCGCTGATCGCCAGGCCGTGTCTTCAGCCCGCGCTCGAACGACGCGCGGGCTCCAACTCCCGACCCTAATCTGTTGAAATCCGAGATGTCGCCAGATTGGGGATTCTCGCAAGGCGTTCCGTCGGTTACGCTGTTGCCATGATTCGAATCCGGCATTGCCGGACAGGAAATCTGAGAACGAGTCACAAGGGCGGCGGATGTGACGATGGCGACGGCGAGCAGCGTACAGCGCGAACCTTCCATGGAAGAGATACTGGCTTCCATCAGAAGGATCATCGAGGACAGCGATACCGGCCGCAAGCAGCCGGGCGAAGCAGACGAGCTGCGCCAGGATCTGCAACCGGCACCGGCAGCCGGACGCACAGCGGAGGCGGATGCGTTCCGCTCCGAACTGCGCGGCGGACTGGAGATCGCCAAGCCGGCCACGCGGGCCGAGGTGCAGCCAACGGCCGCATCAGTTATTGAGCGCCTGGAAACGCCGCTCCGCCCCGGCCCGGTAAAAGCACCGGTGACGCTGGCTGAGGTGAACGCCGCTCCCGCACCGGCTGCAAAGCCGGATCGGCCTGCGATGGCCAACGCTGGCGAGACGACCGACACCATCATTGCCGATTGGCGGCGCGAGATCGCCGCGGTCGGCGACGCGATGGCCAAGCCGGAGCGCGCCGAGCCACCCCGGACGCCGGACGCCGAGCCGAAAGCCGAGGTTTTCGAGGACGAGGCGACTGCTGGACCTGCGCCGGAGCATTCGGAAATTGGGCCGGAGCTTTCGGAGGGCGGCCCGCAACCTTCGGAACTCGGCCCGGAACCTTCGAAAATCGACCTGGAATCTTCGAAAATCGGCCCGGAATCTTCGAAAGTCGGATTGGCGCGTCCGGCGGCGAGCGAGCCGCCGCCCGCACGCCCGGCGATCCTTTCGGAGCATACGGGCCGGCAGGTTGCCGCCGCCTTCGGCGAGCTTTCCGACGCGTTTGCCAGCCGCAGCAAGAAGACCTTCGACGAGATGGCTGAAGAGATGCTGCGGCCCATGCTGCAGGACTGGCTGGACAACAACCTGCCGACGCTGGTCGAGCGGCTGGTGCGCGAGGAAATCGAGCGCGTCGCGCGCGGCGCACAATAGCAGTTCGGAGGAAACGCCGCCGATAGGCGGCTCGACCGGCGAATTGTCGAAGTCGGCGCTGCCCCTCATCCGCCTTGCCGGCACCTTCTCCCCGCATAGTGAGCGGGAGAAGGGATTGGCCGCAACCTGGGGCGCCTTTTCCGCAACGTTTGTGATTGGCGAAAGCTTCGGTACAGGCGTCTTTCTCCCCGTCACCATACGAGGAGAAATGCCCGGCAGGGCAATGAGGGCGGCGCAAACCTGAAGCGATTGCCTTGCAACATTCAGTTGCGCGAGTTGCACCGAACCATCCCGGCGCTATCTATTGGCCATGCCGCCGTTGCGGTTGACTTGGCAACAACCTTCCGATTTACACCGGACCACAGATTCCGGACAGCGCGGACCGTTTTCCCATGCTCGAAAAGACCTACGACGCCAAAGCCGTCGAGCCGAAGATTGCCAGGATCTGGGAAGAGGCCGACGCGTTTCGGGCCGGCGCCGGGGCCGAGGAGGGGGCTGAAGCCTTCACGATCGTCATCCCGCCGCCGAACGTCACCGGCTCGCTGCATATGGGCCACGCGCTCAACAACACGCTGCAGGACATTCTGGTGCGCTTCGAGCGCATGCGCGGCAAGAACGTGCTGTGGCAGCCGGGGATGGATCATGCCGGCATCGCCACGCAGATGGTGGTCGAGCGCCAGCTGATGGAAAAGCAGATCCACCGCCGCGACCTGACGCGCGATGAGTTCATCGACAAGGTGTGGGAGTGGAAGGCAGAATCCGGCGGCGCCATCCTCAACCAGCTGAAGCGGCTCGGGGCCTCGGCCGACTGGAGCCGGGAGCGCTTCACCATGGACGAGGGCCTGTCCAAGGCCGTGCTCGAAGTGTTCGTGACGCTCTACAAGGAAGGGCTGATCTACAAGGACAAGCGCCTTGTGAACTGGGACCCGAAGCTGTTGACCGCCATCTCGGATCTCGAGGTCGAGCAGCAGGAAGTCAACGGCAACCTCTGGCACTTCCGCTATCCGGTCGAAGGCATGACCTTCGATCCGGAAAATCCGAAGACCTTCATCACCGTTGCGACGACCCGGCCGGAGACGATGCTGGGCGATACGGCTGTCGCAGTCCACCCCGACGACGAGCGTTTCCGGCATCTTGTCGGCAAGAAACTCATCCTGCCGATCGTCGGCCGCAGGATCCCGGTGGTCGCGGACGAGTATTCCGATCCTGAAAAAGGCAGCGGTGCGGTCAAGATCACGCCGGCGCATGACTTCAACGATTTCGAGGTCGGCAAGCGCCACCGGCTGCCGGCGGTCAACATCCTCGCCGTCAATGCGGCGGTGAGCCTCAAGGACAATGAGGACTTTCTCGCCGGGCTGGAAGTGACGCCGGAGCACCAGGCCGTATGGGACAGCCTCGACGGCCTGGACCGTTTCGATGCGCGCAAGAAGATCGTCGAGTTGATGGAGGCGGGCGGCTTTCTCGAGAAGGTCGAGCCGCATCGCCACACGGTGCCGCACGGCGACCGCGGCGGCGTGCCGATCGAGCCGTTTCTGACCGACCAATGGTATGTCAATGCGGCGGAACTGGCCAAGCCGGCGATCGCCTCGGTGCGCGAGAGCCGTACCAATTTCGTGCCCAAAAACTGGGAAAAGACCTATTTCGACTGGATGGAGAACATCCAGCCCTGGTGCATTTCGCGCCAGCTCTGGTGGGGCCACCAGATCCCTGCCTGGTATGGGCCGGACGGGCATGTCTTTGTCGAAAAGACCGAGGAAGAGGCACTCGGTGCCGCCGTCGAATATTATCTGGCGCTGGAAGGGCCGTGGAAGGCCTGGGTCGAGGACAAGCTCGAGAATTTCCAGCCTGGCGAGATCCTGACCCGCGACGAGGACGTGCTCGATACATGGTTCTCGTCGGCGCTGTGGCCGTTCTCGACGCTTGGCTGGCCGGACCAGACGCCGGAGCTGAAGACCTATTACCCGACCGACGTGCTGGTGACCGGTTTTGACATCATCTTCTTCTGGGTCGCCCGCATGATGATGATGGGCCTGCATTTCATGGATCAGGAGCCGTTTCATACCGTCTATGTCCATGCGTTGGTTCGCGACAAGAACGGGCAGAAGATGTCGAAGTCGAAAGGCAACGTCATCGATCCGCTCGAGCTCATCGACGAATACGGCGCCGATGCGCTGCGCTTCACCTTGACGGTGATGGCAGCGCAAGGGCGCGACGTTAAGCTCGATCCGGCCCGCATTGCAGGTTATCGCAATTTCGGCACCAAGCTGTGGAACGCGACGCGCTTCGCCGAGATGAACGAAGTGGCGCGCGACGACGATTTCTGGCTGCAGGACGCCAAGCTGGCGGTCAACCGCTGGATCCTGACGGAGCTGACGCGAGCCGCGCGCGACATAACCGACGGCATCACCTCGTATCGCTTCAACGAGGCGGCGGGTGCTGCCTACCGGTTCGTCTGGAACCAGTTCTGCGACTGGTATCTGGAACTGCTGAAGCCGGTGTTCATGGGCGCCGACGAGGCCGCCAAGGCCGAGAGCAGGGCATGCGTGGCCTTCGTGCTGGACGAGATCTACAAGCTGCTGCATCCGATGATGCCGTTCATGACCGAAGAACTGTGGGCCGAAACCGCCGGCGAGGGCAGGCAACGGCCGTCGCTGCTTTGTCATGCGGCTTGGCCGTCGCCCGACTTCGAGGACGAGGCGGCCGCCGCCGATATTAACTGGCTGGTCGATCTCGTCTCCGGCATCCGCTCGGTGCGTTCGGAGATGAACGTGCCGCCGGCGGCGATCGCACCGCTCGTGGTGATCGGCGCCAACGAAACGACGCGCGAAAGGCTCGAGCGTCAGGGCTCGGCCATCAAGCGTCTGGCGCGGGTCGGCGACATCTCGCTAGCGGAGGCGCCACCCAGGGGATCCGCCCAGATCGTCGTCAACGAGGCGACCATCTGCCTGCCGCTCGGCAGCCTGATCGACCTTGCCGCCGAGGCAGCGCGCCTGCACAAGGAGCTTGCCAAGGTGACCGAGGAAATAGCGCGGCTCTACAAGAAGCTGTCCAACGAGAAATTCGTCGCCAACGCGCCGGAAGAGGTAGTGGAGGCCGAGCGTGAAAAACTCGCCGAATATCGCGAGGCGCAAGAGAAGCTTTCGGTGGCATTGGCGCGGGTGCGCGATGCGGGCTGATCAAACAAACCGGGCCGGCTGGCCGCAATAGATTCGCCGGTCACGAATCTGCTTTCCAGCTAGGCCGCCTGCCACGAAAACAGGCATTCCGCAGCGTAAATCTTGAGGCAAACTGAATGTTTTTGCCCCATTGTTGCCATAATGTAACAATGGCCGGCTGGGCAGGCAAAATTCCCTGTTCCCTGGTGATTTAGGCGGTTTTACCAAGTTTTCTCGTCGATTTGCATTGAGGCGGCCATTTTCCTGCCTCGGTAAGAAGGCCGACACCTTGTCGGAAATGCGGTCCGCCAAGGTATACATGTACGCACGGCGAATTCGTTGTTGCGCCGTTAACCTGAATTGGTTCTAGCTTGATGCAAGGACATTTCGGGGAGGAGATTCATGTGTTGTTCGCGTCTGAACGTGCTGCTGGGCGCGGGGGCTTTTTCGCTGGCTTTTGCCGGGACGGTGCAAGCCGGGGGCTTTGATCGGGGCGGCGTCAACATCGACCAGCTGTTCGACGCGGCGCCATATTCGTTCGATGCGGGCGTCACCTATGTTTCGCCACAGCGCAAGCTGAAGAACGTGCAGCGCCTGGATGGCTCGGGATTGTCGACGTCGGCGGTGGATGTTAGTGGCGACTATGCGGTGCCGCATGTCGGCATCAAGGCCAACATCTTTGAGCCCGTAGACTGTCTTGCCACCTATACGAGACCGTATGGTGCGGACGCAAATTTCGGCATGAACAACGCCTATTCGCCGACAGCGGTCAAATACGCCGTCGACACAGACGATTTCGGTCTCACCTGCTCCTATAAGGTGAACGTCGGCAAGGGCGCCATACGATTCATCGGCGGTGTCTCCTACCAGCAGGTAGACGCGTTTCTTTCCCGTCAGACACTGCTCGCCTTCGGCAATACCGGCCTCGGCATCTTCAAACTATCCGACGAGGCATGGGGTTGGCGTGCGGGCGCAGCCTATGAGATCCCCGAGATCGCTCTGCGCGCCAGCCTGATGTACTCTTCGAGCTACAAATATGACGGGCTGTCGGGAACCGTCGACACGACCGGCTTCAGGGGCGCCTTTCCAGCGGATCTGATTCCCGGCTCTACCGGCGTGTACCCAGTCTCGGCGTCGGCTGAGATACCTCAAGCTCTGGAATTCAAGCTGCAGAGCGGCATAGCTCCTGGCTGGCTGGCCTTTGGTTCCGTCCGCTGGCAGGAGTGGAGCAAGCTTGGCGTCATTGCCATCAATGGCGTGCGCAGTCCGGTAACCGGTGCTCCCTCGCCCGTTTCATTCGATCTGCTTTATCGCGACGGCTGGACGGTCACCGGCGGTATCGGTCACAAGTTCACCGATCAATTGTCGGGCGTGGTTTCGCTGACCTGGGATCGCGGCACCTCGACGACCTCCGGCTATCAGTCGGATACCTGGGCCGTGGCCAGCGGCGTCTCCTATTCGCCGAACGACCAGATCGAGGTCAGGCTCGGCGGCTCGATTGGTGTGCTGACGAGCGGGTCATCGACTTTCAGCGGTGTCGGCGACGAGGCAAATGCCGTCACCTACACTTACGACAACGACCTGCTTCTCGCCGGTTCGGCTTCCGTCAAGATCAAGTTCTAACCACGGATTTTTAAACGACAAAACGGCCGGGCACTGCCCGGTCGGTTCGTTCGGCGCTCGTCCGGCATTCGGCGGCGCAACAATTGCCCCCAAGATGTTCGCTCCTGTAATTGTGACGTTTTGGCAACAGTTTCTGAACAACCCTCGCGCCACCCGGCCGCCCGGGAACATTGCCCATTTCCCGCCATAAACGCGGCGCACCTCGAATTTGTCTCGGGACACGCGCCAAAAGGCTAGGCGAAGAGGCAGGCCGCACCGCCCGCGGCAAGGACGAGTATGGACACCAGAGCGATCTCCAAGGCCAAGCTGCCGAGCCGCCACGTGACCGTTGGTCCCGAGCGGGCGCCGCATCGCTCCTACCTCTATGCGATGGGGCTGTCGGCGGCCGAGATCGCGCAGCCTCTAGTCGGTGTTGCCAGCTGCTGGAACGAGGCCGCACCCTGCAACATCTCGCTGATGCGCCAGGCGCAAGTGGTCAAGAAGGGTGTGGCGGCCGCCAACGGCACGCCACGCGAATTCTGCACCATCACCGTCACTGACGGCATCGCCATGGGTCATCAGGGCATGAAGTCGTCGCTGGTGTCACGCGAGGTCATTGCCGACTCGGTCGAGCTCACCATGCGCGGCCATTGCTACGATGCGCTGGTTGGATTGGCCGGTTGCGACAAGTCGCTGCCCGGCATGATGATGGCCATGGTGCGCCTCAACGTACCGTCGATCTTCATCTATGGTGGCTCGATACTGCCCGGCAGCTACCGTGGCCGGCAGATCACCGTGCAGGACGTGTTCGAGGCGGTGGGCCAGCACTCGGTCGGCACCATCGGCGACGCCGAGCTGCTCGAGATCGAGCAAGCCGCCTGTCCGTCGGCCGGCTCCTGCGGCGCCCAGTTCACCGCCAACACCATGGCCACCGTCGCTGAGGCCATCGGCCTGGCGCTGCCCTATTCCTGCGGCGCGCCTGCACCCTACGAGATGCGTGACCGCTTCAATTTCGCTTCCGGCGAAAAGATCATGGAGCTGATCGCAAGGAACATCCGCCCGCGCGACATCGTTACCATGGAAGCGTTGGAAAATGCCGCGACCGTGGTCTCGGCCACCGGCGGCTCGACCAACGCGGCGCTGCATCTGCCGGCGATCGCGCACGAGGCCGGGATAAAGTTCGATCTTTTCGACGTGGCCAGGATATTTGAGAAGACACCCTACATCGCCGACCTCAAGCCGGGCGGCAAATACGTCGCCAAGGACATGTTCGAGGCCGGCGGCATTCCGCTCTTGATGAAGACGCTGCTCGACCATGGCTACCTTCATGGCGATTGCCTGACGGTGACTGGCCGCACTTTGGCCGAAAATATGGAACATGTTTCCTGGAATGACAGCCAGGATGTGGTCCGTCCCGCCAACAGGCCGATTACCCAGACCGGCGGGGTCGTGGGCTTGAAGGGTAACCTTGCCCCCGAAGGCGCGATCGTGAAGGTCGCCGGCATGACGGAGCTGAAATTCTCGGGTCCGGCGCGCTGCTTCGATTCGGAAGAGGAATGTTTCGAAGCGGTTACGCATCGCAACTATAGGGAAGGCGAGGTTCTCGTCATCCGCTACGAGGGTCCGCGCGGCGGCCCGGGCATGCGCGAAATGCTGTCGACGACGGCGGCTCTCTACGGCCAGGGCATGGGCGGCAAGGTGGCGCTCATCACCGACGGGCGTTTTTCGGGCGCAACGCGCGGTTTCTGCATCGGCCATGTTGGGCCGGAAGCGGCAGTGGGCGGCCCGATCGGGCTGCTTAGGGATGGCGACTTGATCTCGATCGATGCGGTGAACGGCACGATCGAGGTTGCATTGTCCAAAGCCGAACTGGCGGCGAGGGCAAAGGCATGGAAGGCGCGCACGACCGATTATCAGTCGGGCGCGATCTGGAAATACGCACAGACGGTCGGATCTGCCCGCGACGGCGCGGTCACCCATCCTGGCGGTGCCAAAGAAACACACTGCTATGCGGACATCTGAGTTGTTGAGGTCGTCTGTCCTTTCGGCACTGGTTGCGCTCGCCACGTTTGGCGCGACCTTGGGCGCCGTCGGCCAGGCCATGGCCTTCGACGACAAGGTGTTCGACGACAAGACCGGTGTGAAGCCGCAGTCGAGCCCGTGGGCGGTGTTCCAGTTCGGCTTTTCCGCCTACAAGAACGGCCATAAGGAGCAGGCCGCGGAAGCCTATAAATATGCCGCGGAGAACGGCCAGATCGGCGCCACCTGGAAGCTTGCGCGCATGTATGCCGAAGGCGACGGCGTGGCGCGAGACGACTACGCGGCGTTCAAGTTCTTCTCAGAGATCGTCGACCAGGATGTCGAGCCCGGTTCGCCCGAGGAAAGCTATGTTTCGGACGCACTGGTGGCGCTTGGCGACTATCTGAGGAAGGGCATTCCCGGCAGCCCCGTCGAGGAGAACGAGGTGGCGGCCCAGGAATATTACATGCGTGCCGCCGCCAACTACCGCAATCCGAACGCCCAGTTCGAGATGGGCCAGATGTTCCTCAAGGGTGAGGGCGGCGTCAAGGCCAGCGTCAAGCAGGCCGGACGCTGGTTCCAGCTGGCGGCCGAAAAGGGCCATGCGGGCGCGCAGGCGACGCTCGGCAATCTGCTCTTCCAAAGCGGCAAGATCGTGCGGGGGCTGGCGATGATGACCGCGGCGCTCGAACGGGCCTCACCTGCCGACCAGCCATGGATCCGCGGCATGCAGGAAGAAGCGTTTGCCGCCGCCGGCGAAGCCGACCGCCGCACCGCGATCTCGCTGGCCGACGACATCCTCACCAAGGGTGGCGGCGACCAGTAGGCCGGCAGAAATTCCGTTTTGAGATCAATTCTCGTTCGGTTCCGCCGGCATGCCGCTGGGCGTCGGCGTTGAGATCGGCGTGCCTTGCAAATGCGGGGCCGGCGTGTCCTCCGGGCATCCATCCCGCTGCTTTGTCCAGGACGTGTTGTTGAGCACCATCTCGCAACGGGCGAGGTAGCTTTGGCCGGCAGGCGTCAGACAGGCGACCCGGCCGATCTGGAATGATTTGCCGTTGGCAAGGCACTCTGCATCGGCAAAAGCCGGGGTCGCCACCGCCATCGCAAGCGCGCAGCCAATCGGGCAGAGTGCAAATCGAGTAGTCATGGGAACCCCAGCCACCATGATGATTTCGCATCAAGCGCGCGATTTGTGGCGATAAGAGGTCAACTTATCAATGTGCCGCCGGACGGCAGGTCCGGTCAGGCTGGCCGCAGCGCCAGATCGATCGCCACCGGCACGTGGTCGGAGGGTTTTTCCCAGGCGCGCACCTGCTTCTCGATCGAAGCCGAGGAAAACCAGTTGGCGGCTTCGGGCGACAGAAGCAAATGGTCGATGCGGATGCCGTTGTTCTTCTGCCAGGCGCCGGCCTGATAGTCCCAGAACGTAAAGGCGTCCGCGGAGTCGGTGACGGCACGCACGGCTTCGGTGAAGCCGAGATTCTTCAGCCGCCGGAACGCCTGCCGCGTCGCGGGCTGGAACAGTGCATCGCTTAGCCAGTTTTCCGGATATTTCGCGTCGATCGGCTCGGGAATGACATTGTAATCGCCGGCCAGGACCAGCGGCTCTTCCAGAGCAAGCCGCTCCTCGGCCCAGCGCTCAAGTCGCGCCATCCAGGAAAGCTTGTAGGAGAACTTCTTCTCGTCGTCGATCGGGTTGCCGTTCGGCAGATAGATCGAGGCAACGCGCAAGGCGCCCTTGTCGGTCGAGAACACGCCCTCGATGAAACGCGCCTGTTCGTCGGCATCGTCGCCCGGCAAGCCGCGATTGACCTCATCGAAACGCAGCTTCGACAGGATGGCGACGCCGTTGAAGCCTTTTTGGCCGTAAGTCTCGACATTGTAGCCGAGCGCCTCGATCTCGGCGCGAGGAAACTGCTCGTCGACCGTCTTGATCTCCTGCAGGCAGGCGATGTCGGGCGCGCTTTCCGTCAGCCAGTGGGTCAAATTGCCGATGCGGGCGCGAACGCCGTTGATGTTCCAGGTGACGATTTTCATGGCGGCCTCGATAGGCTGGTGGTCCGGAGACTAGCGATCCGGTGGATGACGTTCGACAAGGCCGATCGTATTGCCTGCCGGGTCCTTTAGGAAGGCCATCCATTCGCTTTCCCCGGCCTGGCCGAACAGGCCTTCGGTGTCGCGATGAACGAGCGCCGGCGGCGCGGTGAAGGGGATGCCGGCGGCCTTTGCCGAAGCGTGGAATTCTTCGAGGCCCGATATATCGAGATAGACGGTGCCGGCCGACAGGCCGTCGGTGAAAAGCAGGCGCACGTCACCGGCCAGGATGAAGGCGATGCCCGGCGGGTCGAAACGCGCGTGCAGGCTCATGCCGAGCACTTCGCGCCAGAACGCCAGCGTCGCATCGAGGTCGCGCCCGGCGGAAAGCGCGACCTGACGGACCGCGCCGATGATCGGCATGATCTAGATGGAGAAGCTGGTGCCGCAGCCGCAGGAGGCGACCGCATTCGGGTTTCTGATCTGGAACGACTGGCCCATCAGATCGTCGACGAAATCGATTACCGAGCCGCCCATGTAGACCAGCGACAGGTCGTCGATAAGTACGGTGGCGCCGTCCTTTTCGATGGCGACGTCGTCGTCATTGCGCCTGTCGACCAGATCGAACTTGTAGGAAAAGCCGGAACAGCCGCCGCCCTCGACCGAAACGCGCAGCGCCGTCTTACCGGCTTCGCTCGCCACAATCTTGGCGATCCGCCTGGCGGCGGCGTCGGTCATCTCGACTTTCATGGCAGTCTTGGCATCAGCGCCCATGGGCGTCACCTTGCATTCGGTTTCGTATGATAGGTATGAAGCGCGACGGGGCAAGTCAACTGCGGCATACGCTATGACCAACGAGTTGGGCGACATCGGATTCGGCTATCGGCCGCGCGCGGCCTATGCCAGCGACCCGGCAAAGTCGCGCGGGCGGTTGTTCGACGAGGTGGAAAGCCCGACGCGCACGCCGTTCCAGCGCGACCGCGACCGCATCATCCATTCGACGGCGTTCCGCCGGCTGAAGCACAAGACGCAAGTGTTCGTCGCGCACGAAGGCGACCATTACCGCACGAGGCTGACGCATTCGATCGAGGTCGCGCAAATCGCACGCGCTCTGGCGCGGGCGCTGCGCGGCGACGAGGACCTGGCCGAGGCGGTGGCCCTGGTGCACGACTTCGGCCACACGCCCTTCGGCCATACCGGCGAGGACGCGCTGAATGAGAAGATGGCCGCCTGGGGCGGATTCGACCACAATGCGCAGTCGCTGCGTGTGGTGACGCGGCTGGAGCGGCGCTATGCCGAGTTCGATGGGCTGAACCTCACCTGGGAAACGCTGGAGGGGCTGGTCAAGCACAATGGCCCACTGACCGATGCCAAGGGCAAAGGGCTGAAGGGGCCGGTGCCGCAGGCAATCCGCGACTATTCCGAACTGCACGACCTCGAGCTCGACCGCTTCGCCGGTATCGAGGCGCAGTGCGCCGCAATTGCCGACGACATCGCTTACAACACCCACGACATAGATGACGGCTTGAGGGCAGGGCTGTTGACGCTGGATATGCTGGAGGGCGTTTCGCTGCCGGGGTCGATCCTCAAGGGCGTGCGTCAGCGCTATCCGGCGCTCGATGACGTACGCACCGGCCACGAGCTGATGCGCCGGCAGATCACCATCATGGTCGAGGACGTGATCGTCTCGACGACGGCCAATCTGGCGCGCATCAAGCCCGACAGCGCCGAAGCGGTAAGGGCGGCCGGCGAGACGATGGTGAGCTTCTCCGCCGAAACGGCCGTATCGGAAAAGGAGCTGAAGGCCTTTCTTTACAAGCATCTCTACCGGCACGCGGACGTCATGCGGGTGCGCGCCGAGGCCGACCAGATCGTCCGAGACCTGTTCGACGTCTATTTCGCCGATCCGCGCGCCATGCCGGATGGCTGGCGCGAAGGGCTCGACCGGGCAGAGGACCGCGTCAAGGCGCGCAGTGTTGCCGATTTCCTGGCCGGCATGACGGACACTTATGCGCTCAAGGAACACAGGCGTTTGTTTGACCATACGCCGGATTTGAGCTAGGGCGGGCTCGATTTTGCCGGCCAGCGAGCCGGACCCCTGCAAAACCGTCAGAGCCACAGCAATGAACATCTTCGCCGATTTCAACGCGCGAATCATAAAGGCCGTCGAAGCGCTTGATTTGAAAGACAAGGATGGCGCGTCGCCGGACCTGTCGCGCATCGCTGTCGAGCCGCCGCGCGATGCCAGCCATGGCGACCTCGCGACCAACGCTGCCATGGTGTTGGCCAAGCCGACCGGCCAGAATCCGCGCGCGCTGGCAGAAAGGCTGGCTGAGGCGCTGCGCGCCGACGAGGATATCGCGGCCGCCGAGATCGCCGGCCCGGGCTTCGTCAATCTCAGGCTCAAGGACGGCTTCTGGCAGGCGCATCTGACGGCGCTGCTCGGCGAAGGCCGCAATTACGGCCGCTCGACGATCGGCGGCGGCAAGAAAACCAATGTCGAATATGTCTCGGCCAACCCGACCGGGCCGATGCATGTCGGCCATTGCCGGGGTGCCGTGGTCGGCGACGCGCTCGCCAATCTGATGGCCTTCGCCGGTTACGACGTGACCAAGGAATATGTCATCAACGATGCCGGTTCGCAGATCGACGTGCTCGGACGCTCGGTCATGCTGCGCTACCGCGAGGCGCTTGGCGATGAGATCGGCGACATTCCGGCCGGGCTTTATCCAGGCGACTATCTGATCCCCGTTGGTCAAGCGCTGGCCAGCGAATTCGGCCGCTCCCTGCTGCAGATGCCGGACGAGGAGGCGCTTGCCATCGTCAAGGACAGGACAATCGATGCGATGATGACGATGATCCGCGAGGATCTGGCGCTGCTCAACGTGCATCACGACGTCTTCTTCTCCGAGCGGACGCTGCATGCCAACAATGCGAAGAAGATCCGCTCGGCGATCAACGACCTGACGCTGAAGGGGCACATCTACAAGGGCAAGCTGCCGCCGCCCAAAGGCGAGAAGCCGGACGACTGGGAGGACCGCGAGCAGACGCTGTTCCGCTCGACCGCAGTCGGAGACGACATGGATCGGGCGCTGGTCAAGTCGGACGGCACCTTCACCTATTTCGCCGCCGATGTCGCCTACCTCAAGGACAAGGTCGATCGCGGCTTCGTCGATCTGATCTATGTGCTTGGCGCCGATCATGGCGGCTATGTGAAACGGCTGGAAGCGCTTGCCCGGGCGATTGCCGGCGACGAGGTCAAGCTTACCGTGCTGCTTTGCCAGCTGGTGAGGCTGTTTCGCGCCGGCGAGCCGGTGCGCATGTCGAAGCGGTCGGGCGAGTTCGTGACGTTGCGCGAAGTGGTCGAGGAGGTCGGCCGCGACCCGATCCGCTTCATGATGCTCTATCGCAAGAACGACGCGCCGCTCGACTTCGACTTCGCCAAGGTGACCGAGCAGTCGAAGGATAATCCCGTATTCTACGTGCAGTACGCCTCGGCGCGCTGCCATTCGGTGTTCCGGCAGGCGAGCGAGCAATTGGGCGAGGGCATGTTCGACCGAAACCAGCTGGCCGCCGAAGTGGCTTTGCTGACCGACGAGGGTGAGATCGGCCTGATCAGGAAGCTCGCCGAATATCCTCGGCTGATCGAAGCCGCGGCCCTCGCGCTCGAGCCCCACCGGCTGGCATTTTACCTCTACGAACTCGCTTCCAGCTTCCACGGACACTGGAACCGGGGCACCGACAATCCCGACTTACGTTTTGTTAAGGTTAACGACCGACAATTGACGTATGCCAGACTAGGGCTGGTGCAGGCTGTTTCGGACGTTTTGACGTCCGGCCTGACGCTGATCGGAGCCAATGCGCCCACCGAAATGCGTTAGGTTTGAGTAAAAAACCTGTCACCTTTTGCCCACATTGCGCTGGTAAGGGCCAACCCTACGCGACGTCCATGGCGTCCGAATGAGTGCGAGTTCGGGAACAATAATGGCAGACAGAACCCAGCTGAGAGCAGCCGACCACAACGACATCGCCAACGATGATCCGTTCGCGGAACTGACCAGGATCATGGGGTTCGACCCGCGCCAGCCGGTCAAACCGCAAACGCCGGCCCAGCCGAAAACCGCTGCCGCCGAACCGTCGGTGGACGAGGGCGATTTCGAGATCGATCTCGAGAAGGAGTTGATGGGCGAATTCGGCGCCGACGCCAACGACAATGCTTTCCCTGTCGAGCTTCGCGAGCCGGCACCCGAACCGGCTACCACGGATGAGATGGAGGACGCGCTTGCCGCTTCGTTCGAACAGGATTTCGCGTTCGACGACAGTGCGGTGGATGATGGTGCTGCTGTTGCGGCCGCTCCTGTTGCCGCCGACGAAATTGCCGCCGGCCCCGAAAGGGCGTTCGCTCCCGCTGTCGAGCCGGAGTTCGACGAAGAGTTCGATAATGCCGTCGCCGGCTCGCTCGAAGACGTGTCGCCATTCGAGGACGACCTTTCGAGTGACGATGAACTTGCCGCCTCGCTCGACCAGGATTTTCGGCTCGACGACGGCGTGACCGGCGAGGACGAACCTAGGGCCGCAGCCGAGGCGATCGAGCCGGTCGACCAGCCCGCCTTCGACCCCGCCTTGGACCATGAGTTCGACGACGCCGTGGCAAGCTCGCTCGAAGACGAACTGATGCTCGAAGAGCATGAGCCGATGGAGCAGGCGGTCACCGTTGAAACGGCGGCGCAAGCGGCCGCGCCTGCATTCGATGACGAGTTCGACGACGCGGTTGCAAGCTCGCTTGAAGACGAGCGGATGTTTGACGAGCAGGAGCCGGCCGATAACGCCGCCCCGGCATCGCCGGTGGAGGCGGCCGATGAGAATGCCGGCCATGCCGATGATGCCATGGCCGATGTCGACATGGACTTCGACGTTCGCCCGAACGAGCCTGCCGAAATCGAAGAACCAGAGTTTATCGAAGAGCTGTCGATCGAAGAGCCAGAGGCCGCCCGGCTTTCCGGCACGGCCGCTGAAGCGGCGCTCGACGACGATTTCGATCTGAGCTTCGACGATGCGCCTGCCGAGCACGCCGAACAGCCCGTAGCGCAGGTCGTTGCAGCCGAACCAGCGGCCCAGGCCGCCGCCGTCGTCCCAACGGCCCCAGTGGCCGAGGAACGCAGCCTGGAGGACGAACTGAACGCGCTGTTGGGTGCGATGAGCACACGGCCGGCACAAGCGGTCAACGAACCTCAGACAAGCCAGCAGCCTGCCCAGCAGACTGCCCAGAAGCCCGTGATGGCTGTTCAGCAGCCCATCGCGCCGGTAATTCAGAAGCCAGCAGTGGCTGCTGAACAGCCAATGGCGGCGGTCAAAGACGTCGCCAACGACCCGGTGCATGCTGTCGACGAGCTGGATTGGGAACTCGACGAGCACGAGCCCGCTGAGCCGCAGCAGTCCAGTGCCGCCGATGACGCCGATCTTGGCAGTGTCCTCCTCGATGAGCTTGAAGGCGAGGATTTCGGTGTTGAAGCCGCTGCCGGACCTGCGGGTGACTTAGACAACGATGCGCTCGACGCCGACTTCGCCAGGAACATCGGCCTGGATCATGACTCGGCCGACAAGAGTGCGGCAGCTGTCGCCGAAGAAGACCCGCTCGATGCGCTGAACTGGCTGACGACACGCGCCACGCCGCCCGAGCCGGCCCGCTCGTGGAGCCGCGTGACGCCGGTCGCACAGCCTCAACCCGCCTTTGCAAGCCAGCCGGTGGCTTCGGCGCGTCCGGCACCACCACCGCAACCGGCTGCAACGCCATCCTATCGGGCCGCACCGGTCGAAGAGAGGCCGTCCTATGAAGGCCAGGCATCCCGTGAAGATAGGTCATCCTATGAAGATCGGCCCACCTACATGGAAGCTGCGCCAACCTCGCATCAACAGCCTTCCGCCTATGACGAGATGCCCGATGTCGAGACGGTCGACGTGCCCGAGCGCGTCGTGGCGCTGGCGGACGATCTCGACATTCCGGAGCTCAACTTCGACGATGACGAGCCGGTGGCGCCCGCCTACGACGATCTCGATGCCGATTTTGCCAGCCTTCTCACCGAAATGAATGCCACGGATATAGCGCCGGCCCCGGTGCGCAGTGCTGGCTATGACGATGAATACGATGCCGGCTTCGCGTCTGGCTACAAGCAAGATCGCGGCGAGACGCGCGCCTATGGCACCAAGCCTGCGGAAGCCCCTGTCAGCCCGGCAACCGCTTCCTATGCGGATGCAGCGGACGGTTTCGATCTGGGCTCATTACCCGGCGGCCAGCCGGTTTCGCAAGCCGACGATTTCACCTTCGATGAACTCGACTACGATCCCGAACTGGACGAGGAGATGTCGGTTCCCGGCCTCGCCGAACGCGAGGCCGAAAGGCAGCCGCGCAGGCGCGGGCTGCTGATAGGTGCGGTGGTCGGCGCCGTTGCGATCGCCGGAGGCCTTGGCGCCTTTGCGTTGACCCTCGGCGGCAAGAGCGGCGGCGATGCGCCGGTCATCGTCAAAGCCGACAACAGGCCGATCAAGATCAAGCCGGAAAATCCAGGCGGCACTGTCGTGCCGAACCAGGACAACAAGGTTTATGACGCTGTGGCCAAGGGCGCCAAGCCCGCCGAGCCGGTTCAGCAGAAGCTGGTCACCAATACCGAAGAGCCTGTGGACCTGAAGGCCAACGAACCGGAGAGCCGCGTCGTCGATCTTTCGCCCAATGACCCCGATGCCGCAGACGATATCGACGCACCCGGCACCGAGGCGTCCGATAGCAATGCGTCTGGCACCAACGCGCCTGACACCAGCGCGCCTGACACCAATGCGCTTGGCGCCAGTGCGGCTGGCGCTACCGACACCGCCGCCGCACCAGCGCCCAAGTCCGAGGATCGCATCGCGCAGGTTCTGCAGGAGGTCGACAAGGGTGCCGAGACCGTCGCCGTTGCGCCGCGCAAGGTACGGACCATGGTCGTGAAACCTGACGGCTCGCTGGTGGCGCGCGAGGATCCGGCGCCAGCCGCCCCGCAGATGGCCGCTGCCGAGCCGGCCGATCCGGCGCCGCAGCACGTGGCTCCGGCCGCCCAGGCCGACGCCGCCGCGCAGACCGGCACCGTGCCCCTGATCGACCAAATGACAAGCGACCCGAAGATTGGCGACCCGAAGATTGGCGACCAGCCGAGTGGCGATCAGGCGAGCGGCGATCAGGCCGAAACCTCCAAGCTGCAGCCGGCGCCCAAGCCCGACACAAAGGCTGAAGCCAAGGCCCAGGCGTCAGCCAGCAAGCAGTCGGCCACCACCCCGGCCACGGTTCCGGTGGCGCCGCAGCGCCCGTCCGACCAGCCGGTCGACGTGGTCGGCGAGGTCAAGCCCGATCAGGTTGCTTCCATCGATCCGGCCGCTGCCGGCGCTGGTTCGTGGTCGATACAGATCGCTTCGCAGCCGACAGTCGAAAGCGCCCAGGCGACTTACCAGGATCTGCAGCGCCGCTACGGCAGCGTGCTTTCCGGCCGCACCGCCAACATCGTCAAGGCCGAGATTGCCGGCAAGGGCACCTTCTACCGCGTCCGCGTTCCGGCGCAGTCTCGCAACGAGGCGATCAAACTGTGCACCAGCTACAAGGCCGCCGGCGGCAATTGCTTCGTGTCCCACTAGCGGCACCAAAGCCCCTCGAAAAGCCGGCGCCCGCGCCGGCTTTTTTGCGTGAACGGAAACCTTTGGAGGCAATTGCGGGCGATTCCCTTTGTCGTCGCGAAGCTCTAAACTGTTCCGCATGACCGAATCAAAATCCATGATCCTCGGCTGCGCCGGGAAATCACTGAGCCGCGACGAGATCCGATTCTACCGCAACGAATGCCCGTGGGGCTTCATCCTGTTTGCGCGCAATATCGGCGAGACCGAGCAGATCCGCGATCTGGTCGCCGCCATGCGCGACTGCGTCGGGCGTGCGGACGCGCCGGTATTCATCGACCAGGAGGGCGGCCGCGTGCAGCGCCTGCGGCCGCCGCTGGCGCCAAACTATCCGGCTGCCGGTGCACTCGGCGCCTTGTGGCGCGACGACCATGACGCCGGCACCCGTGCCGCATGGCTAATGGCGCGGCTGCATGCCTTCGACCTGCTGCGCTACGGCATCACGGCGGATTGCCTGCCGGTGCTCGATGTGCCGATCGAGGGCGCCAGCGACGTCATCGGCGCGCGCGCCTATGGCAAGGAGCCGCGCGCCGTCATCGAATTGGGTCGCGCCGCGGCGGAAGGCCTGATGGCAGGCGGCGTGCTGCCGGTGATGAAGCATATTCCCGGTCATGGAAGGGCCTTCGCCGATACGCATTTCGAACTGCCCACCGTCGATGCCTCGATCGGCGACCTGCAGCGGCATGATTTTGCGCCATTCAGGGAGCTCAACCATTTACCGATGGCGATGACGGCGCATGTCGTCTATAGCGCGATCGACCCGAAGAACCCGGCCACCACATCCGGCAAGGTCATCGAAAAGATCATCCGCGGCGAAATCGGCTTCGACGGTCTGTTGATGAGCGACGACACTTCGATGAAGGCACTTTCTGGGGATTTCCCGTCAAAGGCGGCCGCTATCCTTGCGGCGGGCTGCGATCTGGTCCTTCACTGCAACGGCGTGTTCGAGGAGATGGCCGGCATTGCATCGCGAACGACCGGCCTTGAAGGCAAGTCGTTTGAGCGCGCGGAGCGGGCGCTGACCTATATCAGGAACCGTGACGTTGCGGACGAGACCGAGATTCGGGCCGAATTTGCCAGTTATTTCGACGCGGTAGCCTAGCATCAAAGGAAGCTAAGTGGCGGAAGCATTGGACCTGAAGGCCGGCAAGGCCGCACCGATGGACCGCTTGTGGGCCGAGAACGACGATTCCCGGCTGACCGGCGATCCGGCGTTGGTCGTCGATGTGGCCGGTTTCGAAGGTCCGCTCGATCTTCTGCTGCATCTTGCCCGCAATCAGAAGGTCGACCTGTCGCGCATCTCGATCCTGGCGCTGGCCGAACAGTATCTGGCATTCGTCGAGAAGGTGAGGGCGCTCAGGCTGGAGCTTGCCGCCGACTATCTGGTGATGGCAGCGTGGCTGGCGTTTCTCAAGTCGAAGCTCCTGATCCCCAAGCAGCCCGGCGACGAAGGCGAAAGCGGCGAGGAACTGGCGGCGGTGCTGCAGTTCCGGCTGAAGCGGCTGGAGGCGATGCGCGACGCGGCGGCACGGCTGGTCAACCGCAACCGGCTCGGACGCGACGTGTTTGCACGCGGCATGCCGGAGATGGTGATCGTCGAGAGGCGCAATGCCTATTCGGCCTCGCTCTATGACCTGTTGACCGCCTATGCCCAGCAGCGCCAGAAGCAGGCGATCACCAATGTGACGATTGCCAGGCGCGGCGTGTGGTCGCTCAAGGATGCGCGCGACGTGCTGACCAGGCTGATCGGGTCGCTGCGCGACTGGACGGCGCTCGACAGTTTCCTGGTCGAATATCTGGCCGGCCCGGAAGACCGGCGCACCGCGGTTGCCAGCTCGTTTGCCGCGACACTGGAACTGGTGCGCGAAGGCAAGATGGAAATGCGGCAGGACCAGGTGTTCGCGCCGCTTTATCTGCGCGGCCGCGCCCAGGCCATCAAGATAGTCGAGGTGACATCATGAGCGAACGCGCCAACGCTTCGATCATTCCGTTCAAGGTCGAGGACGACGCCGAGCAAGGCGCGGTCGCCGAGAATCCGGCACAAAATCAGGGGCAAAATTTGTCGCGGAATCCTGGCGAGCGGCTGCATATAGCGGAGGCCGTACGGATGGCCGAGGCGATCGTATTCGCCAGCGCCGAGCCGGTCAGCGAAAAACAGCTCACTTCGCGACTGCCCGACGGCATCAACATTGCCGCGGCAATGGCCGAACTGCAGCAGATCTATGCGCGGCGCGGCGTCAATCTGGTGCGCGTCGGCGATGCGTGGGCGTTTCGCACCGCCGGCGACCTCGCCTTCCTGATGAGCCGTGACACGGTGCAGCAGCGCAAACTGTCCCGCGCTGCCCTCGAAGTGCTGGCGATCATCGCCTACCACCAGCCGGTAACGCGCGCCGAGATCGAGGACATCCGCGGCGTCGAGACGTCAAAGGGGACGCTCGACACGCTGATGGAGACCGAATGGGTGAGGATGCGCGGCCGGCGCCGCACGCCCGGCCGTCCCGTCACCTATGGCACGACCGATATTTTCCTCGACCATTTCGCACTGGAGGAGATACGCGATCTCCCCGGCATGGAGGAATTGAAGGGTGCGGGGCTGCTGTCCGGCCGTATGCCGTCGAATTTCTCGGTGCCGCTGCCGCCGGCCGACCCCGATGCGCTCACCGACGACGAGGATCCGCTGACCGATATCGACCTCGAGGAACTCGGCCTTTTGACGCCGCGCGTCACGGAAGATTGAGCCAAGCGCCATCTTAAAGCCACAGGCAGGATGGAACTGCGCCGATTGGTAGCGGGCCGCTGTGCCGAAAGTGCGTGACTTCGGCCACTCATTCATGAACTCTGTCGCAGTTCTGTTTGAATCCGAACCCGAAAGCGCATAGATCAGCGTCTGGGAAACCGTTCGAGAGAGATTTGCTATGGGTTCATTTTCGATTTGGCACTGGATGATCGTTCTGGTGATCGTGCTGCTGGTCTTCGGCCGCGGCAAGATCCCCGAGCTGATGGGCGACATGGCCAAGGGCATCAAGAGCTTCAAGAAGGGCATGGCGGACGACGACGCTGCCGACGACAAGCGTACCGTCGAACACCGTGCCGACGAAACCGTTTCGGTACCGAAGGAAAAGGCCAGCAAAGGCTGAGCCCAAACTTTAGTCGGAACGTATAGCCATGTTCGAAGTCGGCTGGACCGAGATGCTGGTGATCGCGATCGTCATGATCGTGGTCGTCGGGCCCAAGGATTTGCCCAACATGCTGCGCACCTTCGGTCGCACGACGGCGAAGCTGCGCGCCATGGCGTCCGATTTCCAGCGGCAGTTCAACGACGCGTTGAAGGAAGCCGAACTCGACGACGTCAAGAAGTCGGTCGATTCGCTGAGAAGTCTCAATCCGGCAGCCGAGATCAGGAAGCAGCTCAATCCATTCGAACAGGCCGCCGCCGACGTCCGTTCCGGCGTCGACGCCGTGATGAAACCCAAGCCGGCCGTCGATGCCGCCGCTTCGACGGAGCAGGCAGCCGAGCCGCTGAACAACGGCGCAACGACGATGCCGGGCGTCAGCCCGCCGGAGCCGACGCCGGCCACGCCGATCTTTCCGGCGATGACGGACGAGTCCGTCGTGGCGCCGGCCGTGCAGGCGCAAACGGCTGCGGCGGCAGTGCCGCAAAAAGCATCTACGGCAAGGAAGAAGCCGGCGCCCGCGAAAGCCGCGGCCGCCGCGCCGGCCAAGCCGGCAAAGACCGCTGCGCCAAAGGCCGCCGCAAAAGCTGAGCCGAAACCGCAGTCGCCAGCAGCGAAGAAGCCGGCGTCAGCAGCGAAGAAGCCGGCCGCCAGGAAAACGGCGGGAGCCGCCAAGTGAGCGTTTCGGACAAGGAAAAGGACGAGATCGAAAAATCGTCGGCTCCGCTGATGGAGCACCTGATCGAGCTGCGCCGGCGCCTGATCTGGTCGATCGGCGGTTTTTTTGTTGCCTTCCTGGTCTGCTTCTTTTTCGCCAAGCGGCTGTTCAACCTTCTGGTCATTCCGTTCAAATGGGCCACGCAATGGGCTGGGCTCGACCCGCACAAGGTCGAGCTGATCTATACGGCGCCACAGGAATTCTTCTTTACCCAGGTCAAGCTCGCCATGTTCGGCGGCATGGTCATAGCCTTTCCGCTGATCGCCACGCAGATCTACAAATTCATCGCGCCCGGCCTCTACAAGAACGAACGCAATGCCTTCCTGCCGTTCCTGATCGCCTCGCCGATCCTGTTCCTGATGGGCGCGTCGCTGGTCTATTTCTTCTTCACGCCGATGGTGATGTGGTTCTTCCTCGCAATGCAGCAGACCGGCACCAATGACCAGGTGCAGATTTCGCTGCTGCCGAAAGTGTCCGAATATCTCAGTCTGATCATGACGCTGATCTTCTCCTTCGGCCTGGTGTTCCAGTTGCCGGTAGTGACAAGCCTGATGACGCGGGTCGGCATGCTGTCGTCCACGGCCCTTGCCGAGAAGCGCAAATGGGCCATCGTCATCGCCTTCGTCGTGGCGGCGGTGCTGACGCCGCCCGACCCGATGAGCCAGATCGGCCTCGCCATTCCGACGATCCTGCTCTACGAGGTCTCGATCTGGTCGGCCCGGCTGATCGAACGCAGCAAGGAGCGCGACCGTGTGGCTCGCGAAAAACAGGACGCCACGGAAGAGGTGGCCGACAAGCCGGCGGACGCGTCTTCGACGTAGGTTCGGTTGAAGCGGACAGCATCTTTCTTCCGGCCGCTGCAACTTTGTTCTTGCTTTGTGCCGGCAGCTATGCTACTAATTTGGCTATGGTGCCAATTGGCTCCAAAAACCCGCCCACTCAGGGCGGGTTTTTTTGTTTCTTCCTTTTGAAGTTCCGGTGTTGCCGCCTGAGGTCGGCGGGACAGCGCCCCCCTCTGTCCTGCCGGACATCTCCCCCACTTGGGGGGAGATTGGCAACTTCGCCGATGGCTTGCTTTTTCAGCGCCGGAGATTGGCGAAAGCCGCAGTGACGGCCGATCTCCCCACCCGTGGGGGAGATGTCCGGCAGGACAGAGGGGGGCGCGAAGGAACTCTGCCTTGACGCCTTGCATCGATGCGGTTTACCCCCTCTGGCCTACTCAAGGACGAACAGACCATGCTTGACATCAAATGGATTCGCGACAACCCGAAGGCCCTTGTCGAAGCGCTCCAGAAGCGCTCGTGGTCGGCTGAGGATGCGC
The DNA here is from genome assembly GCF_040322115.1 of Mesorhizobium sp. M0195. NCBI lineage: Bacteria > Pseudomonadati > Pseudomonadota > Alphaproteobacteria > Hyphomicrobiales > Phyllobacteriaceae > Mesorhizobium > Mesorhizobium sp. M0195. The sequence goes on along the minus strand of NZ_JAMYSV010000010.1, from coordinate 83,461 downwards.
GGTCCACGGTCGACGACTTGATCGCGGCGGATGAGGCGCGGCGCGAGCATCTGACCGAGCTGCAGGCCAGACAAGAACGCCGCAACGCCGCCTCGAAGGAGATCGGCAATGCCATGCGCTCGGGCGACGCCGCTCTTGCCGAAAGGCTGAAGGCCGAGGTCGGCGAGATCAAGGCCTTCATCCAGAATGGCGAGGCGCGCGAGCGCGAGCTCGACAAGGCGCTGAACGATGTGTTGGCTGTGCTGCCAAACGTGCCGTTCGACGACGTGCCGGTCGGCAAGGACGAGCACGACAACGTCGTCAAGCGCGTCGTCGGCGAGGTGCCGACGCGGCCGAACTGGGTGAAGGAGCATTTCGAGATCGGCGAAGCGCTCGGCATGATGGATTTCGAGCGGGCAGCACGGCTTTCCGGCTCGCGCTTCACCGTACTCAAAAGCGGCCTGGCGCGGATGGAACGCGCGCTCGGCCAGTTCATGCTGGATCTGCACACCACCGAGCACGGCTATGTAGAGATCCAGCCGCCGTTGATGGTGCGCGACGAGGTGCTTTTCGGAACCGGGCAACTGCCGAAATTCGAGGAGGATTTATTCTTCGTTCGGCACGGGGACGGCAGGCTTGGCCTGATCCCAACCGCCGAAGTGCCGCTCACCAATCTCGTTCGCGACGAGATCACGCCGCACGAAAAACTGCCGCTGCGCTATACGGCGCTGACGCCGTGCTTCCGCTCCGAGGCGGGCTCGGCCGGGCGCGACACGCGCGGCATGCTGCGCCAGCACCAGTTCTACAAGGTCGAACTGGTGTCGATCACCGACCAGGAGACTTCGGTTGCCGAGCATGAGCGCATGACCGAATGCGCCGAGGAGGTGCTGAAGCGGCTCGGCCTGCCGTTCCGCACCGTGACGCTGTGCACCGGCGACATGGGCTTTGGTGCGCGCAAGACCTACGACATCGAGGTCTGGCTGCCCGGCCAGAATGCCTATCGCGAGATATCGTCGTGCTCGGTATGCGGCGATTTCCAGGCGCGGCGCATGGACGCCCGCTACAAGGACAAGGACGGCAAGGGCAACCGCTTCGTCCACACGCTGAACGGTTCGGGCACCGCCGTCGGCCGCGCTCTCATTGCCGTCATCGAAAATTACCAGAACGAGGACGGCAGCGTAACCATTCCTGAAGCGCTTCGGCCTTACATGGGCGGTCTGGAAAAGATCGAATCGACATAATGCGCATCCTTCTGACCAACGACGACGGCATCCATGCCGAGGGCCTTGCATCACTCGAACGCATCGCGCACACGCTGTCGGACGACGTCTGGGTGGTGGCACCGGAACAGGATCAGTCCGGCTATGCGCATTCGCTGTCGATCTCGGAGCCGCTGCGGCTCAGGAAAATCGGCGAAAAGCACTTTGCGGTGCGCGGCACGCCGACCGACTGCGTCATCATGGGCGTGAAGAAGATCCTGCCCGAAGCGCCTGACCTGATCCTGTCCGGCGTCAATTCCGGGGCCAACATCGCCGACGACGTCACCTATTCGGGCACGGTCGCCGGCGCCATGGAAGGCGCGCTGCTCGGCGTGCGCTCGATCGCCATCAGCCAGGCCTATTCCTATGTCGGCGAGGACCGCGTCGTTCCCTACGAGACCGCCGAAGCGCTGGCGCCGGCGCTGCTCGAAAAGCTCGTCGCCATGCCGTTGCCGGACGGCGTGCTGCTCAACGTCAATTTTCCGAATTGTACGCCGGAAGAGATCGCCGGAACTGTGGTTACTTCGCAGGGCAAGCTGGTCCACAGCCTGTGGGTCGACGAGCGGCGCGACGGGCGCGGCTTGCCTTACTACTGGCTGCGCTTCGGCCGCGAGCCGGTCGAGGGCAAGCAAGGCACCGACCTCCATGCCTTGCGCAATCGGCTGGTGTCGGTGACGCCGCTGCAGCTCGATCTCACCGCGCATGAAATCCGCGATCAACTGGCCAAGGCGCTCGCATGAACTCAAACCACGCTGCAACGGTCGACGAGCGCGAAGGTTTCGCTGCCTTCCTGCTTCGCCTGCGCGGCAGGGGCACGGTGCCGAAGGCGCTGATCGCCGCCTTTGAGGCGACGCCGCGGCGCGGCTTTCTGTCTCCGCATTTTCACTCCATAGCCTGGTCGGACCGTATGCTGCCGATCGAATGCGGCGAGGCCATCGAAGGCGCCGACCTGCAGGCGGCGGTGATCGCGGCACTTGCGATCGAGCCGGGCAACCGCGTGCTCGAGATCGGCACCGGGTCGGGCTACACGGCGGCGGTGATGTCGCGGCTTGCCGCGCGGATCGTCACCATCGACCGTTACAAGACGCTGGCCGAACAGGCCCGGCAGCGCCTTGAGGCACTCGCCATCGGCAATGTCATCGTGCGTCAGGCGGACGGTTCCAACGGACTGGCCAACGAAGCGCCGTTCGACCGCATCGTTGCCTGGGCGGCCTTCGACAGCCTGCCGCGCTTTCTCCTCGATCAATTGTCGAGCGGCGGCATCGTCATCGCGCCGATCGGACCCGACGAGGGCGAGCAGGTGCTGGCCAAGCTTACCAAGGTCGGCAGCCGCTTCGAACGCGAGGATATCGGCCTGGTGCGCCTGCAGCCGATCCTGCACGGTGTCGCCGCAGTGATCTAGGCTGTGTCGATATTCAGGTGAGGTCGGCCTGCAAATGGCGGTTTCCTCCGCTTCCGGTGCTCATGTACCCAAAAGTACGCTCCGCTCCGGTTCTCGGAACCTACCATTTTCGGCTCGGCCTGACCTGAATCTCGGCACACCCGGCGCCCGGATCCTGGAATATTTTAAGAAAATTTGCGCCTGATTCTACAGGTTTAACCGACCGGTAACATTAACGCGCTTTAATCACACTCAGTTGTACCGGGTCTGTGCGGGTTAGTGCGATGCAATTCAGTGTTTTGAAGGCAAACGGACGCAATCTGGCGCGTGGCTGCGCCGTCCTCATGATCGCAGGCGCTGCGACGGGGTGTAGTTCCCAGGTGGCGCGGTTCAACAGCGTCGACGACGTGTTCACCGCCTCGACCAACAACCAGCGCGCCATCATCGACAAGCAGGATGCTGCCCAGCCCTATCCGGGCGATGTTGCGGCCGCGCCGATCGACGGCAGCCACACCCAGTCGGTCAGCCGCTCAAGCCTCGAACCGGTCACGGCGCAGCAATTGCCACCGCCGGCTCCCGCCCTGGCACCTGCCGCCCGGCCGGTGCGTACCGCTGCCGCGCCGGCCCTGGCGCCTGCCGCTCCTCGTGTCGACAGGACGGCAACCGGCACCGTCGCTCCGGCGGCAAGGCCGTTCAAGAACGCCGAGCCCGACGCGCCGCGCATGGCGACGGCCGCCGGCGCGCCGCATGCAACCGAGATCGTCGTCAAGGACGGCGAGACCATTTCCGGCCTGTCACGGCGCTACGGCGTGCCGGCCGATGCCATCATGAAAGTCAACGGGCTGAGCGCGACCAAGGGGCTGAAGACCGGCCAGAAGCTCGTCATCCCGGCCTATGCGTATTCGAGCAACGGCGCCGCGCCGAAAGTCGCCGACGCCAAGCCCGCGAACGGCACCAGGCACGACCAGCCGGCCGAGGCGCCGGCGAAGGTGGCCGTGCTGCCGCAGCAACCGAAGCTCAGGGAAGGCAAGTCTGCCGCGCAGGTGGACGCCTCGGCTGCCGCGAGCCAGCCGAAGGATGGAAAGACTGCGGCGAAGGTGGCTTCGGCGACGGCCAAACCGGCCGGTGCCGGCGGCACTTACACGGTTCAGCAAGGCGATACGCTGTCCGCCATTGCCAGAAAGACCGGCGTCGGCGTCGTTGCGCTGAAGCAGGCGAACGGCATGCAGGATGGACTGCTCAAGATCGGCCAGACCCTGAAAGTGCCGGCAGGCGGAACCGCTGTCGTCGCCGGCGTGAAGCCGGCAAAGGTCGATCCGGTGACGACGGCCACCACCCAGCCGCCGGCCAAGGCCACGCCGACGCAGACGCTCGCCTCCTACACGCCGCCGAAGAAGGATGCGAAAGTCATCCAGCAGGCCGAGGACGACGATGCGGTGGCGCCGGACGCGACCGGCATCGGCAAGATGCGCTGGCCGGTGCGCGGCCGCGTGATCTCAAGCTTCGGCGGCGGCAAGGACGGCGTCGACATTGCCGTGCCCGAGGGGACGCCGGTCAAGGCGGCTGAAAACGGTGTCGTCATCTATGCCGGTGACGGCCTCAAGGAATTCGGCAACACGGTGCTGGTGCGGCACGAAAACGGTCTGGTCACCGTCTACGGCCACGCCAGCTCGATCGAGGTGCAGCGCGGCCAGAAGGTCAAGCGCGGCCAGGAAATCGCCCTGTCCGGCATGAGCGGCACCACCGACTCGCCGAAACTGCATTTCGAAGTGCGCAAGAACTCGGCGCCGGTCGATCCTTCGACCTATCTCGAATAGACGACGAAAAGCGATTTGCGGGCCACCTGACCTTCAGCCCGCCGAGGAAGTCCGCTCCGCAAGGTGCGGGCTTCTTCTGCTGTTAGCCCTTGAGCGGCTAATCCTTCAGCGGCTTGCCGAGCCTGCCGGCCAGATCCTGGGTGAACTGCCAGGCGACGCGGCCCGAACGGCTGCCGCGCGTCGTCGCCCATTCCAGCGCCTCGGCGCGCAGCGTCTCGGGATCGATGGCGAGATCGTGATGGCGGACATAGCCGTCGATCATGTCGAGATATTCGTCCTGCGAACATTTGTGGAAGCCAAGCCACAGGCCGAAGCGGTCCGACAGCGAAACCTTCTCCTCGACCGCTTCGGACGGATTGATCGCCGTCGAGCGCTCATTGTCGATCATGTCGCGCGGCAACAAATGCCGCCGGTTCGAGGTGGCGTAGAAGATCACGTTGGCCGGGCGGCCCTCGACGCCGCCTTCAAGCGCTGCCTTCAGCGATTTATAGGACGTGTCGTCATGGTCGAATGACAGGTCGTCGCAAAACAGGATAAAGCGTAAGGGCGCTGCCTTCAGCAGGCTCATCAGCTTCGGAAGCGTGTCGATGTCTTCGCGATGGATCTCGATGAGCTTGAGCGGCAGGTCGAGCTTGGTCGAAGCGTTGACCGCGGCGTGCACGGCCTTGACCAGCGACGATTTGCCCATGCCGCGCGCGCCCCACAACAGCACGTTGTTGGCGGCATAGCCGGAGGCGAAGCGCTCGGTGTTGTCGACCAATATGTCGCGGACGCGGTCGACCCCGCGGATCAGGCCGATGTCGACGCGGTTGACCTTGAGCACCGGCTCCAGATAGCCGGGATCGGCCTGCCAGACGAAGCAATCGGCGTCGCCGAGGTCGGTTTGCGGCACCGGCGGCGGCGCGAGGCGGGCGATCGCCTCGATCAGACGGTCGAGCTTCTGGCTCAGGATATCGATGGTGCTGTCGGTCATCTCTTGTCTTTTTGTTCGCATTCGGGACGGTGCGGCAGGCCAACCTACCTGATTTCAGCGGTTTCGAAACTCGTCCCAAGCATTTGTTCGGGCATCATCTTTTGCGAAAACCGAGCGTCGCTTTTCGGGATCACCCTCTAACACGGCTCACCAGGCCGGAAAAGCAGCCGATTTGCCCGGCCGCGCAGTTGCATTGGCAACGTTACCGACTATATTCCGGCCAAATTTGGCGGGGCCGTCAAATTCCCAGAACGGTTTGCGGCTGTTTTTAAAATTCAGGAGTACCTCGATGTTCGTGACACCGGCATACGCCCAAGGCATCGGCGGGGACTCGTCCGCAATGTTTATCCAGATCGTGCCGTTTGCTCTGATTTTCGTGATCATGTATTTTCTGATCATCCGGCCGCAGCGCACGCAGCTGAAGAAGCGCGGCGAGATGCTGGCGGCGGTTCGCCGCGGCGACACCGTTGTCACCGGTGGCGGCTTGGTCGGCAAGGTAACCAAGGTGATCGACGACAACGAGCTCGAGATCGACCTTGGCGGCGGTACCAAGGTGACGGCGCTGCGCTCGACGATCGCCGACGTGCGCGTCAAGGGCGAGCCGGTGGCGAACCAGAACGCCAAGAAATAACCGAATTGTCGGCGGAACGATCCGCGGGCAGGGCTCTGACGAACGACGGCATATGTTCCACCTTTGGCGCCTGAAGATGATCCTGAAGTGGCTTGCCTTGGCCGGCACGGTTGTCTTCCACGCGACTAATATCTTCGCCGCCGGTTTGCATACCACGCGACCCGAATGGCTTGCCGAAAGCCAGTCAATAGTTGAAGCAAGCCAGCAGGATGGTCCACACATCCTGCTCAGGTTGGATGTGACCGACGTGATCGAGGGCCGGCTGAAAGCGACACGCGACGAGGTCCGGTCGCTGCTACGCGAAGCAAGGATCGGCTATACCGGCCTTGCCAGTTCGGCTCGGACCGTTCAGGTGCACATAACAGATCCGGCTCAGCTTGACCTCGCCAAGGCGGCAATCAAAACGGTGACCGATCCTGTCGCGGACAGCGGCGTCCAGGAAATGACCCTGGACGACAGTGAGCCCGGCCTGCTCAAATTCACCGTAACGGATGCAGGTTTGAAGTATCGAACTTCGGCCGCGCTTGCACAGTCGGTTGAAGTCATCAAAGATCGTATCCGCGACCTGGGCGCCACCCACCCGGTGGTTCGGTCAACGAATGAAGACGGCATATTGGTCCGCACGTCGGGCGTTGCCGATCCGCAAAGGCTAGGACAAATTCTCACCCGGCCCGGTCACCTGAGCTTCCAACTCGTTGATCTGTCGATGCAGTCGACGAGGCAATCAGCGGCCGCCCGCCCGTCGGCTCGGCGGTTTTTTATTCGATGGACGATCCTCCGGTTCCCTACTTGATCGAAAATCGGGTTATCCTTTCAGGTAAAAATGTGCTGGATGCGCAAGCAACCCGCAATTTGGCGACCGATGAACGCGTCGTCTCATTCCGACTTGATTCCCGGGGTACGGCGCGTTTCAAATGGGCTACGACGCAATATATCGGCAAGCCGTTTGCGGTTATATTAGACGATAAGGTTATTTCGGCGCCTGTTATCCGAGAGCCCATTGAAGGCGGCACCGGTCAGATATCGGGAAATTTCACCGCTGAAAGCGCCAATGACCTCGCCCTGCTGCTGCGCACCGGCCCCTTGCCAGCAAGATTGACAATCGCCGAGGAAGCACGATAGGGCCGGCCGTGGTCAGAATTAGAAATATGCCCGCAAACCGACCGATGGCGGAATGCTGCCGCTTGTACGCCTGAACGGATAAGAACTGATGCTTTATTTTTCGCGCTTCAAGATGATCCTGATCTGGCTGGCCGTGGCCGCCACAGTGGTCCTCGCTGCGCCCAACCTCTTTTCCGCCAGCACGCTGGCCAAGCTGCCCGACTGGGTGCCGAAGCGACAGATGACGCTCGGCCTCGACCTGCAGGGCGGCTCGCACATCCTGCTCAGGATGGATCCGAACGATCTGATCAAGGATCGGCTGGAGACGACGCGCGACGAAATCAGGACGCTGCTGCGTGACGCCAAGATCGGCTATACCGGCCTTTCCGGAACGGGCCGCACGGTGCAGGTCCGCATCACCGATCCCGCACAGATCGACGCTGCCAAGACAGCCTTGAAACCATTGACCAATCCGGTGGCCGCAGGCCTGTTCAGCGGCGGCTCCATCCAGGAGATGACGCTGGATGATTCCGAGCCCGGCCTGCTCAAATTCTCCGTCACCGATGCGGGAATCAAATATCGCACCTCGACGGCGCTGACGCAGGCGATCCAGGTTGTCGAGCGTCGTGTCAACGAACTCGGCACCACCGAGCCGATCGTGCAGCGCCAAGGCGACGACCGTATCCTGGTGCAGGTGCCTGGTCTGCAGGATCCGCAACGGCTGAAGGAAATTCTTGGCCAGACTGCCAAGCTGACCTTCCAGATGGTCGACCAGTCGATGCCGGTGCAGGATGCGCTGAACGGCCGGCCGCCGCCGGGATCCTCGGTGCTGTATTCGCAGGACGATCCGCCGGTTCCGTACCTGATCGAGAACCGCGTCATCGTTTCGGGTGAAAACCTCGTCGATGCCCAGGCGACGTTCAATTCCCAGACCAACGAGCCGGTTGTTTCGTTCCGGTTCGATTCGAAAGGGGCGCAGCGGTTCGGCCAGGCGACGGCACAGAATGTCGGCAAGCTGTTTGCCATCATCCTCGACAATCAGGTGATTTCGGCGCCGCAGATCCGTGAACCGATCCCCGGCGGTACCGGCCAGATATCGGGAAATTTCACCGCCGAGAGCGCCAACGACCTCGCCGTGCTGCTGCGCGCCGGCGCCTTGCCAGCGACGCTGACGGTAATCGAAGAGCGGACGGTGGGGCCGGGACTTGGCCAGGACTCCATCCATGCCGGCAAGGTCGCCGGCATCATCGGGTCGATCCTGGTGGTGGCATTCATGTTCGTCGCCTACGGTTTCCTCGGCTTCCTCGCCAACATCGCGCTGGCGGTGCATGTGGCGATGATCGTCGGGCTGCTGTCGCTGCTTGGAGCGACACTGACCCTCCCCGGTATCGCCGGTATCGTGCTGACCATCGGCATGGCGGTCGATTCGAACGTTCTCATCTATGAACGCATCCGCGAGGAGCGACGTGCCGGCCGCTCGGTCATTCAGGCAATCGATACCGGTTTCAGCAAGGCGCTGGCGACCATCGTCGATTCCAACGTGACCTCACTGATCGCGACCGTGGTGCTGTTCTGGCTCGGAACCGGGCCGGTGAAGGGCTTTGCCGTCACCTATGCCATCGGCATCCTGACCACGGTCTTCACCGCCTTCACCTTCACACGCCTGCTCGTGTCGATCTGGCTTCGCCGCGCCCGTCCGAAGGAGTTGCCGCGGGCGCCTGTGACGTTCATTCCACCAGGCACGAAAATTCCGTTCATGGGTATCCGCCGCTGGACGTTCACACTGTCCAGCGTGCTTTCGGTGCTGTCGGTCATCGGCTTCATGACCATCGACATAAATTACGGCATCGATTTCAAGGGCGGCTCACTGATCGAGGTGCAGTCCAAGGTCGGCAATGCCGATCTGGCCGACATCCGCGGCAGGCTGACGGAACTTAATATCGGCGAGGTGCAGGTTCAGCAGTTCGGCGAACCGAACGACGTGCTGATCCGCGTCGGCACGCAGGCGGGCGGCGAGAACGCTGAGCAGACCGTCATCGACAAGGTGCGCGGCGAGCTGCAGGATCAGTATGATTTCCGCCGCGTCGAAGTGGTGGGGCCGACGGTCTCGGGCGAGCTTGCCAAGCAAGGCACCATCGCCATGCTTATCGCGCTGCTCGGCATCCTGATCTATGTCTGGTTCCGCTTCGAATGGCAGTTCGCGGTCGGCGCCATCGTTGCGACCGTGCACGACGTGGTCATGACGATCGGCTTCTTCGTCATCACCGGCCTGGAATTCAACCAATCGTCGCTGGCGGCGATCCTCACCATCATCGGTTATTCGCTCAACGATACGATCGTCGTCTATGACCGCGTTCGCGAGGATCTGCGAAAATACAAGCGAATGCCGCTGCCGCAACTGCTGAACAACGCCATCAACGAGACGCTGTCGAGGACGACGCTGACCTCGGTGACGACGATCCTGGCGTTGCTGGCGCTGGTGCTGTTCGGCGGCGAGGTGATCCGCTCGTTCACCATGGCGATGCTGTTCGGCGTCGTGTTCGGCACCTATTCGTCGATCTTTATCGCCGCGCCACTGCTTATCCTGTTCAAGCTGCGGCCGCAGGCCACAGCGTCCGATGAGGAAAAGCCGGTGGGCGGCGGCAAAGCCATAGCTACCTGACGGCTTGCCTCAAAAGTGGCCAAGGGCATCGTCATCCGCGAGGCGCATTTCCCGGGCCGCGCACCGATCGAGGCTTACGGCAATGGCGGTTTCCGCTTTGCCGACATGTCGCATCGCGGCTCGCTGCTGTGCCTGCCTTCGGGCATCTATGGCTGGGAGCCGGCCGATCCATTGGCGCTGACGGCAGCGGATTTCGCCAAGCTGTTCAACGAGGCCGCCAAGGTTGAGATCCTGTTGGTCGGCAGCGGCAAGGATCTGAGGCCATTGCCTGCCGCGCTGCGTACGGCGCTGAAAGAAGCGGGCATTTCCGCCGATCCGATGTCGACGGGGGCGGCGGTGCGGACCTATAATGTGCTGCTGGCGGAAGATCGCGCCGTGGCCGCAGCGCTCATCGCCGTCGACTGACGTGGCCGAAAACACCAAAGTCGTCATGGACACGGTGCGTGCCGCCGACCATGACCGCTATCTCAGTGTGCTCTATGCGCCCGACAACAAGCGCGACGCGCTGTTTTCGCTCTATGCCTTCAATGCCGAAGTCGCCGGCATACGCGATCGCATCCACGAGGCGCTGCCGGGCGAGGTGCGGCTGCAATGGTGGCGAGACGTCATCGCCGCCGAAGAGGATCGGACTCAGATCGGCCATCCCGTGGCGGACGCGCTGAGGGCGGCGATTTCCGCCCACCGCCTGCCTAAGGCCGCCTTCGAGAACATGCTCGAAGCGCGCATCTTCGATCTCTATGACGATCCGATGCCGTCGCGCACCGATCTCGAAGGCTATTGCGGCGAGACTGCCGCAGCACTCATCCAGCTTGCGGCGATGGTGCTCGATCCGGTCCAAGCACCACGCTTTGCCGAACTTGCCGGCAGGGCAGGTTGTGCGCAAGCGATGACCGGTCTCCTGCTTCTGTTGCCGCTGCATGGCAAGCGGGGACAGTGCTTTGTCCCGGCCGATATTTTGGCTGCGGCGGGATCGTCGCCGCAAGAGTTCGTTACAGGTGACGGCGGGCCGGGCGCGGAACGCGCGGTCGCCGCGATGATCGCGCTGGCACGCGAGCATCTTTCCGCTTTCGAGCAGGGGGCGTCCACCCTGCCGGTTTCACTGCGTCCGGCGTTTCTGCCGCTGGCTCTGACGCGCGCCTATCTCGACAGAATAGAGAATGCCCGCCGCTCGCCTCTCAAGGATGTGGCGCGGCTCTCAGCCCTGCGCCGGCATTGGCTGTTGTTCCGGCGCGCCACGCAAGGCTGGACAGCGGTATAAAGGCCGGAATTCGGGGAACCGGAACCGTAGCTGCCGCCGCGAGGGAATTCCATTACGATGGGTCGCTCGATCCGCCGTCGCGCATCAACACTTCATAGTCGCGCCCCCCATAGAAGATGTTGACGATACGGACGAGGTCATCGCCGACAATATAGGCGATAATAGCCGAGTGCTCGAACGGCACCGTTCGTAAACCCGGTGCAATGTCGTCGCGCGGTCGGCCGCCACGCGGTGCATTGCCAATATTTCCACAGCGCACCTTGATCCGATCGACGAAACTGTTGGCTATGTTTTCGCTTCCACCATTATCGAGGATGTAGGCGGCAATCGATTCCAGGTCTATGAGCGCGCTTTCGTTAAGAACTACGGCGAGACGCTGAATCATTGCTGTCTCTCGCCAATTCCGAAATCCTGTTCTTTACTCTCGTGATTGCCTGGTCCAGTGGGATGTCAGGCCTCGTGTCCTCGATCGATGTCTTTACGCGTGCCCTGATCGAGGCCATGCGCTCGGCATGTTCTTCCTCTTCGCGCCGAAAGGCGCGAAGTGCCGCGCGGACGACCTCGCTCGCCGATCCATAGGAGCCGTCCTCGACCTTTTCGCGGATCATGCGCGCCATGGCGGGGGTGATCGTGACTGAAAGTTTCTCGGCGGATTCCATAGATTTAGCCTCGGGTTAGGAGTGGGATATTATCCTACTCCTCCGCCGAGCAATCCGCAAGAACGAAGACCGGAACCTTATTCCGCCGCCTCTGACCGCGCGGGCATCCCCAGCCATTCGCGGCAGTCGGCGAGCGCACGCGATGTCACCGCGTGCCGCTTGGCGACCGTCTTGTCCTTGCCGCGCAGCCGCTTGCCTTCGATCTTTGGCGCCTCCACGGGCGGGAACAGGCCGAAATTGACATTCATTGGCTGGAAAGAGCGCTTTCCCGGCTCGTCGTCGGAGACAATGTGGCCACCGGTGATGTGGTTGAGCAATGCGCCGAAGGCGGTGGTCAAGGGCGGCAGCGACGGCGCGTGGCCAAGCCTTTCGGCGGCGGCGAAACGCCCGGCAAGCAAGCCGATGGCGGCGCTCTCGACATAGCCCTCGCAGCCGGTGATCTGGCCGGCAAAACGCAGGCCGGGCCGCGACTTCAACTGCAGCGAAGCGTCGAGCAGCGTCGGCGAATTGATGTAGGTGTTTCGGTGCAGGCCGCCGAGGCGGGCGAACTCGGCGTTTTCCAGCCCGGGGATGGTGCGGAATATGCGCACCTGCTCGGCGTGCTTCAGCTTGGTCTGAAAGCCGACCATGTTATAGAGCGTGCCCAGCGCATTGTCCTGGCGAAGCTGAACGACGGCATACGCCTTTACAGACGAATTATGCGCATTGGTCAGTCCCATCGGCTTCATCGGCCCGTAGCGCAATGTCTCGACGCCGCGCTCGGCCATCACTTCGATCGGCAGGCAGCCGTCGAAATAGGGCGTGCCTTCCCATTGCTTGAATTCGGTTTTCTGGCCGTGGACCAGCGCCTGCACGAAGGCAAGGTACTGCTCCTTATCCATCGGGCAGTTGATGTAGTCCTTGCCGGTGCCGCCGGGGCCGACCTTGTCGTAGCGCGACTGGAACCAGCAGATGTCCATGTCAATCGTGTCGAAATGGACGATCGGCGCGATGGCGTCGAAGAAGGCGAGCGCGTCGGCGCCGGTTGCTTCCGCGATCGACTGGGCGAGCGACGGCGCTGTCAACGGTCCGGTGGCAACGATCGCCTGGTCCCACTCCGTCGGCGGCAGGCCGGGCACTTCCTCACGCTGGATGGTGATGAGCGGATGGGTTTCGAGCGTTCTGGTCACCGCGTCAGAAAACCCGTCGCGGTCGACGGCAAGCGCACCGCCGGCCGGCACCTTGTGAGCATCGCCGGCGCTCATGATCAGTGAACCGGCCAGCCGCATTTCGGCGTGCAGCAGGCCGACGGCATTGGTTTGCGCATCGTCGGAGCGGAAGGAATTGGAACAGACGAGCTCGGCCAGTCCGTCGGTCTTGTGCGCGTCGGTACCGCGGACGGGACGCATTTCATGCAGGACAACGGGAACGCCGGCTTCGGCCGCCTGCCAGGCGGCTTCGGAGCCGGCGAGACCGCCGCCGATGACGTGAATGGGATTGTTGCTCATGAGCGCCGAAATAGTCGCTTGGCGCAAGAATTGCAATTGCCACGCGGGAGAATGGCTGACGGGGGAAGCCGCCTCAAAACAACAACACCCGCCGGGGGAGGAGGTCCGGCGGGTGTCGTTTTGTTGGTCGATCCTCGGGAGGAGGTGAAGATCGACCGTATTCGTCATTGCCGGGGAGGAGGTCGGCTTTGACGAAATTCTTTTCGCCATTTGAAGGGCGCGAAACCCTTTTAGAAACAACCTGGAAACAGCGCCCGCCGGGGGAGGAGGTCCGGCGGGCGCCGTTTTTGTGGTCAACCCTCGGGAGGAGGTGAAGGCTGACCGTATCCGTCAGGGTCGGGGAGGAGGTCGACCCTGGCGAAATTCTTGTGGTTAGATCGCCTTGCGAGCGATCATCTTGATTTCGTCGCGGACGATGCCGAGATCGTTGAGCTGGCGGTTCGACAGGCGACCCAGCTCGGTAACCGTCTCGCGGTAGACGCGCCAGTTACGGTAGTTGCGGATCAGGTTCATTGTCGTTCTCTTTTCAAACTGGTTCGGACCATTTGCGGCCCGAAGGATTAGACCGACTTGCGGGCGACGTAGTGAATGTCGCTGCGGCTGATGCCGAGATCGGTCAGTTCACGGGTGCTCAGGCGGCTCAGCTCGGACACGGTGTCCCTATAGCGGCGCCAGTTGCGATAGTTGCGGATCAGGTTCATGGTAGTCTCGTTTCGTCTTTCTTTCGGATCATTCCGTCTTTGTGTGCACCGTGAAAATAGGTGGGGTCATATCGATTTAAAAGCGCTATTGGTGCATGGCAGCAATGCAATTTGTGCAATGCAACATTAACGCGCGTCCGGTTTTCCGCCCAGATCGGAAAATGCCGTTAGGTCAAACGCTTGGCCGGACAAGCTAAAAGGAACCAAGCAGAGGGGGAGGGGCATGGCGAGCTATTCGTCACGGGTCAGGTCGGATATCGCACGATGGCAACAGGCCGGCCTGATCGACGCGCCGACAGCCGTTGCGCTGACGCGCGACGTCGAGGCAAACGAACGCAAATCGCTGAGTTTCGGCTCGATCCTGGCGATGATGGCGGCGCTGCTGTTCGGCGCCGCTATCCTGATCTTCATCGCCGCCAACTGGGAAGTCATCCCGCGGTTGGTGCGGGTCGCGGCACTTTTTGCGGTTATCCTTGCCGGCTATGTCGGCGGGGCGGTGCTGAAGATGCGCGACCATGCGGCGATCGGCGAGGCGCTGTGGATCGTCGCGGCAGCAGCGTTCGGCGGATCGATCGCGCTGATCGGCCAGATGTATCATTTGTCGGGCGACGAGGCCTCGGCCTTGATCACCTGGGGCGCCGGCACGGCGCTGGCGGCGGTGGCGCTGCGCTCAAACCCGCTGACCGTCGCTGCCGTCGGCATCGCCGATGCCTGGCTGTTCCTGAGAGGGTTCGACTACTTCCGGCGCACGGAATTTCCGCATCTCTTCGTGGTCATGGCGCTAATTCTGTTCGCCGTTTCGTTCTGGACGCGCAGCCAGACGGCGCGCCACCTGATCATCCTGTCGGTCCTTTTCTACCTCGTGCTGTTGGCCATGGAATACGACACGCTGCAAGTCGCCATCCCGCTCGTTGCCGCGTCGGTGCTGCTTTTTACCGCTGCGATCTTTGCTGCCGGGCCGGTCGAGAGGGTTTTGCAACTCGGCGGCAGGTTACCCTTGCACGCGCTGATCGGCTTTCTCACCGGCCTGGCGATGATCCAATTCGAACTGGCGGATGAAAGCAGCTACAATAGCGGCTTCGCCATTGCCTCGGCTGTTGCGCTGGCCGGCATCGTCGCGGCGATCGTGCTGGGCGGCCGCGAGAGCCGGGGACTGCGCTGGGTTGCCTATGCCGGCTTCGCCTTCGAACTCGCCATCATCTATGTGGTGATGCTGCAATCAATGCTCGACACGGCAGGCTTCTTCCTTGCGGCGGCGGTGCTTCTCGCCGTTCTTGCTTTCATTATCATCCGCATAGAAAAGCGCATGAACGCCTCGAACATGACAGGAGCGGCGGCATGATGACCGGCAAAAGACTGATCATCTCGGCGCTGGTCGTGGCGCTCGTCCAGATTGGCTTTCTGAGCTGGATCATCGCCGGACGCGCGGCAATCCTGCGCGATGGCAAGCAGGTCCTGCTCAGAGTCGAGCCGATCGATCCGCGCGATCTCTTGCGCGGTGACTACATTCTGCTCGGCTACGATATTTCGCGCATACCGGTGAAACTGATCGGCAACATTCCGGCCGGCAAGCTTTCCAGCGAGGAAACGTCGATCGTGGTCAGGCTGAAGCAGGGCGCCGATGGCTATTGGGGGCCGACCGCGGCTTGGTTCGGGCAAGCGCCGGCGCCGGCAGCATCCGGCGAAGCCGATATCGTCGGACACGTCTCCGAGGGCTGGGATATCAGCCAGGGAGCAACGACGATCGCGCCGGAGTACGGCATCGAGCGCTTCTATCTGCCGGAAGGCGAGGGGATAACGATCCAGAACGACATGCGGGTGCGGCCGTTCGGCATCCGCGTGGCGATCGCGGCCAACGGCACGGCGCAGATCAAGGCGCTGGTCGACGGCGACAAGACACTGTTCGAGGAGCCGCTTTATTAGAATTAGATCGCGCGACGGCCTTGCCAATGATCCTCCTTCGCCAGGGCTTCGGAGGAGCTTCGAGTGGCCTGCCACCCGAAGCTCGAAGAGCGAGGATGGTGCGGATGAAGGGACTCGAACCCCCACGCCTTTCGGCACTGGAACCTAAATCTGTTCCGCTAAGGGAGCTGGTGCGGGTAGAGGGACTCGAACCCCCATGTTTCTCAACGCTTGGACCTAAACCAAGTGCGTCTACCAGTTCCGCCATACCCGCGAAAGTTTGTCACTTCGTCACCGTTTGTCACGGGCATTGTCACAAGTCAACGCGGCGGTTTTGGTAGCGGGGTCGGGGTCATTCACCCGATTCCTGGGGCGTAAGCGATGTGCTCCTCACACATTGGTCGTATAGGGTATCAATGCCAATTAAACTCTTGGCACTGAGCGCCGGGCTGCAAGCCGTCTTTCCAGAGGTGGTGATTGGGCTAGAAGACGGGCGACGTGGAGGAGCGACGGATGGATTTGCTCGGGGATCGCATACTTGGAAAGGCCATACGACAGCTAAACCATTCACCCGACGATTTTTCCGTCGTTTTTGAAGATGGCGCTATTACTGCTTGGACCCCAGTGGATGTCGCTATCAGTTTCGGTATTGATCCGGTCGT
This sequence comes from Mesorhizobium sp. M0195, assembly GCF_040322115.1. Taxonomy (NCBI): domain Bacteria; kingdom Pseudomonadati; phylum Pseudomonadota; class Alphaproteobacteria; order Hyphomicrobiales; family Phyllobacteriaceae; genus Mesorhizobium; species Mesorhizobium sp. M0195. The sequence goes on along the minus strand of NZ_JAMYSV010000010.1, from coordinate 66,989 downwards.
CGTGGAGGAGCTGCAATGGTCGGGCGAACGGCTCACGATTGTCACGAGTGGCGGTAATATTCGCATTGGACGCGTTCCGATTACCTCAAATCCAGAAACCTTCGCTTATGGTGCCGCTGATGATCCTTCCATCATCATCGTGGATCGGGGAGAGGAATAGTGGATCTTGGCCGCAGTCGGCCCGACTAGGGCTTGTGCCACCACCATTTCAAGAAGCGCGCAATCGCGATCAGTCCGGCCACGACGCCGAACACGCTTGCGGTCAGGGTGAGCACCTGCCCGAGGTCGAGAGTGATTATCATGGGAGCGTTCCTTTCAAGACAGATCTCGCCATTGAGAAAAGTTCTAACAAGGAACTGCTAAGATAAGCGGTGAGCCGTGGCGCGATGTCAATGGCTTAAGTGCAGTTGTCCCGAGACGCCTTGGGGAAACAAACAAATAGCAATCGGCATTAACAGGAATAGAGTGGAACCAACGGACATAGATCGGAACGAACTTACTCGAAACGGGCCGATCACGTTTGTATGACTTGGCGGGGGACGACCCTTTCCTGGTCGGCAGCCTTTGAGCGTCTACCCATTCTTCACAACCTCCAGCTTCGGCTTGTTGTCATCGAGGCTGTCACCGAGAATGTCGCCGGCAAGGTCCAGATCACCGGTAGCCAGCTTGGCGTATTTGGGGGTGGTCTCTATGCGCTTGTGGCCGAGCCACGTATGGATGCGCTTGAGGTCGACGCCGTTCTTGACCAGCCAGCTCGCACAGGTGTGCCGCAGCGTATGGACCACAACATCGTCCCACCCGAGGGTCTTCTGCATCTCGTCCCACATCCCACAGGTCTCGGAGGTGATGTGCCTTTCCATCCGAGCCTTTCATATGTTGGAACGGTCCCCTGATATCTGGGTAGGCACCATGTAGCCATCATTCTGTCAATGTCAGAGCCCACATCGGCACCATTGGCCGGAGTGCAAAGATGGTTGAAAATCGGCCGCGGCTGTGACAAAAGGCGTGTCGAATGTGACGGGACGCGACGATCCGCTTCTGCAGAATGTGATAAGAAGTAGGAAAAACAAAGACTTATTCACATTTTGGAGCGTATTTCTGGAGGATTTGTGCCGCGTTGAGCGGACAGATCGCCAAGTCCCGCACCAAAAGCCATTCCCGGCAAGATCATACCGGCAGGCTGTAAGCGGCAGGGGCCGTTTGACGGCCTCATTGGTGGAAACAAAGGTTTTATGATGCAGGTCACCGAAACGCTCAACTCCGGTCTCAAGCGCGAGATCAAGATCACCGTGCCGGCTGGTGACATGGAAGCCAAGCTGATGGCGCGGCTCTCCGATGCCAGGAACAAGGTCCGCATCAACGGCTTCCGCCCCGGCAAGGTGCCGGTGCAGCATCTGCGCAAAGTATACGGCAAGTCGTTCATGGCCGAAGTGGTCAACGAGATCCTCAACGATTCGACCCGTTCGATCATCACCGGGCGCGGCGAAAAGGCTGCCATGCAGCCCGAAGTGATCATGACCGAGGACGAGAAGGAAGCCGAGAAGATCCTGGCAGGCGGTGCCGACTTCGAGTTCCGCCTGAACTATGAGGTCATTCCGCCGATCGAGATCAAGGATTTCTCCGACATCAAGGTGACGCGCCAGGTGTTCGACGTGCCGGATGAAGAGATCGATGAGCAGGTCAAGCGTGTCGCTGAATCTGCCCGCACTTACGAGCCGAAGACCGGCAAGGCCGCCGAGGGCGACCGCGTGACCATCGATTACGTCGGCAAGATCGACGGCGAAGCCTTCAACGGCGGCGCCGGCACCGATCAGCCGCTGGTGCTCGGCTCGAAGGAATTCATCCCCGGCTTCGAGGACCAGCTGGTCGGCAGCAAGGCCGGCGACGAGAAGCAGGTCACGGTTACCTTCCCGGAAAACTACCAGGCGGCGCATCTGGCCGGCAAGGAAGCCACTTTTGACGTGACGGTCAAGGAAGTGTCGAAGCCCGGCGCGCTTGAGATTAACGACGAGATGGCCAAGAATCTCGGCCTGGAATCGCTGGAGCGCCTGCGCGAGGTGGTGCGCGGTCAGATCGAGAACCAGTTCGGCTCGATAACGCGCCAGAAAGTCAAGCGGCAGTTGCTCGACCAGCTCGACGCTGCCTACTCGTTCGAGGCCCCGTCCAAGCTCGTCGAGGCCGAGTTCAACAACATCTGGAACCAGGTCAATCGCGATCTCGAAGCCGCCGGGCGCACCTTTGCCGACGAAGAGACGACGGAAGAAGAAGCGCGTGCTGAATACATGCGGCTTGCCGAGCGCCGCGTGCGTCTCGGCCTGGTTCTCGCCGAAATCGGCGAGAAGGCCGGCGTCACGGTGACGGACGAGGAACTGCAGCGCGGCCTGTTCGAGCAGGTACGCCGCTACCCGGCCAACCAGCAGCAGGAAGCCTTCGAATTCTATCGCAACAATCCCGAAGCGCTGAACACGTTGCGCGCGCCGATGTTCGAAGAGAAGGTGGTCGACCATCTGCTCGGCCAGATTTCGGTCACCGATGTCAAGGTCAGCAATGAAGAACTGCTGGCCGACGACGAGGATACGGAGACAACCAAGGCCAAGCCGGCGAAGAAGGCGGCTGCGAAAAAAGCGGACGCAAAGAAGGCCGACGACGACGCCGAAGAGCCGAAGAAAAAGGCCGCGCCGAAGAAGAAGGCCGCCAAGGACGCTGAATAACGTTCCTGCTGAATTCCGAAAGGCCGCCTTCTCGAGGCGGCCTTTTTCGTTGTGGCGCAGACGCAACGGATTTCACGTATCTGGCGGTCGAGGTAGCGATACGAAGCTTTGATGATTATCTGCGCTGGGTTGCGAAATCGCAGCGGTTGTTGGAGGCATCGTTGAGACAGTTCTTCGGTATCGGAAGCGTGGCGGCGGCGTTCCTGCTTGCGTCGGTCTTCGGCATTGCCCAGGCTGATACGGTTCTCGACAACTGGCGGTTCGACAAGAGCAGCGATGGCCTTGTCACCGCCTCGCTTTACGCGACCAACAAGCTCATCACCGGTGGCGGCGCATTGAGCTACAGCCCGGTGTTGACGATCGCCTGCCGGACCGCCGGCGAACCGCGTTGGAGCGAATGGCTGCAGCTGAGCGATACAGTGTCCGCCAGCCGAACCATCGCCATGTCGGTGACTGTCGACCAATCCGCCAAGCTCAACGAAAGCTGGTCGGTCGGGCCGCATAGCAGGATGCTGGTCCGCGACGGTGCCGATGGCATCAGGCGACTGATTTCCGCGGACCGGTTGCTGCTGTCCTGGCGGTTCGGGCTGCTGTCGGGGCGCGGCAAAGCCGAGTTTGACCTCGCCGGAGTTGAAGAGGCGGTCGGCCGGATCGCCACCACCTGCAACACCAAATTGCCTTGAGCGGATTGTCCGCATTGATCCATTGCATGATCGAACTCTACCTGCCGGCCCGGTTCCGTGGTATGTAGGTGCCCCAACTCCAGGCAGTGGATATCCGTTCTGCCATTCAAGAGCGCATGCCAGCGGACTAAAGGTGGGCCTGCGCAGGTCAGCCAGGCAAATCGGCGATCAGGGAGGAAATGCCATGCGTGCCATTGTGTTTTTTATCGTAATGTCCGTCGCCACCGTCATTGCCGGCCCCTCGCGGGCACAGGATGCGGCGGCGGGTGAGAAGGTCTTCGCCAAATGCAAGGTCTGCCACGTCGCAGACAAGGACCAGAACAAGGTCGGTCCGTCGCTGAACGGCGTCATCGGCCGAACGGCCGGCACGCATCCAGGGTTCAGCTATTCCAAGGCGATGACCGAGGCCGGCAAGTCGGGCGTCAAATGGGACGAAGCCACGCTGACGACCTACCTTCGCGATCCCAAGGCGATGGTCAAAGGAACGAAGATGGCGTTTCCCGGCCTCAAGAAGGACGAGGATATCGCCAATGTCATTGCCTACCTGAAACAATTCTCCAAATAGCGCGGCTCTTCCGCCGGATCTTGGTATCGCAAACAGGTCGAGGCATAGCCTCGGCCGCAATCTGCCGGCAGTGTCGGTGGGGAGGGCGGCTCGTTGCAAAAAAGACATTGGCCGGCTAGGCTGCCGTTCCCATCGGTGGTCGTCTGAATGTCGACTGAAGAAAGCCGTCTCAAGGATACCGGCATCCGCCTCTCGGAGGCGACGGCGGGTGATTTCATTGCGCTCTTGAAACCACGGGTCATGGCGCTTGCAGTGTTTACTGCCTTCGTCGGCCTGATGATGGCGCCCGGCGTGATGAATCCAGTTATCGCCGTAATCGCCATCGGCGCAATCGCGGTTGGAGCGGGAGCCGCCGGCGCTCTCAATATGTGGTACGACGCAGACATAGACGCCTTGATGTCTCGCACGTCCAAGCGACCAATTCCGTCCGGTCGCGTCACGCCTGGCGAAGCTCTCGGCTTCGGTCTGGTGCTTTCCGCACTGTCGGTCATGACGCTCGGCGTGTTGGTGGGGTGGCTCGCCGCATCGTTGTTGGCGTTCACCATCTTTTTCTATGTCGTTATCTACACAATGTGGCTGAAGCGCTCGACGCCACAGAATATCGTCATAGGCGGCGCGGCAGGCGCCCTTCCTCCGGTGATCGGATGGGCGGCCGCAACAGGCGCAATCGGCATTGAAAGTCTCATTCTGTTTCTGATTATTTTCCTCTGGACGCCGCCTCATTTCTGGGCGCTGGCCCTTTTCAAGGTCGGCGACTATGCCGCGGCCGGCATCCCGATGATGCCGAATGTGGCCGGCCAGCACTCGACCAGAAAACAAATCTTCGCCTATTCGTTGCTCTTGGCGCCAATCGGCGTGCTCCCTTGGGGCTTCGGCTTCGCGAGCGGATATTTCGGCACTGCTTCAGCCGCGTTGGGTGCAGGTTTCATTTGGCAGGCCTGGAAGGTTCTCGTCGCCGACAAGGAGATGAAGCCGGCAAAGGCGCTGTTTGCGTATTCGATTGTTTATCTTTTCGCAATATTTGCGGCGTTGCTTGCCGACACCATTGTAATGCGAGTGATCGCTTCAGCCGGCTATTGACCCCGGCTCAAAAAAATCACGTTGGCAGAGCACAAAATCCCAGCAACAGCAGAATAACGACGCCAAGGCCGAGTACGAGAACTGTCCTTCCGTCCATGACCTTCACCTTCGACTAGAAGAGCATATCGAAGAACCACGTCCGTAGCTAGTCGGGCTACCCGGGACCTCCTACTCCCGGGTCTTCCTACAAAGCGCGACAAGTCCCCCGCATGAGAGTATATTGATCATGGTGCAGGTCGCGGTTTGCGTGGGCCAATCATGCAGAACGGCAGCACCGTAAAACGCGACCTTACCGGACCTGGTCTGGAGGAATGGTCATGGCAAGCTTTCACGTGATAGCAGGCGCCAGCGAGACGCTGGAACATACGAGAATTCGAAAAATCGGCGTCTCCGATCTTTTTGATGCGCTCAGGCGTGGCGTCGATGATTTCATGGTCAAGCCGTCGCACATCGTATTTCTCTGCCTGATCTATCCGATTGCCGGAGTCGTGCTTGCTGTCTGGACATCAGGCAACAACACGCTGCCGTTGCTGTTTCCGCTTGTGTCCGGCTTTGCGCTGATTGGTCCGTTCGCGGCGATCGGCCTCTATGAGATCAGTCGGCGGCGGGAAGCCGGGCTCGACGCCTCATGGAGACACGCCTTTGAGGTCAGGAGTTCTCCAGCGCTGCCGGCTATTGCAGCGGTCGGCGTCATGCTGCTTGCCATCTTCATCGCCTGGCTTTTGACGGCCCAGATATTTTACCAGACCCTGTTCGGCCCGGCGCCGCCGCAATCGCTGTCCAGCTTCATCAGTGAAATATTCGCCACGGGACGCGGCTGGACGCTCATCATCCTGGGTCACGCCATCGGCTTCGTGTTCGCCGCGGTTGTGTTGTGCACCACGGTCGTCGCATTCCCGTTGTTGCTCGACCGCGATGTCGGCGCCTACGAAGCCATCCACACCTCGGTGCGCGTTGTCCTGGCCAACCCGATCGTGATGGCGGTGTGGGGCCTTATTGTCGCCGTCGCCCTGATCATCGGATCGCTGCCAGTGTTCGCCGGGTTGGCAGTAGTGCTGCCGATCCTTGGTCATGCCACCTGGCATGTTTACCGGAAAGTTGTGGAATCGCCGCCGGCGACCAGACCGTGAGTTGAAAAAATGCACTCTGCCCGCACCGGCGAAAGTGCCGGGGCGGGCAGGGTGAGGCAGAGCTTTCAATAGGCGGGGTGGCTGAAACGGGCCTGGCGCGCGTCCTTTGTCAGGTCGCGGAAATCTTTGCCGCTCACATGCACAAGCGTCTTGTGGTCGCCGCCCTCGAAATAGATTTCGGGAGCGCCGCCGAGGCTTTCATCGAGAACCACCGGCACATCATAGGCAGCGCCGATCGGCGGCACAGCGCCGACGTCGCAATCGCCGAATAACGAGACCACCTCGTCTTCGGACGCCAGCCCAAGAGGCTTGTCCATGACATCCTGCAATGTCGCGAGTTCTATCCTGTGCGTGCTTGGAACCACGGCGAGCGCGTAGCCACGGTCGTGGTGAACGACCACCGATTTGGCCATTATGCTGCCGGGCACATGTGCCGCAATGGCGGATTGTCTGCTTGTCGCGGTGCGGTGATGCTCGACGGTGTCGTAGGAAATTCCTTTCCTATCGATGAAGTCCTTCAATCTGTTTGCGATGGTCATCTTGGGCGCCCCTTGCTGGTGTTCGCGACGCATGTGGAAACGCCGGCATCGCCTGTCGTTTCCGATATCAACAGAAATGGACCAGCCGTGGATTGTTTCAAGGCTAAGCCTCAAGGACCGGACCGCGTGGATCCGGACTGCATGTCAGGGCCCGGCCCCGAAAAACGCCATTCGGGTGAGCAGCGTGTAGTCCGCTTCGAAGACCATCATCGTCACGAACACCAGCACCAGCACGGGCGGCAGGATGATCGCATATGTCAGCGCCAGCCGTTCCCAGGCCATGTGCATGAAGATGGCGACGATCAGTCCGGCCTTGAGCATCATGAAGATCAGGATCAGCGACCATCTGAGATAGCCATGGAGACCGAAATAGTCGACCAGATAGGAGCAGGTGCTGAGGATGAACAGCCATGCCCACACCACCAGATAGAGCTTGATCGGGTGCTCCTGATGAACCTCCGCCGGGGTAACGCCGGTCGTCGTCGCATCATGCCTATGGGCGCTGTCCAGTGCGTGTTGTCCCAGGCCGTTTGCGGTTGCTTCAGCCATGTCCTGCCTCTCACCAAAGATAGAAAAATGCGAAAATGAACACCCAGACCAGGTCGACGAAATGCCAGTAGAGCCCCATGATTTCGACGTTCTCGTAGCGCCCCCTCCGGCTGGTGAAGAAGCCGGGCCGTCCGACGTCGAAATCCCCGCGCCAGACCTTTCGCGCCACGATGATCAGGAAGATCACCCCGATCGTCACATGCGTGCCGTGGAAGCCGGTAATCATGAAAAAGGATGCGCCGAACTGTGCAGCGCCCCAGGGATTGCTCCAAGGCCGCACGCCCTCGGTGATCAGCTTGGTCCATTCGAAGGCCTGCATGCCGACGAAGGTCGCGCCGAGTGCTGCGGTCAAGAGCATCAGGACTGCCGTCTTGCGGCGGTCGCGGCGGTAGCCGAAATTGACCGCCATGGCCATCGTTCCGCTGCTCGAGATCAGCACGAAGGTCATGATGGCGATAAGGATCAGTGGAATGTCGGAGCCGCCGATGCGCAGGGCGAAAACCTCGCTCGGATTGGGCCACGGCACGCGTGTTGAGATACGCGCGGTCATGTAGGAGAGCAGGAAGCAGCCGAAGATGAACGTGTCGCTGAGCAGGAAGATCCACATCATGGCCTTGCCCCAGGACACGTTTTTGAACGCCCGCTGATCCGAGGACCAGTCGGCGGCGATGCCTTGCCAGCCTGCGGGCCGCGGCTCTGTTCGGCCGATGTGGGCCAGTGTCGTCTCTGCCATCCGCCCGTTCCTCCTAGGTCAGCAACCCTCGGCAAATGTCGATTAAAGTCGAAGCCCAGCCGGCCAGAAGCGCAAAGATGGCGAGCCAGACGAAAAGCAGGAAATGCCAGTACATCGCGCACAGCTCGACACTGAGGCGAAGCCGCTGCGGCTGCGCTCCGTTCCAGGCACCGACGCTCGTTCTGCCCAGCCCGACCAGTCCTCCCAGTATATGCAGGCCATGCATTCCCGTTAGCAGGTAGAAGAAGCTGTTGGCCGGATTGGATGCCAGAAAATAGCCGTCCGCACTCAGTTCCCGCCATGCCACAAGCTGTCCAATCAGGAAGACGAGCGCCGTGAGTCCAGCTGTGGCGAGGCCGAGCCTGACCATGTCCACTTGACCCTTGCGCGCCGCGAGCGAAGCGCACTGTATCGCAATGCTGCTCAAGACCAGTACGCCGGTGTTAAGCCAGAGCAGGGGCGGGATGGGCAGAGGCCGCCAATCCGACAGCGCCATGCGCATGAAGTAAGCACTGGTGAACAGCGCGAACAGGCAGCCGACGACGGCAAGGAAGACGCCGAGACCGATCTTTGCGGTCGGCAGCGCCGATCGGTCCAGAGCGACAAAATCCCCGGCCATGCTTTGCTCGAGCCACGGCTTCGTCATTAGCCGCTGATGGGAAAGCCACCACCCAGCAATACCGGCGATCACGAGCAGGAAGACCAGGATTACGCTCATGCCGGCTCCCTGGAGGGCGCGAAGGAGCCCGGAACGTTTTGTGGTATGAAGTCCTCCTTGGCTCCCGGTACGCTGTAGTCATAGGCCCAGCGATAGACGATCGGCAAATCCTTGCCGAAATTGCCGTGGGCGGGCGGTGTTTGCGGCGTCTGCCACTCGAGCGTCGTTGCCCGCCACGGATTGCCGCCAGCCTCACGGCCATGGCGGATGCTCCAGATGAGGTTGAACAGAAACACAATCTGGGCAAAACCGACCATAAAAGCCATGATGCTGATAAACGAGTTCAGGTGGTGGGCCGATTCCGTCATGATCGTCATGTCGGTCAATTCGTTGTAGCGCCGCGGCACGCCCATCAAGCCGAGATAGTGCATGGGAAAGAAAATCAGATAGGCGCCGAGAAAGGTGATCCAGAAGTGGAACCGGCCCAGTGTCTCGTTCAGCATCCGGCCGGTGACCTTTGGGTACCAGTGGTAGATCGCCCCGAAAATCACGAGGATCGGCGCAACCCCCATGACCATATGGAAATGGGCGACGACGAACATCGTGTCCGACAGCGGAACGTCGACGACGACATTGCCGAGAAACAAGCCGGTCAGCCCGCCATTGACGAAGGTAACAATGAAGGCGAGGGCGAAAAGCATTGGAATGGTGAGGTGGATATCGCCGCGCCACAGCGTCAGCACCCAATTGTAGACCTTGATGGCGGTCGGAACGGCGATGATCAGTGTCGTGGTGGCGAAGAAGAAGCCGAAATAGGGATGCATGCCGCTGACATACATATGGTGCGCCCAGACTACGAAGCTCAACGCGCCGATGCCGACGATGGCCCAGACCATCATGCGGTAGCCGAAGATGTTCTTGCGCGCATGGGTGCTGATCAGGTCGGACACGATGCCGAAGGCCGGAAGCGCAACGATGTAGACCTCCGGGTGGCCGAAGAACCAGAACAGATGCTGGAACAGGATCGGGCTGCCGCCGCCGTGCTGCAACTGTTCGCCCATCTCGACGATCGCCGGCATGAAGAAGCTGGTGCCGAGCGCCCGGTCGAGAAGCATCATCACGCAGGCGACGAACAGCGCCGGGAAGGCGAGCAGCGCCATGACGGTGGCGGTGAAAATACCCCAGACAGTGAGCGGAAGGCGCATCAGCGTCATGCCGCGCGTGCGGCCCTGCAGCACCGTCACGACATAGTTCAGGCCGCCCATAGTAAAGCCGATGATGAACAGGATCAGCGAGACGAGCATCAGGATGATGCCCCAGTCCTGGCCGCCGGGCGTACCGGTCATGATCGCCTGCGGCGGATAGAGCGTCCAGCCGGCACCCGTCGGTCCGCCGGGCGCGAAAAAGCTCGACACCAGAACCAGCACGGCCAGCAGATAGATCCAGTAGCTCAGCATGTTGACATAGGGAAAGACCATGTCGCGAGCGCCGACCATCAGCGGAATCAGGTAGTTGCCGAAGCCGCCCAGGAAGAGTGCGGTGAGCAGGTAGATCACCATGATCATGCCGTGCATGGTGATGAACTGGTAGTAGGCTTCCGGGGTGATGAAGTCGAATGTGCCGGGGAAGCCGAGCTGCAGCCGCATCAGCCAGGAAAGCACCAGCGCGACCATGCCGATCGCTGTCGCCGTCGCCGAATACTGGATGGCAATGACCTTGGCGTCCTGCGAGAAAACGTATTTCGTCCACCAGCTGTGCGGATGGTAGAGTTCCATTTCCGCGACTTCGGCCGGCGGTACCGCATCTGCAGGTGTGATATCGACCATAGGAACACCTCCGTGCCCTTTTCGGCCAGCCCGACAGTTCGGGCTTGCCGCACTATTTTCAATCCCGACGGCGCACCGTCGTTTCGGTTTCCTACTCTGCCGAGCCCATCTGTTGGGGCGCGGACAGCTGCGCAAAAGTCTGCTGCTGGCCAAGCCACGCCAGATAGTCTTCCTGCGTATCGACCATGACCACGCCATGCATCATCGGATGTCCCTGGCCGCAGAGTTCGGCACACAGGACCTGGAAGGTTCCGGTCTTGGTCGGAGTGAACCAGAAATAGGTGACCGAGCCCGGGATCATGTCCATCTTGGCGCGGAATTCCGGCACGTAGAAATCGTGCAGCACATCGATCGAGCGGAGCAGCATCTTGACCGGTTTGCCAACCGGGAGGTGCAGGTCGGCCGCTTCCACTACGACATCGTCCTGGCCGTTGGCATCGGTGGCGATGACGCCGAGTGGATTTTCAGCGTTGACGTCGCGAGTGTCGGATGTGCCGAGCTTGCCGTCCTTGCCGGGCAGGCGGAAACTCCATTGCCACTGCTGGCCGACGACTTCGACCTCGGTTGCGTCGCTTGGAACGTTAACGAACCGGCTCCAGACGAACAGGCCAGGAACGAGCAAAGCCGTGACGCCAACCGCGGTGACGACCGTCAGCCAGGATTCGAGCCGCCTGTTCTCAGGTTCATATGCCGCCTGATTGCCTTCCCGATGACGGAAGCGGAAGACGCAATAGGCCATGAAAAGAACCACGGCGGCGAAGACGACGCCGGTGATCCAGAAAGTTATGATGATGGTGTTGTCGATATAGTCCCAGTTCGAGGCAATCGGCGTCCACCACCATGGGCTCAGGAAGTGGAACAACACCGAGCCCACGACTATCAGAACGAGTACAAGCGCAACGGCCATGTCCCGGTTCCTCCCGGTATTCCAAGCGGCGCAAGCCGTCCCGGGAAATACCAAGTGCATCATAACTTGATTTGCGATGAAAATTCTAGAGCCGGCTGTGGGAAGGGCAAAAATACCATTTCGCGGCGCTGGCGGTCCTTCGGTTCGGCGGTGACAGCGGAAGGCAATGGCGAGCACGCCGAATGCGCCTGGCAGAACCACCGGAACGGCGATCGCCGGGGATACCTTCCACCTGCTCGACCGACAGCTCGACGAAGGGAGCGGCGTCACCTTATTTGCCGGCAGATGTCACCCGCCAAACTGTGTTGCCGACGTCGTCGGCTATGAGCAGGGCCCCGGTTTTGTCGACAGCCAGGCCGACAGGCCGGCCGCGCGCCTTGTTGTCCTTGTTCAGGAAGTCGGTCACCACGTCGGTAGCGACGCCGCTAGGATGGCCGCCGTTGAATGGTACGAACACCACCTTGTAGCCATTGAAGCGCGTGCGGTTCCAGCTGCCGTGTTCGCCAACGAAAGCGCCGCCGCGATATGCCTCGGGGAGGTTGTTTGCCGTATAGAAGGCCAGTCCCAGAGGGGCGACGTGGGAACTCAGCGCATAGTCCGGAACGATCGCTTTCGCGACCAGGTCCGGACGCTGGGGCATGACGCGGGGATCGAGATGCTGGCCATAATAGCTGTACGGCCATCCGTAGAAGCCGCCATCCTTTACCGAGGTCAGATAATCCGGCACGAGATTGGGGCCGAGCTCGTCGCGCTCATTGATCACGGCCCAGAGCGCCCCGGTCTGCGGCTCCCAGCTCAGGCCGTTTGGATTGCGCAAACCGCTGGCGAAAATGCGCGACTGGCCGGTGGCCCTGTCCACCTGCCAGATGGCGGCGCGGTTCTTCTCGGCCTCGATGCCGTTTTCGGCGACGTTGCTGTTCGAGCCGATGCCGACATAGAGCAGCGAGCCGTCGGGGCTTGCCACCAGGCTCTTCGTCCAATGGTGGTCGATCGGGCCGCCGGGCAGGGCGGTTAGCGGCGTTCCGGGCGCGGTGATCTTGGTTTCACCGGTGTTGTAGGGATAGCGGACGATGGAATCGGTATTGGCGACGTAGAGATCGCTTCCCACCAGCGCCACGCCGAAGGGGGAGCTCAGGTGGTCGAGGAAGACGCTGGTCAGCTCCGGCTTGCCATCGCCGTCGGCGTCGCGCAGCAGCGTAACGCGGTTGCTCGGGCCGCTGTCGCCGCCCGAGGTGACCCAGGACTCGATCCAGCCCATCACCAAATCCTTGGGCCGTTTGATCGGTTCGCCGCCCGGCGCCTTGGACTCGACCACCAGGACATCGCCATTGGGCAGCACATAAAGCGACCGCGGATGCTGCAGGCCGTTGGCAAAGGCCTGGATCTGGAGCCCCTGCGCGACGGTCGGCTTTTCGTCGTTCTTCCACCCGACCACGGAAGCGAGATGCATGGGCGGGAAGAAATATTGGATCGGCTCGGGCAGGTTTGGATTCGGCCCTATCTGACTGCCGGGATCCGGGTCGTTGCCACTGCACGCTGCAAGAGTGATCGCCGCAGCGCAAGTAAAGATGGACGCCGCGATGCGCCCGGCTTGTCTGATGGAGCTTTCTACGCGCATCAATCCGCCACTCCGACGTGATGCCGGTAAACCATGGACCAGCCCAGCCAACCGGTGAAGATGAGGATGAGCACGACAACCGCCGAGAGGATCAAGCCGGTGGGAACGATGGAGGTCCATGCATCGCGGGTGTGCACGAGCATGTTGATGATGGACAACGCCAGCGCCAGCAGATTGCCGAGCACGTGCGGCCAGGCGGGAGGCTGTGCCCTTATCAGCGGATTAGCCAGAAAATCGATCAACCCCGCGATCGCTGCAAGGCAGCCCATGATCACGCCGACGGTAACCAGCCAAGCGGAGAAGTCAGCCCACATCATCTCCGCTGTTCGCCAGTAGGCCAGATCCGTCAGCAGGGTGCCGACGAAGCAGGCGATCGGAAACGGCACCAGCATCGGATGAACGGGATGTCCTGCAATCCTGGCCGTCGAACGCGGATTGTCACCGACCATGATGCGCCATCCTTCTTGGTTCTCGTCCAGACAACCGCCTACCCGGCCTCCGGCGGCTGTTGCCGAGAGGCCGGCAGACGACCGATCGATCTGTCAGGCCCAAAAAGGGCGCTGGCTGGCTGCGCCTGCTAGGCGGCCGACTGGGTCGGCGGGTTCTGATACATCATCCAGAGCTCGATCGCCGCCAGCACCGCGACCAGAATGCCGATCACGACATGCACGGTCATCGCCGTTGTCGCCTGGAATCCAAGCACCCAGGGCGATACGAGAACCCACAGCCCGACGACCAGGTTCACCCACTCTTCCCACACGGCAAATGCTGCGAGGGCGGCAACCGACAGCACGACGATCAAGATTCCGCTGCCGAGGGCGTTCTGCGTCTGCGGGCCTGCCGCAAACGTGAAGATCCAGGGAGAGAAGAACAGAATTGCCCCAAGGATCAGGTTGGCTACGTCACAGAGCCTGGCGTTTGTCCACTGGTTCATGGCATCCTCCATAGGGAGCGTTTATGGCTCCCGAGTTCGGCAAGGTGGTGCCTGAGTTCGGCGAGATGCGCCCGAAGCCGCTCACTCCGTGTCACGGTAGTGCCCTGCCCAGCTGGAATTCGCATCTGGCGGTACTCCAGCCAAATCCGGCTATCTAACTGAATTCCGGGCTTTATGTTCCATTCGGCACCGGCACGCCTGGATCACTTGGTGGTGATCGAGCGATCCAAAGCTGCCTGTCAGGGGGCGGCGGGGCGGCGGCGCGTAGCTCATTCTGTCTTTTTATCGAGCCGGTGAAACATTTCTTATGGATCGCAGTTCTTGGATCCAGAGGAGTTGAATAAGGGCAACCTGCTTGCACGGGAGGAGCACGGAAGGCACAACTATAAATACGCTCTGCATAGAATACTTCGCAACGAGAAGCTCTCGCTTGTCTTGGTTGCCGCCGAAGCTTGTTTGAAAGACGGCGGTCGCCGCCGAAAAGATTTTCTAAATGAAAATAGCCCAGATCGCGCCACTAACCGAATCCGTGCCGCCCCGAACCTACGGTGGAACCGAGCGAATTGTTTCGTATCTGACCGAAGAACTTGTCCGACAGGGCCACGAGGTGACGTTGTTCGCCAGCGCCGATTCTCGTACCTCAGCCGAGCTGGTGCCGTGTTGCGACGTCGCGCTGCGCCTGAATCCCAGGGTCCAGGACGGTGGTCCGCACCACGTCATGATGCTTGAACGGGTGCGCCGGCGAGCCGATGAATTCGACGTTTTGCATTTCCACGTCGATGTTCTGCACTTCCCCATCATTCGGGATTTTGCCAGACGAACGGTTACCACGCTTCACGGCAGGCTCGACCTGCCCGATCTGGCGCAACTTTATGCTATGTTCGACGATGTTCCCCTGGTCTCGATCTCCTTCGACCAGCGCCGGCCCGTGCCGCCCGTCAATTGGATTGGAACGGTGCACCATGGCCTGCCCCGCGACCTTCTGCCATTCCACCCGAACACCTCTGGCTATCTTGCGTTTCTCGGTCGTATCTCGCCGGAAAAGGGGCCGGAAGCGGCCATAGAAATAGCAGCGCGGGCCGGGTTTCCCCTGAAGATCGCCGCCAAGATTGACAAGGTGGACCAGTCGTTCTGGAAGGAAAGGGTCGAGCCGCAAGTGCTGCGGCATTCGAACGTGGAGTTCATTGGCGAAATCGATGAGCGGCAAAAGGCGGATTTTCTGGGCAATGCGAAAGCGCTTTTGTTCCCGATCGACTGGCCGGAACCCTTCGGGCTCGTGACGATCGAAGCAATGGCCTGCGGTACGCCGGTGATTGCGTTCCGGCGTGGCGCCGTCCCGGAGATCATCGATGACGGTGTGTCCGGATGGATCGTGGATACGGTGGAGGAAGCTGTGGGCGCGCTCCGGCGCATCGACAGCCTCGATCGCGCACGAGTGCGGCAGACGTTCGAGAAGCGGTTCACGGTCGAGCGCATGTGCAGCGATTATGTGGCACTCTACCGAGCACTCACGAGCGGCATGGCAGACGCAGTTGACCCCACAAACGAGATCTCCAGAAACATCGCGATGGTGGCCGCGGGGGGCTGAGGAACTGACTAATCCACATGCAGACCACGACGGTGACGTCAGGGGGCACCTGCGGGGTCTTGTCGCCGGGCACGGCGACTGCGCCAGAAGCTTTTGATCAGCAGCAAGCTTTCCCGGGGCTATGGCTTTCGCGAGCGGTGGCACACTGCCGCCGCCCAGTCCGGATTGACGCGCGATACTTTCGCTGCAAAGGTACTTTAACGACTTGTTTACCATGCGTCAGTCAGGGGTGGGGGAATTTGGAACGGTTTTTGGGTGCGAACCGCCTTAATTGGGATGATCGGGCCGAACTGCACTCGACCGACACAACGGGCAGCTACCACATCGAGAATGTGCTGGCCGGCGGATCCAATCTTTATGAGCTGGAAACGCGCGAGGTCGGCGATATTGCCGGCAAGGATATCGTCCACCTGCAGTGTCACATCGGCCTCGACACGATCAGCCTGAAGAATCTCGGCGCAGGCAGTGTGACGGGGCTCGACTTTTCACCGGCGGCGATCGCGGCGGCGCGGGATTTTGCTGCGAAGGCAGGCACCGACGTGCGCTTCGTGGAAGCGCCACTGTTCGAAGCGGTGGAAGCGCTCGGTCGGACCTTTGACATCGCTTACGTTACATGGGGCTCGGTAAACTGGCTGGACGACGTGTT
Organism: Mesorhizobium sp. M0195; assembly: GCF_040322115.1. Taxonomy (NCBI): domain Bacteria; kingdom Pseudomonadati; phylum Pseudomonadota; class Alphaproteobacteria; order Hyphomicrobiales; family Phyllobacteriaceae; genus Mesorhizobium; species Mesorhizobium sp. M0195. Next base: position 50,822 of record NZ_JAMYSV010000010.1, on the reverse strand, counting down.
CCGTTGGGCGCGGGTGGTTGCCGACCTCCTGAGACCCGGCGGCCGTCTCTACATGGCCGAGGGCCATCCATTGATGTTTCAGTGCGATCGAAAGGCCGCGGCCCTGGAATTGAAGCACGACTGGCGAACGCCGATAGCTCGGCCGCTCGCCTGGAACGAGGAACTGACCTACACCGGCGATGACCGCATCCTGAAGCATCCTCGCTATTATGAATGGATCCACCCGATCAGTGACGTGGTGAATGCGCTGATTTCAGCTGGTCTGACGCTCGATTTTCTCAATGAGCATGACACTGTTTCGTGGCAGCACTTTTCATTTGCCGTGCGGGCCGGCAAGGATATGTACGGCTTGCCAGAGAACTCTCCCAAGATACCGATGGCCTATTCCATTGGCGCGACGAAGCGTAGCATCGGCAAGATACCATACCTTGTGTCTCCCAAGGCGATCGAGGGGCACTAGTCCAGGTCGACGCTCCTGAGTACTCGGGTCGGAGCGTCGAAGTTTGCAATCGCTCGCGCTCCTCGATCTTCCGAAGGATCGCCGGCGCCAGCGCATCTCAACTCAATCAGTGGGACGATGTCAGTGGAAATCGGCAGCTGGCTCCAGCCGCTCGGGCCTGCAACATCAGCAACGGGTCGGAAAGCGCAAAAGCTCTAAGGAGCGTGAAGGTGACATTAAACATTGAAAGCTAATGTTCCTCATCGGGTCGACCCGGGAACCTGAAATGGCACTTGAGGAATCGCCTATTGGCTTTTTTCCGCGCTAAGTTCGGCGGCATCAAGGAGGTCGTCTTTTCGTCGGCAAACATTCCGGCGGCGATCGCGCTTATCGTCATACTTATCAGCGCCGCGTTCGCGGAGCACCAGAACAAAGTCGTCTCGGACCAGGCCGTCCGTGCGGACGTGTTGACCAAGGTCAATCTCATCCGCGCCAAGCTCGAAGGCAATATCAACGGAAACCTTCAACTCGTGCGTGGATTGGTCGCCGCCGTCGTGACCGAGCCTTATATGGGACAGCAACGCTTCGCCTCGCTGGCGAGCAATCTATTTGGCGCCGACTCGCAATTGAACAATATTGCCGGCGCGCCCGATCTGGTCGTTTCCCTGATGTACCCGATGGAGGGTAATGAGCAGGCGATGGGCCTGGACTACCGCAAGAACGAGCGGCAGCGTGCGGCTGCGCTGAGGGCGCGAGATGAACGCAAGCTGGTGCTTGCCGGTCCCGTCGAGCTGAAGCAGGGGGGACAAGGCTTCATCGGCCGCTTTCCGGTTTTCGTGCCCAGCGCGGGCAACACGGAAAGGTTCTGGGGCATTATTTCAGCCGTTGTCGACGTGCAGCGCCTTTACAAAGCGAGCGGCATGCTTGACGACGATCTCGGGATCGACGTAGCGCTGATCGGCAGGGACGCCCTCGGTCACCGAGGTGGTCAATTCTACGGCAATGAGGAGATCAGCAAAAGCGATCCGGTGACGGCTGACGTTTTGCTTCCTTCCGGCTCGTGGCAGCTCGCTGCCATTCCCAAGAACGGCTGGCCTTCGACGCCAAGTAACGCATGGTTGTTGCGCGCGATCATGGCGACGGCCGGGGCCTTGGTTGTGTTCCCTTTCCTGGTCACTGGTCGTCTGATAGGCGAAAGACAGCGCAATTATGCGGAATTGCGCCGATTGTCACGACGCCTCGAACTCGCTCTGGAAGCTTCGGCTATCGGGGTTTGGGAACACGATCTCGCGACCAACGAGCTTACATGGGATGAACGCGTCAATGAAATATATGGCAAACCAGCGGGGGAGCACCGGGGCTACACAGACTGGGCGGGAGCGATCCATCCAGATGATCTGGCTGGCGCCAACGCAGATTTCGATACGGCGGTGGCCAGCGGACGACCATATTTGTCGGAGTACCGGATTGTGCGCCCGAATGGCGAGGTCCGTCATGTCCGGTCCAAGGCGATCCTTTACCGGGCCACAAACGACACCCCAAAAATGATCGGCGCGGAATGGGACGTGACTGCCGACGTCCTGCTGAACAAGGATCTGGTTCGCGCAAAACAGCTGTCGGAGTCGAAAAATGCAGAACTCGAGTCGGCCAAGGCGCGCATAGAGCACATTGCGCTTCATGACTCGCTGACCGGCTTGCCCAACCGGCGTTACCTCGACCAGGTACTGGAAGACTACGCGGCAAACGCCAGGCGCTCAGGCGGGCGTGCGGCACTGCTTCACATCGATCTGGATCGGTTCAAGCACATCAACGATACGCTGGGCCACGCCGCCGGTGACGCGATGCTGGTTCACGCGTCGACAGTCCTCAGATCGAAGGTCGGCGACGAAGGATTCGTCGCCCGCATTGGAGGAGACGAATTCATCGTTCTGTGCGTGGTACGCGACGATACCAAGCAACTGGCGCTGCTTGCCGATCGGGTCATCAGCCAGATGCGCGAGCCCGTCTATTATCAGGGCCACCGGTGCCGTTTTGGCGTCAGCGTGGGTATAGCTGTCGACAACGGAAAAGATGTCGAAGCCAAACACCTGCTGGTGAACGCAGATATCGCGCTTTACCGAGCAAAGAGCCGAGGGCGCAATCGATACGAATTCTTCACTGACGCGATGCAAAGCGAAATCGTCGATACAAAACGGATTGCCGACGAAATTCTCGGCGGCCTCGAGCGCAACGAGTTCATCCCGTTCTACCAGCCCCAATTTGACGCAAAGACGCTCGAAATCGTTGGGGTTGAGGCGCTGGCGAGGTGGCAACATCCAGTAAAGGGTATTTTGGCGCCCGACATCTTCCTGAGGATTGCGGAAGAACTGAACGTCGTCTCGATCATCGACCAAGCCATATTGAAGCAATCGCTTTCGGATTTCGAAGAGTGGTCCGCTGCAAAACTTAACATTCCACGGGTGTCGGTCAATGTCTCGGCGAGGCGCCTTCAAGACGAGGAGCTTATCAAGAGCCTACGAGAACAAGATATCAAGAGAGGAACAGTTTCGTTCGAGCTTGTTGAGTCGATTTTCCTGGACGAGAACGACGATCTTGTCACGTGGAACATCGAGCAAATAAAAGAACTGGGGATTGACATCGAAATAGACGATTTTGGTACCGGCTACGCTTCGATGGTCAGTTTGCTGAAGTTGCAGCCGCGCCGGCTGAAGATAGATCGGCAGCTGGTCACCCCAATCGTCAAATCGCCGCAGAGAAGGCAGGTTGTCTCGTCGATCATCGAAATCGGCAAATCGCTGGGTATCGAGGTCGTGGCGGAAGGCGTCGAGACGATGCAGCACGCACGGCTACTCAAGGGCCTGGGCTGCGACATATTGCAGGGTTATGCCTTCGGCCACCCGTTAGACTCCGAGGGACTTAAGACATTTGTCCGATCGCGGCGCCTGCGCACGGCCAGCTGAGCCTCGGCGCCAGAATTTATCGAGCCGACCGCCTTGAGGTTGCGGTACATAGGCGCACAGCGGACAAAGCTGAAAACAACGCCAAACCTCAGATCAGCAGCAGGCCCTTCATGCTGGAGTGGCCTTTCCTGCCGATGATGATGTGGTCGTGAACGGCAATGCCAAGCGGTTTGGCCGTCTCTATGATCAGCTTGGTCATCTCGATGTCGGCGCGCGACGGCGTCGGGTCTCCCGACGGATGATTATGCGCCAGAATGATCGCCCTCGCAGAGAGCTCCAGGGCGCGCCTGACCACCTCGCGCGGATAGACCGGTGTGTGGTCGACGGTGCCGACCTGCTGCACTTCGTCGGCGATCAGCGCGTTTTTCTTGTCGAGGAACAGGATGCGGAACTGCTCGCGCTCCTCGAAGGCCATCACCGACCGGCAGTATTCGAGAACCTGCGTCCAGGTCGACAACAGCTCGCGGCCGGCGATCTCGCCGCGCGCCATGCGCTGCGCCGTTGCCGCAACCACCTTGAGGTCGAGCGCCACCGCCGGGCCGATGCCCTTCACTTCCTGCAGGCGCTCGACGGGCGCGCCGAGGACCTCGGCCAATGTACCGAAGCGTGACAGCAAGGCCTTGGCGACCGGCTTGGTGTCGGCGCGCGGGATCAGCCGGAACAAAAGAAGCTCGAGCAGTTCGTAGTCGGGGAGGGTGTTAGGACTGGCGGCGAAGCGCTCGCGCAAGCGGTCGCGATGGCCGAGATAATGCGGCTTGTCGGCGGCCACCGCCTTCGCAGGCGATCGCACCGGCCTTTCGGGAAAGAAGGCCCGCTCGTCGTCGTCACCGTTCATGGCTGCCCACCCAGCATTTGCCGGGCACGGTAACGCCCCGATCTGCCAGACACTAGGCCCGCAGGCCGGGGCGGTCGAGGTTTTTTGGCGACAGCGTGAAGATCTCGCAGCCGGTCTCGGTGACGCCGATCGTGTGTTCGTACTGCGCCGACAGCGAACGGTCGCGCGTCACCGCGGTCCAGCCGTCCGACAGCACTTTCACATGCGGCCGGCCGAGATTGATCATTGGCTCGACGGTGAAGATCATGCCCGGCCGCATCTCGACGCCTTCGCTGGCGCTGCCGTAATGCAGGATATTCGGCGCGTCGTGAAACAGCCGGCCGACGCCGTGGCCGCAGAAATCGCGCACCACCGAGCAACGCTCGGCTTCGGCATAGGTCTGGATGGCGGCGCCGATGGCGCCGGTGCGGGCGCCCGGCTTGATTGCCGCGATGCCGCGCATCAGGCACTCATACGTGACTTCGAGCAGCCGCTCCGCGGCACGCTTGATCGTGCCCACCGGATACATGCGCGAGGAGTCGCCATGCCAGCCGTCGAGTATATAGGTGACGTCGATATTGACGATATCGCCATCCTTCAACGGCTTGCTGTCGGGTATGCCGTGACAGACGACGTGGTTGATCGAGGTGCAGGATGATTTCGTGTAGCCGCGGTAGTTGAGTGTCGCCGGAAGCGCGCCATGGTCCATGCCGAACTCGAAGACGAAGCGATCGATCGCTTCGGTGGTGACGCCGGGCGCCACCATCGATACCAGTTCGTCGAGGCAGCGCGCGGTGAGATCGCAAGCCTTGCGCATGCCGATAAAGCCTTCCTCGTCGTAAAGACGGATCTGGCCGGTGTTTCTGAGCGGTGCCGTGGCGGCGTCGAGATAGGTGACCATTTTTATCCGTCTTGCAGGGATGCGAGGGCTGGATGAGCCCCCGCCAGAGAAATCTCCCCAGATTTGGCACTGGAAGGCGCAAGGTTCAAGGACGAACTGCCGGCGACGGTCGAGGACCTGCGATATTCACGCCAGGGGGCGTCCTCCTTTGCCTGTAGCGGCCTAATGCTTCCGCCGGGTTCATTGGCTACCGCAGTGACGACACATTTCTAGGCGAGAAGTCGGCCCAAGCATGAAGCCGCCACGGCAACTTTTTATGCCGAACGATGTTGCTGCGGGGGTGTCGGTTCGGGAGAGGTCGAATGGACAGACTGCAATTTGCGGTGCCGGTGCGTATCGCGCCTGTGCCCGGCCAGCCGGTCGAGGAAATCTACAGTGTCGAGCAGGCGCTCGATTTGCTGCAAACGTGGCCGGTTCGCCGGAAGGGGCCAACCTACCAGGCCGCGTTCAATGCCTGTTTTGGCGCCACGGTGGACATCGTCGAGACCGAAGACGCATGGCGGGCCTTCATGGCCTTTTGCCGGGTGAGCGGCTTGCTTGCCAGGGACATGATGGTTCCTCCGCGCAAGCGCGGCGGCGAGGCGAGGGGGCTGAGGGCGTAGGGAGCCGTCGACACGATCCGCAGTCTGTCTTCGCCCCTTTGCTGACACCCCCTCAGAGTGGGTAGGGTCCAGCCACGCTTGCCAGCATCACGCTGGCGATAGACATATGCCAAGTTGAAATTGCTGGTACGCCCAAGGGGCGTGCTTGTTTCTCGCAAGATCAAGCACTTAGGTTGCCCAACCGGTCGCAGGGCCCCCATTGAAAACATTGCAGCTTTCGCCGCGTTGTCCAACCGGCCTTCCGATGATGAGCGAAAGGATTGCGTCGGCACCGACGCAATCGGAAGCGTAGCATCGCGGAACTCGCAAGATCCCGCGCCGACGGCCGACGAACACGCCGGCATGGCTTGGTGGAACGCGCTGGACGAAGGCGGCCGGCGCGACTGGATGCAGCAGGCCGGTAACACTGGGCGCGCTGCAGACGCATGGAAAGCCTATAAGCGCGCATGTCCGAATACCGTCGGTAGTGGCGACGGTATTCGCACCGCGGCTGCCGAAAACTGGTCGGAGTTGGCGGCGAAAGCCCACGTCGTCGACGCTGCCAGTCGGTTATTTGGCGCCAGAGCTGCGCGCCAGCTGTGGCAGGATCTCGGTCTACCGGCAGTTGGCAAATCCCCCGGACCCCCTGATTTGAGCTTGCTGCACTACGTCGCCGCATTCGTCGAGGCGCGCCTGGTCGCAGACTGCCGGGTCGGCATCGCCGCGCGGCAGCTTCACAAGGCCTACATTGAATGGGCGGACGAGACGATCGCGCCTCATCTGACCCTCACGAGGTTTGGATTGCTGATGCAGAAGACCGCCATTCGGCGTGTTGCCGGCCGCATCGTCACCTATGAAGCGCGGTTCAAATGACTAAAACCCCGTACCCCCGCTTTAGGTCAGCGCACTGCCGGAAAGTGGCGTTTTCGTTGTTTTCATTAGCTTTTCCGGCGCGACACTTGCGACACCTTGCGACACTTCGCGACACCTTGTTCAGCGAGATAAAGGTAACAATTTCAAATAGTTGCGACACCCTGCGATACTTATACGCGTCCCTATATGCGAGAGAATTTAAAAAACAAAACTCAATTTTATAGCCTATAGGCGACGAAAAGTGCCGCAAGTATCGAACCTATTGATATCTCACGATAAACTATCGCTTAAAGTATCGCTAAAGTATCGCTAAGTGTCGCTAAAGGTGGTGAATTGGAATGATGGATAAGGGTCATCAGTTGGCAGCCGGCAGGGCCGTAATCCGCAATGCGGATGTCATTGGTCTGAGGACTGTGCGGCGACCCTGTCCAAGCCGGTCGCCAGCAAGGGGCTCGGCAATACCGACCCCCTTTTCGGCTGACCCCACCCCCGGTGTAGGGACCGTATCAAGGGCCTCTGACCTATACGGGCCCGGGGGAGCCCGGGATTTTTCTAGTAAGTGATCTCGCAACCGGTACACGCACAAACGCGTGTGCACACGTGCTGCACACATCATACAACCTGAAGGGGAACTGCAATGACAAACAAGACGATTGAAGCCGTGATGCGGCTTTCAGCCAAACTCGGCTCGATGAGCGCCTTCGGCCAGCTTTCCGCCAAGCTCAACCAGGTCAACCAGAAAGCGCTGGCGTTCAATCGGACGCAAACCACGATGGCGCGCACCTCTATGCTCGCCATGAATGCCGTGCGAGGCGTGATTGGCTACCAGGTCGTTCGCGGTGCCGGCGCGCTGGTGACCAACTTCGCCGACGCCGAACGCCGGCTGACGAGAATCGCCGTCAACGCCGATGCCGGCAAGGACAAGCTTGGCGAGATGTTCCGCACCGTCGACCGTGCCGCGCTCGACTATGCGATGACGCAGGACGGCATCACGGACGGTCTCGAAGCACTTGTCGCTTCCGGCCGCAGCGTCGACGATGCGCTGTCTTTCCTGCCTTCCGTCGCCGCCACCGCGCAGGCCGCCGGCGCCGATATTGCCGACATCGCCACTACGGCAGATGCGATCGGAAGCTCGTTCAAGTTTACCGGCGACAACATGCAGCGCGCCTTCGACATCCTGGTTACGTTGGGCAAAGAGGGCAAGTTCGAACTGAAGGACATGGCCCAGTATCTGCCGTCGCTGGCGCCGGCCATGGCAGCGCTCGGCTACGAGGGCGAGAAGGGTTTGGGCAAGCTGGGATCGATGCTGCAGACAGTGCGCCTGCAAACCGGTGACGCCAGCTCGGCCGCCACCAATTTGCAGAACGTGTTGCAGAAGATGGAATCGAATGAGACGGCGAAGAGCTTCTCTAAGTTCGGCGTCGATCTGCGCAAGGAAATGGCCAAGGCGCGCAAGGAAGGTCGCGACCTGATCGATGTGTTCATCGAACTGACCGAGCGGGCGCTCAAGGGCGACCTGTCGAAGATCCCGCAGCTGTTCACCGATGCCCAGTTCATGCAAGGCATGCGCGCCCTGTTGCAAGGGCGCGGCGCCATGGAAGGTTTCCAGAAGGCGATTGAGAATGTCGACGGTTCGACGATGCGCGATCTTGGTGTGATCCTCGACGGGAACAAGGCGAAGATCGACAGGATGGCCGCTTCATGGGAGCGCATGAGCAGGGCCATCGGCGGCGGCATTGCGCCTGCCGCGACCGGCGCCATGGACTTCGTCAGCTCCAATATGGACAAGGCGCAGTTCATCAACGCGCAACTCGACAAGGAAGGCATGGGCTTTTGGGAAAAGCGCATGTGGTGGGCGCGCAACGGCTTCGACAATCATGACCAGGGGATGAAGGCCTTTAAGGGCGGCTGGCGTTCGCCGGAAGGCTTGATCGCCGCCAAGGGGCCAATGAGCGCCAGCCCGGAACTGCCGTCGAGGCGTCAGGACCAGCCGGGCCGCATACCGCTGCCGACCGCGCGCCCCGTCGCGCCAACCGTGGCCGAGCAGTACCGGCTCTACGGTCGCGGGCACGCCGCCGCCGTTCGCAACAGCGTTCAGCTCGAGAAGCCGGGCGCCGGCTATTTTGGCAACGAGATCGATTTCAGCGCAATGGACCGGGCCACAGCCGCGGCGACTGCCGATCTCAAGGGGGCCTTCGACGACGGTGGCCGCTCGATCGCAGAGTCCGCGAGGTCGATCAATGAGGCCGCCAGGGAAGGCGGCAGTACCTTCGCATCGATGCTGGCGGGTGTAGGTAAGCAACTCGGCGTTGACGCCGCCGCCGCGTTCAATGCGAACGTTCGGCCGGTCCCGATCGCTAAGCAGCTGTCCGTCAGAGCCGATACTGGACGCTCGGAAGCGGGCCGCATGATGGGGCCGCGTTAGTGGGTATCGACGGCGAATTTCTATCTCAGCGGTTTCAGCAGCTCGGCGATGAGCACACAGAGCTGGTCAGGATCGCTTGCGCCATGGCCGAGATCGACGACCGGGAGGACCGGCTGTTTCGCAGGCTGATGATCGCCGAAGCAAGCAATCGTATCGCCGATCTCTGGCAGGAAGTCGCCGCACACCTGGCGGACGGGGGCGCGGGGGCCGATGCCTAAAAAGAAGTCGATCTCGTTGCCCGGCCGCACCTCACGGCCATTTCAGTCCTCTTCCCGTGAAACATTGCCGACGTTTCACGCTCGGGTCGCGCCTTTGCTGCCGGCGTTGAGCATCGCCACGGCGCAAGCGGCTGCGGTGCGACGGGCGACCGCGCGAGGCCACACCATGGGCACCTGGCATCGCGACCAGGGCGAATGGCGCACGGCTTGTGAGCGGTGTGGGGAAAAGCTCGACCTGGCGACAGGCGCGCTCAGCGCGGCCGGCGTGGCGGCCGTGAAGGCGCAGGGCGGCATTGCTGGCGAGATGGAAGGCGGCATCGTCTACGTGCTTGGCAGCGCGTTGGAGCCCTGTCCTCGCTGATCAAAATGCGACAGTTTGCGGGCAGGGCGCAGAGATTGAGGGGGATAGGGGGAGTGCTTATTTGGACAGTAATTCCTCTTCCCAAGCACCGCGGCGGAACGATCGGATATCGATCTCGCCCTGGTCATCCCACTCGATATTCATGACCTTCTTTTTGACATGGATATCTAGACCATACGGAAGGTTCTCGGCTCTTATGCCAAGCACGGCGCATTGATACTTTGAAGCGTCATCAGGCGCATGTATCTTTTGAAAGGGTGTACGATAGGATATGATCATGTCGCCTATCTTCGCAACATATCCGAATTTGTCCCATTGCCCTCGGTGAGACCTAATCAGCCCGATCGCGTGATTTCTTATTCTTATTGCATCATCTAATTTTGACATCTGTATTCCTATTCCTTCTTTAGTGCCCTAAACGCTGCGCCTGCTCGCGCCGCGACTTCCGCTTCGTAGACATCCTTCCGCAAGCGCACCCCCGGTCCGTCGCCGTTCTTGTCGATGAAGACGATCCCGGCCGCTTCCAAGGCCTCGCGAATGTCATCCACGGTCCTCGGGTAGGGAACCCTTTTTCCGGTCTCAAATGTGGCGATCGTCGCTGTCGCTACATGCGATGCCTCGGCCAGCTGGTCCTGGGACCAAGCGATCAATGCCCGTGCTGCCCTACACTGCGCCGGAGAGATTGTCAATTTCATGCAGCCTTGAATGAAAACAGTTGACTTTAGATTTCCTGCAGAGTTATAGGAAAAATATAACTTAGATGCAAGGGGAGAAACTCTCTAATGCCGAACGCACTCGTTGCGGCAGCCGCCGAAGGCTTGCTGTCAATTAACCGCCGTCAGGTCCTTCATGGCCTGGCAGCATCGTCAGCCGCCGCCGCTGCCTTGGTGGCGGCTATTCCGGCCGCGCCTGCCGCCGAGCATCCCGACGCCGACCTTTTCTGGCTTGATCAGGAAATGGCGGAAGCCGAGGCCCAGATGAACCTGGCGGACAAGGCCTGCTGTCGGGCCGGCAAGATCGCAGACAAGCTCTATCCGCCGCAGCCTGCCGCATGGGCGGAACCGCGCATGCCGGACGACGTCCACGAAATGGTTGCATCCATGCTTGTTCGGGACCTTGCAATTCCGGAGAAACAGCCGGCGCCTTTGCGTGATTTTCACAAGTCTCGTGAAGAGCAGCGGGCCGCGCACAGGGCTTTGCAGGATGCCTTCCTTGATAAGGTGGATGAGATAAATCGCCAGGCCGGCGTTGATGCCGCCGAGGCCGCCTACCGCGCGCGCTCTGCGGAGTTTTACAAGGTCGGCGATCGCATTTTGGCAATGCCGGCCAACACCTTGGAGGGTATCCTCGTCAAGCTCCGGGCGGCCGACAAAATTGACGCAAAGAGCGAGGCCTTGATTTCGATCGCCGCCGACATCAGGCGCCTCGCAGGGGAGGCGTCGTGATGGGTAAAACCCCCCGGCGCCCCGACGCCAAGCTCCTCCGGCTCGAGGCCAAATTCAACGCCGCGAGCGATCTATGGAACGAGGCCACGCACCGGACGGCGAAGCTCGAGGATCAGCTTGAAGAGGCGATTAAGCGTCTCAGATCGCGTCTCATGCCGCGCATCGCAAAGGCGGAAAAGAAGGAGGAGAAAAGGGCCGCAGCTTTCGGTCGCGCGCTCGATAAGGTCATGAAGACCAAGGCCAATACCATTGAGGGCCTGGCCGTGAAAGTCAGGGTTCGCGAGCGCGATTACACGGACGACGAGGATCTGGAGATAACCATCCTCCGAAGCCTAATCGACGACATCAGGGCGATGAGCCGAAGCGGCTGATGCCACACATGATGAATTGCGCTGCTACTTTCTTGTTGACGGATTTTGAGAGTCGGTGCTATTTAGCTCCTATGAATAGCACCGACTCTCAAGATTTGGTCGAACCTCGGTACACTACGCCGGAGGTTCTTGCTGTCACGCGGCTCCGGCCGGAGGTCCTGCAAACCTGGGTCAACAGGGGTGGGAAATCCGAGATGAATACCCCGCTTCGGGAAGTCTTCGGCGCGCGCAATCCCGGCCGAGGCAACCGGCGGCTCTATTCGGCTATCGACGTGGTCAAGCTGGCTATCATGCGCCGCATGGCGGACCTCGAAGTGTCGCTGTCACAGTCCGTCGAGATGGCAGAAGCCGCCGGCAAGACCTTGTTACGCGGCGATGGGATGGACTGGAACACCTACATCATGCTGCGGCCGTCGGGCGCGACCGCCAAGCTGGTCGAAGTCGATCACGTCAGTGGCTACACGCTCGGCAGGTTTCTCCCCCTTCACGGTGATCCGCGCAGCATCCGGCTTGATTCGATCGTCGAGGATTTCGAAGGCCTGCCCGGCATTGGCAGCCGCCGCGACAAGATCCCCTTGGCGGCCGGCGGGTCGCCGGATCGTCCCATCAATCCCGAGAAGCGGGAAGCACTGGCACGGCGCGGGATACACGCCGAGCCGGTCATTGTTTTCCCCCTCGGCGAGATCGTCAACGGCGCGCTCGCGCAACTCTCTGAATTCGAACGCAAGGAAATTCCGTGATGGCCGACATCTATCAGAATGGCGAATTGATCCTGCACGGCCCGGTCTTCAAAGACGCATGGGGCCCGAATTCGTTCACTTCGCACGATGTCATCGCCGCACTGGCGCAGCACGGCAGCAAGCCGCTCACGGTGCGGCTGAACTGCCCGGGCGGCGATGCCTTCGATGGCATCGGCATCTACAACGCGCTTGCACGCCACAAGGCGGGCGTCAGCGTCGTCGTGGAAGGCCTGGCCGCGTCGGCCGGTTCGCTGATCGCCATGGCCGGCAGCGAAATCACCATGTGCGCGGGCGCCATGATGATGTTGCACGAGGCCCATGGCGTCACGGTAGGGCCGGCCTCGGAGCAGCTCAAGCAGGCCGAGCTTCTCGACCGCCTGAGTGGCGAATACGCCAGCATCTATGCAGCGCGGTCTGGCGCGGCGCCGGATGCCGTGCGCGCCTCGATGAAGGACGAAATCTGGTTCACGGCCGAAGAAGCCCTCGAGGCCGGCTACGCGACCAAGGTCGACAAGGCGAAGGCGAAGTCATTCGCGGCCTTCGATTATCGCGCCTATGCCAAGGCGCCGGAAGCGCTGAAGGCGCTGGCGCTAAAGAACAACTGGACTGCCGGCGAGAGGCCGCTTTCGGCCTCGGCCGAGAAGGATCGCGCCGACAAGCTGCAGGCCGAGCTGGATGCTTTGAAGGCGTCCAGCCAGACCGAAAAAGACCGGCAGACGCAGGCATCGGCCTATGAAGCCAGCCGCCTGGCGGCCATGCGGATGCCGATATCCGGACTGGCGCAGCCTGGCAATCGCGGCAGTCGCAGCGGGCCCACTACCTGGAACGACTTCCTCCCAAAGTAAGGACTAGAACCGATGAGCGCAGCTCCCAAACCCAATCCCGCCGATCTCTTCGACCCGATGGCGATTGCCATGTTGAACCGGCACTCGCCGGGTATCGTCCGCGCCGCCTTTGGCGACGACGTATCGCGTGCGCATCCTGGCATGGGTCTCCGCGATGCGGCGGCTGCGGTCGCCTCGAAGACCGGAGGGCGCACCGAAATCCGCGCCATGATGACGACGGATGATTTTCTGAAAATCCTGTCGGATACGGTCTCTGTCTCGGCGCTGGCGGCGCAGATCATCAATTACCCCGAGATCCTGCGCATCTCTCACGAAACCACCTACGAGGATTTCCGCGAGAAGGAGAGCGTCCAGGGTGGTCTGTTCCCCGAGTTGCTCCCGCCTGGTGAGGGCGGAGAGGTGCAGTATGGGACGATCGGGGAGCGCAAGGAAAAGACCTTTGCCGTCATTCGCTCGCGGATGATCGAGATCACGACGGAAGCGCTAGTCAACGACAATCTCGGCTTGCTGGTGCAGCCGGCGCTTCGCATCGGCGAAACCGTGCTCGACGGCAAGGCGCGCGTGATCGTCAACCGGATCGAGTCGAACCCGGTGCTGTCCGATGGCGTCGCCGTGTTCCACGCCAGCCACGGCAACCTGGCTGGTGCCGGTGCGGTGCTGGATGTGACGACGCTTTCGGCGGGGCGGCTCGCCATGCGCCGGCAGAAGGACATCGACGGGCTACGCGACATCGGCGTTCAACCCTCCTTCCTGGTAATTCCGCCCGAGCTCGAAACGACCGCCGAGCAGCTGCTCGCCGCGATCACGGCCACCTCGGTCGACGAGGTCAACCCGTTCTCGGGCAAGCTGACGCCGGTCGTTGAACATCGGCTCGCCGACCCGAAGGCCTGGTACCTATTCGCCCGGCCGGAGCGGCAGATGAGCCTCGAGCATGGCACCGTCAACGGCATGGACGATCCGGAGGTGCGTACAGAGGCTCCAATCAACCGGCACGCGGTCATCACTCGCGTTTCCACCGCCTTCGGCGCCGGATGGATCGACTATCGCGGCGCCTACAAAAACGCCGGACCGGCGTAAAATCAGGAGAAATCGACAATGAGAAACCTTGTCCAGGATGGCCATACGGTGCCGTTGACGGCGCCCGTCGACCGCGCGCCGGGAGATATCGTTTGCGTCGGCAGCATCGTCGGCATCGCCGTCGGCGCTGCCGCCAGCGGCCAAGTCGTGCAGACGCGGCTTGAGGGCGTCTTCAAGGACCTGCCGCTGAAGAGCGGTGATGTCTTCGCCGCCGGCACTCTCGCCTACTATGTGGTTGCCGACGACGAGCTGACGACGACTGCCGGCACCAACAAAAAATTTGGTGTTGCGCTTGGTGGCGGTCAGTTCAGGCTCAACGGCGCGTTCTAGGAATCTGCCGGGACCTTCAGGGGCGCGCGGTTCGTCCTCTCACGCCAATTCCGCCCGGCAAATAGTCATGATCCGGGATTGGTTGAAATCGCATGAGAAGGCCTGTCGCGCTCGGATGTACAGCGCGGCAAGCCAAAGCGGATGCAGCCGGGTGGATGGTTGCCCCGGCTGCATCCGCAACTTTCTCACCGGATCCGGAAAGCTAGCCCTCATGGCCAATAGATCTGCTCTCATTACCCAGGCGGACGCGACGCGCCTCTTCAAGGCGGCCAAGCTCGCTGGCTATGATCGAGCCAAGTTTGTTTCCTATCCCGATGGCCGCGTCGAGGTGCAGGTTGAAACCACGCGCCGGGGGGCGCAGAGTGGCGATGACGCCAGCGAATGGGACGATGTCCTTTCATGAAACGCCGCGCGGCCAACCCATTCCCCGGCGTCTCGCCGGCCCCCGATCGCCACGGCAAAATGCGTTGGCGCTTCCGGAAAAAGGGCGTGCCGCAGACCTATCTGCCAGGCGAATACGGCTCGATTGAATTCCGCAAAGCCTATGAGGCCGCGCTGCAAGGATCCCGCGCGGCCGCGATGCCTTCCCGGCACCAATACGGCACATTCGATTGGCTGATTGAGCACTACAAGCGCTCGCCGAAGTGGAAGAAGCTTCGACCGATCTCGCAGTACAATCTCGGCAAGGACTTTGATCGCTTCAGCAAGGTTTATGGGAAGCGGCGTGTCGCTACTTTGCGGACAGAGCACGTCGAGGCGATCATCGGCAAGAAAGCCGACACGCCGTCGGCGGCCAATCACCTGCTGAAATTGCTTCGCAGGCTATGCCGTTTTGCAATGCGTAAGAAGCTGATCGCCGTCGACCCGACGCTCGACGTGGAACGCTATGCCGAAAACTCTGACGGTTTCCATACCTGGACCGAAGACGAGATCATCCAGTTCGAGGCGCATCACGGCAAAGCGTCCAAGGCGGTTCTCGCGTTGCGGCTGATCCTCAATTCCGGTGCGGCTCGGCAAGACGTCGTCAAGCTGGGGCGCCAGAGCGTGCGCCACGGGCGAATCGCTTATCGCCGCGGCAAGACCGGCGGCGACGTGGACTTGCCTATCATCGAGGAGCTCGAAGAAGTTTTAGCGCTGGTCCCTGGCGATCGGATGCTGTTTCTCACGCACACCGGCGATAGGCCGTACAAGCCGACGACATTTGGCAATTGGTTTCATGATCAGTGCGTCGATGCCGGACTGCCGCACTGCGCCTCTCATGGCCTCAGAAAGGCCGGTGCGACGCGCCTTGGTAATGCCGGCGCGAGCGAATTGGAGATCATGACTTTCCTCGGCCATAGCACTCCCGACGAGGCGCGGACCTATGTCAAGAAGTTCAACCGGAAACGGTTGAGCGACACCGGCATGGAGAAGGTGTCTAGGGCAAAAAGAGAACAGGATTTGTCCAACCCGGTAGAAAAGTTGGACATTCACCGCCGCAAGGCTTTGAAAGAAAAGGGAAATTAGATGAAGGTGGTACGCCCAAGGGGAATCGAACCCCTGTTACCGCCGTGAAAGGGCGGTGTCCTGACCGCTAGACGATGGGCGCGCTCAGATGTGAGCGCTTATAGTTGCGTCGCGACAAACCGGCAACCCGTCTGCCGCCGGCTGCGACAACTTTTTTCCTTTGGCTCCAAACCGCGTCTTTCCGACAGCCAAGCTGGTTTTGCGGCATGATGTAGCGTCGCCGAGCGAACTTCGCAGTGGCCGAAGAACCTCGCCCTAACCGCGCCTGCGGCAACGCCAGTTCCAGTCGCGCTCGGGGCCGACATCGACATGGACGGATTCGGTGTGGCAGTAGGTGCCGACGCCGCCGCGGCCCGGCATGGTGCGGATGTAGCTTGCCAGTTCCCACTTCGAGACGCCGGGAACCTGGATGTCGGCGGCGGCGCAGTACATGTGCAGCGAATTCTTGGCGCCGTTGGCGCGGCGGTTGCGGGCCGGATCGCGATAGCCGGAGGTGACCGTCATCTTGCGGCCGTAGTGGCCTTCGATCGTCTTCAGCACGCGAACCAGCGACGGCTTCAAGCAGGCGACATCGACGCTTTCGTTCTGTTTCAGGAGGCCGTTGGGCGCCAGCCGGGCAAGGCCGGCGGCGGAGGCGACCTGGTAGGCGCCACCCGAACCTTCGTCTTCGTTGAGATCGACGTCGCTCTCATCGTCGAGGCCGGATTT
This sequence comes from Mesorhizobium sp. M0195, assembly GCF_040322115.1. Lineage (NCBI taxonomy): Bacteria > Pseudomonadati > Pseudomonadota > Alphaproteobacteria > Hyphomicrobiales > Phyllobacteriaceae > Mesorhizobium > Mesorhizobium sp. M0195. The sequence continues at coordinate 34,228 of NZ_JAMYSV010000010.1, read as the reverse complement.
GCGCTTGATCTCGAACAGCGCCGTCTGGCGCACGCCCGGCAGCGCATCGGCCGTGAAATGGCTGGTATCGCCGGTCGACACCAGCTGCACCGGCTTTTCAGCCGGATTGGCCGAGGCCAGGGTAACGGTGGGTTTTGCCGCAGGCGTCGCCTTGGCCTGCACGACCGCTGCCTGCCCGCCCGATCTGCTGTTGGCCGGCGATGCTGCCGAAGCGGGGGTGGCGCTGAACAGCGAGGCCAGGAAGTTTTTCTTCGGTGCGTAGGCCTGTGGCTGCGGCATCTCGCCGGCGGTTACATAGACCGGGTTGTTCGTCGCCGCCGCGGCGGCCTTGGCGTCGGGCTTCGATGCATCAGCACTGTTCTGTGCCACGGCCTGTTCGGCCGTCTGGGCGTTTGGTTGCAGCGGCTGCGGCGTGTGTCCCGCGATCGTCTCGGCTGCCGTTGGAACGGCGATCGGGAAGCCGGCATCGGGCTTGGCCCCTGGCTTGGCTATTGGCACATAGGCGACTTGCTCGGGAAGGTTGGCGTCACCGTCGGCATTCATCGTCATTTGTGCGGTTGTCATCTGCGACGATGATGCGGCCGTGCTGGCCTGGGGCGCACCGGCGGCCGTGCTGATTTCGGTAGCCGAGGTATTGTAGCCTGGCATGCCGACCGACATGGTCGGGTCGCCGGCCGAGGTGCAGGACGCCAGGAGCACCGAGAAAAGCGCCGCCACAATGGCGCGGCTTTCTCCCTTCGCGAGGCGCGATCCTGCTGATCTCAAAACAAAATTCCCCCTCGATATCCGACCGGTTCGTCATTGGCGCGGCGCCGAAACGTCTCGTCGAAATGACCCTTGTTCCCCGAACCGGAAACGAGACCTGTGTCAAATCTGCAAGCCTCAAAGTAATTTGGCGGCTAGAGGATGAATCAAGGCTGCTCAGGGTTGACGGCACCATTTCGCCCGCTTTTGGCGGCGCGTCAACTCACCACACATTACAGATGGTTACACGCGCACCTTGACATAGGTGCCGGGGGCTTCGCCTAGAACTTGCATGTGCTCGCCCGGTTTGCGGGCCGGAACGGGGGTATTGTCCTTGGCTTCGATCCAGCGTTGCCAGTGCGGCCACCAGGAACCGGGGTGGGCTGTGGCCCGGGCGAGCCATTGGTCAAAGTCGCCGGCCGGCTTGCCGCCGGTCCAGTATTGATATTTTTGCGCCGCCGGCGGATTGACGACCCCGGCGATGTGGCCGGAGCCGGCCATGACGTAGTCGACCTCGCCGCCGAAATATTTCGAGCCGAGGAATACCGATAGCGCCGGCGCGATGTGGTCCTCCTTAGAGGCGAGGTTGTAGACCGGAATGGTAACGTCCTTCAGCGAAACCGTGCGGCCCGCCAGTTCCATCATGCCTTGCGAGAGCCTGTTCTCGAGATAGCAATTGCGCAAATAGAAGGAATGGTTGGCAGCGCCCATGCGGGTCGAATCGGCATTCCAGTAGAGCAGGTCGAAGGGCAGGGGATCCTTGCCGCGCATGTAGTTGTTGACGACATAGGGCCAGATCAGGTCGCCCGAGCGCAGCATGTTGAAGGCAGTCGCCATCTTGGTGCCGTCGAGATAGCCTTTCTCGTTCATCGCCTTCTCGACGGCCGCGACCTGCTCCTCGTCGACGAACACTTTTAGATCGCCGGCATAGGTGAAATCGACTTGGGTCGTGAAGAAGGTGGCGGATTTGATGCGGTGGTCGCCTTCCTGCGCCATCAGCGCCAGGGCCGCCGCCAGAAGCGTGCCGCCGACGCAATAGCCGATGGCGTTGACCTGCCTTTCGCCGGTTGCCTTCTCGATCGTGTCGAGGCCGTATTGCAGGCCCTCCCTGATATAGGCCTCCCAACTCTTGGCGCCGTGCCGCTCGTCCGGGTTGATCCAGGAGATTACGAACACGGTGTGGCCTTGCTCGACCGCCCAGCGAATGAAGGATTTTTGCGGGTTGAGATCGAGGATGTAGTATTTGTTGATCCATGGCGGGCAGATCAGCAGCGGCCGCTTGAGCACGGTGTCGGTAGTCGGCTCGTATTGCAGGATTTCGGCGACGTCGCTGCGGCCGACCACCTTACCCGGCGTGGCGGCGAGATTCTTGCCGATCTCGAAGGGCGAATAATCTGCCTGCCGCAGCTTCAGGTCGCCCTTGCCCGCGGCGATGTCCTCGGCGAGCATCTTCATGCCGCGCACCAGGTTTTCGCCGTTCGAGGCGACAGTCTCGCGAAACAATTCCGGATTGGTCAGGATGAAATTCGACGGCGAGATGGCATTGGACACCTGCTTGACATAAAAGCCGGCCTTGTGGCGGGTATGCTCGTCCAGGCCGTCGGCGTGCTCGACCAGTTCGGCCGCCCAGCGCGAGGTGACCAGATACGCCTGTTTGAGGAAATCGAAGAAGGCGTTGCGGCCCCATTCCGGGTCCTGGAAACGCTTGTCGCCGCGCTCGGGCTTGACCGCATCCTCGGCGTCCTCGGCGCCGGCGCCGACGCGCTGGACAGCATTGGCCCAGACGGTCATGTAGCCGGAAAACAGCCGCGTTTGCGCCTCCAGCGCGCGCTGCGGGTCGGAGAGCCAGTACTCGGTGAGCTTGGAGAACGTCTTCACCATGTCGACGACCGGCTCGGCGACGTGATCGCGTACCTCGCCCTTTTCCCGCGGCTCGGCCCATGCCGAGGCGGCTTTGCCGGCCTGCTCGATCATGCGGGCCATGTTCAGAGCGAATCGTTCCGGGTCCTTCACCAGATATTGCTCGACGGTCGAAGGTTGGTCATCTTCCGCTTTGCCCGAATCGGGTGTTTTGGCCATGGTTCGCGGGGTTCCTCCCGAAGCGTTTTGTTGACATATTACCATGGGATATCGAACAGGGTCCAATGTGCTCTAACCCGGCCGCCAGGAAAACAATATGACGATTAATATTGGCAAGAACGTTTTTTCCGGCACTGGTCGTTTTTGCCGCATGGCGCTCGTCATGTTGGCGATGGCCGGTTGCACGAGCAGCAACATGGAAGGTGCGGCGCCCGCCACCGGCCTTGTCGGCGCGAAGGACACCGGTTCCTATCCGAACCTGAACATCCGGCCGCAGGTGGCGGCCGAGCAATTCACCGACGAGGAAAAGAACGCCAAGCTCGCCCAACTGAAGGCCGAGAAGCAGAGCCAGACCGCCAAGGGCGGCGGCGTCAAGGTTGCGGACCAGGCAGCGCTGGACCAGCTGGCAAAAAAACACGGCGCCGAGGCGCTGAAGCAGATCGAAGGCAAATGCGACCCCGCTCTCGACCCTAGTTGCAAATAAGCTTATACGCGCGACCGCAACCTCACTGTCTGGAACTGCCATGGAAGAATTTCACAAGGTCCGCCGGCTTCCGCCCTATGTCTTCGAACAGGTCAACCGCCTGAAGGCCAGCGCCCGTTCGCGCGGCGCCGACATCATCGATCTTGGCATGGGCAATCCGGACCTGCCGACGCCCAAGGCCATCGTCGACAAATTATGCGAGGTGGTGCGCGATCCGCGCACGCACCGATATTCGTCGTCGCGCGGCATTCCGGGTCTGCGCCGTGCACAGGCCAACTACTATGCCCGCCGCTTCGGCGTGAAGCTCGACCCGGACAGCCAGGTGGTGGCGACGCTCGGCTCGAAGGAGGGCTTCGCCAATATGGCACAGGCGATCACCGCCCCCGGCGACGTGATCCTGTGCCCCAATCCGACCTATCCGATCCACGCCTTCGGCTTCATTATGTCGGGCGGCGTCATCCGCTCGCTGCAGGTCGAGCCGGACGACGGCTTTATCCCGGCCCTGGAGCGCGGCATCCGCCATTCGATCCCGAAGCCGCTGGCTCTGATCCTCAATTATCCGTCCAACCCGACGGCACTGGTCGCTTCGCTCGATTTCTACAAGGAGGTGGTGGCCTTCGCCAGGAAGAACGACATCATCATCCTGTCGGATCTTGCCTATTCGGAGATTTATTTCGACGGCAATCCGCCGCCTTCGGTGCTGCAGGTGCCGGGCGCCATAGACGTCGCCGTCGAGTTCACCTCGATGTCGAAGACCTTTTCGATGCCGGGCTGGCGTATGGGTTTTGCGGTCGGCAATGAACGGCTGATCTCGGCGCTGACGCGGGTGAAATCCTATCTCGACTATGGCGCCTTCACGCCGATCCAGGTGGCGGCGGCGCATGCACTGAACGGCGACGGCGCCGACATCGCCGAAGTGCGCGACGTCTACCGCAAACGCCGCGATGTCATGGTCGACTCCTTCAGCCGTGCCGGATGGACCATTCCCGCACCGGCGGCATCGATGTTCGCCTGGGCGCCGATCCCGGAGCCGTTCAAGCACCTTGGCTCGCTTGAGTTCTCCAAGCTCCTGATCGAGCACGCCGACGTCGCGGTGGCGCCGGGCGTCGGCTTCGGCGAGCATGGCGACGATCACGTGCGCATCGCGCTGGTCGAAAACGAGCATCGGATCCGGCAAGCGGCGCGCAACATCAAGCGCTTCCTCGCATCCAGCGCCAAGCAGCCGAATAATGTCGTACCGCTCGCCGCGCATCGCTGATCTTATACACATCGACCGAATTGTTGAGGGGCGTCGCCGGACATGGCTGAAGCGTTGCGTGTTGGAATTGCCGGCCTCGGCACCGTCGGTGCGTCTGTGGCCCGTGTGCTGCGCGACAAGGCGGCCGAACTGACGCGGCAGTGCGGACGCGATATCGTGGTGTCGGCGGTTTCGGCCCGCGATCCCAAACGCGACCGCGGCGTTGATCTTGGCACAGCACAGTGGTTCGACGATGCCGTCAAGATGGCGCAGATCGCCGAGATAGATGTCTTCGTCGAGCTGATCGGCGGCGACGAAGGCCCGTCGCGCTCGTCCGTCAAAGCGGCGCTCGAGGCCGGCCGACATGTCGTTACCGCAAACAAGGCATTGCTTGCCAAGCACGGGGTGGCATTGGCCGAGATCGCCGAGAGGAAAGGCGTGCTGCTCAATTACGAGGCGGCGGTGGCCGGCGGCATTCCGGTTATCAAGACAATGCGCGAGGCGATGGCCGGCAATTCGGTGACCCGCGTTTTCGGCATCCTCAACGGTACCTGCAACTACATACTGACACGCATGGAGGCCGAGGGCCTGTCCTTCGATGCCTGCCTGAAGGATGCGCAACGGCTGGGCTACGCCGAAGCCGACCCGACCTTCGACATCGAGGGCCATGACACTGCCCACAAGCTGTCGATCCTGACCAGCCTGGCCTTCGGCACGAGGATCGCAGCCAACGATATCTATATGGAGGGCATCTCCAACATCAGCCAGGCCGATATCCGTGCGGCCGGCGATCTCGGCTACCGGATCAAGCTGCTTGGCGTCGCCCAACGCACCGAAAGCGGCATCGAGCAGCGCGTGCATCCGACCATGGTGCCGACGGCCTCGGTCATCGCGCAAGTGCACGGCGTCACCAATGCGGTGGCCATCGAGACCGACATCCTCGGCGAATTGCTGCTCTCCGGCCCCGGTGCCGGCGGCAACGCCACCGCATCGGCGGTGATCGGCGACATTGCCGACATCGCCAAGAGCCGGCCTGGCTTCCAGCATGGTCCGGTCTTCGGTCGGCCGGCGAAGGAATTGAAGCCTTACAAAAAGGCGCAGATGCGCAGCCATGCCGGGGGTTATTTCATCCGGCTGACCGTGCACGACCGCCTCGGCGTCTTCGCGGCAATAGCGAAGCGCATGGCCGACAACGACATTTCCCTGGAATCGATCGTCCAGCATGCCGCCGGGCCGGAAACCGAGGCACAGAAGACGGTCATCCTGGTGACCCACGAGACGACCGAGGCGGCGGTGCGCAAGGCCGTCGACGGCATCACCAGGGACAGCCTTCTGACCGACAAGCCGCAAGTCATCCGCATCGAGCGGGCCGGATAGCAGTCTCACATTTTGCCTTTAATCGTTTGATATTGCTGCGCTTTAAAAAGGCCCGGCGCAGGTCTTGCTGTTGTCACGGGGCTTTGACACAAGAAGCGCGTCTCTGGCGGGAGGCCAATGCATGTCGCCAAAAAGTGGGCAGCGGTTTTGGGACAACGACATGCATAAAAACAAAGTGCCAACGAGGATTGTCCATCGATGAATGTGGCCCAGAACATTGTCGCCGGCCTCGACCGGATACTGACCATGGAAGTGGTGCGCGTCACCGAACGCGCAGCGGTCGCGGCCGCCAGATTGCGCGGACGCGGCGACGAGAAGGCCGCCGACCAGGTTGCGGTCGATGCCATGCGGCAGGAGCTCAACCGTCTTGCCATCAACGGCACGGTGGTGATCGGCGAAGGCGAGCGCGACGAGGCGCCGATGCTTTATATCGGCGAGGAAGTCGGTACCGGCAAAGGCCCGGCTGTCGACATCGCACTCGATCCGCTCGAAGGCACGACGATCTGCGCCAAGAACCTGCCCAACGCATTGGCCGTTATTGCCATTGCCGAAAAAGGCAGCCTTTTGTTCGCGCCGGATGTCTATATGGACAAGATTGCGATCGGCCCGGGCTATGCCGACGGCATCATCGACATCGATGCCTCCCCGGCCGAAAACATCGCCAGCCTCGCCAGGGCCAAGGGCGTGCCGGTGGCGGAGATCACCGCCTGTATTCTCGACCGGCCACGCCATGGCGCGTTGATCGAAGCCGTGCGGGCGACCGGCGCCGCGATCCGTCTGATCGGCGACGGTGATGTCGCCGGGGTCATCCACACCACCGATCCGGACGAGACCGGTATCGATATCTATCTCGGCACCGGAGGCGCGCCGGAAGGCGTGCTCGCAGCTGCCGCCTTGCGCTGCACCGGTGGCCAGATGCAGGGCAGGTTGATCCTCGATACGCCGGAAAAGCTGGCGCGCGCCGCCAAGATGGGCATCTCCGACACCAAACGGATCTACCACACGCAAGACATGGCACGCGGCGACGTGCTGTTTGCCGCGACCGGCGTCACCGACGGCAATTTGCTGGCCGGCGTCAAGTTCGGCCGCAATTTCATCACCACGCACACGATCGTGCTGCGCTCGTCATCGCGGACCGTGCGCGAAATCAAGGCCAGGCATCAGGATCTGGAAAAGTTTTGATTTCGACTCAGTTAGCCGTTGCATATTGTGCGCAATGACAAATTGCAGACGGCGCACCACGTGACGGGGGAAAGACGCTTTTTCCTCGATGTAAGGCAATCGGCCACCGGCGTTTCCTGGGAACACCGGCTGACCGAGCGCCAGGACATGGCCGCGCTCGCCATCGCGCAAGGTTATGGCGTGCCCGACATCGTGGCGCGCGTGCTGGCCGGGCGCGGCGTCACCGCCGATCAGACCGAGCGGTTCCTCGATCCGACCATCCGCAACCTGCTGCCCGACCCGGCATCGCTGACCGACATGGACAAGGCCGCCTCTCGTATCGCCCAGGCGGTGATGGCCAGGGAAAAGGTAGCGATCTTTGGCGACTACGATGTCGACGGCGCCGCCTCGTCGGCGCTGCTCAAGCGCTTTCTCGCGCATTTCTCGGTGGCGTCGGAGATCTACATACCGGACCGCATCTTCGAGGGTTACGGCCCCAATCCGGAAGCGATGCGCGAACTCGTCTCGCGCGGCGCGACGCTGATCGTCACAGTCGATTGCGGCACCAACAGCGCTGCTTCCATCGACGCCGCAAAGGCCGCCGGCGCCGACGTCGTGGTGCTCGATCACCATCAGGTCGGCGGGCCGTTGCCGGCGGCGGCTGCGGTCGTCAACCCAAATCGCGAGGACGACCTTTCCGGCCAAGGTCATCTCTGTGCCGCCGGCGTCGTCTTCCTTTGCCTGGTGCAGACCGCGAAGATCCTGCGCGGCCGCTTGCCGGATGCCGCACCGCCGGACCTGCTTGCCCTGCTCGACCTGGTGGCGCTGGGCACAGTCTGCGACGTGGTGCCGCTCACCGGCGTCAACCGCGCCTTCGTGGTCAAGGGGCTGCAGGTGGCGCGGCAGCAGAGAAACGAAGGGCTGGCGGCGTTGGCGCGGGTCTCGCGTATAGGCGAGCCGATCAGCACGTTCCATCTGGCCTTTCTGATCGGTCCGCGCATCAATGCCGGCGGGCGCATCGGCGACGCAGCACTTGGCAGCCGCCTGCTTGCAACCGACGACCCGGTCGAAGCTCGCACCATTGCCGAGACGCTGGATCGACTCAACCAGGAGCGGCAGTCGATGGAGCAGGAGATGCTGGCCGCGGCGCGCTCAGAGGCGGACGCCGAGCTTGCCGGCGGCAATGGTCCGGCCATCGTGGTCACAGCCAGCAGCAACTGGCACCCGGGCATTGTCGGCCTACTTGCCTCGCGGCTCAAGGACCATGCGCGCCGGCCGGCATTTGCCATCGCCTTCAACGCCAATGGTGTCGGTACCGGTTCAGGCCGTTCAGTGTCTGGCTTCGACCTCGGCCGGCTGGTGCGCGAGGCTGCCGATGCCGGGCTGATCCTCAAGGGTGGCGGTCACGGAATGGCGGCAGGCATCACTGTCGAGCGGGCGAAGCTCGGTGAACTCAGGGCTTTCTTCGAAGAGCGCGCGGCGGTGGACGTGTTCCGCCTGCAAGGCGAGGAGAGCCTGGCGATCGACGGTGCGCTTGCCGCCGAGGGCGCGACGCTCGCGCTGCTCGATGCACTTGAGAGGGCAGGGCCGTTCGGCGCAGGGCATGTCGCGCCGGTGTTCGCGCTGCCGCGCCACCGGCTTGTCGATGCGCGGGCGGTCGGCACCAACCACATCCGCGCCGACCTGCAGTCGGAAAGCGGCGGCCGCATCCAGGCGATCGCCTTTCGCGCCGTCGATACCGCGCTCGGCGAATTCCTGTTCAAGAACAGGGGTAAACCGGTGCATGTAGCCGGCTCGCTGTCGGGCAACCACTGGAACGGCAACCGCACGGTGCAATTTCGTATCGTCGACGCGGCGCTTGCCTGAGAAGCTCGCTGTCCGCTCTGCCTAAGCGAGGACGGTCTGCAGCCGGGTCAGATCGCCGATCTGGGCCATCGTTGCCTGGTAGCCGATACGGATTGCTTCGTCGGCGCGGTGGAATTCGGTCAGGCCAATATGGCTGAGCTTCGGCTGCAGCGATATGTCCGGCGGGTCGCCGGCCAGCCTGGCGCGCGAAATGCGGTCCTGGATGATGTTGAAGGCCTCTACCATGACGCCGGTGATGCCGAGCCGCGTCTCGCGCGACTGGCGTTCGGGATCGGCGTGGCCGGCCCGCGGCGCGTCTTTCTCGATGACCAGCTCGCCGGCGCTGTGCTTGATCACCGCGGCGCGGCCGAACAGATCGTAGTGAAGGTTCACCGCGACCACGAGCGGCTGCTCGTAGGCACGGCAAACCGAGACCGGCACCGGATTGACCAGGGCGCCGTCAACCAGCACACGCCCGTTGCAGGCGACCGGCTCGAACACGCCGGGCAGCGCGTAGGAGGCGCGCATGGCGGTGCTCAACGAGCCGCTCGACAGCCATATCTCATGGCCGGTGCGGATTTCCGAAGCGACGCAGACGAACGGTTTTGGCAGGTCCTCGAAGCGGATGCCGGCTATGTGCTCGCGCAGCCGCGCATCGAGCTTCATGCCACCGAACAGGCCGCTGCCGCGTAGATTGAGGTCGAGAAGGCCAAAAATGCGCCGCCTGGTCAGGCTGCGGGCGAATTCTTCCAACTCGTCGAGCTTGCCGGCAACATAGCAGCCGCCGACCAGCGCGCCGATCGAGGTGCCGGCGATCATCGACACTTCGATGCCGGCTTCGTCAAGCGCGCGCAGCACGCCGATATGCGCCCAGCCGCGCGCACAGCCGCCGCCCAATGCCAGCGAAATCGCTGTTTTGCCCGGAGATTTGGTTTCGGATGCGCCCGCGGCCGAGGAGAGGCCATTCGCCTCTCGAACGTCAGGTCTGTTGCGCAATGACGCCCACTCGAGCATCACAATCTCCCTTGTCCCACGGTCATCCTACAGGCGGGCCGTATCGAAATCATGAATACACGTGGCTGAAGTGCTGCGAATGGTTCATATTGATGGTGTATTGGGCTTTCGATAGGTTTTTTCCGCATCGAACAGCGGCTTGCTGCCGTCGCTGGCAAGCGTCCCTTTGCCATCGCTCAGCCCCACCGTCCGATAAAAGCATGAACGTCGGCCGGTGTGACAAGTTGCTTCATGACCCAGCACTTTGACGCGCAACCATATCGCGTCCTGGTCACAATCCGTGAGCATCTCGACGACCTGCTGGACATTGCCCGAGGTTTCGCCCTTCTTCCACAGCTCGTTGCGCGAACGCGACCAGTAGTGCGCGATGCCGGTCTCGAGCGTCAGCGCCAGCGCCTCGGCATTCATATGCGCGACCATCAGCAGCATGCCGTCTTCGGCATCGGTGACGACGGCGGTGACGAGGCCGCCGGCATCGAAGCGCGGCGAAAGGACCGTGCCTTCCTCAAGCGCCTTCTTGTCTGAGGGAGCTTTCGGGAATTCCAATGCCGACATTCGCCGGTCCTTATTTAACGAAGGTGGGGCGGATCTGATCAGTTCCGCCGCCGCGCACCATGGTGACGAAGCGGACCTGCTCTTCGGGTGTATCCTTGAAGGCGCCGGTGAAGGTCGAGGTCAGCGTGGTGGAGCCCTGTTTGCGGATACCGCGCATGGCCATGCACATATGCTCGGCCTCGAGCATGACGGCGACGCCGCGCGGATTGAGCACGTCCTGGATGACGCCGGCAATCTGCGCCGTCATCGCTTCCTGGGTCTGCAGGCGATGGGCGAAGATGTCGACGACGCGGGCGATCTTGGACAGGCCGACAACCTTGCCGTCAGGCAGATAGCCGACATGCGCCTTGCCGATGATCGGCACCATGTGATGCTCGCAATGCGAGTGGAAGGATATGTCCTTGACGAGGACGAGGTCGTCATAGCCGGCGACTTCCTCGAAGGTGCGGCCAAGTTCCTCGGCTGGGCACATATCATAACCGTTGAACATTTCGCGGAATGCCTTGGTGACGCGCTTCGGCGTGTCGATCAGGCCCTCGCGGTCAGGGTTGTCGCCGGTCCAGCGCAGCAAGATGCGCACAGCGGCTTCGACTTCGGCCTCGCTCGGCCGGTCGGTGACCGGCTTTTCCATATAGGCGGACCGCGGCATGAGTTTCTTGATAACGGCGTCCATAAAGGCGTCTCCCGTAGTTCCTCTCTCAGGAGGAACGAGTTGAACGGACCACGACCTTTCGGGTGTCAGAAACTCGCCCGGTTTCCAGCCCGTAAGTGGCGTGAACAGAATTGGGCACGACGAGGTTTGTGGTCGCCTTGTCGATACCCGACTACCGCCATTATATATGTTCGTGCCGAGCGAAAGGAAGACGCCAGAGCGGCAATGACTGTTCGCTGGGCGGCGACGGATTGGAAAAATATGATCGACGATGTCTACAATGCGAAAATTCTGGGTTTTGCCGGAAACATCGCACGGATCGGCCGGCTCGACCGGCCCGACGCAACCGCACGAGCACATTCCAAGCTGTGCGGCTCGACGGTGACCGTCGATCTGAAGATGGATGATGGGGTCGTCAGCGATTTCGCGCATGACGTGAAGGCCTGTGCGCTTGGCCAGGCGTCCTCTTCGATCATGGCGCAGCATGTCGTCGGCGCCAGCGCCGAAGAATTGCGCAGCGTGCGCGAGACGATGCTGAAGATGCTGAAGGAAAATGGTCCGCCGCCCGAAGGCCGCTTCGCCGACCTGAAATATCTGGAACCGGTGCGCGACTATAAGGCGCGCCACGCCTCGACCATGCTGACCTTCGACGCAGTGGTCGACGCCATCGGTCAGATTGAGAAGAAGCGGGCCGAGGAGGCGGCCTAGATCTCGGCAAGGAAACGCCGGCTTTCGGCGAATTCCGCCCGGACCCAGTCGGCAAAAGCCCTGGCCGGCTCTGAAAGGTCATTCAGCCTTCTGGCCACCAGCCAATAGGCGCCGGACGCGACGTCGATGTCGAAAGGCTTGATCAGCGCGCCGGACGCAAGTTCTTCGCCGATCTGCAGAAGATCGCCCAGCGCGACACCATGTCCAAGCAAAGCTGCCTGCTTCGAAAGCGAAGCATCCGCCAGCATCGGGCCGCGCGCAGGCACGGCCTCAGCCGTCACGCCAGCCGCTTCGAACCAGCGCGCCCAAGCCTGACGGTTTTCTTCGTGCAGCAATGCGTAGCGACCAAGGTCGATCGGTTTTTCCAGAGCTGGCCCGGATGCAAGAAGCGCCGGCGACAGGACTGGTGAATCGACGACCGCGGCAAGCTGTTCGGCTTCGCTGCGTGGCCATGAGGTGGCGTGCGCACTGAAGCGCAGGGCAAGTTCGGGCTGATCGCTGCGAAACTCTATCAACCTCGGGTCGACCTCAAGGGAAACGTCGATATCGGGTCGCAACTCGCGAAAGCGGTTGAGCCGCGGGACCAGCCATACGGATGCAAGCGATGGCTCGACGCTGACACGGACCACGGACTGCGTCTGGGCCGCCGTCAACTCCGAAAGCAGCCTGTCGATGCCCTCGAAACTTCTGACCAACTGGTCGAGCAGCCGCCGGCCGGTGTCGGTCAACTCGACGCGGCGATGATGGCGGAAGAACAGAGGTTGGCGCAGGAAGGCTTCGAGCTCGCGGATCTGGCGGCTGATCGCTGCCTGCGAGACGTAAAGCTCCGCGGCCGCACGGCTGAAGCTCAGGTGACGACCGGCTGCTTCGAAGCTTCTGAGAGCCGTCAGGGGGAGGTGTCCGCGCTTCATTCGCATAACTCAGAGTTATCTGACGTGGACGTTATACTCGTTTGAAGGGCAAGGCCAGCGGCGCTCTAATCGGCGCTCAAGGAGTGCTGCCATGATCCAGTTTCTCAACGTTCTGGGCGATGTCGTACGGATCGCGACGTTTCAATGGCATGACGAGAAACCCATAGGGATTGGTGCGAGGAGAGGCCGCCGACCAGCGTCGCCGTATGCCGGAAGCCGACGCCCGACCGCTACCCGACTCGCCGTGCCAGGCCATGACGGGATTGCCGAAACGCCATTGCGTTTCTGGCCCGATGCGCACATCTATCGTGTTGAAAAACGTGATGTGGAGACTGCGGTGGTTGGCCAATATCGGCATGCGCGCGGTGCCAGGCCGATTCGACAAGGACGCAACTGGCCCGGCCCGTGGCGCAAGACGCCGGGCCGCCTCTTCGGTACCGCGCTTGTCCGACTCTACCAGCTGACGCTGTCTGGCTTTGTCGGCAATTCCTGCCGGCATTTGCCGACCTGTTCCGAATACGCGCACGAAGCGATCGCCCGCCACGGGCTGTGGGCCGGTGGCTGGATGGGGTTTTTCCGGGTGCTGCGCTGCGGACCGTTCGGAACGCACGGCATCGACCGCGTACCGGAGATCCTGGCTGATCGTTACCGTTGGTTCACGCCATGGCGGTACTGGCGGATCGGGAAAAAACGTGGCGACCTGGACAGTTGACCGCAACTGTTCGGTGCACAACCGGACCGCTTTTACGATCTGGTAGGGTTAACCGCAGCTTGCGCGGACATAGCGCATTTAAGACAAAATCGAGACAAGACGTCTGGCTAAGCCGCTCCTGACACCCTTCAGGAGAGATTGCCAAATGCGCCGGATAGATCGTCTTCCCTTCGTTTTCGCCGTGGTTCTCTATGTCCTGGCGTGGCTGTTGGGTTTTCCGATCCGTGCGCAATCGGCGCCGCTCGGGGACGTCGAATGCACGCTGATCGTCGACGCCGCAGGCGGCGAGACGCTGTATCGCGAAGGGACCTGCGATCAGCGCGTCAGCCCCGCCTCCACGTTCAAGGTTCCGCTGGCGCTGATCGGCTACGATGCTGGAATCCTGAGCGACGAGCACACGCCAAGCTGGGAGTACAAGGCAGAGTTCAATGCGCCGAAACGGGACCGCAAGACCGTCGACCCGACGATCTGGGAAAGGGATTCGGTCATATGGTTCTCACGCGAGATTACGCGCCGGCTCGGCAGCAAACAATTTGCCGGCTATGTGTCGAAATTCGAGTATGGCAACACGGACGTTTCCGGAACTCCCGGCAAGAATGATGGACTCACCCATTCCTGGGTGAATTCTTCGCTCGAGATATCGCCCGTCGAGCAGGTCGATTTCCTGCGCAGGCTGCTGGCGCGAAAACTGCCGGTTTCGAACAAGGCCCACGCCATGACCGGTGCGATCATACCGACGTTTCGAGCGGGCGATTGGACGGTGCAGGGCAAGACTGGAACGACCAGGCTCGGCGACAGCGCCGACAAGCGCTCGCTTGGCTGGTTTGTCGGCTGGGCGCAGACCGATGCTCGCAAGATCGTCTTTGCCCGCCTGGTAATCGATACGGAACGTTCCGACACGCCCAAGGGACCCAAGACGCGGGCGATGTTCCTGAACGAGCTGCCGAATCTCGTCAGGTGACCTATATCCGGCTTTACGGCGCCGAAAACTGTCCATAAAAGACCGCTCGCCGCCGGACGCATCCGGCTCTTACTGATGCATGTCGTAGCCCCAAAACCGCTAGGCAGTTTTGGGCGACATGCATTTCACCACCCGCGCTCGTTTGCGGGACTGGATAGGAGAATCTTATGCTGAATTCCGTTTCCCTGACATTTCCCGATGGCTCCGTCCGCGACTACGACGCGGCGATGACCGGCGCCGACCTGGCGGAATCGATCTCGAAGTCGCTGGCCAAGAAGGCCGTTGCCTATTCGATCGACGGCACGCTGCGCGATCTTTCCGACCCGATCGGCAAGCCGGGCAAGGTCGAGATCATCACTCGCGAGGACCCGCGCGCGCTGGAGCTCATCCGTCACGATGCAGCCCATGTGCTGGCCGAGGCCGTGCAGGAACTTTGGCCGGGTACGCAGGTGACTATCGGGCCGGTGATCGAAAACGGATTCTACTACGATTTTGCTCGCAACGAGCCGTTCACGCCCGACGATTTCCCGGTGATCGAGAAGAAAATGCGCGAGATCATTGCGCGCAACAAGCCGTTCACCAAAGAGGTATGGTCGCGTGAAAAGGCGAAAAGGATCTTTGCCGACAAGGGCGAGCGCTACAAACTGGAGCTGATCGACGCCATTCCCGAGGATCAGGATCTCAAGATCTATGCGCAGGGCGACTGGTTAGACCTTTGCCGCGGCCCGCATATGGCCTCGACCGGCCAGATCGGCAGCGCCTTCAAGCTGATGAAGGTCGCCGGCGCCTATTGGCGCGGCGATTCGAACAACCCGATGCTGACGCGCATCTACGGCACGGCCTGGGCCGACCAGGCGCAGCTCGAAGCCTACCAGACGATGCTGGAGGAGGCCGAGAAGCGCGACCACAGGAAGCTCGGCCGTGAGATGGACCTGTTCCATTTCCAGGAGGAGGGGCCGGGCGTCGTGTTCTGGCACGCCAAAGGCTGGAGGATGTTCCAGAACCTGGCCAATTACATGCGTCGCCGCCTCGACGAGCAGGGCTATCAGGAAGTCAACGCGCCGCAGGTGCTCGACAAGAGCCTGTGGGAGACGTCCGGGCACTGGGGCTGGTACCGGGACAACATGTTCAAGGTGACGGTTGCTGGCGACGACACCGACGACGACCGGGTGTTTGCGCTGAAGCCGATGAACTGCCCCGGCCACGTCCAAATCTTCAAGCACGGGCTGAAGTCCTACCGCGATCTGCCGGTAAAACTTGCGGAATTCGGCAATGTGCATCGCTATGAGCCGTCCGGCGCGCTGCACGGGTTGATGCGCGTGCGCGGCTTTACCCAGGACGATGCCCACATCTTCTGCACCGAGGAACAGCTCGCCGACGAGTGCATCAAGATCAACGATCTGATCCTCTCGACCTATGCGGATTTCGGCTTCGACGAAATCACCGTCAAGCTGGCGACCCGCCCCGAAAAACGGGTCGGCACCGACGCGATGTGGGATCATGCTGAGGGCGTGCTGCAGGACGTGCTCGACAAGATCGCGGCGCGGTCGGGCAACCGGATCAAGACGGGCGTCAATCCGGGTGAGGGCACGTTCTACGGGCCGAAGTTCGAATATGTGCTGAAGGACGCCATCGGCCGCGAATGGCAGTGCGGCACCACACAGGTCGACTTCAACCTGCCGGAGCGTTTTGGCGCCTTCTACATCGGCTCCGATTCGGAAAAGAAGCAGCCGGTGATGGTGCATCGTGCCATCTGCGGTTCCATGGAGCGGTTTCTAGGCATCCTGATCGAGAATTATTCGGGCCATTTCCCGCTCTGGTTCGCACCGCTGCAGGTGGTGGTGGCGACGATCACTTCCGATGCCGACGATTACGCCCAAAAGGTCGTTGCGCAGCTGAAGGCGGCCGGGCTGATTGCCGAAGCCGACCTGCGCAACGAGAAGATCAACTACAAGGTCCGGGAGCATTCGCTGGCCAAGGTCCCGGTCATCCTCGTCTGTGGCAAGCGCGAGGCCGAGGAAGAAACGGTCAATATCCGCCGTCTCGGTTCGCGCGACCAGGAATCGCTTGGTCTCGCAGCTGCCGTGAAGCTGCTTGCCGACGAGGCGGTGACACCCGACCGCAAGCGCCGCGCGGCCTGAACCAGCCGACCTGCAATGAATGCCGGTGGAGCGATCCACCGCCATTTTCATATGCCTGTCACGCCGCGCGCCTATCCGGCTATCCGGTTGGCGCGACGCATGCGCAAGGCAGCTTAGAGAGGCAGGGCTTAGTCGGCGCCTTCCTCGGAATCGATGGCCGAAGCCTCTGTGGCCAGAACCTCGATGTCCTGGTTGTGCCCAGCCACCACCGTAAAATCCTTCTGGTAGATGCGGTCGCGGTTCTTGGCGATGATGGTGTAGTCGCCCTCGGCCAGCACCATCGAGGCAAAGGCACCGACGGTTTCCTTGATCGGATCGCCGGATTCGTTCAGCAGCGACCAGGAGGTGTCGGCGATCGCCTCGCCGCCCGGTTCGCGCACCAGCTTCATGGTCATCTCGGCCGCACGGTGCTCGACGGTCGCTTCAGTCAGCTTGCCGGCCTCGACGCGGATGTCGGAGCGGATGACCGCGTTCACAGCGCCATAGGTCGAAACAACGTGGTAGGTGCCGGCATTGAGCCGCACGACGCTGTTCGGCTCGACATCGGGTATGATCAGGGCGCGATCGCCGTCGGCCGCGGCGTGGCTCTCATAGATCGAGAAGCGCAGCTTCTTCGGCGGTATGCGCACCCCACCGGACAGCACGGCATCGAGCTTGAGGCCGCCGGCATCGAGCACGAGGCTCTCGCGCTTGGCTTCCTTGCCCACGGTGATGCGCTTGGTGGCGCCGGCCCGCCCGTAGGAGGCGTGGACCAGATAGGAACCCGGCTCGAGCTGGAATACGGCGGTACCGCCATGAGCGGAGGCGACCATCGGCAACTTGCCGTCGCTGGCCGATTCGGGCTTGAAGACGCGCCAGACGATGCCGCGCGTGATGTCGGCGCCCTTGTCTGTCAATTGCGCCGACAGCGTGATTGCCCCGCTGCTCCCCAACACCAGCGATGTCTCGCTTTTCGGAGGCGCATAGCCCGAAATTCCGGGAAGTTTCAGTTCGCCGAGGCCGTCCACATCCTGGGCGACGGCGAGCGAAACCGGCACCATCAACAGTGCGGCAGCGAGCCATATCAGGAAAAGACGCAATGTCCCCTCAAACATGCCTTGCGTTGAAGCCCAAGGCGGTGGCAATTTCAAGGCTTAAGAGTCCGGTCGGCTTCTGCTACAGGGCTCTTTGTCCGGCGCGCTGCGCCAATGCCCAAGCCGCCCGATGTCCCGATGGTGCGCTTCAGCTCAAATTCCAGGAGACTTGCGCCCATGGCGTCGCCGATCATCGATTTTCTGCTGACCCGAAATTCCGCGCCGATCCCAGATTTGAAAGAGCCGGCACCGGGCGATACGGAGATCGCGACGATGATCGCCGCCGCCTCGCGGGTGCCGGACCACGGCCGGCTGGAGCCCTGGCGTTTCGTCCTCTATCGCGGCGAAGCTCGCGTCGAGATCGGCAAGAAGCTGGCGGCACTTGCCGAGCAGCGCGAAGGACCGCTGCCGGAAGGCCGTCGCAACCAGGAATTGGCGCGCTTTTCGCGGGCGCCGCTGGTTATCGGCGTGATCTCGATCCCCAGGGAAAATCCAAAGATCCCGCAATGGGAGATGTTCCTGTCCGGCGGCATGGCCGCGATGAACCTGATGCTCGCCGCCAATGCGCTGGGCTACGGCACCAACATGATCAGCAACTGGTATTCCGACGTGCCCGAGGGCAGGGCGATCCTCGGCCTGGCGCCACATGAGCGGGTCGTAGGCTTCGTCCATATCGGCTCCTACCAGGGGCCGGCACCGGAGCGGCCACGGCCCGATCCGGCAAAGCTCTATGCCGATTATTCGGGGCCGTGGGTGGGATAATTTCGGCGCGAAACAGACCTAAGCGCCAAGCCCAGCTACCCTGGCCCGCGCCAGGAGCCGCTCGGCCAGTTTTAGATGCGGACGGTCGTACATCTTGCCGTCGATTCCGACGACGCCGGGGTTTCCCGCCGCCTTAAAGGCCTCGACGATCGCCAGGGCGCTTGTCACCGCTTGCGCCGAAGGCGTGAAGGCGGCGTTGATGACCGGCACCTGCGCCGGATGGATCGCCATCTTGCCGGTGAAACCGTCGCGCTCGGCCTCGGCGCATTCGGCCTCGAAGCCCGCCATGTCGCGAAAGTCCGGAAAGACGGTGTCGATTGCCGCGACTTCCGCGGCACTTGCGGCAAGCATGGTCATGGTGCGGGCGAGGCGGAACACATCCGTGTAGCGGCCATTCGCGTCGCGTGTCGCGCGCGCGCCGATCGCCGCCGACAAATCTTCGGCCCCCCAGGTGACGCCGACAAGCCGCGCGCTTGCACGGGCGTAGGTCGCTGCGGCCAAGACGCCTGCGGCCGTTTCTGTGATGATCGGCAGGATCTTTATAGCTCCATCCGGCCGGCCGCTTTCAGCTTCGTGCACCCTGAGCTTGGCCGAGAGATGCTGGACATCCAGTCCGCTGTTCGACTTAGGCAGCATGATGCCGTCTGGTTTTGCCGGCACGAGCGCTGCCAGATCGTCGTCGGTCAGTCCGGTCGAAAGATCGTTGACGCGCACATAGATCGCGGAGCTGGTTTGGTGCCTGTGCCCGGCGATGAAACGCGCCGCTGTGTCGCGAGCCAGCCCCTTGTTCTGCGGGGCAATCGAATCCTCGAGGTCGACGATGACCACGTCGGCGCCCACGCCAAAGCCCTTCTCCAGCTTCTTTTCTGAATCGCCGGGAACGAAGAGCAGTGAACGCATCTTCACACCGCCTTTTTCATCATCATCGTCTGCCTCGTGCATTTGGCAACCAGCACGTCGTTCTGGTTATAGGCGCGATGCTCGAACTCGACGATACCGCGGTCCGGTTTGGACCTGGAATCGCGCACCGAAACCACCGTGGTCTCGACGCGAATGGTGTCGCCGTGGAAGACGGGGTGCGGAAACACCGTCTCCTTCATGCCGAGATTGGCGATGGTGGTGCCGACGGTGATGTCGTTGACCGAGATGCCGATCATCAGGCCCAGCGTGAACAGCGAATTGACCAGCGGCTTGCCCCATTCGCTCTTGGCGGCGAAATCGAAATCGATGTGCAGCGGCTGCGGGTTCAGCGTCATCACCGAAAACAGCATATTGTCGCTTTCGGTCACGGTCTTGCGCAGCGCGTGCTTGAACACATGGCCGACAGCGAACTCCTCAAGATAAAGCCCGGCCATGGTCGATCTCCTCTGCTGCTTAAGGGGTGATAGGCGTTGCATACCGGGCTCGCAAGCCAGTTAACGAACATGGTGAACCGTTCGTAAACCATTTGTGCCTACGGTCGCGACAGGGGCCAGAAGCGTTCTGGCAAAGGGCGTAAGCAGGCGACATGGTCGTTTCGCATTTCCTGAAATGGATCCACACGGCGAAGGTGTCGGAGCGCGTTGCAGCGGCAAGCGCACTTGCTCGCGCATATGTCGATTCGGACCTGCCTTTCGAGGACCGCTGCGCTGCGGAGGCGGCACTGACATTGCTGCTCGATGACGCATCGTCGAAGGTGCGACTGGCGATCGCCGACGCGCTTTCCATGAGCCATCATGCGCCGCCGCAGATCGTCAGCGCGCTGGCCTCGGACCAGCCGGAAGTCGCAGCCCTGGTGCTGGCGCGGTCGCCACTGCTTACTGATGCCGACCTGATTGATCGGGTTGCCGGCGGCCAGAAAGCGACGCAGAAGGTGATCGCCGACCGGCCGCGGGTGTCGATGTCGGTTGCGGCGGCGATCGCCGAGATCGGCGAGCCGGAGGCCTGCACCACGCTGCTCGCCAACAGCGGCGCCGACATCGCATCGATCAGCTTTCGGCGCATGGCCGAGCGGCACGGCCATCTGCCTCTGGTACGCGAGGCGCTGATTGCCGATGCGCGCCTGCCCGCCGATTGTCGGCATTTGCTGCTGGTCAAAGTGGGCGAGACGCTCAAGGGCTCGCCGCTGGTGCTGGCGCTGATGGGCGCCGCAAGAGCCGAGCGGGTCACTCGCGATGCCTGCGTCAAAGCTTCCGTGACATTGATCGAAGGCACGCGTGCCGAGGAACATACAGCGCTTGTCGAACATCTGCGTCTGCGCGGTGACCTGACCGCAAGCTTCGTCATCCGCACCATCGCGCACGGCAAGGTCGACTTCTTTGGTTCGGCCCTGGTCGCGCTCAGCCAGCAATCCGAACAACGGGTGAGAGCACTGCTGGCCGGCGGCCATGACGTGGCGCTGCAGGCACTGTTCCGCAGCGCCGGGCTTGCCGCCGCCACCCACGCAATCATCCTGCGCGCGCTGAAGGTCTGGCGCGAGGTCGCCAATGGCAAACGCCTCGCCGGCGTGCAGGAAGTCAGCTGGCTGATGCTGAAGGAATTGGGCGGGCAGTCCGCCGAGGGCGATCTTGCCGGGCTGGTCAAGTCGATCCATCTCGACGCGTTGCGCGAGAACGCGCGCGAGCACGCGCTGGCGATCGCGGCTGCCTAAAGCAATTCCAGGAAAACTGTGAAACGGTTTTCCGTCCGGAATTGCTTTAAAACAAAGGAAAGAGCGGTTCGGCGTTTCCGTGAACGCTGAACCGTTCCAGGCCTCGTCCTTCGCGAAAATATCCGGATCGCAACAACCGCCGTCTGTGGCTCACCTGGCAGAAGACGCTCAGATATCCAGCACTTCCGTCTCGGCGAATTCCGCGCGTTCCTGGATGAAGCGGAAACGGGCCTCGGGCTTGGTGCCCATCAGTGCGTCGACAGCATCCTTGGTGGCCGCCTCGGCCTCGATCACATCGACCCTGAGCAGCGTGCGCTTTCTCGGGTCCATGGTGGTTTCCTTGAGCTGGGCGGCCATCATTTCGCCCAGCCCCTTGAAGCGGCCGATCTCGACCTTGCCGCGCCCGGTGAATTCGGTGCGCAGGAGTTCGTCCTTATGCGCGTCGTTGCGGGCATAGCCGACCTTGCCGCCTTGGCGGATCGAATAAAGCGGCGGGACCGCCAGGTAGAGATGGCCGCCGCGGACCAGGTTTGGCATCTCCTGGTAGAAAAAGGTGATCAGCAGCGAGGCGATATGGGCGCCGTCGACATCGGCATCGGTCATGATGATGACCCGGTCGTAACGCAGGTCCTCGTCGCGGTATTTCGAGCGCGTGCCGCAGCCCAAGGCCTGGATCAGGTCGGATATCTGCTGGTTGCCGGCAAGCTTGTCGCTGCCGGCACTGGCGACGTTGAGGATCTTGCCGCGCAGCGGCAGCACCGCCTGGCTGGCGCGGTCGCGCGCCTGCTTTGCCGAACCGCCGGCCGAATCGCCCTCGACGATAAAGAGCTCGGCGCCGGCGGCGGCATTCTGCGTGCAGTCGGCGAGCTTGCCGGGCAGGCGCAGCTTGCGCACCGCACTCTTGCGCGACACTTCCTTTTCCTGGCGGCGGCGCACCCGTTCGTCGGCGCGCGCGATCACCCATTCGAGCAGTTTCGAGGCCTCCTGCGGATTGTCCGCCAGCCAGTGGTCGAACGGGTCGCGGATGGCGGTTTCGACGATGCGGATCGCCTCGATCGTCGCCAGCCTGTCCTTGGTCTGGCCGACGAATTCCGGTTCGCGGATGAACACCGACAGCATGCCCGCCGCCGAGATCATCACATCCTCGGAAGTGACGATCGAGGCGCGCTTGTTGCCGACCAGATCGGCGTAGGCGCGCAAGCCGCGCGTCAGCACGTTGCGGAAGCCGGCCTCATGCGTGCCGCCTTCGGCGGTCGGAATGGTGTTGCAATAGGAATTGATAAAACCGTCGCCGCCGAACCAGGTCACGGCCCATTCGAGCGAGCCGTGACCGCCCTGCTTCTCGCTCTTGCCGGCGAACATTTCACGGGTCACCTGGAATTCGTCGCCGAGCGAGGCTTTCAGATAGTCCTTGAGGCCGCCCGGAAAATGGAATTCTGCCTTGGCCGGCGTCGTGTCCTTTTCCTTGATCAGCGAGGGATCGCAGGTCCAGCGGATTTCGACGCCGCCGAACAGATAGGCCTTTGACCGCGCCATGCGGTAGAGCCGCGCCGGCTCGAAAGCAGCACCCTTGCCGAAAATCTGCTCGTCTGGATGGAAGCGGATCTTCGTGCCGCGCCGGTTATGCACGTCGCCGAGCTGCTCAAGGCCGGTCACCGGAACGCCTCGTGAGAAGCGCTGGCGATAGAGCTTGCGCCCAATCGCGACCTCGACCTCGAGATGGTCGGACAGCGCGTTGACGACGGAAACGCCGACACCGTGCAGGCCGCCGGACGTCTCGTAAACCTTACTGTCGAACTTGCCGCCTGAATGCAGCGTCGTCATGATGAGTTCGAGCGCCGGCTTCTTGAATTTCGGGTGCGGATCGACCGGAATGCCGCGGCCGTTGTCGGTGACTGACAGGTATCCGTCGGCGGAAAGCTCGACATCGATGAAGGTCGCATGGCCGGCGACCGCCTCGTCCATCGAGTTGTCGATGACCTCGGCGAACAGATGGTGCATCGCCTTGTCGTCGGTGCCGCCAATGTACATGCCCGGGCGGCGGCGCACCGGCTCCAGCCCCTCCAGCACCTCGATGTCGGCGGCACTGTAACTCTCGCTGGCGTCGCGGGGCGCCGGCCGCTTCGCCGCCTGCACCAGCGGATCGGCCGGGCGCGTGGCGGCGCGAGCCGGCTGCGGCTGCTTGTCCAATTTGGCGAAAAGATCGTTGTTGTCGTCCATGCCGGTCCTGGATTCCGATGCTGCGAATCACCACCCGATACTGCCACGCTTTTCGCGGGCAGGCGACGGAGGTTCCTGTTACGTTCGAGGATAGAGCCTCTTACTGCAAAACCATTCGACAGCCAAGCGGCGGAAACGAAGTTGGAGCATCGACGTTTTGTAAACCCTGTCCGAAGGTTACGCCGGAAGATTGGCTAAAAAGCGGTATTTGCGGACTGTCGCTGACCTAGAATGCAGCGGAACCCTCAAGAGGCTGTCGCTTAAGCATGTTGGATTACAGTTCGCTCCTGCTCGCGGCGGCGCTGTCGGGCACGTGCCTCAGCATCACCATGTTCGCCATCTGGTTCAGCGCGCCACAGGCACGCTTTGTGCTGACGGTGGCGTGTGGCATTCTCGTGCTCGTCGCACATGTGGTGTTGTTCTGGCATTACACCAGGGATCCAAGCCTCTGGCTTTGCCAGATCGTGCTTGCGCCTCTCAGCCTCGGTTTCCTGATTATCTGCCTGTCGGCCATGCAATATCTCGGCGTAGGCGATTACAGGCGCGCCATCTTGCCGACCTTGGTTGCGATGGCTGTTTGCGCGGGCGCGACGTATCTCGGGTTTGATGGTGTCGGCTTTATTGTCACCTACGCGACGGTAACGGCGCTGCTCTCGCTCATCGGGGCGATGTTCTGGATTGAGGGTGGTCACGATCGCCGGATATTGCTGGTCGTCTCGTTCCTGAGCGGCGTCTGTGCGCTGTCGTTTGGACTTTGCGGCGCGGTCCTGCTGGTCAAGGGGCAATGGGTGCTGGGTGTTGCGCCCGACAATTGGGCCGAGCGGGTGAATTCCGTCGTAGCCGTCGCCTGCATGACCGGGCTCGGCGCATTGACGCTCTCCCTGCACCATTTGCAGGCGCAGATCGAATTGAAGGCCGAGACGATGACCGATCCATTGACCGGGCTGATGAACCGGCGGGCGTTGACGGCACTCTACGGCGAGCGGGTCTTCGGCCCGTTCATGTCCGTCGCCATGTTCGACCTCGACCATTTCAAGAGGACGAACGACGTTTTCGGTCATCCGGTCGGCGACCAGGTTCTGCGCCGCTTTGCCGCCGTCATCAGGAAATACGCCAGGACCGGCGTCGACGCGTTCCGGTTGGGCGGCGAGGAGTTCGTGCTCGTCATGTCGCGGATGCCGGAAGAGAAGGCCTATGACATTGCGAGCAAGATCAGCGTCGCCTTCGGCACGGAAGTCGTGGCCACACAACTTGGTCCGTTGCGAAGCACAGTCAGCGGCGGCATCGGCTTTGGCGGAACAAACGGCACCGGTCTCGACGATGTGCTGGCCGAAGCCGACGCAGCACTCTATGCGGCCAAGCGCGCCGGGCGAAATCGCGTCGTCGTTCGGGACCGGGCGAGCAAGGCCGACGGGCCGGCCTTGCGTTCTGCCTGATTGGGGTTTCTATCTTCTTGTTAGACCCATGATCTTGTCGGAAAACCGGATTCCACTTTTCGGAATCATGATCTATTCCGCCGCACCCAGATATTCCGACAGCGGCGGGCAGGAGCAGACCAGGTTGCGGTCGCCGGCGACATTGTCGATGCGTGACACCGGCGGCCAGTACTTTGCTGCCGTATCGGCATCGCCGGCGGGGTAGGCCGCCTCCAGACGCGAATAGGGATGGGTCCATTGGCCGGCCAGTGCCTCGGCGGCGGTGTGCGGAGCGTTGACCAGAGGATTGTCGGCCAACGGCCATTCGCCCTTCGCCACCTTGGCTGCCTCGCCGGCTATGGCGATCATGGCCTCGCAGAAACGATCCAACTCGCGCTTGGGCTCGGATTCGGTCGGCTCCACCATCAGCGTGCCAGCGACCGGGAACGACATGGTCGGCGCGTGGAAGCCATAGTCGATCAGCCGCTTGGCGATATCGTCGACGCTGATGCCGGCGCTGTCCTTGAGCACGCGGGTGTCGAGGATGCATTCATGCGCGACGCGTCCGTTGCGCCCCTTGTAAAGCAGGGGGAAATGCTCGCCAAGCCGCGTCGCCACATAGTTGGCGGAGATGATCGCCGTCTCGGTTGCCTGCTTCAGGCCGGAAGCGCCCATCATGCGAATATACATCCAGGTGATCGGCAGGATCGAGGCGCTGCCGAACGGTGCTGCCGCCACGGCATGGACCGAGCCTTCGGTGACGTGGCCGGGCAGATGCGGCTTCAGATGTGCTTTGACGCCGATCGGGCCGACGCCGGGGCCGCCGCCGCCATGCGGGATGCAGAAGGTCTTGTGCAGGTTCATGTGGCAGACATCGGCGCCGATATCGCCGGGACGGGCGAGGCCGACCAGTGCGTTGAGGTTGGCGCCGTCGAAATAGACCTGGCCGCCATGGCTGTGGACGAGGGCGCAGAGGTCGCGCGCCCCTTCCTCGAAGACGCCATGCGTCGAAGGATAGGTGAACATCAGCGCCGCGAGATTATGCGCATGCTCGGCCGCCTTGGCCTGCAGGTCGTCCATGTCGATATTGCCGTCCTCGGTGCAGCGCACGACGACGACGCTCATGCCGGCCATGGCCGCACTTGCCGGATTGGTGCCATGCGCCGAGGAGGGGATCAGGCAGACGGTGCGATGGCCTTCGCCGCGTGACAGATGATAGCGGCGAATGGCGAGCAGCCCGGCATATTCGCCCTGGCTGCCAGCATTGGGCTGCAGGGTCACCGCGTCGAAGCCGGTGATCTCCGCCAGCCAGCCTTCCAGCTCGTCGATCATGGCGCGATAGCCTATCGAATGGTTTGCCGGGGCGAAGGGATGCAGGTTGGCGACATCAGGCCAGCTCACCGGCATCATTTCGGCGGCGGCGTTGAGCTTCATGGTGCAGGAGCCGAGCGGGATCATGGCGCGGTCAAGCGCCAGGTCCTTGTCGGCCAGCCGGCGCAGGAAGCGCATCATGTCGGTTTCCGAGTGGTTTTCGCGGAAGACGGGCTGGGTGAGGAACTCCTTGCCGCGCGGTTTTCCGGGCGTGGAACTGCCGGCGGCAACGCCGGCCTTAGCGCCGAAAAGTGCTGCGATCGCCTCCAGATCGGCTTCGGTGGAGGTCTCGTCGAAGCTGATGCCGACATGGTCGGCGTCGATGACGCGCAGCAGGCGGCCCGTCTTTTCTGCGGCGGCGGCAATCGCGCCGGCTCTGCCCTTCACTTCCGCAGTCACCGTGTCGAAGCGGCTTTCGCCGATCACCGAAACGCCCGCTGCCTTGAGGCCGACGGCCAGGCAGTTGGCCAGCGTGTGGACGCGGCCGGCAATCGCCTGCAGCCCGGCAGGGCCATGCCAGATCGCGTAGGCCGTCGCCATATTGGCGAGCAACGCCTGTGCGGTGCAGATGTTGGAGGTCGCCTTGTCGCGGCGGATATGCTGTTCGCGTGTCTGCAAAGCCAGGCGATAACCGGGACGGCCCTTGCTATCCGTCGACTGGCCAACAAGCCGGCCGGGCATCAGCCGCGTCAGCCTGTCGGAGACGGCGCAATAGGCGGCGTGCGGCCCGCCAAAGCCCATCGGCACGCCAAAACGCTGCATCGGGCCGACGGCGATGTCGGCGCCAAGCCTGGCCGGCGCATCGGTCAGCGTCAAGCCAAGCGGGTCGGCGATGAAGACGACCAGCGCGCCGGCGGCACGGGCCTTGTCGATCGCTGCCTTGTGATTGCCGTAGACGCCGAATGTATCGGGCCAGGAGACCAGCAGGGCGGCGGTGTTGTCGTCGATCACCTCGCCGTCCACCTCGATGCCGAGGGGCTCGGCGCGGGTGCGCACGACGTCCAGCGTCTGCGGGTGCGGCGTGCCGGCCAGTGCCACCTTGGTGCGCTTGTCGCGATGATGGCGCAGCGCAATGCCGACCGCTTCGGCCACCGCCGTCGCCTCGTCGAGCAGCGAGGCCGATGCCACCGGCAGGCCGGTCAATTCTGTCACCAGCGTCTGGAAGTTGAACAGCATTTCCAGCCGGCCCTGGCTGATCTCGGCCTGGTAAGGCGTGTAGGCGGTATACCAGGCCGGGTTCTCGAACAGGTTGCGCTGGATCACCGGCGGCACATGGACGCCATGATAGCCGGCACCGATAAAGCTCTTCAGCACCGTGTTCTTTGCCATCGTCGCCGCGAGCTCGGCCAGCGCTTCCGCTTCGCTTGCGGGGGCGGGCAGGGCCAGCGGCCGGTCGAGCCGGATCGACTTCGGCACTGCCTGACTGATCAGGGTCTCGACCGAAGGGACGCCGATCGTCGCCAGCATGGCTCTGACGTCATGGAGGCCCGGGCCGATATGGCGAGCCGAGAAGGGGTAGGGTGCTGCGGTCATCTTCCTGGTCCTGCTATCAACCAATATGGGCTTTGTAAGCGGCTTCATCGAGGAGCCCATCGAGCTGGCTCTCATTGGCCAGCTTCATCTTCCACAGCCAGCCGTCGCCGGTTGCCGCCGAATTGACGAGCGAAGGATCGGCCGACAGCGCGGTATTGGCCTCGGTGATCTCGCCGTCGACCGGCGCGTAGACATCCGATGCGGCCTTGACCGATTCGACCACCACGGCGGTGTCGCCCTTGGCTAGCTTTCTGCCCAATTCCGGCAGCTCGACAAAGACGAGGTCGCCGAGCTGCTGCTGTGCGTAGTCGGTGATGCCGACCGTGGCGACGCCGCCCTCGACGCGAAGCCATTCGTGATCTTCGGTGAAATAGGTCTTTGCCATTGAAATCATCCTTTGCGGTAGCGATGGGGCGTGAAGGGCAAGGGGTGGATGTCGACCGGGATTTTCGTCCCGCGGACATCGGCGAACAGTTTTGCGCCGGATTTGGCAAGCGGCGTCTGGACGTAGCCCATGGCGACCGGATGACCGGCCGAGGGGCCGAAGCCGCCAGAGGTGACATGGCCGGCAGGGTTGCCGTCGGCATCGAAAAGGGCAGCACCGGCGCGCACCGGCTGGCGGCCTTCCGGCTTCAGGCCGACGCGTTTTTGCGCTGGACCACGCTCCAGGATGGCACGCAGCGCATCGGCGCCGATGAAGGCGCCCGAGGCGCGAACCTCCTTGGGGATGGCCCACATCAGCCCGGCGCTGGCCGGATCGATCTCCGGCGTGATGTCCAGCCCGTGCAGGCACAGTCCGGCTTCAAGCCGCAGGCTGTCGCGGGCGGCAAGGCCGACCCACATCACCCGCTCGTCCTCGAGCAGCCTGGCGACGAGGTTTCTTGCATCCGCTTCCGGCAGGCCGATCTCGAAGCCGTCTTCGCCGGTATAGCCGGACCGGCTCATGAACCATTTTTCGCGCGGCTCGATACCGTGCATGAACACCAGCGAACCCGTCTCGATGCCGGCGCGGGAAAGGGCAGCCCATGCTTCGGGGCCCTGGATGGCAAGGAAGACGCGGTCGAGTGCGTCCACCTTCACGTCGAAATCGCCCTCTGCTTCGAAATTTTTGGCCAATGCGCGCAGATGCTTTTCGTCGGCGGCGGCATTGCCGGCATTGGCGACCATCATGAAGCGCTCGGCGCCAAGCCTGGTGACGATCAGATCGTCCAGAATGCCGGCGGCCTCGTTGAGGAAGAACGTATATTTGGACAGGGAAACCTCAAGCGCGCCGGCATCGAACGGGCAGGCGCGGTTCAGAAGCGCTGCTGCCCCCGAACCGCTGATTTCGAACAGCTTCATGTGCGAGATGTCGAACAGGCCGGCATGCTCGCGGCTGTGCAGATGCTCTTTCATCACACCGGCCGGATAGGTCAGCGGCATCGACCAGCCGGCGAAGGCGCCAAAGCGCGCACCGCCTGCCACATGCAGATCTTCGAGGGGGAGGTGTTTGGTGTCGTCGCCCGTCATGTCATCTCCAGAGTCGCACGCAAGCGGCCGCGAATGGCGACCAGTCCGTGCCCCTCTGTCTGAAGCCTGAGAGACTCGCGCCCCGTAACTCTGTCGGCAGCGCTTACACCTTCGGCGCGGGGGCAAGCCCCGACTTTCCAGAGTGTCTTTCCCGTCTACGGTTCTTTTGCCTGAGAGATTTCGGGCGATTTCCCCTTCGGCGGCAGCTCTCGCTGCTCTCTCCCGCAAACAGGTAGGACTCGGTCAGGAGCCCTCGACTCGTCATCCATAGCCCGTGGACGACACCTTGTCACCTGCCAGCGACATTTTTACTGGCAAGTCTTCGCTGCCTCGTCGCGAACAGGTCGCGACCCTATTGTTTTGGGGGCTCGGGCTTGGCTGTCTCGAAGCGCGACATCCATTTGAAGCTGCCGAACCAGTAGCGGCGAACGCCGCCTATGGTGCCGTCGGCGGTGCGCGCGCCGATCCAGTTGTTGACGTATTGGATGAGGCGGACATCGTCCGGCCGCATGGCAAACGCTTCCGGCGTCCGCAACAGCGGGCCGCCCACCAGCTTGAGCCTGGCGTCATAAAGCCTGGCGGCCATTTGCGGCGTCGGCGATGTCGCCACCATCGCCTGTGCTTGCCCGCTGATGACGGCGGCGACAACATCGGCCGCATTGTCGAATGAAACGATGGCCGCTTTCGGGAATGCTTCCCTCGCGGCGGCTTCGTCCGTCGAGTTGGAGAGTACGGCGATCTTGTAGCCCGGCGCGGCCAGTGCCTTGCCCGGTCTTTTCCCAAGGCTGGCGATCGTCGCCACCATGCGGATATCGGCGGTACCGGTCTGGTCGGAGAACACCACCTCGCGTGCGCGTTCCGGCGTGCTGGCGTAGCCCGCCGCGATCATGTCGAAATCACCCTTGAGCAATCGCGTCTTGAGGTCGTTCCATGGCACCTCGACCAGCTTCAGGTCGACGCCGAGATCGGACGCCAGCGCACTGGTCAGGTCGACATCATAGCCGGCGAACTTTCCGTCGGCCTTCTTGAGGATCCATGGCGGATTAAGCGCGACGCCGACCGTCAGTGTCTTCTGATCGATGATGCGCTTGAGGCTGTCGTCCGCCCGGGCTGGCAGCAGCGACAAAGCCAACCATGCAGAAAGGGCAAGTATAATAGTGGCGATAATCTTAGCGCGCATTAATATAACCTCACTGAGCCCGTCCGGTTGTCAGACTTACACAGAGGTGCCATTCTGTCGATAGCGGACCCTGATGGAGAGTTGCGATGTCGGCACGGATGGCGGTTACCGGTTCGATGATGTTCCTGGGTTGCATCCTGGGCAACCCGGCGAAACTTTCGTTGATGCCGGCGGCAGCGCAGGCTGCGGGGGCAAAACGCGTGGTCTGCTCCAGCGCCGATTACCGTTATTCCTATTGCGGGGTCGATACGCGACGTGGCGTGCAGTTGACCTCCCGTCTATCGAAGGCGCGTTGCGTATACGGTAGAAGCTGGGGCTATGACGGCGGCGGCATCTGGGTCGACAATGGTTGCTCGGCCGAATTCGCGGTCGCCGGCCCCAACCGCAATCCCTCTGCTGGCGACGTTGCCGCAGCCATTATCGTCGGCGGCGTGGTAGGCGCCATTCTCGACAACAGCAATTCGCATCGCCATCATTCCGATAATTACTATCCGAAGCCGCGCCCGCGCCGTTACGACCAATCAATCGATCCGACGCCGCAATTCGACAATCAGGGCAATCCCAACTTCGATACCCACGGCAACTACCAAGGACCGCACGGGCTGGGGAAGCTCGTCACCCCGGACGATAATCCCGACCTCAATCCGGCCCTGCGCAGCGACGGCGACGACAGCGACGACAGCGACGACGACAGTTAGTTTAGGTGAAACTGAGGTCAAGTTTCAGTCAGATGCCGCCGTACCAATCGTAGCCATTGTCCTCCCAATAGCCGCCTCTGCCGCCGCCGATATTGGCGAAGCCGTCGACCAGCTCGATCTTGTAGAGGTATTTCGGCATCTTGTAGCCGAGCTGGCGCTCGACGCGGACGCGCAGCGGCGCGCCGTTCTCGACCGGCAGCGGCTTGCCGTTGAGGCCATAGGCAAGGATCGTCTGCGGATGACGGGCATCGATCAGGTCGATCGAGCCGTAATATTTGATATCGCCGGCAAGGCTGCGGTCGATCGTATCGAGGCAGTGGAACATGACATAGCGCGCCTGCGGCTTGACCACGGCCTGGTCGAGCACCAGCGACAGCGGCGTGCCGGTCCATTTGGCAATGCAGCTCCAGCCTTCGACGCAGTCGTGGCGGGTGATCTGGGTGCGGCTCGGCATGTTCATCAGCTGCTCGCGGGTCAGCGACAGCGGCTTTTCGACAAGGCCGGAAACCTCCAGCCGCCAGTCGGCGAAATCGCTGGCGAGCAGGCCCTTGTAGAAATCGTCGTCGGGTGTGGTGACGCCGTTCGGCCGCTGCGGCTGGCGAATGTCGGCCTCGGTGAATTCCGGCGCCAGCGCATCAGCGCCGGCAAGCAGTCGCTGCGCCCGCCAGGTCAGGCCATTGGCGCTTTCGAGGAAGCTGCGCAGGCTGTCGCCGACGCCAAGCTGGCTGTCGAAGGCGTCGCAGCCCGACAGCATGATGCCGGAAAGGCCGAGGCTGGCCGAGGTCAGGAACTTTCTTCGGCTTATCTGTAGCTTGGGGCTGATCTCGAATTTCGCCATGTCAGGCACTCCTCTCTGGCGCATTGTCGGCATGCGCCGGCGGGTCGGTTCGATACCAGCCGGTGATGATTGAGCGCAGCTCGTTGATCGGACCGGCGGCCAGGATCATCAGGATGTGGATAATGAAGAAGGCGACGAGCAGCAGCATCACCGTGAAATGAATGGTGCGCGCCGTCTGTCGGCCGCCGAGCAAATCGTTCAGGAACGGCAGGACCGAATCCATGCTCGGCGACATGGCAAGGCCGGTGATGATCATCAGCGGCAGCAGCACGAACAGCACGCCGCCATAAGCCATCTTCTGCAAGGTGTTGTATTCGCGCCTGTGGTGAAACCTGAACCTGGCGTGGTCGACAATGTCTTGCGGCAGCCGCCTGATGTCATCGAGGCGCGGGGCAAGATCGCGGCGCAAATGGCCGTTGATGAGGCTGGCGACCAGCCAGACCAGCAGCGTGGTGGTCAGCACC
Source organism: Mesorhizobium sp. M0195 (assembly GCF_040322115.1). NCBI lineage: Bacteria > Pseudomonadati > Pseudomonadota > Alphaproteobacteria > Hyphomicrobiales > Phyllobacteriaceae > Mesorhizobium > Mesorhizobium sp. M0195. The sequence goes on along the minus strand of NZ_JAMYSV010000010.1, from coordinate 1,955 downwards.
CAGGCAAAGAAGAAATGAACGACGCGCGCGGTGCCGAGATCGTAATAGGAAGGGATCGTCGCCCAGGACGGGAAAGCCCGGGAAGTCTCCTGGCCGGCCGGACCCGACCAGCCGAGCACGCCGGTGGTATCGAAGCGCTTGCCGAAGATTTCGGTATAGCCGCGCGGGCCAGCCGCGGTATTCTCGGCGCCGATGGCGAAGATGGTGTTGTTGTAGCCAAAGCCCGACTCCTTGCCGATGTAGAGCTGCGGGCGGGCGTTGAAGATCTGCAGGCCGGAAAGCAGCATGAAGAACAGCGCGGTCGCCCATAGCCAATGCGTCAGCCGCGTCCAGCGTGACTGGCGATAGATCAGTGTCGCATCCGTCGAAGCAGCGCTATCTGCTCCGGTGCTGGCTTCGCCTCTGGCAACTGATTCCATATCTTCCGTGCCTCCCTGCCAAGCGGTTCCACATGGCCTGTCAGATCTCTTCTCCTCCCAATACGTCGCCAGCCTACGCGATGTTTCACCCGATCACGGATTTATTACGGACTGCCAAGGCTGACGGCGAGGTTGACCGCGGCTGCCACGATGACCGTGTTGAAGAAGAACGACAGGATCGAATGCACAAGCACGACACGGCGCATTTGCGAGGTCGTGATGTTGGTGTCGGCGGTTTGCGCCGTCATTCCGATCACCGTGGCGAAATAGAGGAAATCCGAGCCTTCCGGCCGTTTGCCTCCGGGGAAGTCGAGGCCGCCGACCGGAATCCTCTTTTTGGTGTCGCCATCCATCGCGTCGCCGTCCATCCAGTAGAGATGCGCGTAGTGAAGTGCGGCCATGGCATGGATGGTCAACCAGCCAAGCGGGATGGACAGCAGCGCCACCGTAAGCTCGACGGCGTCCGCGCTCTTCTCCCTGTTGATCAATTGAAACAACGAAATGATGGCAATAGCGACCACAACCAGAGTGACCGCGAAGATCGCCAGTACCGGCAGGTCCGTGTCGCCTGCATTCTTGCGCAGATAGCTGCCGGTAAGCCGTGGCATGTGGGCGATGACAAGAACGAGATAGGCGGCAAAGAACACGTTGGCGCCGATCGAATAGGCAAGCGGCGCACGCCAGATCAGCGCTGCGCCAAAGGCTGCCACGCCGATGCAGGCCGACACCGCGAACAGCGTGTGGCGTCGCATGGGCATCTTGGTCGTGGTACCGGTCGCCATGGTTTTCAGTCCGCTGGCGCGGATTTCAGCGCTCGCCGTAGGATGCGGTCAAGCTCGCCTAGGAACCGCGAGCGATCCTGCGGCGCGAAGCTCGAATTGTAGCCCTTGCTCTCGCCGGTTTCGCGCAGGTGCTGCTTGAGGTCGCGCATCGCCACCGCCATGCCGATCGTTTCGGGCGTAAACGGGCGTCCGGTCGGACCAAGTACGTGGGCGCCAAGCGCCACCGCGCGCGCGGCAAGCGGGATATCGGCGGTCACCACAATGTCGTTGGACCGGGCATTTTCGACGATCCAGTCGTCGGCGGCATCGGCGCCCTTGGAGACGACGACATTGCGGATCATCGGATCGCGCGACGGACGCAAGCCGCCATTGGAGACGAAGGTGACGACGATGCCGTGCCGCTCGGCGACTTTTTCGACCTCGGCCTTCACCGGGCAAGCGTCGGCGTCGACGAGAATAGCAGGTGCGGGCATCGTTGTTCCAAATGTGAAAGAGCCGGGCGGCGTCGCCCGGCTCGATCGATGATGGTCGAGCGGCTACTAGGCCGGCAACGCGCCGGATCTTTTGGCCGTCCAGGTGGCGATATAGTCCATCAGGCCAGGATTGAGGCAATCATAAGGTTCGAGCCCGATCGACTTCAGCTGTGACCTTATGCCGTCCATGCGGCTCGGATCGACACCGGATTCAATGATCGACGAGACAAAGGCGGTGAAGCCCGGAGGCGACCAGCCATCCTCCTGGAAGCGTTCCGGAT
>NZ_JAMYSV010000009.1:0-202891 GCF_040322115.1 Mesorhizobium sp. M0195 | reverse complement strand
ATATCCGCCGGCCCCCGGGGGTTACCCCCACCCGGCCCGCCCCACCCACCCCCCCTTGCGGGGGGGGGTCCCCGCCGCCGGGCGCGCGCCCGGCCCCCAGGCGTGGGGCGCCCGGCCCAGGACCGGTCCGCAAGCGGCGGATGGCGATGCCGGCGACAGCCAGCTCGTGGGCGGCCCGCGATGCCGGCGGCAGCGGCGAGGGATCGAAGCCGTCCAGCCTGCGCTCGGCTTCGTCGAGATGGCCGATCAGCAGCAGGCGCCGAACGTCGAGGTTGCGCGCATGCGCGGCGTTGACGCGGTCGCCATGCTTTTCAAGCGTCGCCCGTGCGGCGTCGAGTGCCTTGGCCGGCCAGGTAAGGTCGCGCGAGACGAGCGCGATCTCGGCCTCGGCGACGATACACCGCGCGCGGGCCACGGCCTCCCTCGGGCTGAATGCGCGCGCCGCCCTCTTGAGAAGAACCTTCGCCCGAACCAGGTCGCCAAGCTGCGCCATCGCGATACCGCGCAACGCCAGTGCCGGCGCATCGTCGCGCAGCGCAACCCGCTTCAAGGCGCCGAGCGGATCGCCCGCCGCAAGCGCATGCGCCGCGGCCGTGATCAGCGAGTCCATCGGAATCCCGTCACACTTGTCACTCCCATGGCTTCGACATCCGGCGCTAAGTCCATCTCACCAACCAGTCGTATCGACAACGGCGACTGTAGCCAACCTGAGTTGCGGCGCGCCAACCTTGAGTCGCGGCTAGACTGTGCACTAGCTCGAACGCAACGATAAGCACTAGGAGAGACGCAATGAAGATCGAAGGTTCAACCATCCTGGTGACTGGAGCCAATCGGGGCATCGGTCGGGCACTGGTCGAGGAAGCCCTGAGCAGAGGCGTAAAGCGCGTCTATGCTGCAACCCGCCAAGCCATGGCCCACCCGGACCGGAGTGTGACGTCCCTGACCATGGATGTGACCAACGCTGCGCAGATCCGGGAGGCCGTCGAGAAGATCGATGCTCTCGATATCCTCATCAACAACGCCGGCGTATCGCCCTTCGATGACCTCAGCGACCGTCGTGTGCTCGAACAACAGCTCGCCGTAAACCTCTTCGGCTCGTACGACGTTACCCAGGCTCTGCTGCCGTTGCTGGCCCGGTCGCGGGGAGCCATCGTCAACATTCTGTCGCTGGCCTCGATTGCCGCCGTGCCGTTCAGTCCGGCTTACTCGATCTCCAAGGCGGCCTCGTTCTCGCTGTCGCAGTCGTTGCGCACCCTTTTGGCCGGACGGGGTGTCAGCGTCCACAGGGTCCTTCCCGGCCCGGTGGACACGGACATGACACGGGGCCTGGACATCGCGAAAGCCTCTCCGGAGTCTGTCGCGCGGGCGATCCTGGACGGAGTGGAGAACGGCGAAGAGGAAATCTTCCCCGATCCCATGTCGGAATCCCTGGCGCAGGGCTGGCGCAGCAGTACAGTCAAGGCGCTTGAACGCCAGTTTGCAGCCTATGCGGAAGCAACTCCGTCAAGTGAAGCAAGCCCGTCAGGCAGTGGGCATGAAAGAAGCAGCGAAACGATTGCCCGCGAGCCCCATCCTTGCTGCTCGGCCTGAAATTGCGGACTCTTGTGCGGGGGGCGGCAGCATCGCCGCTCTGGGCGGAAGCGAATCCCCCACAAGCGACAACGGAGCATCATTTTCGCTTGTCGAAATCCGCTTCAGCTTCTTGTCGCCTGATACGCCTCTGAAATCGCCGCCGTGCGAAAAAGTCGATCAAGTCTGCCAGCCAACCTGGAGCATTGAGATGGAGTAAGGCATCACGCGCGCTATCAATTTGCCGACCATTCATCGCTACATTGGAAAAATCCGAGGGTTCCGTTTGTCGAGCTTCGACCCATTGACGAATACTCGCCCCGTCCGGCAGTTTCGCCGCAAAAGCCAGTTCACGTCTCATGCAAACCCACTCCACCCGGTGGCGCAATTCCTCCTCATAGCCAATGCCTCGCTGATGGAGACGCGCATGCGTCGCCTCATGCACTATCGCGCTGGCGATCTGGTCGGACAGCGTGTGCTCGCCTAGAACAAATCGCCGATCAAGCTCGCAAGTCGAAGTCGATTTCACAAATTGCGCAGCGGCACCTGGATTGATTGTAATCCAGATCCGTTTGAGATCGCGGACCAGACGGCTGTATCGAACAGGGTCAAATTCTTGAATCAATCGCAGCGCGGCGGCAACCTTATCTGCATCTTTCCCACCGCTCTCACCATTATAGAAAACTGGCAACCCATCGATCGTTCTCTTGTCGATCGACTTTATAGTCAACCAGCTGAAAACACGGATCACTATTTCTGAACCACGCCGCTTTTCAGTCTTCTCCGGATGGGGCAAGACTTTCCTCAGTTGCGGTCGTCGGGGAAACTTGGAATAGGCAAGAATTCGACGCCATCCTCGGCGAGGCTCTTGGCCTCCTCCAGCGTCGCCTCGCCATAGATGCCGCGCGGATCGCTCTCGCCAAAATGGATCTTGCGCGCTTCCTCGGCAAATTTGTCGCCAACATAATCGGCGTTCTCGCGCACCTTCTCGGCAAGCGCCTTGAGCTGCGCCAGCGCCTGCTTTTGCGCCTCGCCCATGGCGAGCGCAATCTTCTCCTGGCTGCGCCCGGTCGAGACGGCCGGCGCCATCAGCGCCTTCTCGACCTTGTGCGAGCCGCAGGCCGGGCAATCGACGAAGCCGCGCCTCTTCTGTGTGTCGAAATCGTCGTTGCTGCGGAACCAGGCCTCGAATTCGTGCTCGTGTTCGCAGATCAGGGAAAAGCGGATCAAGAGGCGGCACCCCTGAGCGGCATTGCCTCCGCCGAACCGGCGTTTACGGCAAAATCGCGTGCGTTTTTGAGATTCGGTATCTTCTTGCGCGCAGCGACTGACTGCGCCGGGTCGATCTCGGCGACGATCACCGCCGGCTCGTCATGCGCCGCCTCGGCGACGATGCGGCCCCAGGGATCGACGATCAGCGAATGGCCATAGGTTTCGCGGCCGTCCTCGTGCACGCCGCCTTGCGCGGCGGCAACCACATAGGCGCCGTTCTCGATGGCGCGCGCCCTGAGCAGCACATGCCAATGCGCTTCGCCGGTCTGGCGGGTGAAGGCGGCGGGCACCGAAAGCAGATTGGCGCCGGCCAGCGCCTCGACACGGAACAGCTGCGGAAAGCGCAGATCGTAGCAGACGGCAAAGCCGAGCTTCACGCCATTGATTTCGGCGACGACGGCCTCGGTGCCAGGCTCATAGGCGGCGGATTCGCGCCAGCTCTCGCCATTGTCGAGATCGACATCGAACATGTGGATCTTGTCGTAGGTGGCAATCGTGGCGCCGTCCGGCCCGAACAGAAGGGCGCGGTTGGCAAGCTTGCCGTCGGCGCGCAGAATGGCGGTCGAGCCGATATGCAGGAAGATGCCGAGCTCCTTGGCCAGCCTCCGCGACGTCGAGACGACGATGTCCTTGTCTTCGGAGGTGAAGGAAGCGGCCCGCGCTTGGCTGTCGCGGATCAGCGCGCCGGTCATTTCCGGCGTCTGGACATAGGACGCGCCAAGACCTGCCGCCTCGCGGACCAGCCGTTCCAGATCGACCGCATTGCGCTCCGGGCTGGTTCCCGAACGCATCTGGATCGCCGCAGCCTTGAAAGCACCCCCCGTCTTGAAAGCACCCATGGTCATGTCCTTACCTGGTCGAGCCGTTGGCGAGCAATCCGTCCAGCCGTCCTTCCGCCTCCAATTCGTGGAGATCGTCAGAGCCGCCGACATGCGTGTCGCCGATGAATATCTGCGGAAAGGTGGAACGGCCATGGGCCCGGGAAATCATTTCCTGGCGCAATTCCGGCGAGAAGGAGGCGTCGTGCTCGGTATAGGCGACGCCCTTCCTGTCGAGCAGCCGCTTGGCCGCGGTGCAATAGCCGCACATCATCCGCGTGTAGATCGTCACATCGACCATCGGTCAGCAATCCTGCCTCGTTCTGCTGTCATATAGGCTATATAGGCGCCGATTCGTCGGCCCGAAAGTCCCCCGGCAGCACGCGCGCGAAGGTCAGTACGTCGACCGCGCCGGCACCGCCCTTCGTCAATGCCCTAGCGACCGCGCGGACGGTGGCGCCGGTGGTGTAGACATCATCGATCAACAGCACCCGGCGGCCGGCGATTTCGATCTCCGCCTCATCCGGCACTTTGAATGCGGCGCGAACATTTTCCTCGCGTTCCCGCCGCTCCAGCCCGACTTGCTGGCGCGTGAGTTTGACGCGCTTGATGGCTGATGGCGCGAACGGCCGCTCCCCGAGCTGCGCCACCGCCCGCGCCAGTTCCGCGGACTGGTTGAACTGCCGTCGGAAGAAACGCCGCCAGTGCAGCGGCACCGGCACGACCACGTCGGCCTCGGCGATGAGCTCGGCACCGGCGCGAAGCATCCAGCGCGCCATCCACGGCGCCAGATCGGTGCGGTCCTGGTATTTCAGCCCTTGCACCATCTGGCGGGCAACGCCGGAATAGGCGACCGCCGCCCGCGCGCGGTCGAACGGCGGCGGGTCGGCTATCGCCTCCGCCGACAGGAAACCCTCACCCATACTGTGGGTGAACGGCGTGCCCATCACCGGGCACCACGGCCGTTCCAGCAGCCTGAGTTTCGGCCAGCAGGCGCCGCACAACACGCCGGGCTGCGAGACATGGCGGCGGCAGCCGGCGCAGACCGGCGGGAACAAGAGGCGCGCCGGCCAGCCCAATGCCTTGCGGGCAATGCTCCTGATCGCAATACGCTTGATCTCTGGCATGGGATCGGCCACGTGGTTGGTCCTCCGCATCACTATATCAGAGAGCGAAGCACAAGGACCTGCCCATTGCAGCCTGTAATCGACACCTCGCTCTGGCTGGCGCGCAAGCGCCGGGCACTGGCCCGTCCCATCGCCGGCGCGGATTTCCTCATGCGGCGGGCGGCCGAGGATCTGGCCGACCGGCTCGGCGCCGTCGAACGCAGGTTCGGCAAGGCGGCCTCATTGTTTTGCCAGACGCCGGCAGCAGCAGAAGTGCTCGCCGAAAGCGGCAAGGTGACGGAAAACGTTCGCGTCGAGGCCGACGCCGCTTTCCTGGGTGGCCAGCCAGGACTGTTGGCGCCGTTGGAAACCGTGCCATTCGAACCGGAAAGCCTCGACCTCGCAGTCTCGGTGCTGTCGCTGCAGGCGATGAACGACATTCCCGGCATGCTGGTGCAGATCCGCCGGGCGCTGAAGCCGGACGGGCTTTTCCTCGGGGCCTTCGCCGGCACAGGCACACTTTCCGAGCTGCGCGAAAGCCTGCTTGCTGCCGAGACCGAGCTCTATGGCGGCGCCAGCCCGCGTGTGATCCCGTTCACCGACGTCCGCGACGCCGGCGCGCTGCTGCAGCGCGCCGGCCTGGCGCTGCCGGTTGCCGACGTCGAGACGATCACGGTGCGCTACGATTCGCTATTTGGCCTGGTCGCCGACCTGCGCGCCATGGGCGAGACCAGCGCGCTTGTCGACCGCAGCAGGCGGCCGGGCACGCGAGCGCTGTTCGCGCGCGCCGCCGAAATCTATGCGGAGCGGTTTTCGGATGCCGATGGCCGCGTCAGGGCCAGTTTCTCGGTGGTCTGGATGTCAGGCTGGGCGCCCGATGCCTCTCAGCAAAAGCCGCTGAAGCCGGGCTCGGCAAAAATATCGCTGAAGACAATCCTGGAAAACCCCGGCGGCCCCTGAGCGTATCCTTGCGCAAAAGCTAAGCGTATCCATCAAAGCTAAGCGGGTCACTGCGCAAAAGCGTTGGCAAGCCTGCTGCTGTTGTCGCTGAACAGCCACTGAATCGCATCGGCAGCCCGGCCGACACCAGCGACAATGGCAAGCGACAGCACGGCAACGATCAAACCATATTCGATAACCGTCGCACCCCTCTCGTCTTCTAAAAATCGTTGCAGCAAGATTTTCATGGGCGCCCATCCCTCTTGCCCGAACCTAGCGCCGACCCGTTAAGAAAGGTTAACGCGACAGGCTTAACGCGCGGTGAACCAGCCGCATTTTAGGAAACAGCCGAATCCTAGATAGTTGTTGAGGAGTCAGCAGTCGCCGCTGCTTCTGCCATCGGCCCGTATAACGCAGACCGAACTGGGCAGCGGCTGCAGCACGCTCTTGCGGAGCGTATAGCTATCGCGCTGGCCGATCGAGCCGGTGCTCATCGTATCAAGCCCATCGCGGGCAAACTGCGAGCGGGTCCGGCTGTCGAGGTAGGGCGTCGCGATCAAGGCCAGAGCCACCGCGGCCGAGCCGAACAAGAGGGCGATGCGCAATATTCCCATGCCGGCATTGGCGGCGCCAGGAAGGCGGTCGGGCCAAGGCGAGTCCCAGTCCTTTTCAAGGCTCATGCAAATCGCTCCCCAGCGGTGGAATCGGCGAAACCGCCTAGCGTCAATTTTTCACGGTCAGATAAATCTTTCATTAACGCTGCTGCCGGCGCGTTGCGGCGCTGCCCGATTTACGGCAGGTCGGCCGTTACAGCAGATCGATGAGGAACTGGATCAGCGGGGCATCGGCCGGCGGCATTGGAAAATCGCGCATCTGGCGCGGCCGCACCCATTTCAGCACCTGGCCTTCCTTCGGCTGGGCAATGCCGCGGAATCGACGGCAGACGAACAGCGGCATCAGCAGGTGAAAATCATCGTAGGAATGGCTGGCGAAGGTGAGTGGCGCCAGGCAAGGGATGTCGGTTTCGATGCCGATCTCCTCGTACAATTCGCGGATCAGGCATTGTTCCGGCGTCTCACCGGGCTCGACCTTGCCGCCCGGAAACTCCCACAGGCCGGCGAGTTGCTTGCCTTCGGGCCGCTGCGCCAAAAGCACGCGCCCGTCGGCATCGACCAGCGCGCAGGCCGCGACCAGGAGCAGGCGTTTGCCGACCGTATCCAAGCCGCTCATGCGCCGGGTGGCCGGCGATAGCGATAGCGATAGACTTCGTCGAATCCGAGCGAACGGTAGAGCGCCAGCGCCGGCGCGTTGTCCGCCTCGACCTGCAGCCAGGCTTCCCGCGCCCCGCGCAGCCGCGCCCATTTCAGCGCCGACCGGATGAGATGGCGGCCATGGCCCTGGTTGCGCACCGACCTGTCGGTGGCGATCTCGAACAGGCCGGCAAGGTCGCCGTCATGCACGCAGATCAACGTTGCCAGCGGCTCGCTGCCGGCCTCCAGCGCAAACAGCCCGGCCTCCGGCTGGATGGCGCCGATGATCTCCGACAGGCCGGGCCGCAGCGACACATCCGAACCGCTCACCTTGAGCGCCGCGCCGATGAAACGGCTGATGTCCCTCAACGGAATCTGGTCCATGGCGTCGTCGAGCATAGCGTCCGCCAGCGGCAGCCGCATGACCAGCGACTCCGCGAATATGCTCCAGCCCTCGCCGTCGAGGTACTTTGAGAGATCCGGCCCCGACAGCGGCGAGATGCGAAAGGTCAGCGGCCTGCCATAGGCGTCGAACCGACGGCTGGCGCGACCGATGCGCTCGGCAATGTGCTGGATGTCGCCCGGATCGAGCGGATTGACCGAATTCAGCCGCTTGGCCGGATGGCCGGCCGTCAGCCGCACCACCCAGGTGCCGTCATAATGGACGGCGGCCGCCGGCCAGGCGCGAAAGCCGGCCGCCTCATAGCGGCGCACGATCGCCAACACGCTTGCCGGATGTCTGGAAGCCAACGCCATCAGCTCCGATAATCGCCGTTTATGGCGACATATTCCTTGGTGAGATCGCAGGTCCACACCGTCGCCTTGCCGCGGCCGATGCCGATATCGGCGCGGATGCGGATCTCGTCGCGCTTCATATACGCCGAAGTCGCCTCCTCGGAATAGGCGGCGTCGCGCTCGCCCTGATAGGCCAGGCGGTTGTCGCCGAACCAGATCGACAGAAGGTCGCGGTCGGCCGGTTCGCCGGCCTTGCCGACGGCCATGACGACGCGGCCCCAATTGGCGTCCTCGCCGGCGACTGCCGTCTTGACCAGCGGCGAATTGGCGATCGACAGCGCGATGCGCTTGGCCGAGCGGGCCGATTTGGCCCCGGTGACGGTGACCTCGACCTGCTTGCGGGCGCCCTCGCCGTCGCGCACCACCTGCAGTGCCAGCGATTTCAGCACCTTGCCGAGGGCACGGCGAAAGGCGCCGAGGCGCGCATCCTTGGGGTCGGAAATTGCCGGCGCGCCGCGCCTGGCGGCAGCACCCGTGGCGAACATCAGCAGCGTGTCGCTGGTCGAGGTGTCACTATCGACGGTAACCGCGTTGAAGGTCTTGGCCGTACCGCGCGACAGGAGGTCCTGCAGCACGGGTGCTGCGATCGGCGCATCGGTGGCGATGAAGGAAAGCATCGTCGCCATGTCGGGCGCGATCATCCCGGCGCCCTTGGCGATACCGTTGATGGTGACGTCGGCATCGCCGAGCTTGACCGTCGCGGTCGCCAGTTTGGGATAGGTGTCGGTGGTCATGATCGCCTTGGCGGCTTCGGTCCACAATTCCGGCTTGCCGTCCTTGACCAGACCGGCCAGCAGATGGCTGAACTTGCCGGCGTCGAGCGGTTCGCCGATGACGCCGGTCGAGGCCAGGAATACCTCGCCCGCTGTGCAGCCGGCCGCCTTCGCCGCCACCTCGCCCGTGAGTGCGGTCGAGGCGCGGCCCTTCTGGCCGGTAAAGGCATTGGCGTTGCCGGAATTGACGACCAGCACGCGTGCTTTGCCAGCCACGAGGTTCTGCCGGCAGAAATCAACTGGCGCCGACGGGCATTTCGACCTGGTGAACACGCCGGCGACGGTGGTGCCGGCGTCGAACACCATGGCCAGCAAGTCGGTGCGGTTCTTGTATTTTATGCCGGCCTCGGCGGTGGCGATGCGCACGCCCTCGATGGCCGGCATCTTGGCATATTTCTTCGGCGCGAGCGGCGAAACCTGTGTGGACATGGAAGACCCCGGGCGGGAAAATCGCGAAAGGAACGCCGGTTTGCCCGATAGCACGCGCCGGCGCAAGGCGTTTTCACAGCCGTTATGGGTACCGGAAGCCTGACACCGCCTCATGCCGCAAGCAGGCTGTTGCAAATTTGTTGGTGTCGCTGCGACCGATAGCGCTATGATCCTGCCCCATGGGCAGGCTTGTGGTCTTGGCACTGGCGTTTCTGGGCTTTCTGCTGCTGCGCGCCGATGCGCAGACGGCGCGGCGCGTGGCGCTTGTGGTCGGCAACGGCAGCTACGCCGAAGCCGGCACGCTGGCCAATCCCGTCAACGATGCGCTCGACATCGCCGACAAGCTGCGCGCCATCGGTTTCGAGGTGATCGAAGGCAACGATCTCGGCAAGCGCGAGCTCGAACGCAAGATCGGCGAATTCTCAGATGCGCTGCAAGGTGCCGGTGCCGGGCTGTTCTACTATGCCGGCCACGGCCTGCAGGTCGACGGGCGCAACTTCATCGTGCCGGTCGACGCCCGGCTGGACATGCCGGTCAAGCTGCAGCTCGAGGCGGTGCCGATCGACGAGGTTCTCGACATCATGGAGCAGCAGACCAAGGTCAGCCTGGTCTTCCTCGATGCCTGCCGCAACAACCCGTTTGCCCGAAGTCTCAGCCGCAGCGCCACGACGCGCTCGGCGACGGCTCTCGCCGGCCTTGCCCAGTTCGAGTCGACACGCGGCTCCTTCATCGCCTTCTCGACGGCGCCCGGCGCCGTCGCAATGGACGGGACGGGGCGCAACTCGCCCTTTGCCGCGGCGCTTTTGCGGCACATGGCGGAGCCCGGACAGAGCATCAACGACATGATGATCGCGGTGCGCCGCGACGTCGTTTCCGCAACGCGCGAGGCGCAGCGTCCCTGGGAGCAGGGGTCGCTGCTCGAGCGTTTCGAATTCGTTCCGGGCGGACGCACTGCCCAGCAACCGAAACCGGCCGTCAGCCCGGCTCCCGCGTCGCAGGTGGCTGCGCTCGAACGCTCCGTCGGCGACAAGAGCGCCATCGAGCAGTTTCTACGCGAAAACTATCTGGCGCCTGATGCCAGGAGAATGCGCGAAACCGTCAAGCGGCTTTACGGTTCGTCGGCCACCATCTACGGCACGCGTTACGACAGCGAGGCCATCGTCAAGGTCAAGACCGACTGGTTCGCGCAATGGGCGTCGTGGTCGTTCGGTCTCGAGCCCGGCAGCCTCGAGGTGACGCCGCACGGCAAGGATCGTGCCGACGTGGTTTTCGCCATGAGCTACGACTATGTGCCGAAAGACAAATCGGCGCAGCGCCTGACCGGCAAGGCGCGGGTGATGCTGGAACTCGTGCTGGCCGACGGCGAATGGCGCGTTGCGTCGGAAACGTCGCAAGCGCTGGAATGACCGTCACCGGACGGTCGGGTTGAGGAAGCCACGAAACATCCGCTGCACGCCCGGAATCAGTCCCCAAATCATGATCGAGACCATCAGCGGCGCGATGACCAGTGTACGCTGCCAGATCTGCCATTCCTGCGTCAGCGGAAAAACCACGTACAGAATGGCAGTGATCAGCGGATAGACGCCGAGCAGCACCAGCAGGGCGAAGCGCAGGCGCGAAAAACGTGTGGCGACGGCCGAAGTCATTGCTGTTCTCTTATCGTTACGGAACGTTTCGTTTCGTATAAAACGGATCGTTCCGTTTCGTCAAGAGTTGTATATGATGGCTGCTGAAATCGGGGGTAAGGACAAAGAAATGGGCGAAATCACCGATCCCGGACGCAGGTCAGCCGGCGCACGGCGCAGCCCCGAAAGCGCCGATGCCATTCTCGATGCCGCCGAGGCGGTGCTGGTCGAAGCCGGCTATTCCGGCTTCTCGATCGAGGCGGTGGCGCGCCGCGCACGCGCCGGAAAACCGACGATCTATCGCTGGTGGCCAAGCAAGGCCGCCTTGCTGCTCGACGTTTACCAGCGGCAAAAGCGCGTCGACAATCCCGATACCGGGAGCCTTGCGGAGGATCTCGTCGGCTTCCTGAAGAGCTTGTTCGCGCACTGGCGCGACACATCGTCGGGCAGCGTGTTCAGATCGCTGATGGCCGAGGCGCAGTCGGACGAAAAAGCCGCCGCCGCCCTTGCCGAATACGCGAGAGGGCGTCGCATCCACACCGGCCAGATGGTCGAACGCGCCAAGGCAAGGGGAGAGGTGGCAGCCGATGTCGATGCCACTGTCGTCGCCGACCTGGTCGCGTCGTTTGCCTGGGCGCACCTTCTGACAGACCGCCTGGACGAGGACGAGGCGATCTTACGCAGGGCGGTCGGCTATATCTTGAAGGGCATCGTCGCTGAGGATGCCGGCGACGCCACGGCGGTCCGGCGGCGGCGTCGACGCATCCTCGCGCGCCCTACCAAATAGAAGCGACAGGGCGGCAGCGCGCCCTGTCGTAGCCCAATCTGGCTTATTTGGCGCTTTCCAACGCGTCGACCGTCTTCTTCAGGTTCGCATCGGGGATGTCGACCTTGGCGTTGGCACGCAGCGACTTGACCAGCGCGAAATACTTGTCGCGGATGACCGCCTGGCGCGCCTGGTCCTTGACCTGGTCGAACGCCGGCGGCTGCTTGGTGCGCTTGTCCTCAACCTTGATGACATGCCAGCCGAACTGCGACTGCACCGGCTGCTCGGTGTATTTGCCGACCGCCAGCGCAAACGCCGCCTTGTCGAACTCCGGCACCATCTGGCCAGGTCCGAACCAGCCGAGATCGCCGCCGCTGGTCTTGCCGCTCGGATCGCTGGTGTGCTCGTTGGCGAGTTTCTGGAAGTCGGCGCCGCCGTCGAGCTGCTTGATGATGGCGTCGGCCTCTTCCTTCGTCTTCACGAGGATGTGACGGGCGTGCACCTCGTTGGTGGGCGGCGTGTTGGCGATTTCCTGGTCGTAGCGGGCGCGGACCTCGGCATCGGTAACCTTGTCGATGACGCCCTTCTCGACCATTTCGCCATGCAGCGCGCGCTGCTGCAGGAAGGCCATGCGGCGCTGGAAGTCGGGATCCTTGTCGAGGCCGGTGGTCACCGCCTGAGCCGCCATGACGCGGATTTCAATCGCCGCCGACAGTGCCGCGGCGCGGCGCTGCTCGGGCGGAAGCTGCGCGAACTGCTGCGACAGTTCGCCCTCGGCAAGCCCAAGGTCTGCCTCGGTCAGCGTCTGGCCGTTGATGGTGGCGACCACGGCGTTCGGATCGACCGGCTTGGCCGCCGGGGCGGGTGCTGCCGGCTGGGCAGGGGCGGCTTCCTGTGCCATCAGCGGCGACAGCGAGAGGGCCGACAGGCCGAATGCCAGACCAAGGCTGGCGAGCGACGCACGGCGGAACAACAAGGACATTACGATTATCTCCAAAGCGGGGTAGCTAGAGCGGAATGGCTTCCAGACCAGCAGGATTGTGGCGGAATTTGGCGCGGTCGACAGGGCGAGCGCGGCGTTGACATCGAATGAGCCCCCTCTTATCTGTCCAACGACTTTGCGTCCAGAACCGTTTTCCGGGCGCTTTTTGCGTTTGTCCGCGTTCACGTGGATTTGATGGGGCCAGCCGGCGCCCGTCGCAACGACTTGGAATGCTATCGAAAGGGCCATTGGATGGTCAGTCTCGGCGGTCTCGCCCGTAAGGTTTTCGGCTCCTCCAACGATCGTCGGGTCAAATCGACCCGGCCCCGCGTCGAGGCGATCAATGCCATGGAAAACGAGATGCGGGCGCTCTCCGACGCCGAGCTTCAGGCCCGCACCGACAAATTCCGCCAGGACATCGCCAACGGCGCCAGCCTCGACGACCTTCTGGTGCCGGCCTTCGCTACCGTGCGCGAGGCCGCCCGCCGCGTGCTCGGCATGCGCCCGTTCGACGTGCAGCTGATCGGCGGCATGGTGCTGCACAATGGCGGTATTGCCGAGATGCGGACCGGTGAAGGCAAGACGCTGGTGGCGACGCTGCCGGTCTATCTCAACGCGCTCGCCGGCAATGGCGTCCATGTCGTTACCGTCAACGATTATCTGGCCACGCGCGACTCCGAATGGATGGGCCGCGTCTACAAATTCCTCGGCCTCAAGGTCGGCGTCATCGTCCATGGCCTGTCCGACGAGGAGCGTCGCGTCGCCTACGCCGCCGACGTCACCTACGCCACAAACAACGAGCTCGGCTTCGACTATCTGCGCGACAACATGAAATACGAGCGCGCCCAGATGGTGCAGCGCGGCCATAGCTACGCCATTGTCGACGAGGTCGATTCGATCCTGGTCGACGAAGCCCGCACGCCGCTGATCATTTCCGGTCCGCTCGAGGACCGTTCGGAGATGTACAACACCATCGATACCTTCATCGTCCGGCTGCAGCCGCAGGACTACGAGATCGACGAGAAACAGAAGACCTCGATCTTCACCGAGGAAGGCACCGAGAAGCTGGAGAACATGCTGCGCGATGCAGGCCTGCTCAAGGGCGAGTCGCTCTATGACGTCGAGAACGTGGCCATCGTCCACCACGTCAACAACGCGCTGAAGGCGCACCGGCTGTTCCAGAAGGACAAGGACTATATTGTCCGCAACGGCGAGATCGTCATCATCGACGAGTTCACCGGCCGCATGATGCCCGGCCGCCGCTATTCGGAGGGCCTCCACCAGGCGCTCGAGGCCAAAGAGCATGTGGCGATCCAGCCGGAGAACCAGACGCTCGCCTCGGTCACCTTCCAGAACTATTTCCGCCTCTACAAGAAGCTCGCCGGCATGACTGGCACGGCGCTGACCGAGGCCGAGGAATTCGCCAACATCTACAATCTCGACGTCACCGAGATCCCGACCAACCTGCCGGTCATCCGCATTGACGAAGACGACGAGGTCTACCGGACGGTCGAGGAGAAATACAAGGCGATCGTCAAGGAGATCAAGGAAGCCCGCGCCAAGGGCCAGCCGACCCTGGTCGGCACCACCTCGATCGAGAAATCCGAGCAACTGGCCGAGCGCCTGCGCAAGGAAGGTTTCAAGGATTTCGAGGTGCTGAACGCCCGCCATCACGAGCGCGAGGCGGCGATCGTCGCCCAGGCCGGCAAACCCGGCGCCATCACCATCGCGACCAACATGGCCGGCCGCGGCACCGACATCCAGCTCGGCGGCAATGCCGACATGCGCATCGCCGAGGAGCTTGGCGACATGCCGGCCGGCCCCGAGCGCGAGGCTAGGGAAAAGGAAATCCGCGACGACATCGCCCGGCTGAAGGAAAAGGCGCTTGCCGCCGGCGGCCTCTATGTGCTGGCCACCGAACGCCATGAATCGCGCCGCATCGACAACCAGTTGCGCGGCCGCTCAGGCCGTCAGGGCGATCCCGGGCGGTCGAAGTTCTTCCTGTCGCTGCAGGACGATCTGATGCGCATCTTCGGTTCCGAGCGCATGGACGGCATGCTGCAGAAGCTCGGCCTCAAGGAAGACGAGGCGATCATCCATCCCTGGATCAACAAGGCGCTGGAAAAGGCGCAAAAGAAGGTCGAGGCGCGCAACTTCGACATCCGCAAGAACCTGTTGAAATATGACGACGTCTCCAACGACCAGCGCAAGGTGGTGTTCGAGCAGCGCCTCGAGTTGATGGACGGCGAAGGGCTGTCCGAGACCATCACCGAGATGCGCGAAGGCGTCATCGAGGAGATCGTCGCCAAGAACATTCCCGAAAACGCCTATGCCGAGCAGTGGAACGTCGCCGGGCTCAAGGCCGAGATCGCCGAATTCCTCAACCTCGACCTGCCGGTCGAGGACTGGGTCAAGGAAGAAGGCATTGCTGAGGACGACATCCGCGAGCGCATCAGCCAGGCCGCCGACGCCGCCGCCAAGGAGCGCGCCGAGCGCTTCGGCCCCGACGTGATGACCTATGTCGAGCGCTCCGTGGTGCTGCAGACGCTCGACCATCTGTGGCGCGAGCACATCGTCAATCTCGACCATCTGCGCTCGGTCGTCGGCTTCCGCGGCTATGCGCAGCGGGATCCGCTGCAGGAGTACAAGAGCGAGGCGTTCGAGCTGTTCCAGGCGATGCTGGGCAATTTGCGCCAGGCCGTCACGGCGCAGCTGATGCGCGTCGAGCTGGTCCGCCAGGCGGCGGAAGCGCCACCGCCAGAGGCGCCCGACATGTTCGGCAGCCATATCGACGGCTCGACCGGCGAGGACGATTTCGAAGGCGGCGAGACGGCCGTCCTGGTCCGCCAGGAGACCAACGCCATCGTCGCCCCCGAAAACCGCGACCCGAAGAACCCGGCCACCTGGGGCAAGATCGGCCGCAACGAAACCTGCCCCTGTGGGTCAGGGAAAAAGTACAAGCATTGCCACGGGGCGTTTGCGTAAGGCACTGCCTTTCTTCGCCCCGTTCACGGGGAGAAGGTGCCCGAGGGGCGGATGAGGGGCAGCGGAGGCGTTGGCAATTAGCCAATCTCCCCACCTGAGGGGGAGATGGCCGGCAGGCCAGAGGGGGGCGCTCAGCCTTTTTGGCGATCTTAGGGCGACGCTCTGGCGTCATATTCTCGGCCCGCTTCGTGCCGCCTTTCGCGCCCAGCGCTTTCGCGGCAGGTCTTTACCGTCGTCAACCACGTCATCGGATTCCTCGCCTGTAGCAATACGCATGACGCGGGCGGCATTGCCGATCACGTCGGCAGGACGCTTCTGGCCTTTAGGTCCGGTTGGCATTCCTAGTTCTCGGCATGGCTAAAGACGACAGCGCCGTTGTCCTTACGAACTTCAACGGACACGATTCCATCGTCACCCTTTCGGGTTTGAAACATGGAGGTTGCATGATCTTTCGCGGTCTTCTCGTCGTCGAAGATCAACTTGTCGACGATGCCCTGCCTTCCATACCAGATGACAGTGTAGACCATTGTTGCTGCCGTGCGTTCCGCTCAGCATATAGGCGTTTCGCATATGGGGCAAACGGGATAGGCGTTTCCGCGGATTTCAAACTGAGACACTCCCGAGCAGGTTGAAGGGTTGCGCGAATGATGAATATGAAGCAGCCAGCGCCGCGCCTCATCCGCCTGCCGGCAGCTTCTCCCCGTATAGAGACGGGGCGAAGGGAACTTCCCACCCAACCGTTTCTTAATGTGTCTCCGCTACACCAAGCCCCTGTAAATTGGCGGGAAAACGGAGAGTATTGGGTGCGCTTTTCCGCGGCGACGACAGCCGGGCGGTTCCTGCCGCAGCGCCTTGCGCTGCGCATAAGGCCGCTGCTCGGCCTGATCGATGCCGTGCTGTTCGCCGCCGGCGAGCGCGGGGAGGCCGGCCGCATGTCGCTGATCGCCTTTTCGGTCCGCATCGTCAGCGCCGTCATCGCCTTCGTCAGCCAGGTGCTGATGGCGCGCTGGATGGGCTCGTTCGAGTACGGCATTTTCGTCCTCGTCTGGGTGACGATGGTCATCGTCGGCAATCTCGCCTGCCTCGGCTTCCACACCTCGGTGATCCGCTTCATCCCCGAATATCGCGCGCGCGGCATGCTGGCCGAATTGCGCGGCATCGTGCGGGCCAGCCGGTTGTTCGTGCTGGTTGCCTCCACCGCGATCGCCGGCCTCGGCGCGCTCGCCGTCTGGCTGCTGTCGCCCTTTATCGAAGACTATTACGTAGTGCCGTTCATCCTCGGCATCATCTGCCTGCCGATGATCGCCATGTCCGACCTTCTGCAAGGGCTGGCGCGGGCCAATTCCTGGGCGCTGTTTGCGCTGTCGCCGACCTTTCTGGTGCGGCCGGTGCTGATCCTGGCCTTCATGGCGCTGATGCTGCTGGTGGGCTACGCGCCCGACGCCAGAACGGCGATCTTCGCCGCGATCGCGGCCACCTACGCCACCACGCTCGGTCAGCTCATCGGCGTGACGTCACGCATGGACAGAAGGATCCCGGCCGGGCCGATGAAATTGCATTTCGGCCATTGGTTCATCGTCTCGCTTCCGATCTTCCTGGTCGAGAGCTTTTTCTTCCTGCTCACCAATGCCGACGTGCTGATGGTCGGCGCCTATCTCGATCCCAACGACGTCGCCGTCTATTTCGCCACGGTCAAGACGCTGGCGCTGGTGCATTTCGTCTATTTCGCCGTCAAGGCCGGCGTCGCCCAGCGCTATGCCCAGTTCACCCATGGCGAGCCGCAAAAGCTCGCCGCCTTTGCCCGCGAGACGGTGTCGTGGACCTTCTGGCCGTCGCTGGCGATGGCGCTGCTGGTGCTGGCGCTGGGCGAGCCTATGCTGACCTTGTTCGGCCCGGAATTTTCCGCCGGCTATCCGCTGCTGTTCCTGCTGGTGTTCGGCGTCGTCGCGCGAGCCGCCGTCGGCCCTTGCGAAAGCCTGCTCACCATGAGCGGCAACCAGAACATCTGTGCCGTCGTCTACGCCCTGACGCTGGCCTTCAACATCGCGCTGAGCGTCGTGCTGATCCCGCTCTTCGGTCTGTGGGGCGCGGCGATGGCCACCGTCTTCGCCATGATCTTCGAGGCCGGCGCGCTGTCCTTCACGGTCTGGCGCAAGCTCGGCATCGTCATGGTCATTTTCGTATCCGCCAAAGGAGCCGCCTGATGGCTGCCGTCCCCCTGCTCGAGGAAACCAGCGGCGGCCCGGCCGGCGCCATGGTGTCCGGTCTTGCCGGGCTTGCCCGCGAGGCCGATCCCGCCCATATCGAGATCCTCGCCAACAACCGGCCCGAGCGCAAGCTTGCCATCTATCCAGCCTCCGCCGGCTTCGACCTGGTCGAGGAGCTCGACTATCTCTGCACCCGCACAATCGAGCCCAACGTCTTCTTCAACCCGCGCTTCCTGGCGCCGGCCATGCCCAGGCTGGAGGACCGTGAGGTGCGGCTGGCCGTCATCCGCGACGGCGACCAGTACCGCAACCGGCTGCGCCTGCTGGTGCCGTTCTCGGTCGAGCGACCGGCGGTGCCGCTCGGGATTCCCGTCATGCGCACCTGGTCGAGCCCGTTCGGCCCGATCGGCACGCCGCTGGTCGACCGCGACGATCCGATCGGCGTCATCGAGGATTTCTTCTCGATGCTGTCGCGGCCGCATCTCAAGCTGCCGAAGGTCTTCGTGCTGCCCGACATAAGGCTGGACGGCCCGGTGGCCAGCCTGCTCGCCAGCGTCGCCGAAACGCGCGGCCTGACGCTGGTCACCACCGGCAAGGCCGACCGCCCGGTGCTCGAAAGCGCGCTCGACGGCGAGGAATATCTGAAAGCTTCACTGCGCGCCCACCATTATCGCGAGTTCCGCCGCCTGAAGCGCCGCCTCGCCGACCTCGGCCGGCTGGAGCATGTGGTGGCGCGCGGGCCGGACGAGATCCGCCATGCCATCGAGAATTTCCTGACATTGGAGGCCGCTGGCTGGAAAGGCCGCGAGCGCACTGCCATGGCCATCGACCGCTACCGCGCCGCCTTCGCCCGCGAGGCGGTGCACCGGCTGGCCGAGCAGGATCTTTGCCGTATCCATTCGCTGACGCTCGACGGCCGCACCATCGCCTGCCTGGTCGTCTTCGTCGAGGCCGGCGTCGGCTACACCTGGAAGACCGCCTATGACGAGACGCTCGCTGCCTATTCGCCAGGCACGCTGCTGATGATCGAGGTGACCAGGCAGCATCTCGACGACCCCAACATCATGATGACCGATTCCTGCGCCGTGCCCGACCATCCGGTGATGAGCCGGCTGTGGACGGAGCGCAGGCCGATGGGCACGCTGGTGATCGGGCTGACGCCGGATGCCGACCGCCCCGCCCGTCAGGCGGCGTCGCAGCTTCACCTCTACCGCGAAACCCGCAACATGGCGCGCCTGCTGCGCAACCGGATGAGGAGCCTGCTGCGCCGGCGCTAGTGCATGGCGTCCAAAGTGGACCCGACCGTCCGTCTCTGCGCCGTCGGCTCTCTCGGGCCTAGGTCGTCAGGGTTAATTCTCCCGATCAGCGGAAAGGATTAGCATCGACGCAGTCCCAACCGGGATGAGGCGATCAATTACGGCCGCGCGTCCAGCATCACTGCCGCCTCGGTCCTGCACGGCCAGAAGAAAAAAATCTGGGAGGAATGCATGATGAAAACAACTCACCTCAGGCGTGTCGGTATCCTCACCTTGGCAGGTCTCATTGGCGCGTGTCTGAACGCCGCCGCTCCCCGGGCGGCCGAACCCGACAAAGCCGAGATCGATGCCCTGCGTAAATCGCTGTCCAGGTATGAAGACTACAAGGTTGCCATTCGCGAGCTTTATCTATCGACGGTAGGATGCGTTTTCTACAGCGGCGAAAAGGTAGAGGGGGCGATGGACTACCCGAAGGGCGCGATGGGCATCCATTTCGTCAACGTCACGACTGTCGGCCCGACCGCGGATCCGACGCGCCCCAATGTGCTGATCTATGAGCCGGTCGGCGGCGAATTGCGCCTGGTCGGCGCGGAATGGCTCGTGCCCTTGACGCCGGACACAAAGGAGCCGCCGAAGCTCTTCGGCCAGACATTCCAGGGGCCGATGGAGGGGCATTACCCGCTCATCCCGAAGGAGTTCCACCACTACGACCTTCACGCCTGGCTGTTCAAGGACAACCCGCTCGGAATGTTCAGCCCGACGAACCCGGACGTGAAATGCGACAACTATCCGTTTCCGATGCCTGAGCAGCCGACCAAGATGGTGCCGGGGCCGATGTAATAGCGGCCGGGCTACGATCCGAGCCTACCAGGAAAGGCAGCCGGACCTCAAAGGCGTTATCCCGGAGGACGCTCCTGGGATAACGTCCAACCAAAAGCCCGTTCCCGGAACCTTCGGACTCGTTTCGCCGTTTGGCAATCACGACTCGACCCTGCCGCGGGTTGACAAAAGGCGTTCCAAGGAGCCGACCGCGAAACGACGGAGGACCAAGTGAAAAGCCTGATCCAGACAGGATTGTCCGCAGCCGTTTCGGGTACGATCGTCAGCTTCGCCACGACAGCTGCGCTGGCCCTGCTTGCAAGGCGGGAAGGCAAAGGCGCCCTGCAGCCCACGAATGCGACCAGCCACTGGCTCTACGGCGAACAGGCCGCGTCCGTGCGGCGCGGTGATGTGGCGCACACGCTCGTCGGCTATGGCACGCATCACGCTTCCTCCATCTTCTGGGCATTCCTTTTCGAACTATGGCTCGCCTCGAGGCCGCCGCGTCCGTCGCTTCTGATATTTCGCGATGCGTTGGCGGCAGCGGCCATTGCCGCGGCAACAGATTATGGCTTCGTGCCGAAGCGGTTGACGCCAGGTTGGGAGACGGTGCTGCCGAAGCGATCTATCGCGGCGACTTTTGCGGTGATGGCGATCGGTCTAGCGATGGGCGGCATGATCAACAAGGAATTGCGCCGGCAGCATTAGGGACAGGGATTTGAGACAGATGCTTCGCACGGCGCGTTCACATCATTGTGACGGGCGGATCGCCGCGCTCGTCCCATTCTGCGGCATCTCCACCTCATCGGGAACCTTTCTCAAGGGACATGGTTCCGAATGTGCGGCGAAAGCGTGCTGCTCATTCCTGCTATCGCCAAGGAGATTCGACCATGAAGCTTCGCGAGTTGTTGGACCAAGTAAAGGACCTGCCGCCGGACACCTTGGTCTGTGCCGCCGAAATCGATGAAGCCTTTGCAGTCAACGTTGTTGGCGTTGAAGCTGTCGAGAGCGCCAGAATCCAAAGCCGCAAACCGGATGGCACCGAAGCTGTCGAACTCGCCAACGGGACCGACAAAGTCATCGTGATCCGCTGGTGAAAACCGGGGAAGTTGCGTTCAACAGCATGACGTTCCGCTCCACTGTGGGACGCTGAATTGCAAATGCTGGCAGCCTATCGATGGCGGCGGTCGCCTATGGCTTGGTGGGCATGGCTTGGACGAAAGCCGCCATTTGGCGTTCGAGCGCTTTGAACGCGCTGCCGCGCCAGCTCTCGGCCATGGATGCCGATTTTGGATCAGGGAAAATTTCCTCCTCCCCTCGCGCCATGCCGTCCAGGATACCTTTCGCGACGCTCTCCGCGGAGCTCTTCGGTATATCGGCGTCTCTGCTCATGTCGGTGTCTATGGGACCGGACAGGACTGCATGAACGCTCACGCCACGAGCGCCGGCGAGAGCACGTAGCGATTGCGTCATGGAAAACGCGGCGGCCTTCGACAGTGAGTAAGACGGAATAATCGGGAAGGGAACGAGAGCCGCTTCCGACAGGATGTTGACCACGGCGCCGCGCGAATGCGTGAGCAGCGGCAGGAATGCGTGGGTTACGCCATGCACGCCGAGCAGGTTGACGGCGAGGTGTCGCTCAAGCGCGGCGCGATCGCCAAGATCGTCGTAGAGCCCGATGCCGGCGTTGTTGATGAGGATATCGAGAGACCCGATCCGCTCGACAGCCGCCCCAATCTGCACCGCATCGGTCACGTCCAGGATCAGCGGCGTGACGCGCCGATCCGCGTGGGCGAGCGGTTTGCGCGCGCCGGCATAGACGCGCTTGGCACCCCGTCTCAATATTTCCTCGACCAGCGCCTTGCCGAGGCCGCGGTTGGCTCCGGTCACGAGAACGGCTTTGTTTGTGACTTCCATCGATTTCGGCACGGCGATCTCTCCTCCTCTTGCATGAATGCAAGCCATTCGTTCTTGCATCATGCAAGTAGGCTATGGTTTTCTGTTCCACGCTTGGACGCCGTCTCCCCCGTGCATTGCTCCAGGGCAGCCGGCGCTATCGCCGGGCGAACCCTTGCAACTAGGACCCGACTTCCAATGTCGTGTAGGAGATCGGCGAAGGCCGCTCCAGGAAGGCGCCGGTGATGGCCGAAACGAAATTCTTCGCGTCCGCCGAGCGTAGAAAAGCGTCGCGCTCCTGCTTCGATGCCCAGCGCTCGACGCAGATGGTAACGTTGGGCTCTGCCTCCGAGCAAAAGACGCTATAGTCGATGCACCCGCTTTGCTTGCGGGCCGCCCCCGCTACGTCGCGCAGGGCATTCCGCACCTTGCTTTCGATGCCGGGCTTCGCCGCTGCCGTCGTCATGACGATCATCTCGGCGCCATCGCCTGCCGCCTTGCGCTCGACGGCGCCGAGGTCCTCGTTTTGCGGCACAACCGTTGGGTTGGCGTTCTCTTCGCCCTTGTTGGGTTGCCCCTTGCCCGTCGAAATCAGGTCGCGAAGACTCGCGACATAGAAGCGCCACGAGTCATGGCAGACATCGTAGCATTCTTCACTCGGCTTCAGCCCGACATGGGTGAAACGCAGTTCGGTCCCCTTATCAGTCGGCGCGATCTCGAAGACCACGTCCGTGCCGGTCCACTCGGTCGCATCCTTGACGAAGTTGAAGTAGTTCTGGACGACGTGCCAGACGACCTTCTTGCCAGGCACGAGCTCCGTGACCTTGAATGTGCCGCGGTGGATATCCTTGAAATGATAGTAGAATATCGCACCTAGCTTGTTGGTATCGCCATCGATGTCTTCCGACCACCAGGCGCGCGGATTGATAACCGCGGCAAAAACCTCTTCCGGGCTTTGCTCGACGACAAATGACGTCGTGTAATCTTCTTCCTTTTTCATGACATATCTCCTGTCTGGATCTGATTGGTTGATGGACACCCGAAATCTCGGGCGATGAAGTGGAGCGACGCTCTCTCGACCTCTGTCGCTTGCATCATGCAAGCACAATGCATACTTGCATGATGCAAGTCAATAGGGTATGTTCACTCCATGCTTGGTCGTCTCTATGAAAAACAAAACTGCTCGGCCTCACGCGCCCTGGAACTGGTCGGCGAGCGCTGGAGCCTGTTGATCCTGCGCGACGCGATATTCGGCGGCTGCACGCGCTTTTCGCAATTCCAGAAGAGCCTGGGGATCGCCACCAACATCCTGGCCAAGCGCCTCGAGGATTTCGTCGAGGCCGGCCTGATGGACCGTCGCCCGGGTGCCGCCGGCGAGCAGGCCGACTATGTCCTGACCCGGAAGGGGCTGGAATTCAAAACGGTCATTATCGCGCTGACCGAGTGGGGCGACAAATGGGTGCGGCCCGGACCCATCGTCTACTGCGACCAATCCGACGGCAAGCCGGTCGAGGTGCAATTGCGTCGCGCCGGCAATGGCAAGCGGGCCGACTTCGCCGACGTCGTGGCGGCCCTGCGCTAGGCACGGCGGCGGCTCCGGCCCGCAGCACGATCCAAGACGAAGCTGTTTCGCATCGTGCCATAATGTTACCGCATATCTCACCTCCCGAGGTTGCATCTGTGGGCCGGGTCTGGTGGGTAGTTCGCGGGAGGAAACATGTCTGTCGGGCAGCGATCGACTTTGCGGCAACGTCTTTTTGCGGGACCGCGGCACGCCTGATCGCGTGCGGTGAGGAACGCCAGATTGCGCTTGGGGCTGGTCCGCGCACCGTTCAGCGGAAGCTTGGGCAGCTTGCGGCAACAGGCAAGACGCAACCATTCGGTGGCCGTCGAGGGCGTCGCGGACGATCCCACCCACGCCATTAGGTTTAATAAGAAGCCGCGTCGGAATTTAAAAAGTGGTGCCCCTAGCCGGGATCGAACCAGCACTCCTTGCGGAACTCGATTTTGAGTCGAGCGCGTCTACCAATTCCGCCATAGGGGCTCAGGCCGGGCGGCCTGGATGGGCGCGGACTATACGGTTGGAGGCCTGTTCGTCAACTGGCCAAATCCCGACATCTGGGCTCGCTCAAGCCTCAGCCTTTCGATTTCGTGAAGCAGCTGCCATTGTGCAGCGCGGAAAATCTTTCTAGACAGGCGGCGCATGTCATTGAAGCGCACCTTGTCCGACGAGGTTGATGCGGGGCGCTTCCAAGTCTTGTTTGTACATGTCGTGATCCCAAGACCACTTCTGGTTTGGGCGTGCATTAGGAGTGCCGATGCTTCGCGGACTTTACGACTGGACCTTGTCGCTGGCGGCGAGCAAATCCGCCGAATGGTGGCTGGCCTTCATCGCCTTCGTCGAGAGCTCGGTGTTCCTGGTGCCGGCCGACGTCCTCTATCTGCCGATGGCGCTGTCGCGGCCGGATCGCGCCTATCGTTACGCGCTGGTCGCCACCGTCGCCTCGGTGCTGGGCGGCATCGCCGGCTGGTTCATCGGCCATTATGCCTATGATGCGGTGGCGCGGCCGATCCTCGAATTTTATGGCAAATATGACGAGTTCGAGGCGATGCGCGTCTCATCGGGTGTCGGCTTCATCATCCTGATGCTGGTCACCTCCGGCCTCGCCCATCTGCCGCCGATCAAGGTTGTGACGATCCTGTCGGGCGTCATCGGTGTTCCTTTGCTGCTGTTCATCGTGCTGGCAATCGTGGCGCGCGGTGCTCGCTTCCTGTTTCTCGCGTGGCTGTTGCGCCGCTATGGCGAGCCGATCCGCCACTTCATCGAAAAGCGCCTTGGCCAGATTGCGGGCGCCGGCGCCGCTGCCCTGATTTTGCTCTATATCGTCGTCAAATACGCCGTCTGAACCGAACGGACTGAGCCCGATGACAGCGACCGTGAATGCCGATACCGGACGCCAGCGGCTGCGCACCGCCCTGTTTCTCGCCGTCGCCATGACCGCCACGGTCGGCTCGGCGCTGGCCTTCCAGTATCTCGGCGGCTACATCCCCTGCAAGCTCTGCCTCGAGCAGCGCACGCCTTACTACGTCGGCGTGCCCTTGATGCTGCTGGCGGTGCTTGCGTCGGCGCTTCGGGCGCCAGCCTGGGTAAGCCGTGGCCTGCTAGCCATTGGCGGCCTGCTGATGCTCTACGGCGTCTATCTCGGCGTTTATCACTCCGGCGTCGAATGGGGGTGGTGGCCGGGCCCGACCGATTGCAGCGCAGCCGCCGGGCCGGTGGACACCGGCGGCAAGGGCGTGCTCGACGCGCTCGACAAATTCGTCCCGCCTTCCTGCGACAAGGCGGCGGTTCGCATCCTCGGCCTGTCGCTGGCGGGCTGGAATGCCATCGCCAGCTTTGTCCTCGCCGCCGTCGCGTTCCGCGGCGCCTTTGCCCGCGACTGAGTGGCACAACGCAGAATTCGTTCAGAAATTCGTCAGGCCGGAGTGCACTACCACGCCACGACCGCTCATGAATGCTTCGGCCGGCGAAGGCCGGAAGCGCAGAAAGCTGCGTCAGCCGACCGGCATGGCGGATCTTTGCCGAACTCTATGGTTCGAGTTCGACATCCCAGTACAGATAATCCATCCAGCTTTGGTGCAGATGGTTGGGCGGGAACAGCCGGCCGTTATTATGCAAATCATGCACCGTCGGCTGGTAGGGCTTCTGCAGCGGCCACATCTTGGCGTGGGCCGGCATCATGCCGCCCTTCCTCAGATTGCAGGGGGAACAGGCAGCGACGACATTCTCCCAGGTCGTGGCGCCGCCGCGATGGCGCGGAATGACATGGTCGAACGTCAGATCGTCCGGTGTGCCGCAATATTGGCACTGGAAACGGTCGCGCAGGAAGACGTTGAAACGGGTAAACGCCGGATGCCTCGACGGCTTCACGTAAGCCTTCAGGCTGACGACGCTCGGCAGCTTCATCGAAAAGGTCGGCGAAGAGACGGCGTGTTCGTATTCGGCGACGATGTTCACCCTCTCGAGGAACACCGCCTTGATGGCATCCTGCCAGGACCAGAGCGACAGGGGATAATAGCTGAGCGGACGGTAATCCGCATTCAGCACCAGCGCTGGAAGCCCATCCGGAGATACGGCAACCGTCACGTCGTTGACCTCCTTCACCCTAGAACCGGTCGACGCGGATACTGTAAGCCCGACATGACAGGGATGTGAAGCGGATTGTCGATCATGCCGGGTCTCAAAAACGCATGATTTCAATGCTTTTTTGCGGATTCAGGCCGGAGGCGCGGCATCCCTGCCCTTCAATTCGCGATAATAAGCCCAGAAAAGCCGCGATGCGACACCGCGCCACGGGCTCCATGATTCGGCAAGCCGGATCAGCATTTTCTCCGGCGGACGCGGGTCGATGCCGAGCGCATGGCCGACCGCGCTCTGCAATGCAACGTCGCGCGCCGGAAAGATGTCCGGGTGTCCGGCGGCAAACAAAAGGTAGACTTCAGCCGTCCACGGGCCGATGCCCGGCACCCTGGTCATGGCCGCGATAGCCTCGCTTGCATCGAGCCGGCAGAGGTGATCGAGGTCGAGCCCGTCGGCCACCGCCTGGGCGACGGCAATCAGTCCGCGCTGCTTGGGCCGCGATAGTCCCGCGTTGCGAAAGATCGCCTCATCGGCGGCAAGGATCGCCTGCGGCGTCAGCGGATCGAGCAGTTCCGTCAGGCGGCCGAAGATGGCATCGGCGCTCGCGCGGGACACTTGTTGCGAAACGACGATGGAAGCAAGGCTCCTGAACCCCGGCTCCGACAGCCTGAGCGGCACCTCGCCGGCCATGCCGCGCACTTTTTCCAGGCGTGGGTCGAGCAAGCATAGCCTATCCAGCCCTTGCGCAATGTCGTCGAGGCTGGCGATGCGTTGCATGTCTGCTTATTCCAAAATCAAAAGTGCCGCACGTTCGTCACGTGTCCCTCTGGACGCACGACGCTGCCGGCGCAAAGTAGCAATTGGCGAAAGCGCCGCACAACCCGATTGCCCGCCGGACAATGACACTGCTGACATTCCGCTTCGCGCCGAGCCCGAACGGCGAACTGCATCTCGGCCATGCCTATTCGGCGCTGCTCAATCAGAAATTGGCAAAGGCGGTGGGCGGACGCTTGCTGCTGCGCATCGAGGACATCGACACGACGCGCTGCACGCCGGAATTCGAGGCAGGCATTTTTCGCGATCTGAAATGGCTGGGGCTTGGCTGGGAGGAGCCGGTGCGCCGCCAGTCCGAGCATTTTGCCGAATATCGGGCGATGCTCGAGCGGCTGATCGAAGCGGAGCTTGTCTATCCGGCCTTCATGAGCAGAAGTGAGATCCGCGCCTTCATCGCCGACAGCGAAAAGCGCGGCCGCGACTGGCCGCGCGACCCGGACGGCGTGCCGCTCTATCCCGCCGCCGACAAGGCGCTGCCGCCGAGCGAACGCAAACGGCGCATCGCTGAAAATGTGCCATTTGCCTGGCGGTTGAACATCGATGCGGCAATAGAGCGCGCCGGCAAGGACCTGTCATGGGCCGAATACACGGACGAGACGCTCTCCGCCGCGCGTCGTGTCGAAGCCCATCCGCAGGAGTGGGGCGATGTGGTCGTGGCGCGCCGCGAAATCCCGACCAGCTATCACCTCGCCGTCACCGTGGATGACGCGCTGCAGGGCGTCAGCCATGTCGTGCGCGGCCAGGATCTTTATTCCGCGACCAGCGTGCAGCGGCTGCTTCAGCAGCTGCTTGGCCTGCCGCAGCCGGCCTATTTTCACCATCGCCTGATCCTCGGCCCGGACGGACGAAAACTCTCGAAGAGTCTTGGCGATACCAGCCTTGCCGCCCAGCGTGCGGCGGGCGCCTCGCCCGACGATGTTAGGCGGCTGGTCGGTCTCTAGCTAGACCGGCGAGCTGACGGCCATCAATGGCGCTCCTTCAATTCAAATGACTCTATGGATCAACCGTTTGGTTTTGCTTGCCGGCCCGAACGGCATTAAGCAGTCGCCGCAGTCGATCCCTCACCCGAATTCACCGCGGCCTCCTGAAAATGCACAGCCTCAAGCGGTTCATCCCCGCCTCTTTCGTCGTCCTGTGGGCGACCGGCTTCATCGGCGCGCGCTATGCCATGCCGTGGGCGGAGCCCTTTACTTTCCTGGCCGCGCGCTTTGTCCTGGCCGCAATCCTGCTTGTCGCTTTGATGGCCGCACTTGGTTCGAGCCGCGCCACCCGCGACGAGGCGCTGCACGCGACCGGCGCCGGCATCCTGATGCATGGGGTCTATCTCGGCGGCGTGTTCTGGGCCATCCACCGGGGCATGCCCGCTGGGCTTTCAGCCTTGATCGTCGGCCTGCAGCCGCTGATCACGGCAGTGCTCGCCGGTCGGCTTCTGGGCGAGGCCATCCTGCCGCGCCACTGGGCCGGTCTCGGCCTCGGGTTGATCGGCGTGGTGATCGTGCTCTGGCCGAAGCTCGGCGCGCTCGGCGGCGGGGTGACGGCCGAAACATTGGGCGCCTCGCTGGTCTCCGTGCTCGGCATGAGCGCCGGCACGATCTGGCAGAAGCGCTTCGCCTCCGGCGGTGATCTGGTGGCTGCCACGTTCTGGCAATATGTCGGCGGCGCATCGGTGATGGTCTTGGCCTCGCTCGCCTTCGAGACCCGAACGGTCATCGTCAACGGCGAACTGATTTTCGCCATGGCCTGGCTCGTGCTGGTGCTATCGATCGGCGCCATCTTCCTGTTGATGGTGATGATCCGCGACGGCGAGATATCGAAGGTCGCCTCGCTGTTTTACCTCGTGCCGGCCGTCACCGCGGTTATCGCCTGGGCGTTGTTCGGTGAGCAATTGAGCCCGCTCCAGATCGCCGGCATGGCGATCGCGACGCTCGGCGTCGGGCTGGCGACCGCTCAGCCGCCAAAAGCATGATCCCAAAAAGTGGGAACCGGTTTTCGGAAAAGATCATGCTTAACTCAGCCGACTCTCGCACGCGCCTCTAAATAGCGGCTGATCGCAGCGTTGAGCTCGCCACCGAGGATGAAAATCGCCGAGACGATATAGAGGAATACGACGGCGATCATAATCGAGGCGAGGCCGGCATAGGTCGTCACATAGGACGAGAAATGATCGAGATAGGCGGCGAAGATGGTCGATCCGATAAGCCAGCCGATCAGCGTGAAGATGATGCCCGGCACGATGGAGACGAAGCGGCGCTTGCCGGCCGGCAACCAGAAATGCACGGCGAACAGGCCGCCGATGATGACGACCGAGGCGATGACGTAACGCCACAGCGTGATCGTGCCCATATAGGGTTTTATCCATTCGAAATGCGACTCGGCCAGCCGGGCCAGCAATGGCGCGAAGACCAGCAGCACGCTGATCGCCAAAAACCCCGCCGTCGCGATCAGCACGAAGATGATACTCTGCACCCGCCGGTAGATGATGCCCCGCGTTTCCGAGACACGATAGGCACGGTTGAGCGAAGTCCGCAGCGCCTCGATGCCGTTCGAGGCGAAGTATCCGGCAAGCACGATACCGTACGTCAACAGGTCGCTGCGCCTAACGGTAAGCACGTTGAGCACTTCGCGCGCGATTGGTTTGGCGATCTGCTCGGGCCATGTGTCGAACACAAGGTGCACGGCGGTGTCGGCGAAAGCCTGCGCGCCGAAAAAACTCGCCAGCGTCGTAGCGAAGATCAGGAAAGGAAAAAGCGCCATCAGCGCGGTGATCGCCAGATGGCTGGCCATTGCCCAGCCGTCGTCGGTGTTGAAATGGCCGAGCGCGTCATAGAGGACGCGTTTAAGGGCTACGATCTTCCGCAACAAGAACCGCGTTCCCTTCGATTGTCCGGACGCCGCGAATATGGGAAGGGTTTGCAGTAAATGACAACCCTAGGTCAAACCACCATTCCTCCCGGAAAAGAGTTGCGCACCATCATTGTCACAGGTGCCTCTTCCGGTATAGGCGCCTATTGCGCCCATGCTCTTAAGAAGGAAGGCTGGCGGGTGTTCGCAACGGCCCGAAAGCCCGAGGATATCGCCGCGCTCGAGGCCGACGGCATTGAGGCCTTCTATCTGGACTATACCGAGCCCGGATCGATCGAGGCGCTGGTGACGTCGGTGCTGGAACGGACCGGCGGCCGGCTCGATGCGCTCTTCAACAACGGCGCCTACGGACAGCCCGGCGCCGTCGAGGACCTGCCGGTCGAGGCTTTGCGGCAGCAGTTCGAGGCCAATGTCTTTGGCTGGCATGATCTCACTCGCCGCGTCGTACCGGTGATGCGCCGCCAGGGCCATGGTCGTCTCGTTCATTGCTCATCGATCCTCGGCCTCGCGCCGGTGCCTTTTCGCGGCGCCTACTCGGCATCGAAGCACGCTATCGAAGGGCTGATGCTGTCCCTCTATCAAGAACTCCGGGGTAGCGGCATCCATGTTTCGCTGATCGAGCCGGGGCCGGTAAAATCGAAGATCGCCAGCAACAGCCTCGCGTGGTTCCTGGCGAATATCGATCACGAGAATTCCGTTCATCGCCTCGCCTATGCGGCGCAACTCAAACGGCTGCGGGCCGGCGGCAGCACATCGCGGCTGAAGCCCGGGCCGGAGGTGGTTTATGCCGCCTTGCACCATGCGCTTCTGTCGCGGCGCCCGCGCCCGCATTATGTGGTAACAGTGCCGGCCAGGATCGGCGCGATCCTTAAACGCATCCTGCCGGCATCTGCACTCTACCGTCTGCTCGCCAAACGCGCCTGAACGCAATCCAACTGGAACACACCATGGCAACCGTCTTCAACATCCTCGCCGTTCTTGTCATGGTCGCAGTGGTGATCGTGCTGATGCGCGGCCTCATCAACATGATGCGCGGCGGCTCCAGCATGACCTCCAACAAGCTGATGCAGACGCGCGTGCTCCTGCAGTTCGTGGCCTTGGTGCTGATCATGCTGGCGGTGTATTTCACCCGTAAGTGACGCAGCACCAGTCGGGAGGTACCCCGTGGTCAAGCTCAACAAGATCTACACCCGCACTGGCGACGACGGCACCACCGGTCTCGGCTCCGGCGAGCGGCGGCTGAAATCCGACCTTCGGATCGACGCCTACGGCACGGTCGACGAGGCCAATGCCTGCATCGGCATGGCCCGCATCCATACAGCGGCAGTAAATCCGGCGATCGATGCGATGCTCGGCCGCATCCAGAACGATCTTTTCGATCTCGGCGCCGATCTGGCAGTCCCCGATAATGGCAAGCCGCTGGACTACGAGCCGCTGCGCATCGTAGCCTCGCAGACCGACCGCGTCGAACAGGACATCGACCTCCTCAACAAAAATCTGCAGCCGCTCAAATCCTTCGTGCTCAATGGCGGCACGCCGGCCGCCGCCGCCCTTCACCTCGCCCGCACGGTCGCGCGCCGCGCCGAGCGCATCATGGTGGCGCTGTCGCAAGACCCAAACGAGCCCGTCAACCGCGAGGCAATAAGGTACATCAACCGCGTCTCGGACTTCCTGTTCGTTGCCGCGCGCGCGGTCAATGACAACGGAAACGCCGACGTGCTATGGGTTCCTGGCAAGAACCGCTGAAATCCGCCGAGTTGGGGACCCGATGTTCATCCCGCTTTACGACACCAACAGGCTGCGGCACATCAAGCTGCAATATGTGACCATCGGCCTGATCGCGCTCAATGTGTTGATCTACCTTGTCACCACGCTTGGCGGTGAGGACTTCTCCAACGCCGCGGTGCTGGGCCTCGGCTTCATCCCGTCGGTCGTGCATGACAGCGTCGAGCTCGATCCGCAATTCGTCGTCATTCCCGAGAGCCTGAGCTACCTGACTTATTCCTTCCTGCACGCGGATATCTTCCACCTCGGCGGCAACATGCTTTTCTTGTGGGTATTCGGCGACAATGTCGAGGATGCACTCGGCCACATCCGCTACCTCATCTTCTACCTGCTTTGCGCCATTGCCGGCGCTTTCTTCCAGGGTCTGGTGGCCTGGGATTCGCAAGTGCCGCTGATCGGCGCGTCGGGCGCCATCGCCGGTGTCGTCGCTGCCTATCTGATCCTTTATCCGCGCGTGAAGGTGTGGGTGCTGGCCTTCGCCCGCATCCCGTTGCGTATCCCGGCTTTCATCCCGCTCATCCTGTGGATCCTGTTCCAGATCTTCATGTTTGCCCAAGGAGGCGAGGATCAGGTTTCCTGGGCCTGCCATATCGGCGGCATCATCGCCGGAGCCGTGCTGGTGCTTGTCTTGCGCAGCCGCGGCGTGCCGCTGCTCGCCGCTGCGGATGAAGAGACTGTGGTGGTCGCCGGCCATGTGCCCGTTGCCGTAGAGCCGGCGCCAAGCGAACCACAACCTGCGCAGCAGGCGCCGCGCTGGGGCCGGGGAAGCGTTTCCGGTCCGGACTGAACTGATTTGAGTGCTTCGCCGAGGATCCGAGTGCGCCCGGATATTG
Source organism: Mesorhizobium sp. M0195 (assembly GCF_040322115.1). Taxonomy (NCBI): domain Bacteria; kingdom Pseudomonadati; phylum Pseudomonadota; class Alphaproteobacteria; order Hyphomicrobiales; family Phyllobacteriaceae; genus Mesorhizobium; species Mesorhizobium sp. M0195. The sequence goes on along the minus strand of NZ_JAMYSV010000009.1, from coordinate 170,949 downwards.
ACGCGCGGCGTCGCCGCAACTACGCAAGCGCCACCCTACTGGCGTGGCGAAGACCAGAATTCCGTCCGGAATGTCGGCTTTCGACAACTCTGAAGAGGTGCACGCTGCTATAGCGCGTCCGACGCGCGTGAGAGACTATCGTGAAAGAGGTGACAGGCAAATGAAGATCCTTGTGCCCGTGAAGCGGGTTGTGGATGCGAACGTCAAGGTCCGGGTGAAAGCGGACGGTTCGGCGGTGGAACTCGCCAACGTCAAGATGGCGATGAACCCGTTCGACGAGATCGCGGTGGAAGAGGCGATCCGGCTGAAGGAAGCTGGTAAGGCCGAAGAGATCATCGTCGTGTCGATCGGGCCGCAGCAGGCACAGGAGACCTTGCGCACGGCGCTCGCCATGGGCGCCGACCGCGCCATCCTGGTCAAGACCGACGAGCAGACTGAGCCGCTGGGCGTCGCCAAGGTGCTGAAGGGCGTCGTCGAGGCAGAACAGCCCGGCCTTGTCATTCTCGGCAAGCAGGCGATCGACGACGATTCCAACCAAACCGGCCAGATGCTGGCCGCACTTCTCGGCTGGGCGCAGGGCACCTTCGCCTCCAAGATCGTGCTCGACGGTGAAAAGGCCACGGTGACGCGCGAAGTCGATGGCGGCCTGCAGACGCTGGAACTGAAGATGCCGGCAATCGTCACCGCCGATTTGCGCCTGAACCAGCCACGCTACGCGTCGCTGCCCAATATCATGAAGGCCAAGAAGAAGCCGCTCGACGAGAAGAGCCCTGCCGACTACGGCGCCGACGTCAAGCCGCGGCTGAAGGTGATCAAAACCGAGGAGCCGGGCGGCCGCAAGGCGGGCGTCAAGGTCAAGAGCGTCGCCGAACTGGTCGACAAGCTGAAGAACGAAGCCGGCGTGCTGTAGGCCAGGAAGGGATAGAAAATGACAATTCTTCTGATTGCCGAACACGACAACGCTGCGCTTTCCGACCAGACCGCCAAGGCGCTTTCGGCGGCGCTGCAGATCGGTTCGGACGTGCATGTGCTAGTTGCCGGCAAAGATGCCAAGCCGGCAGCGGACGCAGCCGCCAAGCTCAAGGGCGTTACCAAGGTGCTGCTCGCCGACGCTGACGAACTGACCGAGCGTCTCGCCGAACCGCTGGCGGCACTAGTCGTTTCGCTTGCTGAGCCATACGAGACGATCATCGCGCCGGCGACCTCGTCGGGCAAGAACGTCGCGCCCCGCGTGGCGGCGCTGCTCGATGTCGCCCAGATATCGGAAATCATCGAAGTCGTGTCGCCCGACACCTTCAAGCGGCCGATCTATGCCGGCAACGCCATCCAGACGGTGCAGTCGAGTGACGCTAAGAAGGTTATCACGGTGCGCACCGCTTCCTTCCAGGCAGCACCCGAGGGTGGTTCCGCGCCGGTCGAGACGGTTCAGGCGGCGGCCAATCCCGGCCTGTCGAGTTTTGTCGAGAACAAGCTCTCCGAGACCGACCGTCCAGAGCTGACCTCGGCCAAGATCATCATCTCGGGTGGCCGTGCGCTGGGCTCCTCCGAGAAGTTCCAGGAGGTCATCCTGCCGGTCGCCGACAAGCTCGGTGCGGCGGTTGGCGCATCTCGCGCCGCCGTCGATGCCGGCTATGCGCCGAACGACTGGCAGGTGGGCCAGACCGGCAAGGTGGTAGCGCCCGACCTTTATATTGCCGTCGGCATCTCCGGTGCCATCCAGCACCTTGCTGGCATGAAGGATTCGAAGGTGATCGTTGCCATCAACAAGGACGAGGAGGCGCCGATCTTCCAGGTCGCCGACTACGGTCTCGTCGGCGATCTTTTCGTCATTCTGCCGGAACTGCAAAAGGCGCTTTGACGCCTTCTGCCAAAGCGTATTAAATTCTGAGGGGTGGGGTAGACGAAGTCGCCCCGCCCTTTTAGTTTGCACTGCACAAAAAACGGGCCGCAAAGGCCTCGACGGGATCGGGTAATGAGCAAGATCGAGACGATCGGCATCATCGGCGCGGGCCAGATGGGCGGCGGCATCGCCCATGTGTCGGCGCTGGCGGGCTATAAGGTGCTGGTTTACGATATTTCGCCCGACCGCATCGAAAAGGGCATCGCTACGATCAGCGGCAACATGGCCCGTCAGGTCGGCTCCGGCAAGCTCGAGGAAACGCTGCGCAATGAAGCGATGGCGCGCATTTCGGCGGCGCCGGCCATGGCCGACCTTGCGGGCGCCGATCTGGTGATCGAAGCGGCGACCGAGGACGAGACGGTCAAGCGCAAGATTTATGCCCAGCTCTGCCCGCAGCTCAACCCCGAGGCCATCCTGGCGACGAACACATCATCGATCTCGATCACACGGCTGGCTTCGCAGACCGACCGGCCGGAACGCTTCATCGGCATACATTTCATGAATCCGGTTCCGGTGATGAAGCTGGTCGAACTGGTGCGCGGCATCGCCACCGAGGACCAGACCTTCGAGGCGGCAAAAACCTATGTGAAGCAGCTCGACAAGACGATCACCGTCTCGGAGGATTTCCCGGCCTTTATCGTCAACCGCATCCTGCTGCCGATGATCAACGAGGCGATCTACACGCTCTATGAAGGTGTCGGCTCGGTCGACGCCATCGATACCGCCATGAAGCTCGGCGCCAACCATCCGATGGGGCCGCTGCAGCTTGCCGATTTCATCGGGCTCGACACCTGCCTGTCGATCATGCAGGTGCTGCATGACGGGCTGTCGGATTCGAAATACCGCCCCTGCCCGCTGCTGGTCAAATATGTCGAGGCTGGCTGGCTCGGCCGCAAGACCGGGCGCGGCTTTTACGACTATCGCGGCGAGCATCCCGTTCCGACACGCTGATTCTTATCGCTACCAGCGCACAAAAAGTCGTCCGCCGAGCGCCCCGAGCACGGCAAGGATGGCGACCGCGATCGTATACCAGGTGCCGACGAAAAGCGGCGAATCGTCGAAGCAATGCGCCGCATAGAAGGTCGCCGCCAACCCGCCGGCAAGCAGGCCCGCGGCCGCACCGGCAAGCACCGGCCTTGTGGGCGCGCCATGGCGCAGGACGGCAAGAAAGACGGCAAGCGGGCCGATCCCGATCAACGGAATGAAGGTCAGGCAGATGACCAGGTTCGTCCCGACCAGGCGTGTGCCCCAGTCGGACGCAGGCACGGCGAAGAGTTCGAGAATCACGGCCACAATCACCAGCAGCGGGGCGGCGATCATCCAGCTTGCCGCCCGGCCCGTCGATGCACCGGGCATCGACAGCGCATGCACCAGGGCAAAGGCGCTGGCCGAAAGAGCGATCGTGAAGACGAATTTGGACAGGAACCGCATCGTGTGCATGGCGATCGCAATGTCGGGGCGCGGGCCGATCGTCAGCCAGAAAACCGCGGCCGCGATCACCATGGCCGCACCGGCGGCAAGCCACCAGGCGGCGCCTAGCGGCAGCGCCTTGCTGCGGGCATCGGCGTCGAGCGCCTTGATGAGATCTTCAGTCCTCATTTTTATTCCCGCCCCGCCCCGAACCGTTTGGCAATGGCGGCAAGCCCGCGGTGCAGTGACACCCGCACAGCCGTCTCGCTGATGCCGAATTTGGCCGCGGTCTCGCCGATTGACCGGCCTTCGACCGATACGGCCGAGACGACGGAACGCTGTGCCGGCGACAGGCTGTCGAGCGCCCGGTTGACGTCGCGCTCGCTTACCGTCTCCGCTTCCGGCTCGGCGAAGGTCTCGGCGATTTCGTCGATCTCGACCTCGATCCGCCGGCCGCGCCGCCGGAACGCGTCGATCAGCTTGAAGCGGGCTATTGCATAGACCCAAGGCAGCACCGGCGCATTATCGCGCCAGGTGTGTCGTTTCACATGAATGGCCAGCAAGGTTTCCTGCACGACATCCTCGGGATCCACCCCACCCTGCACGATCTTGCGCCGGGCAAAGCCACGAACGAGCGCGGCGATCCGGTGCAGAAAGTCGGCATAGGCCCTTTCGTCTCCGGCGATCGCGGCCCGCAGCAGCCGTGAAAGCTCGGCTTCGTCCTTGCCGCTCACAAGAGTTCACTCCCCGATATTCGCGTCTCGGCGCTGATTTGTTACGGGGCCGGCGAAATAATGTCCAAGGCAAATTAGCTGAGCATCACGAAAGTTTGGCCTTTTGAGCAATTGAGTGGGCCAGCAATGTTGACTGCGCTAGTCATGTATTGGTAGGTGCAGCGTGCCAAGCCAACGACCATCGAAATCGAGGACGACGCCATGAAATATGCTCTTTCCGCCCTTGCCGGTGCGACAGCACTTGCAATCAGCCTGATCGCCGGCCCGGCAATAGCAGAGGACGAGGGCATCGTCGTCTACAACGCCCAGCACGAAAACCTGACCAAGGCCTGGGCGGAGGGATTCACCAAGGAAACCGGCATCAAGGTTACCGTCCGCAATGGCGGCGACAGCGATTTCTCCAATCAGATCGTTGCGGAAGGCACCGCTTCGCCCGCCGATGTATTCCTGACGGAGAATTCGCCGGCCATGGCATTAGTCGAGGCGGCCGGCCTGTTCGCACCGGTCGACACCGAGACGCTGGCCCAGGTTCCGCAGGAGTACCAGCCGGCGAGCGGCAAATGGGTCGGCGTCGCCGCGCGCAGCACGGTCTTTGCCTTCAACAAGACCAAGCTGGCCGCCGACCAGCTGCCCAAATCGCTTCTCGATCTCGCCGATGCGAGCTGGAAGGGCCGTTGGGCCGCATCGCCCTCCGGCGCCGATTTCCAGGCGATCGTCAGCGCGCTTTTGCAGCTCAAGGGTGAGGCAGCGACGGCCGAATGGCTAAAGGGCATGAAGGAGAATTTTGCCGCCTATAAGGGCAACAGCACGGTGATGAAGGCGGTCAATGCCGGCGAGGTCGAAGGCGGCGTGATCTATCACTATTACTATTACGGCGATCAGGCCAAGACCGGCGAGAACAGCAAGAACGTCGAGCTGCACTATTTCAAGCACCAGGATCCCGGTGCTTTCGTCTCGGTTTCCGGCGGTGGCGTGCTGGCCCCGAGCAAGCACCCTAAGGAAGCGCAGGCTTTCCTGAAATGGGTCACCGGCAAGGGCGGCCAGGACGTGCTGAAGACAGGCGATTCGTTCGAATACGCAGTCGGCAAGGGCGCTGAGTCCAATCCGAAGCTGGTGCCGCTGGCCGATCTGCAGGCGCCGAAAGTCGACCCGACGACGCTGAACTCGAAGAAGGTGACCGACCTGATGACGGCGGCCGGCTTGCTTTAGCCGGCGTTCGTCCTAAAAGGGCAACCGACTGCGCTCCTGTGGGAATTCGCTTTCCGCGGGAGCGCTCTGTTTTCAAGATGGCATTTGTCCATGACCACAAGCTGCTCGCCGCATTCGCCGACGATTGTTTCCGCCTTCGGGCGGAAACGGCACAACGTCTGATCTGATGCAGTCGGCGATCGATCTCGCACCTTCAGGCTTGCCAGCCGATACCACGGCCGTGCGGGCACGTCGTTGGTCGGTCTCATGGATTGCGCTGGCCGCCGTCTTTGTCTCGCTTTTCGCGCTGCTGCCACTTGCCTTCATCGTCTGGGTGGCGGTGCAGACTGGCTGGGAAACCGTGGCGGCGCTGGTGTTCAGGCCGCGCGTCGGCGAACTTCTGGTCAACACCAGTCTGCTGGTGGTGCTGACCGTGCCGATTTCGATCGTGCTGTCGGTGGCGCTGGCCTGGCTCACCGAGCGCAGCGATCTGCCGGGGGCCCGCCTATGGGCCTGGTTGTCGGTGGCGCCGCTCGCCATTCCCGCCTTCGTCCACAGTTACGCCTGGATCACCATGGCGCCCAGACTGCACGGCCTGTGGGCCGGCGTGCTTGTATCGGTCATCGCTTATTTCCCGTTCCTCTATCTGCCGATAGCGGCAGCTTTGCGCCGGCTCGATCCCGCTCTCGAAGATGCAGCAGCGGCCCTCGGGCTTGGCCCATGGCGCGTGTTTCGGCGTGTCGTGCTGCCGCAGCTCCGACTCGCCATTTGCGGCGGCTCGCTGCTGGTCGGCCTGCACCTCCTGGCCGAATACGGGCTCTATGTCTTCATCCGCTTCGACACCTTCACCACCGCGATCGTCGACCAGTTTCAGTCGACCTTCAACGGTCCCGCCGCCAACATGCTGGCCGGCGTGCTGGTGACCTGCTGCCTTGTGCTGCTCGGGCTGGAGGTGCTGGTGCGCGGCGAAGAGCGCTATGCCCGCGTCGGTTCGGGTGCCGCGCGCCAGCAGCAGCGCACGAGCCTTGGGCGCGCCACCATTCCTTGCCTGCTGCTGCCTGCCATTACCACGCTACTGGCGCTCGGCGTGCCGTTCGCCACCATCGGCCGCTGGCTCATGGCCGGCGGCGCCGATGTCTGGCGGCTCGACGAGATCGGCCTGGCGCTTGGCCAAACGCTGTTCCTGGCGATTGCCGGGGCGCTGCTCGCCACCGTCGCGGCAATGCCGATGGCGTGGATTTCGATCCGCGCACCGGGGCGGTTGCAACGCGTCCTGGAGGGCTGCAACTATATCGTCGGCGCGTTGCCCGGCGTTGTCATCGCCCTGGCGCTGGTCACCATCGCCGTGCGTGTCGCCATGCCGCTCTACCAGACCCTGTTCACCATCCTGGTCGCCTATGCGCTGATGTTCCTGCCGCGCGCCCTGATTAGCCTCAGGGCGTCGATAGCACAGGCGCCAGTCGAGCTCGAACGCGCCGCCTCCAGCCTCGGCCGGTCGCCGCTCAAGGCGCTGTGGTCGACGACCATCCGCCTGTCGGCGCCGGGCGCCGCAGCCGGCATGGCGTTGGTTGCCCTTGGTATCATGAACGAATTGACCGCAACCCAAATGCTGGCGCCCAACGGCACCCGCACGCTGGCCATGGCGTTCTGGTCCTATAGCGGCGAGATCGACTATGCGTCGGCGGCGCCTTATGCCCTGATCATGGTGGCGATGTCGCTGCCTTTGACCTGGCTGCTCTACGTCCAGTCGAAGCGGATGGCCGGGCGATGAGCTTTCTCGAGCTGAGCGGCATCCACAAGCACTACGGCCCCGTCGCAGCACTTGCCGGCGTCGACCTCAGCGTGGCCAGCGGCAGCCGTACGGCAATTGTCGGGCCATCCGGTTGCGGCAAGACCACGTTGCTGCGGCTGATCGCCGGCTTCGAGGCGCCGGACCAGGGCCGCATCGTGCTCGATGGCGAGATGCTGGCCGATGGCGACACGGCCGTGCCGGCGCATCGCCGCGGCATCGGGCTGGTGGCGCAGGACGGCGCTCTGTTCCCGCATCTGAGCATCGCCGCCAATATCGGCTTCGGCATGGGGCGTCACGAGGAAAAGCGCAGCGAGCGCATCGCCGAGCTCGCCTATGTCGTCGGGCTGGACAAAGGTATCCTGAAGCGCCGTCCGCACGAACTCTCCGGCGGCCAGCAGCAGCGCGTCGCGCTCGCCCGCGCCATGGCCATGAAGCCGCGGCTGATGCTGCTCGACGAGCCGTTCTCGGCGCTCGACACCGGCCTGCGCGCCTCGATGCGCAAGGCCGTGGCCGAGCTCCTTGAAACCGCCGGCATCACCACCATCCTGGTCACCCATGATCAGGCCGAGGCGCTGTCATTCGCCAGCCAGGTCGCGGTGATGCGCGACGGCAAATTCTCGCAGATCGGCACGCCGCGCGAGCTCTATTTCAGGCCGAAGGACAGGATGATCGCCGAGTTCCTCGGCGACGCCATCGTCTTGCCGGCCAGGATCGCCGATGGCTTCGCTACCTCGCCGCTCGGCCGCATCGCCGTCGACAGCACCGAGCGGCGCGACATTGCCCGCATCATGCTGCGGCCCGAGCAGGTGCTGCTGAAACGAACCTCGCGTGAAGGCATGTCGGGCACGCCGGACATGCTGTTCGGCGAGGTCACGGAATCCGAGTTCGCCGGCTCGATGTGCACCATCGCCGTGCGTCTCTTGAACAGTCCCGATCCGCCCGACGCGGCCGCCATCGGCAACACGCCATTGATCCTGCGCAAGCCGGGCATGGACGCGCCGGCGGTCGGCGAGATCGTGCGGCTGACCGTGTCGGGCAAGGCGCATGTGTTTGCCTGAACGGTTTTGCGCAAGGCCGATTTCAATCGACCCGTTTGCCCGCCTGATCGAACCAATGCAGCGTTTCGGACCTGGCCACGACGCGCAATCGGTCACCTGGCTTGGCGTTGGCGCGGCCTGAGACGCGCACCACGATGCGGCTGCCGGCTGCCACGCAATGGAGAAAGCTTTCGGCACCGACCGGTTCGACCGCTTCCACTGTCGCAGGCAGCGCGAGCGCGCCGGCCGGCGCCTCTGCCGCGAAGGTGATATCGGCGTCCTCCGGACGAAAGCCTAGTGTCACCACCTTGCCCTGTCGAGGCGCCAAGCCAATCACCGTACCGTCGGCCAATACCGAGCTTGGGGAGGCCCCTGTGAGCGCCAGCAGATTCATCGGCGGTGCGCCTATGAACGAAGCGACGAAGGTCGAAGCCGGTTTCTCGTACACATCAAGCGGAGCGCCGGTCTGCTCGACCAGTCCGGCGTTCATGACGACGAGGATGTCGGCCAGCGTCATCGCCTCAAGCTGGTCGTGCGTGACATAAACCGAGGTGACGCCAAGCGAGCGCTGCAGATTCTTGATCTCGATGCGCATCTGCCCGCGCAATTTCGCATCGAGGTTGGACAGTGGTTCGTCGAACAGGAAGACCTTCGGGTTGCGCACGATGGCGCGACCCATGGCGACGCGCTGGCGCTGACCGCCTGAAAGCTCGCGCGGGCGCCGGTCGAGCAGCGCCGAAAGCTCCAGCACCTTGGCCGTCGAGCGTACCCTGCTATCGATCTCGTCCTTCGGCGTGCCGCGGTTGCGCAGGCCATAGGCCATGTTGTCATAGACCTTCATATGTGGGTAGAGCGCGTAATTCTGGAACACCATGGCGATGTCGCGCTCGGTCGGGCCGATGGCGTTGACCACCTTGCCGTCGATGGCGACTGTACCGGCCGAAATGGTCTCCAACCCGGCGATCATCCTCAGCAGCGTGGACTTACCGCAACCTGACGGGCCGACCAGCACGCAAAGCTCCTTGTCGGGAATGGCGATGGAGACGCCCTTCACGGCTTCGACGCCGCTGGGATAGACCTTCTTCACGTCCTTCAGATCGACGGTCGCCATCAGAGTCTCACTTTTCGGATTCGACCAGGCCGCGCACGAACCAGCGTTGCATCATCACCACGACGAGGATCGGTGGCACGATGGCCAGCATTGCCGTGACCATCACGAGGTGCCATTGGGTGTCGGCGTCGGCGAACGAAACCATCTTTCTCAGCGCGATGACGATGGTGTTCATGTCGTTGCTGTTGGTGACGAGCAGCGGCCAAAGATACTGCGTCCAGCCGTAGATGAAGAGGATCACGAACAGCGCGGCGATGTTTGTCCGCGACAGCGGCAGGAGGATATCGAAGAAGAAGCGCCATGGCCCGGCACCGTCGACACGCGCCGCCTCGACCAATTCGCCCGGTATGGTCATGAAGAACTGGCGAAACAGCAGCGTTGCGGTGGCTGAGGCGATCAGCGGGACGATCAGGCCGGCATAGGTGTCGATCATGCCGAGATCGACCATCACCTTGTAGGTCGGCAGGATGCGCACCTCGACTGGAAGCATCAAGGTGATGAAGATCAGCCAGAAGAAGGTCATGCGCAGCGGAAAGCGAAAGAACACGATCGCGTAGGCCGACAGGATCGAGATGAAGATCTTTCCGACCGCAACGCCGAGCGCCATGATCGTGGTGTTGAGGAGCAGCCTGCCGACGCTGACCCCGCCGATACGGCCGATGCCGCCGAACAGCGCCTCACTGTAGTTGTTCCATAGCTGGCTGCCCGGCAAGAGCGGCAGCGGCGGCCTGAGGATCGTTTGCAGCGTGTGCGTCGAGGCAACGAAGGTGTAGTAGATCGGAAAAGCCACGATCAATATGCCGAGGATGAGCACGGCATGGGCGATGAAGGTGCGGAGCGGGGACTGGCCGATCATCGCTGCCCTCAGCCGTAGTGGACTTTGCGTTCCACATAGCGGAACTGGATCGCTGTGAGCGCGATGACGATAGCCATCAAAATGACCGACTGCGCCGCCGAGTCGCCCAGGATCAGATTGACAAAGCCGTCATTATAGACCTTGTAGACCAGCGTCTCGGTCGTCTTGCCCGGCCCGCCGCCGGTGACGGCATGAACGATGCCGAACGTGTCGAACAGGGCATAGACGGTGTTGACGACCAGCAGGAAAAAGGTTGTCGGCGCAAGCAGCGGGAAGACGATGGTCCAGAAGCGCTTGGTTTCGCCGGCGCCGTCCATGGCCGCCGCTTCGATCAGCGTTTTCGGCACCGCCTGCAGGCCGGCGACGAAGAACAGGAAATTGTAGCTGATCTGCTTCCAGGCAGCCGCCGACACCAGCAGGATCATGGCGTGGGTGCCGTTGAGCAGTGGGTCCCATGCGATGCCGAGGCTTCTCAGCAAATAGGCCAACGAGCCTATCGAAGGGTTGAACAGAAACAGCCACAGCATGCCGGCAATCGCCGGCGCCACGGCATAAGGCCATATCAACAGTGTGCGGTAGAGGCCTTTGCCGCGCATGGCCTTCTCGGCCATAACCGCGAGCAGCAGGGCCGCAACCATGGCAACGATCGCGGTCGCAAGCGAGAACACCACCGTGACCTTGATCGAGTTGAGATAGGCCGGATCGGCCAGCACCTTCCGGAAATTGGCAAACCAGACGAACCTGCTCTTCAGCCCGAACGGGTCTTGCCTGAGCATCGACTGGTAAAGCGCCTGACCGGCCGGCCAGTAGAAGAAAACCAGGGTTATGGCGAGCTGTGGCGCCACCAGCAGGTAGGGCAGGATATTGTTGGGAAAGACGACGCGTGGAGACAGGCTGATTTCCCTCGCTATCCAGGCATCGCCCACACGCGCGCGCGTGGGCGATATTCCAACCGACTGACCGAGACGATCTCGTTAGTTGTCCAGGGCTTCCTTGATTGCGGCGTCGCCGCGCGCGACCGCATTGTCGAGGGCCTGCTGGGCGGTTTGCTGGCCGGCCAGCATCTTCTCCAGCTCCTCGTTCTGGATATCGCGCACCTGCGGCAGATTCGGCAGGCGCACGCCCTTCGAATTGTCGGTCGGCGGCTTGCCGATCATCTGCAGGATGGGTGTCTCGCGGCCGGGGTTCTTTTCATAGAAGCCTGATTTCTTGGTCGCCTCGTACGCGGCGAGCGTCACAGGCAGGTATCCCGACTTCTGGTGCAGGTATTCCTGCACATCAGTCTTGGACAGATAGGCAAAGAAGGCGGCAACGCCCTTGTATTCCTCGTCCGACTTGTTGCCGAACACCCATAGGCTGGCACCGCCCGGCGTTGTGTTCTGCGGGGCACCCTTGGCGTCACTGTCGTAGGGAAGCTGGCCGATGCCATAATTCATGCCGGACTTGACGATATCGCCGAGGCCGCCCGACGATTCGGTGAAGATGCCGCATTCGCCGGCGAGGAATATCTGCTTGGCTTCGGAGGTGCGTCCGCCATATTTGAACGTGCCGTCCTTGGCCAGGTCGGCGAGCGCCTGGAAGTGGTTGACGAAAATCGGCGCATTGATCTTGAGTTCGACGTCGCCGCCGGCCAGGCCATTCTGCTGGGTCGCCCAAGGCACGTCATTCCACGCCGCGAAATTCTCCAGATGGATCCAGGTCAGCCAGGTCGAGGTATAGCCGCAAGAGGCGGCGCCGCTCGTTTTGATCTTCTTGGCGGCTTCCCAAACCTCGTTCCAGGTCTTGGGCGGATTGTTCACGTCGAGGCCTGCCTTCTGGAAGATGTCCTTGTTGTAGTAGAGGATCGGCGAGGAGGAGTTGTAGGGGAAGGACAGCATGGTGCCGTCCGGCTTGGAATAATAGCCGACGATGCCGGGCAGATACTGGCTCTTGTCGAAAGTCATCCCGGCGCCGGTCATCACATCGGCCACCGGCTTTATCGCACCCTCGGCCGCCATCATCACGCCGGTGCCGACGTCGAACACCTGGAGGATATCGGGCGCTTGCCCGGCACGAAAGGCAGCGATGCCGGCATTCAGCGTCTCCGGATAGGTGCCCTTGAACACCGGAACGAGCTCATATTCGCTCTGGCTGGCGTTGAAATCCTTGGAGATCTTGGCGACGACCTCGGCGTTGGCGCCGGTCATGGCGTGCCACCAGCTGATCTGCGTGACGGCGAAGGCGGAGGTGGTGGAAAGCAGGGTCACGGTGGCGGCGATACCGGCCGCAAAGCCGAAGAACTTCATGTTTCATCTCCCGTTTGTCATTGGCGAAAGGGGCACCTCCGCAAAGCCAATATGTGGCGCTGATGACAATCGGACAACGGTTTTGTTGCCGATCAATGAACACCATTCCTTCCTAAAGTGCACTCGCTACCGAAACCGGGCGTCAGAAACGACATCACCGCCTTTTCGGCGCAGCGGCATCGGTTTTCCCCCGAAAAGACCCGCCTCATGGCCTACGGGTTAACTATTCGTTAAAATCTCCAAGAGCTAATCCGTCACACCTCCCCTGTTAGTTTTGACCGAGTGAACCAGGATCCTGACGGTCTATAATTGTATCGTAAATCAGCACGACCTGAGACTGGTTGCGCTCGCCGCACTCGTCTGTGGAATTTCTTGTTTCTCAGCAGTTAATCTCCTTAAGCATGTCGGCCGATCGACCGAGCGAAACCGGCTTGTCTGGCTGATGATCGCCGCGGCCTCGACCGGGTTCGGCATATGGGCGACGCATTTCATCGCCATGACCGCGTTTACGCCGGGAATACCGAACGCATACAATCCGGGATTATCCGCCTTTTCGCTTGCCGCCGCCGTCATCCTGACCGCGCTTGGGATGTGGGTCGCCACCTTGCGCCGCGGCATCGACCATTTCCTCGTCGGTGGTGCCATTCTGGGCGGCGCCATCGCGACGATGCACTACATCGGCATGGCGGCTTTCGAGGTCGAAGGCCGGGTCGTATGGAACCTGCTCCTTGTCGCGATGTCGCTTCTGGCCGGCGTGACCCTTGCGGCACTGGCACTCCTGGTCGTTTTGCGCCGCCCGTCAGCAGTCGCGACTCTCGGCGGCGCCGCGCTTTTGACGCTGGCCATTTGCAGCTTGCATTTCATCGCGATGGCCGCGGTGTCGATCATTCCGGATTCCTCGATTGAAATATCCGAACATTCCATCGAGCCCATTTCCCAGGCCTTTGCCGCAGCGGTCGCCAGCCTTGTAATCCTTGTGCTGTCAGGTGCCGCGCTGTGGATCGATCTGCGCTTTCGCCACCAGAAGCTCGAGGCCGAGCGCATGCACGATCTCGCCAATGCGGCGGTGGAAGGTCTGATCGTTTGCGATGGCACCCGCATCGTCAGCGCCAATGACAGTATGGCGAAGCTGACCGGAACAGCGACAGCCACCCTGAACACGATGCAACTCGGCGAGCTTTTCGACGGACAGAGCGCAGCCGCTATGTCCGGCTTCGGCGAACAGGCGCAGGAAGCGAAATTAAGGGGCAGCGACGGCGCGAGAATTCCTGTCGAGCTGATCGCCAGGAAGATCACCTACTGCGGCAGGCCTCATACGGTGCTTGCCGTTCGCGACATCCGTGAGCGCAAGAAGGCAGAAGAAGAGATTCTCCGCCTCGCGCATTTCGATCCGCTTACCGGGCTTGCCAATCGGCGGAGCTTTTCTTCCCGGCTGGAAGCAGAAGTCGCCTCGATGGATCGTGGCGGCAAGGATGGATATCTGGCGCTCCTGCTGCTTGACCTCGACCGGTTCAAGCAAGTCAACGACCTCTACGGCCACAGCGCCGGTGACGCGATGCTGCAGAAGCTCGCGCACTGCATCTCCGGCATCCCGCGCAACGGACAGATGCTCGCGCGTCTCGGCGGTGACGAATTTGCCATCATAGCTCCGAACCTCCCCGACCCCTTGGCCGCAGGCCGGATAGCCGAGGACTTGCTGGCGGCGATCCGCGAGGAAAACAGGGTTTCGGTCGGCTCCGGCCTCGTCTCGGCCAGCATCGGCATCGCCTTCTTTCCGCTGGATGCCGAAGACCAGGCCGGCCTGATCAGCCATGCCGACACGGCACTCCATCGCGCCAAAACCGAAGGCAGGGACACTTACCGGTTTTTCGAGATAGCCATGGGCACCGCGGCCCGCGACAAGCGCGTGATGGAGCATGAATTGCGCCAGGCCATCGCCCGCAAGGAGTTCCACCTCGTCTACCAGCCTCAGAAGGAAATCCGCGGCGGCAGGATGATCGGCTTCGAAGCCCTGGTCCGGTGGCAGCACCCTGAGCGGGGTGATATTTCTCCGGCTGTTTTCATCCCCGTGGCCGAGGACAGTGGCGCGATCGCCCAGATCGGCGACTGGGTGCTGACGACGGCTTGTAACGATGCTGCTCGCTGGACAAATCCGCTGATGGTCGCCGTCAACGTCTCCGCCGTGCAGCTTCACAATCCGAACTTCAGCCGCAAGGTGCATGATGCACTGGCGAGGTCCGGCCTGGCACCCGGCAGGCTGGAACTGGAGATCACCGAAACAGCCCTGGTGAAGGATATGCCCCGCGCGCTGGCGGCCTTGAGGCAGGTCAAGGCGCTTGGCGTGCATGTAGCGATGGACGATTTTGGCACCGGCTACTCTTCGCTGTCCAACCTTAGCGCCTTTCCCTTCGACAAGATCAAGATCGACGGGTCGTTCATCAAATCGGTCGACAAGAACGCCCAGTTCGCGGCGATCGTCCGCGCCGTGCTGGGGCTTGGACGCGGTCTCGGCCTACCGGTCCTTGCGGAGGGCATCGAGACGCCGGGTGAATTGCAGTTCTTGGATGCCGAGGCTTGCGAGATCGGGCAAGGCTATTACCTCGGCAAACCGGCTCCGATCGAGACGTTCGGCGAACTGACGGGCGTGGCTGCTCCGGCAATCCGCACAGCCAGCCGACGCGGCGCAAGCATTGCCGTGCTCAAGCCGCGCCTGCGCACGGTCTGAGCCTATCCCGGCTGAAGCGCCGCCTCGACCAGACGCTTGGCATCCGGCCCCGACCATTCGGCCGGGCCGTTCATATGGGCGATGAGGCAGCCTTGCCCATCGATCAGCATGGTGACGGGCAGACCTAGCGCCAGGCCGCGCGTCTTGACGTCGTTGAACAGCGACATCGTGGCATCGCGATAGTAGCCGAGCGACTTGACGCCGGTGTCCTCCAGGAATTTCTTCGGTTTGGCATCGTCGCCGGCATCGACGTTGACGGCAACAACCTGAAACGCATCGCTGCCCATCTCCTTCTGCAGCGCATCGAGCGCCGGCATTTCGGCGCGGCAAGGTGCACACCATGTCGCCCACAGATTGAGCAGCACCGTCTTGCCGGCATGATCGGCGATCGTCGTCGGCTTGCCGTCGGGGCCGTTGAAGGCAAGGCTTTTCAGCGATTGCGGCGGATCCGCCGGCAAAAGCGCGGCAACCTGGCCGGTAGCAGCGGCGGCGATCTTCTTGGCACGGTCGGTCTTGGCGACGCAGGCGGCGTCGTCCTTGCCGCCGCCGGCGGCCACTTGCGCGGGCGCCTTGTTGCCAGAACTGCTTTCCCTGACATATACCGCGACCGCGCCGGCCAGCACGCCCGCAACCAAAGCGGCGAGGATGAGACGCAAAGCCGGGAAGAATCTATTGCCGTCTGCCATTTTTTAAAAACTGCTCCGGAGCACGGGTTATAGCGATGAACGACAAGAAGGCCAGCAACCAGATGTGGGGCGGACGTTTTGCCTCGGGTCCGGCCGCAATCATGGAAGCGATCAACGCGTCGATCTCGTTCGACCGCAAACTCTATGCGCAGGATATTCGCGGCTCGATCGCCCATTGCCAGATGCTGGCGCAAACGGGCATTATTTCGGCGGCCGATCAAGAAAAAATCACTCACGGGCTGAACACGATCCTGGCAGAGATCGAGACCGGCACATTCGAGTTCTCCACCAGGCTGGAAGACATCCACATGAATATCGAGGCCCGTCTGGCCGATTTGATCGGGCCCGCAGCTGGCCGCCTGCATACCGCCCGCTCGCGCAATGACCAGGTGGCGGTCGACCTCAGGCTGTGGGTCAAGGACGAGTGCTTTCGCGTCGCCGAGGCGCTGAAGGGCCTGATCACGGCGTTCCTGGATCGCGCCGAGGAGCATGCGGCAACGGTGATGCCGGGCTTCACCCACATGCAGGCGGCGCAGCCGGTGACCTTCGGCCATCACTGCATGGCCTATGTCGAGATGTTTGCGCGCGACCTGTCTCGCGTCCGCGATGCGATTGAGCATATGGATGAAAGCCCGCTCGGCGCTGCCGCCCTTGCCGGCACCAGCTTTCCGATTGACAGGCACGAGACAGCGAAGGCGCTTGGCTTCCGCGAGCCGATGCGCAATTCGCTCGACAGCGTTTCGGATCGCGATTTCGCGCTCGAGTTCCTGGGCGTAGCAGCGATCTGCGCGACGCATCTGTCGCGACTGGCTGAAGAGATCATCATCTGGTCGACGCCGCAATTCGGCTTCGTCAGGCTGTCGGATAGTTTCTCGACGGGTTCGTCGATCATGCCGCAGAAGAAGAATCCCGACGCTGCCGAACTGGTGCGCGGCAAGACCGGCCGCGTCACCGGGCACCTCGTCGGCTTGCTGACAGTAATGAAGGGCATGCCGCTGACCTATGGCAAGGACATGCAGGAAGACAAGGAATCCGTCTTCGACGCGGCCGAGACGCTCGACCTGATGCTGGCGGCAATGACCGGCATGGTGCGCGACATGACGGTGAACACCGCGGCGATGAAAAAGGCTGCCGGCGCCGGCTATTCGACTGCGACCGACCTCGCCGACTGGCTGGTGCGCACGCTCGGCCTGCCGTTCCGCGAGGCGCACCATATCACTGGCCGGGCGGTGGCGCTGGCCGACGACAGGAAGATCGGGCTCGACAGGCTTTCGCTGGAGGATCTGCAGTCCATTCACCCCGGTATCAGCGCCGACGTGTTTTCGGTTCTTGCCGTGCAGAATTCTGTAAAGAGCCGCACGAGCTTCGGCGGCACCGCGCCGTCCGAGGTGCGCAAGCAGATCCGCTACTGGAAAAAGCGGCTCGCCAAGGCGTAAGACGCGGGGTGCAATGGCCGCAAAACTCGGCTAGAAGCGGCTGCGGGCAACAGTTTCGGACGGATGGCACGATGACCGGAAGCAGGATTTTGGTGACGCTGACGCTGTTGGCAGCAATGGCCACCGTTGCGGCCTGCGGCAGGAAGGCTGCGCTCGATACGCCCTACGCGGCCGCCGTGCAGGCCCGCAAGGACGCCGAGAAGGCCAAGCAACCTTTGCCGCCGGAGCCGGAAAAACCTGTTGAGGACAAGAAATTCATCCTCGACCCGCTGCTCTGATTTTTCGGACCAATCTCGTGAACCATTTCGACTACCGCGACGGCGCGCTGCATGCCGAGGACGTGGCGATATCAGACATCGCCGCCAGCGTCGGCACGCCATTCTATTGTTATTCGACGGCGACGTTGACCAGGCATTTTCGCGTCTTCACAGAGGCCTTTGCCGGGCTCGACGCCCTCGTCTGCTATGCCATGAAGGCGAATTCGAACCAGGCCGTGCTGAAGGTGTTGGCAAGACTCGGCGCCGGCGCCGACGTGGTCTCGGAGGGCGAATTGCGCCGCGCTTTGGCGGCCGGCATTCCGGCAAGCAAGATCCTGTTTTCGGGCGTCGGCAAGACCGCGCGCGAAATGGATTTTGCGCTCTCGGCCGGCATTCTCTGTTTCAACGTCGAATCCGAACCGGAGCTGGAGCTGCTGTCGGCCCGCGCGACCGCGCTGGGCAAGATCGCGCCGATCTCGCTGCGCATCAATCCGGATGTCGATGCCAGGACGCACAACAAAATTTCGACTGGGAAGGCCGAGAACAAGTTCGGCATTCCCTGGCAGCAGGCACGAAAGGTTTATGCCCGCGCGGCTGAGCTGCCGGGCATCAAGGTCACCGGCATAGACACCCATATCGGCAGCCAGATCACCGAATTGCAGCCCTTCGACGAGGCCTTTGCGCTGCTGGTGGAGCTGGTCGGCGCCCTGCGCTCCGACGGTCATGCCATCGAGCACATCGATCTCGGCGGCGGCCTTGGCATTCCCTACCGCGTCGACAACAACCCGCCGCCTTTGCCCGATGCCTATGCCCGGATCGTCAGAAAGCATGTCGCCGAGCTCGGGCTGAAAGTGATGTTCGAGCCAGGCCGGTTGATCGTCGGGAATGCCGGCATCCTGGTCTCGGCGGTGATCTTCGTGAAGGAGGGCGACGCCAAGAACTTCCTCGTCGTCGACGCCGCGATGAACGACCTGATCCGGCCGACGCTTTACGACGCTTTCCACGACATCAAGCCGGTGGTGCAGCAGCCGGCCGCAGCACCGCGCATGAAGGTCGACGTCGTCGGCCCGGTTTGCGAGACCGGCGACTATCTCGGGCTCGACCGTGACCTGCCCCGGCTGAAATCCGGCGACCTGATCGCTGTCGCCACCGCCGGCGCCTATGGCGCCGTCCAGGCTGGCACCTACAATACCAGGCTGCTGGTACCGGAAGTGCTGGTCGACCGCGACCGCTTCCACGTTGTGCGCCCGCGCCAGACCTATGACGAGCTGATCGGACTGGACTCGGTGCCGGACTGGTTGGAGTAGAACTCTGCAGCTACAGGCGGTGCTGAATGAGCGCCCTGGTTTCGGCGATCCTGTTCTCGTTCCGGCGATAGAATGTCCACTGCTTGATGCGCTTGCTGCGCAAAAGCCCTGCCTGGGTCAGCACGCGCATATGTTCGCTGAGCGTCGCCTGGGTGATCCCCAGCTTTTCCGCGATCAGCAGCGCGCAGACTCCGTCGTCGACCAGATCGCCGTCCGCCTGCGGCGGAAAATGCGCGCGCGGGTCCTTGAGCCAGTCGAGGATCTGCAGCCTGCGCTCGTTGGCAATCGCTTTGAAGAGGTCGACCTCTTGCATTTAGCCACTTTGCCAAGTTACTAAGTAATGTCAACTCTGAATGTCAGCCCTGGGAGTGAAAGCATGCTGCACGGCCACACGATCACACGCGAGCGCATTGCGGCGATGGAACCACGCATCCGACCCTTCGTGCGCCACACGCCGGTGCTGCGCGTCGACATGGCCGATTTCGGCCGCCCGGCTCTGCCGGTCGACCTGAAGCTTGAGTGCTTGCAGCATTCCGGCTCGTTCAAGGCGCGTGGTGCGTTCACCAATCTCCTCGAACGGCCGGTTCCTGCGGCCGGCGTCGTCGCCGCATCGGGCGGCAATCACGGCGCCGCCGTCGCCTATGCCGCCATGCGACTCGGCCACAAGGCGACCATCTTTGTTCCCGAAGTGAGCCCGCAGGCCAAGCTGGACCGCATCCGTGGCTACGGCGCCGAGCTGATCGTCGGCGGCGCCCGTTATGCCGAGGCGCTGGCCGCCAGCGAGAGCTTCGCCGAAAAATCCGGCGCCCTGCAGATCCACGCCTTCAATCAGGAGGAGACGCTGGTCGGGCAGGGCACGCTCGGCCTCGAAATCGAGGCCGACCTGCCGAAGCTCGACACCCTGCTGGTCGCTGTCGGCGGCGGCGGCCTGATCGGCGGCATCGCCGCCTGGTTTTCCGGCCGCATCAGGATCATCGCTGTTGAGCCGGAGGGTGCGCCGACGCTTCATCGCGCGTTCGCGGCGGGCCGACCCGTCGACGCGCCGGCTGAGGGCGTCGCCGCCGATTCGCTCGCGCCAAAGCGTGTCGGCGAAATGATGTTTCCTATCGCCGAGGCATTCGTCGAGCGCTCGATCCTGGTCGGCGACGACGACATTGTCGCCGCCCAGGCGGCGCTGTGGGACCGCGTGCGAATCATCTCCGAGCCGGGCGGTGCGGCCGCCTTCGCGGCGCTCCTGTCCGGCCGCTACGCACCGGCTAGAGGCGAGCACGTTGCCGTACTGGTCTGCGGCGCAAACGCCAATCCGGCGAAATTCTGACAATATCCGGGGCATTATTGTTCACGTTTTGGGGAACCGCCTCGCCTTCGCCGTGTTTGTTGGTATCCTTAGGGCGATGTGCATCCGCTTGGACGCACGAAGTACGCGCTAAGATTTTAGGTCTTCGCATCGTGCTTCCCGGAAATCGACTTTTCGGGCCCATGCGATAGACTCGTGAGGCCTGGGCTATCCCGCCCGGCCAGGAAGGGCCGATGACGCAACGACCCATTTTCACCAGCGATCGCAGTCTGGCCAGGCGCCTTGCCTTGAGCCGGCTGGGGACGCAGGTCTCGATAATCGTCGAACGCGGCTGGCCATTGCTGCTGCCGCTGATCATCGTCGCCAGCCTGTTCCTCAGCATTTCGTGGCTCGGCCTGTTCCCATTTTTGCCCGATCTGGCGCGGATCGGTCTTATCACGGCATTCGGCGTCGCAGCGCTTGCCGCACTCTACCCGCTGCGTTTCTTCCGCACGCCATCCAGTGCCGAGGTCGACCGCCGCATCGAGGCGGCCAACCGGCTGCTGCACAGCCCGGTGCAGGTCCAGACCGATCGCCCGAGCGGCAAGGAAAGCATTTTTTCGCAAGCCCTGTGGCGCGAGCATCAGCGGCGCATGGCTGACCGGCTGGGCGAGCTTGGCGGCGACGTGCCGCGCACACGCGTGCCGGAACGCGACCCGTGGGCGTTGCGCGCCGTTGCCGCGCTTTTGTTGGTCACTGCCTTTGCCTTCTCCTTCGGGCCGTCGGGCGGCAGGCTGGGCGACGGCTTTGTTGCCCGTGCCGCCCGCGACGTCGTGCCGCCGCGCATTGATGCCTGGGTGACGCCGCCGGCCTATACCGGCAGGCCGCCGATATTCCTGAACGCCCCAGTCCTTGCCAACAACGCCACTCAAACGGCGCCGACCTTCACCGTTCCGGAGGGCAGCGATGTGTCGCTGCGCGTCACCGGCGGTTCGGGCGAGGAAACGCTGAGTTACGCCGACACCGGCGGCAACACCCGCGCCATCGATCCGACCGGGCCGCAAGCCGCCAAGACTGAGGCAGCTCCGGCAACGCCTTCCACCGTGCGCCAGTTCAGCGGCAAGTTGACGGCCGACGGCACGCTGACGCTGCAGTCCGGCGACGGCGAGCTCGGCCGCTGGGCCTTCGCCATAATTCCCGACAAGCCGCCGCAGATCCGCTTTGTCGGCGAGCCGAAGCGCGCCGTCAACGGCGCCTTCGAACTCAACTACCAGATTGACGACGACTATGGCGCGGCCTCCGCCAAGGCCGTTTTCGCATTGGCCGATCCGCAGGCACCCAACGCGCATCCGCTCTATGGCCCGCCGGAAATGCCGCTGACGTTGCCGCGCCGCGGCGGGAAGGCGAATGCCGCTAAGACGACGAAGGACCTGACCGACCATGTCTGGGCCGGTGGTAACGTCAAGCTGTCGCTTGTCGCCACCGACGGTGCCGGACACACGGCGACCAGCGAAACCAAGACGCTGGTGATGCCGGAGCGGCCATTCTCCAACCCGTTGGCGCGGGCTGTTGTCGAGCAGCGCCGCATGCTGGCGCTCGACGCCTATGCCAAGGACCGGGTGCTCGACCTGATGGATGCGATCACGCTCAGGCCCGAAGACACGTTCGACAACATGACGCACTACCTCGCCATCATGAGCGCCCGCACCCGGCTGAAGATGGCTGACAGCGACGACCAGTTGCGCGACGAGGTCGCTTACCTCTGGGAGATCGCGCTCGGCATCGAGGAAGGCAATCTGTCGGCGGCCGAGAAGCGGCTGCGCCAGGCGCAGCAGGCGCTGCAGGATGCGATCAAGAACGGCGCCAGCGACCAGGAGATCGAGAAGGCGATGAAGGAACTGCGCGAGGCGATGAACCAGTTCCTGCAGGAATTCGCTGCGCGGGCGCAGCAGAATCCGAATGCGCCACAGATGCAGCAGAACGGCCGGGAACTGCGCCAGAGCGACATCGACCGCATGATGGACCAGATCGAGAACCTGGCGAAATCCGGCAATCGCGACCAGGCGCAGCAATTGCTGTCTGAGCTGCAGGACATGATGAACAATCTGCAGGCAGGCCGCCAGCAACAAGGCGGTCAGCAGGACAGCGAGATGCGTCAGCAGATGGATAAGCTGGGCGAGATCATGCGGCGCCAGCAGGAGATGATGAACGACACCTTCCGCATGGACCAGATGCAGCGTGGCCAGCAACAGCGCGGGCAGAACCGCGACGAGCAGCTCGGCGAGAACGGTGAGCCGGGCCCGATGGACGAACAGGGCAAGCCCGGCCTGGGCGACGACCGCGATCCGCTCGGCCGGCCGGGGCAGATGACGCCGCAGGAATTCGCCGATGCGATGAAGCAGTTGCAGGAAGGCCAGGGCAAGCTGCAGAGCGAGCTCGATCAATTGAGGAAGAGCCTCGAAGGCATGGGCCTCGACTCCAATGAGGGGTTTGGCGAGGCCGGCAAATCCATGGGCAATGCCGAACAGGCGCTCGGCGAGGGCGAAGGCGACCAGGCCGTCGGTCACCAGGGCCGCGCATTGGAAGCCTTGCGCAGGGGCGCCAAGGACATGATGAAGCAATTGCAGGCAATGCAAGGCGACCAGGGCGGCAACGGCCAGGGCGGACGACAGCAGAATGCCGACCGTGACCCGCTCGGGCGGCCCCGCACCAGCGAGGGTCCCGATGACGGGAGTTCGGTGAGAGTGCCTGACGAGATCGACGTGCAGCGTGCCCGCCAAATCCTCGAAGCGATCCGCAAGCGGCTCGGCAATGCACTCAGCCCCGATATCGAGCGCAGCTATCTGGAGCGGCTGCTGGAGCTGAAGTAAGGCTGCCTGTATTCGGAAGATCGCCGCGCGCGGTCCGTGCTGGCCGCTACCGCCGGACTGAGCGGCATTCTTAACGGTTGGTGAACGCCTCGCGGATAGCCTCTTCCATGCCGTCGATAGCCTCGCCGGAAGCGTTCGGGTTGCGCCGCAGCACCACGTTCGAGGAATCGATGTCGCCGAACCCGTCGGCGGTCGTAAGCTCGCGGCAGCCGGCCGGGATGTTGCTGCGCGAGATCGGCGCAATCGCCAGCCCGGAGGTGACGGCGAGCCGCAGGCCGCCATTGGTATCGCTGGTGTAGGCGACACGATAGGCGAGATCGCGCTGTTCCAGCGACTTTATCGCGAAATCCTTGCACCAACCGGCACGGTTGTAGAGCGCGATCGGCACCGGCCGCTCCTCATGCATGTGATGCAGCTCTGACGTCACCCATACGGTCGGGTCATGCATCAGCACCTCACCCCCCGACAGATCCTGCCATTCGAACACCACCGCCAGATCGAGCTCGCCAGCGGCGAGCGCCGCGATCTGCGCACCGGAATGCGCGTAGCGGACGGTGATGTCGACCTGAGGATGGCGCTTGGCAAAGGCGCCGAGCGCGCGCGACAGGATCGCGTGGCCATATTCCTCCGGGATACCGATGCGCACCGGCCCGCCAAGCGGCGCCGCGACCATCGATGCCGCCGTCTCGTCGAGCAGTGAAACGATGCGCCTGGCGTTGGCGATGAGCTCGCCGCCGCGCCGTGTCAGCGCCACACCGCGCGAGCCGCGCTCGAACAGGCTGTCGCCGATCATCCCTTCAAGCTTCTTCATCTGCATCGAGACCGCCGACTGGGTGCGGCCGGCCCGCTCCGCCGCCTTGGTGAAATTGCCACTGTCGGCGACCGCCACGAAGGTTCGCAACAGGTCGCTGTCGAGATTGGGTCGCATGTGCCCGCCATAAGAAAATCTGATTGCTGGCATCATTCCAATTCGTTTGCAACATGTCGAACGGCGGACGATAGTTCGCCTTACCCATTGGATATGCGGCCGCGAAATCGGCCGCGGACCAATCAAAAGTCCTCACTCGTACCCGCTGCCCGAAATGGCGGCGGGTTCTTTTTACCCGGATGCAGGCCTGCGTTCGGCCGCGCACGCGGGGACAGGAGCGCCTATGCAGAATCGGCTTGTGCTCGGCATCCTCAGCCTCTGTCTCGGCGTACTGGTCTTTTCGCTGCAGGACCCGCTGGTCAAGGCGGTGTCGAGCCACTATCCGGTCACCGAGGTGATGGCGATCCGCTCGATCGTCGCCTTGCCGATCCTGGTTTTCCTCGTCCACGCCGATGTCGGATTGCAGGCAATCCTGTCGAAGCGGTTCGGCATGCTGACGATGCGCGCCTTCATCCAGTTCACCTCCTACACGGCCTACTATCTGGCAATCGCCGCCCTGCCGCTGGCTGACGCGGTGGCGCTCTATTTCATGGCGCCGCTGTTCATCATGGCGCTGGCCGGCCCCTATCTCGGCGAACGCGTGTCCTGGCAGGCGCTCGCCACCGTCCTGGTCGGCATGCTCGGCGTGCTGGTGATGGTGCGCCCGGGCGCCGGCTTGTTCGACTGGGCAGCGCTGCTGTCGCTAGGTTCGGCTCTGCTCTACGGTTTCTCGCAGCTGATGGCACGCAAGATCGGCGACACCGAATCCTCGACTGTCATGGCGTTCTATCAGAACGGCGCCTATCTGGTCGGCGCCGCCTTGGTGGCGGCATTGTTTTGGCTGGCAGGCATTGACCACGCCGTGCATCCGAGCCTCGAATTCCTCGTCCGGCCATGGGTCTGGCCGGCGACGCCGGATCTCCTCAAGATGGGGACATGCGGCTTCGTTGCCTCGGCCGGCATGATCCTGTTGTCGCAGGCCTACCGGCTGGCGCCCGCCAACAGCGTCGCCACCTTCGAATACACCGGTATCATCTGGTCGCCGCTATGGGGTTTTCTGTTCTTTGCCGAGGTGCCGCGACCAGCGACGGCGGCCGGCGCAGCCCTCATCATCGGCGCCGGGCTTTTTGCGCTCAATGCCGGCCGGCGCCGGAGCGGCGCGCCAGCCAATACGGCGACCTGCGACCCTGCCTGAAGGCGGTCGGCCTTGGGCTTAGGCGAAGCAGGCGAGCGCCTGTTCGACGCGGGCGCGGATTTCAGCCAGCGTGAACGGCTTTTGCACGACGTCGAGAATAATGCCGTCCAATTCCTCGGCGCGCTCGCGCTGGTCGGCATAGCCGGTCATCAGCATGATCTTCATCGCCGGGAACAGCGCTGCTGCCGCCTTGGCCATCTCGATGCCGTCCATCTCCGGCATGCGGATGTCGGACAGCACAAGGTCATAGCTCCCTTGCGCCGCCCGGATCAGAGAAAGGCCATGTGCGCCGTCCGCGGCGACAGTGACATTATGCCCGGCGCGCTCGAGCGCGCGAGCGGCGAGAGTGCGGACGGATTCATCGTCCTCGACGATCAGGAGCTTTGCCATGGGCAAGATATTTGGCGAGGAAAAGTTGATGTTTCCTGAAAGCCAGGAAGGCCATGAGGCCTTTTCAGAATTCGCTCCGCCGAGTCATATGACGTGGTTTTCGAGACCCGGAGCGGACGTTCGAGTCCGTGAGCACCGGAAGCGCAGAAAACCGCGTCAGATGACCGCCGGAGTAGAATTTTCAAAAGGCCTCAGGCGTCGCCCTTGACGATGCCGACGAACGGCAATTCGCGAAACGCGTGGGCGACGTCCATGCCATAACCGACGACGAAATAATCGGGGCAGTCAAAGCCGACATAGTCGGCGTTGAGCGTGGTCTGGCGGCGCATGCGCTTGTCGAGCAGCACGGCGATGGCACAGTTCCTTGCGCCGCGCGACAGCATGAGGTCGCGGGTGAAACTCAGCGTCTTGCCGGATTCCAGAATGTCGTCGATCAAAAGCACATCGCGACCGGCGACCTCGTTGTCGATGTCGCGCAGCACCCTCACCTCACCGCTGGTCGTGCCGGCGCCATAGCTGGAGATGAAGATGAACTCGACCTCCGGCGACAGGCCGACATCGTGCATGGCACGGATAAGATCGGCGGCGAAGATGAACGATCCCTTCAGCACCGAGATTACCAGAAGGTCGTGGTAGTCGTGCCCGGCGATCTCCTTGGCAAGTTCCAGGTTCCGCCGCGCGATGGCGGACGCCGAAAACAGGACTTCGATGTCCTTGCCGCGCACAACTGGCATTGGCTGCCCTTCCAGAATGATCGCCTTTGTAGGCGAAGCCGACCGAAACGGTCTTCAACCCGTTTCTAGGCATGTCGTGCCGTCTGGCAAGGCCAAATCTTTCGCAGGGCACCCGCGAACGGTCGGATGTCCCACCGTCGCGAATCGTTTATCTGGTGACCTGTTGATTTTCTGGCGCCGCTCTAACGAACCAGCGCATGGCCGCCCGAAATCCAGAAGGCGGCAAAGACGGCACCGACGCCGACAATCCAGAAGATCGGCCCACCATGCACCCACAACGGCCGTTCGACGGCGGTTTCGGGCTTGCGCAACATGTCCATGCCTTCGATCGAAGGCATGGAAATCATGCGCGCAGGCGGCGGCGCAAAGTCTTGACGTGTAAAATGGCGGGGCAGCACCTCATAGTCGGCATCGATGACCTCGGCGGTCACGTCGCGCATGATGCGTTCCGGCTCGGCGGCCGGATCGGTCATGATTTCGCCGGAAACCGGGCGCGCGGTTCGATCCTCAGCCATCATGGCCCAACACTACCGAACCTGTTCGCTGTTCGTTTCTTTTGGGTAAACGGAAATGGTTAACGCTTCCCCACCGGAACCCCTGTGACTCGCTCGAAAAGCCCCCAAATTAACCGTCGGTTAACCATGCCGGCCGATGGTCTTTCCACAGAAAGGGCTGGCATCTTGCCGCCGAGAATTTCAGGTCGTCGAAAGTGATCCGCTTCGAAAATGTCGGCCTCCGCTATGGCATGGGTCCGGAGATTCTCCGCGACATCTCCTTGCACATTCCGGAGCGCTCCTTTCAGTTCCTGAGCGGACCTTCAGGCGCCGGCAAGACGACGTTGCTGCGGCTTTTGTTCATGTCGCTGAAGCCGACGCGCGGCCTGATCACCATTTTCGGCAAGGACCGCTCGCGCATCTCGCGCACCGAATTGCCGCATCTGAGACGTCGCATCGGCGTGGTGTTCCAGGATTTTCGCCTGCTCGACCATATGACCACCTACGAGAACGTGGCATTGCCGCTGCGCGTGCGCGGCCGCGAGGAGGCGACCTATCGCACCGACGTCACCGAGCTGCTGAAATGGGTCGGCCTCGGCGAGCGCATGCATGTGCTGCCACCGGTGCTGTCTGGCGGCGAGAAGCAGCGCGCCGCCATTGCCCGGGCGTTGATCGAGCAGCCCGAGATCCTGCTCGCCGACGAGCCGACCGGCAATGTCGACCCGCCGCTGGCGCGACGCTTGCTGCGGTTGTTCATCGAGCTCAACCGGCTGGGCACCGCCGTGGTGATCGCCACACACGACCTCGGCCTGATGGAACAGGTCGACGCACGGCGAATGATCCTGGCCGGCGGAAGGCTGGACATCTATGACTGAGCTCTCCGTCGAACATTTCGAGGGTCAGGACGCCGCGGCGGCAAAGCCCCGCGTCCAGCGCAAAATGGCGCCGATCGTGCCGGCGCAGAACATCGCCGGCCGGGCGCTGGTGCTGGTCATTGCCATCATGACGTTTCTGTCCTGCCTGACGTTTGGCGCAGTCACGCTGGTGCGTGACACCGCCTCCGTCTGGGAGAACCAGATCTCGCGCGAAGCGACCATCCAGATCAAGCCGGTCGATGGCCTCGACATGGAGGCCGCACTTGCGCTTGCCTCGCAGATCGCCGGCGAGTTCCCTGGCGTGAAAAGCGCCAGGATCGTCGATCGCGAAGCAACGGCCCGACTGCTCGAGCCTTGGCTGGGCTCGGGCCTGAACATCGATGAGCTGCCGGTGCCGCGCCTGATCATCATCACCATTGACGAGAACAGTCCGCCCGATTTCGCCGCACTGCGTGCGGCAATCACGCCGAAGCTGCCGAGCGCCTCGCTCGACGATCATCGCACCTGGGTCGACCGGCTGGTTGCTATGGCCCGCACCACGGTAACGATCGGTATCGCAGTGCTGGCGCTGATGCTGTCTGCGACGGTGCTGACCGTTGTATTCGCGACGCGCGGCGCCATGGCCGGCAACGGCCACATCATCGAGGTGCTGCATTTCGTCGGCGCCGAGGCGCGCTTCATCGCGCGCGAATTCCGCCGGCATTTTCTGGTCACCGGCATGAAGGGCGCCGCGGCAGGCGGCGCCGCGGCGATCCTCGTCTTCATCGTCTTCTCCTGGTGGTCGTCACGCAATATGGCGACACCGCAGGCCGACCAGGCGACCGCCCTGTTCGGCAATTTCGCCATCGGCTCGGCGGGTTATCTCGGGGTCGCTGTCATGGTGCTGGTGATCGGCGCGCTGACGGCGGCAACCTCCCATTTCACCGTGGTTACCTATCTCAGCGACATCGATATTCGCCAGCCGGACGCCGGCTAAAGGAAAGATCGATCACGGATGAAAACGCCTCGTCACGAAAATTGCATTTTTTTCCTACCAAAGGCCGTATTTCGGGATTAACCATTTCATGATGGACGTTCGGGACTCGACCGATACCGCTGGGTGCATGCCAGTGCTGGTTGCGCGTCCGCATGAATTCGCCGGGCCTGATGAATTTGCCAAGCCGGATCAATCCGCCAAACATGGGCGGCTGCTGGCAGCCCGCTCCTTGCGCCTCTCGGCTCTCCTTCTGCTCGCCCTTGTGGCGTTGTTTGTCGCCGGCTTCGGCTGGTTCGCCAATACCGTCAGCCGTCTGACGACGCCCGCCAATCCGGCAAGGGCCGACGCTATCATCGTGCTGACCGGCGGCCAGTCGCGACTCGACGCTGCTATGGGCCTGCTTGCGTCAGGCAAGGGCGAGCGGCTGCTGATCAGCGGCGTCCATCCTTCCGCCAGCCGCCGCCAGCTTCAAGCCGCGACCGGTGGCGACAAGAGGCTGTTTTCATGCTGCGTCGACATCGACCGCGCTGCGCTCGACACGATCGGCAATGCCGAGGAAAGCGCCAAATGGGTCGAGGACCATGCCTACGGCACCGTCATTCTCGTCACCAACAATTATCACATGCCGCGCAGCCTGCTGGAAATGGGCCGGCTGCTGCACGGCGCAAGGCTCGAGCCCTATCCGGTGGTCAACACCAACCTCGAGAATGGCGGCTGGCTGACCAAGCCGGAAGCGCTGCGTGTACTGTTCACCGAATATAACAAATACCTGCTGGCGCTGGCCCGCGGCATCATGCCGGTGAAGCAAACCGAGAGCGTCGCGCTGGCCGACGCCGCAGGCGGAAGCTGAACGGCACCGGCACTTTTTATTCCCTGGCTCTTATTCCCTGGCTGCTGCATCCGATCGCAAGCGTGCGATCTCCTGTTCGAGCCGTTCGATGCGCTTGTCGCGTTCGCCCAGCGCCGCCGCCACGTCGGCCGCTTCGAAACGCTGCGGGATGTGCTGCGAGCAATTTGAATCCCAAGCCGAAACCGCAAACAGGATAACCTGCTCGGGTCGCGCCTTATAGTCTTGCGGCATCAGCTTTGCCGTCAGCTCGGCATCGCCCTCGACGACTTGCGCTTTGCCCCAGATCTTGATGCGCTGCCGGTGCGCATAATCGATCAGAAACAGGAAAGCCTGTGGGTTGTCGCTGAGGTTGCCCTGGGTGATGAACTGCCTGTTGCCGGAAAAATCGGCAAAGCCGATCGTCCGTTCGTCGAGCACCTTGAGGAAACCGGCAGGCCCGCCGCGATGCTGGATGTAAGGCTGCCCGTCCGCATTGGCGGTCGACAGAAAGACGCTGGTCTGCGCCTCGATGAAGGCGGCGAGATCGGGCGTGATTGCCGCCTGCCAGCCGCCACGCTCCTCGATACGGGCATAGGCATGGCGCGAGCCCTTGCGGGCCTGGATCGCCTTCACCGTCGGGGTGAATGCGACATCGCTGGTGTGAGCGTTCATGAATATCTCCTTAGGCGCCGAGTGCGCTGCATTGTTCGCTTACGAGAATAGGGCCTTCCGTCTTCGAGATGCAGATGCCATATCTGCAACCTATCCTTCCGTTTTTCGGAAGGGCAAATTTTCGGTAGAGCTATGGATCGCCTCCAGTCCATGTCGCTTTTCGTTGCCGCGGCGGAGACAGGCAGCCTCTCGGCTGCCGGGCGTCGCTTCGGCATTCCGCTGACGACGGTCAGCCGCAAGGTTTCGGACCTGGAAAAGCACCTGAAGACACGGCTGTTGAACCGCTCGGCGCGGCAGCTGTCGCTGACCGATGCAGGCCACGCCTATCTCGCCGCCTGTCGTCGCATTCTCGATGAGATCGGCGAGGCCGAGCGAATGGCCGCCGGCGAATACAGCGCCCCGACCGGCGAACTGATCGTCACTGCGCCGATCGTCTTCGGCCGCCTGCATGTGCTGCCGGTCGTCACCGGCTTCCTCTCCGTCTATCCCGAGGTAAGTGTGCGGCTGACACTCGCCGACCGGATAACCCAGCTGATCGAAGAGCACATCGACCTCGCCATCCGCATCGGCGAGCTTGCCGATTCGAGCCTGATCGCCACCCGCCTGGGTTCAATCCGTCGCGTCGTTTGCGCGAACCCGGCCTATCTCGCCGAGCACGGCACACCGAAAACGCCGCAAGAACTTGCAGGACACAGTGCAATCACCTTCGAAGGGCTCACCGCCGCCAGTTGGAGCTTCGCCACCGGCAAGGCTGAATTCAGCGTGCCGGTCCGCTCCAGGTTACGGGTCAACACGGCTGAGGCAGCAATCGATGCGGCGATTGCCGGCGTCGGCGTGACGAGGCTGCTTTCCTACCAGATCGCCCCCGCCGTCCGGTCGGGTACGCTGCGCCCGGTGTTGCAGGAGTTTGAGCCGGACCCATGGCCGGTGAGCCTCGTCCATGCCGGCCAGGGGCTTCTGCCGGTGAAGCTGCGTGCATTCCTCGACTTCGCCGCCCCGCGCTTGAAGGAGCGGCTGGCACAGTCGACGTGGTAAATTCAGAGCAAAGGA
The DNA here is from genome assembly GCF_040322115.1 of Mesorhizobium sp. M0195. Classification (NCBI taxonomy): domain Bacteria; kingdom Pseudomonadati; phylum Pseudomonadota; class Alphaproteobacteria; order Hyphomicrobiales; family Phyllobacteriaceae; genus Mesorhizobium; species Mesorhizobium sp. M0195. The sequence goes on along the minus strand of NZ_JAMYSV010000009.1, from coordinate 139,957 downwards.
GCGGACACCGGCTCATTGCCGGCCACTGCACCGTTTCCTTTTTGCCGGCGCTTGGTGTAACCAACGCACACCTCCTCACCGGGCACTTGCTGTATGCTCTATTTCCGCTCGCTGGCGTTCAATCTCGCCTTCTACCTCAACTTGATCGTCCAGATGATCCTCTGGACTCCGTATTATTTCCTGTCGCCGCGCCATCGCGCCTGGTTTGTGCCGAAATTCTGGTCGCGCACCAGCATGTGGCTCTACGACAAGATCGCCGGCACCAGAAGTGAGATCACCGGCCTGGAAAACCTGCCTGAAGGCTCCTTCATCCTGGCGCCGAAGCACCAGTCCTTCTGGGACACGATCGCTTTCCTGCCGTATCTCGACGATCCCGTTTACATATTGAAGCGGGAGCTGACCTGGATCCCGTTCTTCGGTTGGTACATCTTGAAGATGCGGATGATTCCGGTCGACCGCGGCAGCCGCTCGAAGGCATTGAAGATGGTTATCGCCGCGACCAAACAGGAATTGGCGCGCAATCCGCGCCAGCTCATCATCTATCCCGAGGGCACGCGCCGTGCGCCGGGCGACGAACCGGTCTACAAATACGGCATCGTCGAACTTTATGCGCAACTTGGCATTCCAGTGGTGCCCGTCGCTCACGTCGCCGGCCTCTATTGGCCGCGCCGCAAATTCCTGCGCTATCCCGGTACGATCAAGGCGCGCTTCCTGCCGCCGATCCCGCCGGGCCTCGGCAAGGAAGAATTTATGCACCGGCTGATCGCCGAGACGGAAGCCGCCTGCGACCAGCTCCTCGTCGAGGCGTCGCAGACGCCGAACCCGCCGCCGATGCCGCCGACGGCGGTGAAAAGGCTTGGTGAGCTGGACGCGAAACGTGAATTGAAAGGCTGAGACACCCCGCCGCGAACACCAGAAGGGCTCACGGCAAGACAGCCAGGCCGGCTGTTGCAATCAGCGTCACGGCAAACACCAGATTGATGATCCGCGACGCCAGCGGTTTGCGCAGCAAACGTGCAAAAGCCGCGCCGGCGAGAAGCCACAAGAGATGAATGGCAACGATCATCAAGGCGAGGACCGCCAGCTTGGCTGAAATAGCAAGACCGCCGGCGCCGGAAGACGCGCCAGCAAACACGGCGGCAATCGCCACATAAGCTTTCGGATTGGCAACGGCCAGAAGGAACCCGCCAAGGAAAGTGGGAAGCGCTGCCCTACCGACGCGTGCCGCCAGTGGCGGCGCCGTCGCTATCTTGAACGCCAGATAGAGGATGTAGGCTGCCGAGGCGACCGCCAACAGCGCTGCGAGCTTCGGCAGCGCGGTGAGAACGGCCATGATGCCCGTCGCCACCACCAAAAGCACGAGGACCGTGCCGACAACGATTCCCGAGGCATAACGGAGCGAATCGCGCAGGCCGAACGCGGCGCCGATCGCGGTGACACTTATCGTCGCCGGCCCGGGGCTGCCCATAACGATGGCCGATGCCAGCACAAGCGCCAGCAATTGCTGCCATAGCTGCTGATCGAGAAGACCCTGTCCGGCCATGCGACGTCCCTGCATCCTGCGACGATGCAGGGACGGTAGGGCAAGGCAGCGGCGCCGGTCTTGAACGATCGTGCGCGGCTATGCGCTGCCCTTGTCGAGCTCGGCGATATCGTCCGGGCTGAGCTGCAACGACGCGGCCCGCACCAGGCTGTCGAGCTGGTCGAGCGTCGTCGCGCTGGCGATCGGAGCGGTGACGCCGGGCCGCGCCCTCACCCAGGCCAGCGCCACTTCTGCCGGCTTGGCCGAATGTCTGGCCGACACGGCATCGAGCGCTGAGAGGATGCGCATGCCGCGCGTGTTGAGATGGCCTTTCACACCGCCACCGCGCGGGCTTTTGCCGAGGTCGGACTCGCTGCGGTACTTGCCGCTCAAAAATCCCTTGGCGAGGCTGAAATAGGTGATGACGCCGATGTCCTCGGCCACGCACAGATCGCGCAGCGGACCATCGAAGGACGAGCGGTCGTAGAGGTTGTACTCCGGCTGCAGCACCTCGTAGCGCGGCAGGCCGCGCAGGCTTGCCACGTCGAGTGCGGCGCGCAGTTGGGCGGCGTCGAGGTTGGAGGCACCGGCATAGCGGATTTTGCCCTTGTCGAGCAGTTTCTGATAAGCGCCGAGCGTTTCCTCATACGGCGTCGCCGGGTCGGGCCAATGCGACAGATAGAGATCGACGGTATCGACCTGCAGCCGCCTCAGGGAGGCGTCGATGGCCTTTTCGATATAGGCGGCGGAAAGGTCCCTCTTGCCCTGCCCCATATCCGAGCCGACCTTGGTGATGACGACGACCTTGTCGCGGTTGCCGCGGCTCTTCATCCATCTGCCGATGATGGTTTCGGATTCGCCGCCCTGGTGGCCGGCAATCCAGCGCGAATAGGAATCCGCCGTGTCAATGGCGTTGAAACCGGCCTCAATGAAGGCATCGAGCAGGTCGAACGAGGTTTTCTCATCGGCGGTCCAGCCAAACACGTTGCCGCCCAGAACCAATGGCGCGATGGATAGGTCGGTGCGACCGAGACGACGTTTCTGCAAGACTGATCTCCATGGTGATTCATGCTGGGGCGGATGGGAGCCGCCGACCGGGCTAACCTATGTCGCGCCGTGGCAACGTCAAACGCATAGCCTCTTTGCCACCCCGCCGGCGCTTCACAAAGCCGCGACCCGCCGCGCCGTGTCCGGCTCAAGGCGCTGGTCCCGGATATCCAAACCAGCAGCCTCTGAAGAAACGATCTGGCAAATTTGGCACATAGATTTTCAAATCTGCCAATTCTGACTTTTGCCAGCCGACCGTAGGTTTCCGCCGCGCCGACGCGGTCGGCCGGGCCCAGACTGTTGGCCTGGGATCATTTGTTATGGAGAACGGCATGAAAGCAATCGTATTTGACGCCATCGGTTCGCCGCGCGACGTGCTCTACATGGACGACCTGCCGATGCCGCGCATCGGCGACGGCGAGGTGCTGGTCAGGATGGTCTCGGCTTCGATCAATCCGGGCGACTTCCTGTTTATCCAGGACCTCTATCCCGAACCGAAGAAGCCGCATTTTCCCCGGCAGATCGCGGGAAACCAGGTGCCGGCATCGTCGAAGCCGTTGGCGCGAATGTCTTGCTGGAACCGGGCACGCTTGTCGCGTTCAGCTATTATGGCAGCTGGGCCGAGTACGCGGCCATTCCCGCCGAATGGCTGATCCCGTTGCCTGCGGACTATCCGGTCGAACGCGCCGGGCAGATGGTGAACCCCATTACCGCGTGGGATCTGCTGACGGATTCCCGTGTGCAGCCCGGCCAGTGGCTGGTCACGGCCGGCTATTCGTCGATTTCGACAATGGTGATGCAGTTCGCCCAACGACGCGGCATCAACGTCATCGCACTTGTGCGGCGCTCGCACCAAAGCTTCGACCTGAAGACGCTTGGCGCCTCTGCCATTCTTGACCTTTCGGACTTGAAGGCAAGTCTCCGGGAAGCGGTGATGGATATCACCGGCGGCGCCGGATTGAACGGGATTGTCGACAATGTCGGCGGACCTGTCAGCGGCGAATTGATCCGCACCCTGGCGCTCGGCGGGCAGATGGTGATCAATGGCGGAATGAGTGCTGAGCGCTTCGAACTGCACAATTTCGATGTGCTGCTGAGCGGCGTCGAAATCAGGGCAAATATCTATCGCTACTTCTTTTCGCCGCCTGCCGAAGCCGACCGGCCTGTCCTACGCGAGATCATCGACATCTTTGGCCAGCCGGGCTTCCACGTTCCTGTCGGCGGTCTCCACGCGCTGACCGAGTTCAAGCTTGCGGTGGCAAACAGCCTGGATCGCGCCGATCTTGGTAAACAGATTTTCAGGATGTAGCCCGCGTCACGACACCGAAAACATCATGGTAACGCGATAAAAGGCGCTATGTCGTGATCCGTCTCGTCACGTCTTCCAGCCAATGATCGCTTATACCCAGTGCTTCGAGGTGCTCCAGCGTGCTGAGCACGTAATCCTCATTCCTCCCCGACTGGCCGACGGCGCCGCGAACGACGGCCGCCGCCTCGGCCGGGTCGAGCGCACCGGCATATTGCTCATGGCTGCGGTCCACGACATAGGCGATGGCTTCGACCGTCCCGCTCCCATCCGTTTCACTCTTGTCGAGGCGAACGCTGAGCACACGTTCGAGATAGACGTTGGTGACCAGCTCGCGTTCGCGCAGATAGGTGATGGCCTCGTTGCGCAGCTCGCCTGGGACCCGGAACGCCAGCCCGATGCAGGAGCCGCCGCGGTCGAGTCCGAGCACCAGGCCCGGCCGTTCGCGCGTGCCGCGATGCACGAAAGAATAGACACAGAGCGAACGGCGGTAGCCATGCAGGTGGGCACGCCGCGTCTCGACATGCGCGAATCCAGGCCGCCAGATCAGTGAGCCGTAGCCAAAAACCCAAAAATCGCCCATATCGCCAAGCCTGATTGTGACGAGCCACTCCACCGGTGGTGTTTCAGTCCGTCTACCTGTTGTTGCCGCAAGCGACAGCCCGCCCGTGCCACCCGCGTTAACGAAAGCCGCAGCATGACGTCAAGTGACGAGCGCCCGCCGCCCAGCCAGCGTCGCCGCCTGTTGTGGCTTGCCGCTTTCATTCTCGTGCTGTTCGGCATCTACAGCGCGGGCTGGTTCTACCTGGCGGATCTGGTCGAGAGCGCCACCGATAAGGCGGTCGCCGATCTCGATGACAAGGGCATCAAGGCCGACTGTGCCAATCTCGCGGTCAGCGGCTACCCCTTCAGCTTCACCCTTTCCTGCGACAGTCTGGCTTACGAGGACGACAGCCGCAACGTCGCGGCATCGACAGGCAAGATCAACGCTGCCACCCAGATCACGCGGCTTCTGTCGCCTGCCGCCGAGTTCAGGGGGCCACTCAGGACCTCCGTTCCCGGCATGACCCCGCTCTGGATCGACTGGGATGATCTGCGGGCCGACATGAAGCTGTCCTGGCCGCTGCCGAGACGCCTCTCGCTGCAGGCAGAAGGCCTGTCCGGCCAGACCGATCCGGCAGACGATGCCGATCCCGTCTCGCTGTTCAGCGCCGGAACTGCCAGCGGGCAATTGCGCCCAAACGGCCCGGACATCGACTATGCCGGCAATTTCACCGATCTCGAAATCGACGCGGCGGCCATCGACGGGCGCGTCTTGCCGCCGCTCGATGGCAGCGGCGATGTGACGCTGAAGAACGGCGTGATGCTGATCATGGCAAACCCGAAGAGCCTGCGCGGCCTCGCGGCCGAAATCCACGAGCTCGATCTGTCGTCCGGAACTGCGCGCATCACCGTTTCCGGACCGCTGTCGGTCGATGACGACGGTCTCATAAATGCCGATCTGACGATCAAGCTCAATGATCCAAAGGCCGTGGCGGCGATCCTTGCCACCGCCATCCCCGAGCAGAAGAAAGAGATCCAAACCGGCTTTGCCGGACTGGCGCTGCTCGGCAACCAGCCGTCGATGCCGCTGAAGATCGTCAAGGGCAAGGCCTCGCTCGGCTTCATCCCGCTCGGCAAGATCAAGCCGCTCGACTAGAGTAATTCCAGGAAAAGTGTGAACGGTCTTCCGTCCGGAATTGCGCAAAAAAAAAGAGACAGAGCGGTTCGGCGTTTCCGTGAAACGATAAACCGCTCCAAGCCTGTCTGGCCTGCGATCGGCCTGCCGCGGCTTATCCCTTCGGCGGGTGTTCGACTGCCTGGCGACCGAAATCCGGTACGTCGATGTCCTGGCCGGCCTCGATGATCGAGCGGCGGACGGCGCGGGTGCGGGTGAACAGGTCGAACAGCTTTTCGCCGTCGCCCCAGCGGATCGCCCGCTGCAGCGAAGACAGATCTTCCGAGAATCGCGCCAGCATTTCGAGGATGGCATCCTTGTTGTGCAGGCAGACGTCACGCCACATGGTCGGGTCGGACGCCGCGAGACGAGTGAAGTCGCGAAAGCCGGAAGCCGAGTATTTGATGACCTCGGACTTGGTCACCGACTCCAGATCGTCGGCGGTACCGACGATGTTATAGGCGATGATGTGCGGCAGATGCGAAACGATGGCCAGCGTCATGTCGTGATGCTGCGGGTCCATCGTGTCGATGTTGGAGCCGCAGCGGCGCCAGAATTCCGAGAGCCTTTCCAGTGCCGCGGGATCGGTGCCGGGCAGCGGCGTGAAGATGCACCAGCGGTTCTCGAACAGTTCGGCAAAACCGGCATCCGGTCCCGACTTTTCGGTGCCGGCCAAAGGATGGCCGGGAATGAAGTGCACGCCATCAGGCACATGCGGCTGCATCTGCGCGATCACCGATGCTTTGGTCGAGCCGACATCGGTGAGGATGGCGCCTTTTTTCAACGCCGGTGCGATCTCTGCGGCGACGGTACCCGAAGAGCCGACCGGCACCGAAACGACGACCAGATCGGCATCGCGAACCGCCTCTTTCGCATCCGTCGTGTAGGTGTCGCCGAGGGCGAGTAGGCTCGCCCGCGCCAGCGTCGCTTCGCTGCGCGTCGAAATCGCGACTTGGCCGGCGAGGCCCTCACGGCGGATGACGCGGGCCAGCGACGAGCCGATCAGGCCGATGCCGACCAGCGCGATCTTTTCGAACATCGGTGAGGTCATGGTGTTCTAGCTTTTCAGGAATGTCGCGAGTGCGGCGACAACGCCGCGGTTGGCCTCTTCGGTGCCGATGCTCATGCGCAGCGCGTTCGGAAAGCCGTAGCCGGAAACGCGCCGCAATATGTAGCCGCGCGCACTGAGGTAGTCGTCGGCGGCCGCTGCCGAATGCTTTTTGTCCTCGGGAAAGTGGATGAGGATGAAATTGCCGACGCTCGGCGTCACCCGCAGCCCGAGCCCGCTTAATTGCTCGCTCAGCCAGGCCAGCCAGGTCTCGTTGTGCGCGACGCTGCGTTCGATGTGGGCACGGTCGCGGATCGCCGCGATACCGGCCTCGATAGCAGTCGCATTGACGTTGAAAGGCCCGCGCACGCGGTTGATCGCGTCGATGATATGCGTTGGCGCATACATCCAGCCGATCCGCGCCCCGCCCAGGCCCAATTTAGAGAAAGTGCGGGTCATGACCACGTTTTCCGCGCTGCCCACCAACTCGACGCCGGCTTCATAGTCGTTGCGCCGGACATATTCGGCGTAAGCGGCATCCAGCACCAGAAGCACGTTTCGCGGCAGGCCGGCATGCAGGCGGCGCACCTCCTGGAACGGCACGTAGGTGCCGGTTGGATTGTTGGGATTGGCAAGGAAGATGATCCTGGTACGCGGCGTCACCGCGGCAAGGATTGCATCGACATCGGCGCGTTCATCGGTCTCCTTGACCGTCACCGGGACGGCACCGGCCGATTGTATGTAGATCTTGTAGACCATGAAGCCGTGTTCGGTGATGATCGCTTCGTCGCCGGGTGCGAGGTAGGTCTGCGCCAGCAGGCCCAGAATCTCGTCGGAGCCATTGGAACAGACGATGTTCGCCGGGTTGAGCCCGTGCACCTCGGCGATCGCTTCCCTCAGGCGCCTGGCGCTGCCGTCGGGATAGACCGCGAGCTTGTCGGCGACCGCGCGCGCGGCCTCTATCGCCTTTGGCGAAGGGCCGAGCGGGTTCTCATTTGACGACAATTTATGGACCTTGGCGACACCTTCAGGCGCCGTGCTCTTGCCGGGCACATAGGCTTCGATATCCATGATGCCGGCGCGGGGCCTTGGACGTGTCTGATCCGGTATCTGGCTCATTCCATGAAATCCGTCGAGAGTGCCTCCATCCGGAGGCCGCAGCGGAAATACAAGCCGTGGCCCGGAATGTCGAGGGGCGGTAAATCGGGATCAAGAACTTGCCGTTGACGAAGCCATGCGTCGGTCCTAGAAGAGCAGCGAAAGTTCCGTGGTGATTTGGCCGGTCGGCTTGCAGCCACGTTAAACAACTTGCTAAAGGGCCGCTTGCATCTTGTAACCGGCTTTGCGAAGGCATGGCCGGTTTTTTGTTGCCCTGGCTGGTTGTTGCCCAGACCGGCGGTGGACAACTGAAGGCCGGGCAAGGAGATGTGATGGTCGCTTTGCGCGCGCGAAAAACCAACAACGAGGCCGACCAGCCGTCGAGCCCGGTGTTGCGTTTCGGCGCCGACAAGCCGCTCAAGCTCGACGCCGGCACGCTGCTGTCGCCGTTCCAGATCGCCTACCAGACCTATGGCACGCTCAACGACGAGCGCTCCAACGCGATCCTCGTCTGCCATGCGCTGACCGGCGACCAGCATGTCGCCAACACCAATCCGGTGACCGGCAAGCCGGGCTGGTGGGAAGTGCTGATCGGCCCCGGCAAGATCATCGACACCGATCGTTTCTTCGTCATCTCGTCCAACGTCATCGGCGGCTGTCTCGGCTCCACCGGCCCCGCCTCGACCAATCCCGCCACCGCCAAGCCCTACGGGCTCGACCTGCCGATCATCACCATCCGCGACATGGTGCGCGCGCAGCTGATGCTGGTCGAGCATTTCGGCATCGAACAGCTGTTCAGCGTGCTGGGCGGCTCGATGGGCGGCATGCAGGTGCTGCAATGGGCCTCGAGCTATCCCGAGCGCGTCTTCTCGGCGCTGCCGATCGCCACCGGCGCCCGCCATTCTTCGCAGAACATCGCTTTCCACGAGGTCGGCAGGCAGGCAGTGATGGCCGACCCGGACTGGCATGGCGGCAAATATTTCGAGCACGGCAAGCGGCCGGAAAAGGGGCTGGCGGTGGCGCGCATGGCCGCTCACATCACCTATCTGTCGGAAGCAGCGCTGCACCGCAAGTTCGGCCGCAACCTGCAGGACCGCGAAGCGCTGACCTTCGGCTTCGATGCCGACTTCCAGATCGAGAGCTATCTGCGCCATCAGGGCATGACCTTCGTCGATCGCTTCGATGCCAACTCCTATCTCTACATGACGCGGGCGATGGACTATTTCGATCTCGCCGCCGACCATGGCGGCCGGCTGGCCGATGCGTTCGCCGGCACCAAGACGCGCTTCTGCCTGGTTTCGTTCACCAGCGACTGGCTGTTCCCAACCGAGGAGAGCCGCTCGGTCGTGCACGCGCTGAACGCGGCCGGCGCCTCGGTATCGTTCGTCGAGATCGAAACCGACCGTGGCCACGACGCCTTCCTGCTCGACGAGCCGGAACTGTTCGCCGCCATCAAAGGCTTCATCGCCTCGGCGGCGCGGGCCAGAGGGCTCGGCGCATGACCCCGAAAAGCTGCAGGCTGTTCGGATCAGGATCATGCGCCAGGCATCGGCGCATGACTCCGAAAAGTTGCAGACTTTTCGGATCAGGATCATGCGCCAGGCAGAAGGCGAGCCCATGAGCGTCAACCGCGCCCAGCGCGTCGACCTCGAGGTCGTCGCCGATCTCATCCCGCCGCAGTCGCGGGTGCTGGACGTCGGTTCCGGCGACGGCCTGCTGCTCGAATTGCTGCAGGCGACCAAGAAGGTCGACGGTCGCGGGCTGGAACTGTCGCAGCGCGGCGTCAACGAATGCGTGGCGCGCGGCCTGTCGGTCATCCAGGGCGATGCCGACAAGGATCTCCAATTCTATCCCGATAAGGGCTTCGACTTCGTCGTTTTGTCGCAGACCTTGCAGGCGACCCGCAATCCGAAATTAGTGCTCGACGAACTGCTCAGGATCGGCAACCGCGCCATCGTCTCATTCCCGAATTTCGGCCACTGGCGGGTGCGCTTTTCGCTACTGTTCAACGGCCGCATGCCGGTGACCAAGGACCTGCCCTATTCCTGGTATGACACCCCCAACATCCATTTCTGCACCATTCGCGATTTCGTCAATCTGTGCGACGAGCTTGGCGCGACGGTGGAAAAGGCGACCGCGCTCGACGCCAATGGCCAGCGGATCGGCTTCTCGATGCCGTGGTGGTTCTGGAATTTTTTCGGCCAGCAGGCGGTGTTTCTGCTGAAACGATAAGAGCCAATCGTCCCAGATCGTCCCCTTATTCGAGAACGTCGGTGGCCTTATGCGGGTGCTGGACGCCATCGACCAGGACCACGTCGGACTGAGAATTCTCGGTGCGCAGCGGCAAGATCTCCTGATAGGCGGGCGAGCGGTACCATGCGCGCGCCTGCTGCATGTCTGGAAATTCGATCATGACGAGGTGGCCCGGCCAGGTGTTTTCAACGACTTCCACCTCGCTGCCATGCACGATGAAGCGCCCGCCAAACGGCTCCAGCGTGGCATCGATCTTGTGCAGGTACTCGACGATCTGCGGCCCTGGCGTGACCTGGTGCATATGCGCGACGGCGCAGGCGGTCATGGCTGTCTCCCTGGTGGTCGAAGCCGGACAACCGGCTTGATGGGAGCAGTTTGCCGAGACCTTGCACGCTGGTCGATTACCCCCGAGGTAATGAAACTGAATACAAAACCGACGCGCCTCTGCCGTTGCTGCTCCGAACAGGGCCGTGCGCGAGCCCTGCTGTCACCTGAAAAATATTTCCGCCTGGCACCGATGATTTCCACCCACCTGCGCTGTCCTTATCGATGAGCGCGCCTGGATGGTCCGGCGGCCGGGAGCAGAGAGGTGATCCATGGGATCGTTGCAAGGTCAGAATGTTGTAGTCGTCGGAGGCAGCCGCGGGGTCGGCCGCTCCATCGCGGAGGCCGCCCTCAAGGAGAGAGCGACGGTGCTGGCCGTGGCCCGCGGAAAACAGGCCCTGGCGCAATTTGCCTGGGAGGTCTCGGGCGTGAAGACGCTCGTGGTCGATGCGACGGTGGACTCCGCCCCCGATAAGGTCTTCGCCGCGCTGGAACCGGACGTGCTGGTAATCTGCGCAGGCGCGCTGGCCCCTTCCGCGCCGCTGCACGAACAGAACTGGAAGGCGTTCTCCGCAAATTGGGACACGGACGTCAAGGCATCGTTCCTGTTTTGCCGGGCCGCTCTGCGGCGTCCGCTCAAGCCGGGAACCCGTATCGTTCTGATCTCCAGTGGCGCGGCCTTGACCGGCGGGCCACCCAATACCGGCGGCTATGCCGGCGCAAAACGCATGCAGATGTTCCTGGCCGGTCATAGCCAGAAGGAAGCCGACCGGCTCGGCCTCGGCCTTCGCTTCATGGCGCTCGCGCCGATGCGAATCATGCCGGAAACCGGCGTGGGCAAGGCCGGCGTCGACAGCGTCGCTGCCTATATGGGCATCCAGCCGGCGGACTTCATCGCCGCCATGACCGACATGCAAACCCCGGCCGACGTCGGACGGGCGGTGGTCGCGCTCGCCACCGGCCAGCCGCAAGGCAGTTCCTTCATGGTGAGCGGGAGCGGGCTTGCACCGGCCGCTTGAGGCGCGCGTAATGCAACGCTCACTCGTAACCGCACAGCCCGCATGACAGACGCTCAACCACCTCTGGAACCAGCAGGCCAGCCGATCCTCGATCGGCTGGCCTTCGAGAAGGTCACGGCCGTCCATCGCCGCGAGCTCAAGCTGCATTGCTATCGCATGATGGGTTCGCTGCACGAGGCCGACGACCTCGTCCAGGACACGTTGCTTCGCGCCTGGCGCGCCAGGTCGGAGTTCGACGGGCGGGGTTCGGTTCGCGGTTGGCTCTACATGATCGCGACCAACGCTTGCCTCAACGCCATCAATGCGAGGTCGAGGGCGCGTCGCATTCTCCGGGAACTCGGACGGCCGCCCTCGCACGGGGCGGCCGTAGGCGGGCCCGTAGCCGACATCGCCTGGCTGGAGCCCTACCCCGACGCCGAGCTTCCAGACATTGCCGGCAGCGAGCCAGGTCCGGAAGCCCGTTACGAGAGCCGCGAGGCCGTCCAGCTCGCCTTCGTCGCCGCGATCCAGGATCTGCCGCCCAGGCAGCGCGCCGCGCTGCTGCTTGCCGACGTCCTGGGATGGTCGGCTGTTGAGACGGCGCGTTTGCTGGGTGGATCGACGGCTTCGATCAACAGTGCGTTGCAGCGGGCCCGTGCAACGCTGGCGGCGCGCTATCCTCAGGGACGGCCGGCCAGCCGATCACGACCCAGCCCCGAAGAAGGCCTGCTGCTCGAACGCTACATGCAGGCCTGGCAGGCCGCCAATCTCGACAGCTTGATCGAGCTGCTGCGTGAGGACGCCATCTATACAATGCCGCCTTGGCGCGAATGGTATCAAGGCCGCGAAGCGATCCGCGGTTTCTTCGAGACCGTCTGGCCGAGGTTTGGCGGCTTCCGCACGCTGGCCACCCGGGCCAATGCCCAGCCGGCGGTCGGGGTTTATTCCCGCAGCCACGATGGCCCTGAATGGCGGGCCCATTCCCTGCACGTGTTCGACGCAGCCGAGGGCGGGATCGCTTCCTTGACGATCTTCATAGGACCGCTCGGGCCATCTCTGTTCCCGGCCTTCGGCCTGCCACCAGCCTAACCTGCCCCTGGGCTAGCCTTATCGGTCGAGTTCCGGGAAATATGGGTCCGAGAAAAACCGCCGGTCGCGCTCGCCTTGCAGGCAGTCGATCGGTGTGTCGATGCGGATCGTCCTCGGATCCACCTTGGGATACTCGATGCCGCTGACCTCGAGGATCAGTTTGCGGCGAGTGGCGGTGGCGAATTCGGAAGCAGCATAGATCGGTAGCACGAACGAGCCAGGCCCGCCGGTGACGCATTCGGCATAATACCGGTCGAGATGGCTGAAGGTGGGTGACGGGCTGATCAGGATCGGCAGCCCGTTGATGACGATGCCCTTCGCCAGCGCCGCATCGCGTGCCGTCGTGACCGGCAAGCCGGTGTTGTTTGGGCCGTCGCCCGAGACGTCGATGACGCGACGTTTGCCGGTGAAGGCCGTGCCGTTGAAAAGCTCGACGCCGAAAGCCACTGCGCCGGAAATCGAGGTGCCGCGAAAGCTTCTGAACGGGCGGGCCGCGATCTTGTCGGCGAAAGCGTTGGCGCTCTCCTTGCTGTCGACGACCTGCCAGGCAATGACCGCATCGTCGCGGATGGTGCCGGCCCATTCGAAATAGGCGATGGCGATGCGGCCGGAGGTGCCGGCACGCACGGCGTTGATGAAGTCGGGATGGCGCAGCGCCGCGACATAGCCGGCGCGCTGCAGGGCAAACTCCCTTTCATCCATCGACTGCGAGATGTCGACGGCCAGCACCAGCTCGACATCGACGGCAAGTGCATTGGCCGGCGCGGCCACGGGTGCCGCCGGGGCGCAGGCAAGGCAGGCGAGCAGGGCGAAAGCGTCAAGCATGGCCGATCGGAACGTTCCCATCTGAAACGATCGCGACAGTTTTTCGCCGCGATCGCGGCGAAATAAAGCTTGGTTTCTATTTCTTTCGGCCAGCCGAGGCGATGGCCGGGGGCGGTTCGATGGCCCCTGCCCTGATACGGGCCGGCTTGAGGGCCGGTTGGCCGGCATCCTTGACGATGGTCAACGCCCGCCGGAAGAAGCGGCCATTGTGCTGGCCGCGGCCGATATTGAGGATCGCGGCGTCGGGAATGCGCTTCTCCAGCATCGACAGCACTTGCCTCAGCGTCGGGCCGTCGAACGCGTCCAGCGCCTCGTCGATAATCACCCATTTCGGCCGTCGCAAGGCGAGCCTGGCAAAGGCCAGCAGACGCTGCTCGTCGTCGCTGAGCTCACGCTCCCAGCGCGCCGACCGATCGAGCGAGGACGACAGGCGTTGCAGCCCGACATCGGCCAGCACCTCCGAGATCTCGGCATCGCTCGCCTCCGCCGCGCCGTCTGAATGGTTGAGCACCTCGCGCAGCTTGCCGAGCGGGAAATAGGGGGTACGCGGAACAAAGATCGGCGCTTCTCCGGCCGGCATGCCGATCCGTCCGCTGCCCCATGGCCACAGACCGGCAATGGCCCGGAAGAACAGCGTCTTGCCGGCGCCCGGATCTCCGGTGATCATGACCCGGTCGCCGGCGCGGATTTCGACATGCGGCTCGGCAAGCTTGGTGCATCCCTCCGGCGAGGCGACCTCGAGTTTCTCGAAGGTCAGGCTGCCGTCCGGGTTTTCGCCGAACGAAATGCGCCTTTCCGTATGGTGCAGCGCGTCGGTGTCGCCAAGCGCGATGCGGAAGTCGGCGACCCGCATCAGCGTGGCGCGCCAATCGGCGATGCCGCCGATATTGTTGATGAACCAGCGCAGCGAGGAATGAACCTGGTTGAAAGCGCCGACTGCCATCATCAAGCCGCCAAAGCTGATATCGCCGGCGAAATAGACCGGTGAGGCGACCAGGATCGGCGCAACGACTGTGATCCAGCCGTAGGTGTCGGTAACCCAGGAAAGATTGATCTGGGCGCTGTAGATGCGCCGCATGGCGCCCAGCACCATGCCGAGATCGAATTCGAGCCGGCGTCTGGCATCGGCCTCGCCATGCGCCAGCGCGATGGCATCGACATTCTCGTTGACGCGAACCACCGAGGAGCGCAGCTCCGCTTCACGCGTATAGCGATCGTTGTTGAAGCGGATCAGCGGCCGCCCGACCAACCAGCTCAACCAGGAGGCGGTGCCGGCATAAAGGATCGCCGCCCAGACCATGTAACCGGGTATGGCCAGCGAATGGCTGCCTATGTGGAAGACGAAGCCGGAAGACAGCGACCACAAGACGCCGACGAATGAGGCAAGCAGGATGCAGGACTGCAGCAGGCCGATGCCGAGGCCGGTGGAAAGATCCGAGAGATGCGCGACATCCTGCTGCAGGCGCTGGTCGGGATTGACGCCGATGGCGCCGGCATGGGCCAGCCGGAAGGCGCGCGCCGGCCGCATCCACTCGCCGATCAGATCGAGCGTCAGCGCCTCGCGCAGCTTCAGGCGGATCATCTGGTCGAGCCAGGTCTGGCCCACGTTAAACAGAAGCAGCCCGCCGGCGATGCCGGCAAAGACCAGAAGCTGATGCAGGAAAGCCGGCATGTCGCGCCGCGCAAGCGCGTCGTAGAAAGGCTGGTTCCAGCGATTGAGCAGAACCTGCCCGATCGAGCTCGCCACGATGACGGCGACGATGCCGATCGCTGCCCAAAGCAATTGTTTTCGCACTGGCGAGCTGGTCAGTGCCAATTTGATTGTTGCCAGCTGCTCACGCAGGCTGCTGGCTTCGATCGACGTGGCAAGCTTCTGGGCGCTGGCCTCGACATCCGGACGATCATCCATCGGTTAAATCCTTGCATTCGGAGCAATGCCAAACCGGTCATAGGGATCGGCCGCACGGCCTTCAATCGGACAGCAAACCTGATATCGTCAGATAGGCGTGAACAAGCACGTCTCGGATCACGAACGCGTCATCCTGGCGGTGCCGGGTGTTCGGCCCGCGACAGCCGGCCAAGCGTCGGCGCGCCATGCGGCGAGAGAACCGGCACGAAGACGCGGCGGGACGCGCGCTGGGCAACCGGCACGCCTTGATAGAGCCGCTTCTGCGCCTCGACGACAATAACGCCCGAAAAGATCGGCCAGAAGCGCCGGCCGGCGCGTTCCAGCACATTATGGAACTGCATCATGAAACGTCGCGGCGACGGCGGGAAGAACAGCGCATCGGACCACGCCGCCGGCGTGAAATTCGCTTCGCGCAGCAATTCGGTCAGCTGGCCGCGCGAGAACGGCCGGCCATTGCCGAAAGGTGTATGCTCGAAGCGTGCCCAGACACCGCGCCGGTTGGGCACGACGATGACGACACGGCCGGCCGGCGACAGCACCCGCCAGATCTCGTTCAGCGTCTCGCGTGGGTTCTCGACATGTTCGAGCGAATGGACGAGCAGCATGCGGTCGATGCAGGAATCAACCAGCGGCAGTTCCTCGTCGAAGACCAGGGCGGTCGCCGTCGGCCCGGTCGCCGGCCAGACCACCGCGCCCTGGGTTGCCGGCATGAAGGCAAAGACGCGCTCGGCATCGCTGCCGAAGCGCTCCAGCCACGGCAAGGTGTAGCCGAGGCCGACCAGCCGCTCGTTGGGCACGACGGCCCATATCGAGGACAGCGCCATAGTGATCGAGCGTTCGGTCAGGCGGCCGAGCGTGGTCGAATAAAACGAACGGAGATCGACAATGTCTGAATGCATGCGCGGAACGGTAGCTTCGAAGCAGTCCAAGTTCAACAAAGGCAGATGACATCGGCTGGCAGGCGCCCTATGTCTGCGGCAATAATGGGAGAGATGCGATGCCGGTCGAGATCGAACAATTCATGTGCCGCAGCGACAATTTCGGCGTGCTGGTGCACGACCCGAAAAGCGGCCAGACGGCGCTCATCGATGCGCCCGAGGAGGCGCCCATCCTGGCGGCGATCAAGCGCACCGGCTGGACCCCGACGATGATCCTGACCACTCACCACCATCTCGACCATGTCGAGGCCAATCTGGCGCTGAAGGAGCGTTTCAAGCTGCGCATTGTCGGGCCGGAAGCCGAAAAGGCGAAGATTCCCGGCATCGACGAAACTGTCGAGCAAGGCTCGGTCGTCCATCTCGGCGACGAGCGGATCGAGGTCATCGCCACGCCCGGCCATACCGCCGGCCATGTCACCTATCATCTGCCGGCGTCGAAAGTGGCATTCGCCGCCGACACGCTGTTTGCGCTCGGCTGTGGGCGGCTGCTCGAATGCAAGCCGCCGGTGATGTACGAATCCCTGAAGAAGCTCGCGGCGCTGCCGGCCGAGACGGTCGTCTATTGCGGCCATGAGTATACGCTGGCCAATGCCCGTTTCGCACTCACCGTCGACCCGACCAATTCGGCGCTGAAAGAGCGTGCCGCCAAGGTCGAGGCGCTGCGTGCCGACGGCAAACCGACGCTGCCGACGACGATCGGCGAGGAACTGTCGACCAATCCGTTCCTGCGCTGGCACGATCCGGCGATCCGCAGGCATCTCGGCCTGGAGAAGGCCTCCGACGCCGAAGTGTTCGCCGAGATCCGCAAGCGCAAGGACAATTTCTGAGCGGCGCCAGGAGCTAGGGTCATGACCAGTTCCGCCGAAATCATCGCCCTGCTCGGCCTGAAGCCGCATCCGGAAGGCGGCTGGTATGCCGAGACCTTTCGCGACGGCGCGGCAGGCACGCGCGGCCATTCGACGGCGATCTATTTCCTCCTCGACAAGGACCAATTGTCGGCCTGGCACCGGGTCAGGGACGCGGCGGAGGTCTGGCACTTCTATGACGGCGCGCCGCTGGCGCTATCGATACACCGAGAAGGCGGTCCCGTCATCGAGGAGATCCTCGGTACGGCGCTTGCCGCGGGCGAGCGGCCGCAGATCGTCGTGCCGGCAGGCTGGTGGCAGTCGGCGCGCAGCCTCGGCGAATGGACCCTGGTCGGCTGCACCGTGGCGCCGGGTTTCGATTTCTCCGCCTTCGAACTCGCCGAACCAGGCTGGCTGCCGGGAACCCCATAGGCACCTAGCCCAGCAGGAAACCCAGCGTGATCGCCAGCTGGCCGACGTAATACAGCGCCCATGCCGCATGGCGCACCCAAATGCGGTGCGGCGAGATGGCGGGCAGCAGGAACTTTTCCGCGGCATGCAGCCCGTCGGACAGGATGAGCAGGACGATGCCGCCAACGACCCCGACGCTGTTCAGGGTGAGCGCCGCAATGCCCATGGCAAGCAGTGCCGCGGCATGCACGCCAATCGGCAAACGCAAGGCGGGGCCGACGCGGCGCCGGAGCGCGAAAACCATCGCCAACACCAACACGGCCATCGCCAGCACGATCGCTGCTCGCCACGGCTCGGCCAAAAGCAGCCCGAGGCCGCCGCCGGCACGCAGGAACAGCACGACGTAAAGCACGTGCGCGGCAAGAAAACTGGTTGCGCCGCCAAGAAATGCCTTCTCGCCGTCGCGCGACAGGAGGGCGTCGCCGACGGCGCTGACGCCGAGTGCGGCGACGAGCAGCCATGGACCGCCCTGCTGCACGACCAGCACCGCAAGCATCGCCACCGCCAACGTCCTTGCCGCCGACCGCGAAAGGCGCGGCGGCATGCCGAGGCTGAACGCGTAAATCACCGCCGCCGCCAGCGAAAACACCAGCGTCGCATTGGCATTGGCATCGATGCCGCCGGGAAACGGCATCAAGCGTTTGCCTCGCTCGTAGCCCTCTTGCGCAGGAACAGCGATTTCGCCGCGAGTGCCGCGCCGCCGGTGATCAGCACGCAGGCGGCGAGGATGCGCCATGACGGCTGGGCGAAGCCGGCGGCGATCAGCACCAGGGTGGACAGCAGCGGCGCGGCATAGCTCGCCGCCCCCAGCACCTGGATGTTGCCGCGCTTGACGCCGATGTCCCAGGCATAGAACGCCGCCCCCACCGGCATCAGACCGAGGCCGAGCACGGCCAGCCACTGGCCGGCGCCGGCGGGCAGCACCGTCTGTTCAAGCAATAGGTGGCAGACCAGCGAAAGGACCGCGGTGGCGGCGCAGAACCAGGTAACGATGCTGGTCGGCACCGACGGGAAGCGCCGCGACAACAGCGAATAGGACGACCACAGCACCGCACAGACGCCGGCCATGGCGTAGCCGAAGGCATAACGCGCGTCGAAGGCAAGCCCGCCACCTTTGGTGACGATCAGGACCGTGCCGGCAAGGCCGAGCAGCGCGCCGGCGACGTGATTCCAGGCCAGCCGCTCGCCCGGCATCAGCGCCGACCCCAGCACGATCAGCAGCGGCCACAGATAGGCGATCAGGCTGGCCTCGACGGCCGGCGCATTGCGCAGCGCGGTGAAGTAGAAGAAGTGGTAGCCGAACAGGCCGGCAATGCCGATCACCCAGACTTTGCGTGGTATTTCGACCTGGCGCGGTATCTTCGCGGCCCCGTCGGCTGCCGGCATGAACAGCCGGGCAAACAGCCCGACGCAAGTGCCGATCGTAAAGGTGATTGCCGAAAGCAGGAACGGCGGCACGGCGCCCGAAGCATCCGTAAGCAGCGCCAGCAGCGCCCACATGGCGACCGCGGAGAAGCCGATCAGTGTTGCGCGCGCCATACCCGTCGCCCCGTGCCCCGTTGGCGGCGCACCATCACGCCTATTCGTTTGCTTCGAACCGCTCCGCGCTGATCGTCAACGGACCGATTTGCGTGCTGACCGTGGCGCGGATCGGCGCATATACGCCGCTTTGGCCGACTGGTGCAAACGTCACCATGATGCGGCTGCGTTTCTTCAGGTAGTTCAGCGCTTTGCGGTTCTTGCGGTAACCGGCCACCGGCTCGAAGCCCAGCCTGCAAGTGACCGTATCGCCCTTGTAGCCGGCCACCGAAATCGACCCTTTGGACTCGTAGGTCAATTTGAGATCGGCCCGCATTTCGCCGTCATAGAGCTTCACCGTGCGCCCGCAGACCTGGTCGAGGCTGTCGGCATGGATGACGGTCGCGGCCATGGGGTCGAGGACCGATACGAGATCGCTGCCGGCCAGCGGTATCCAGTTGTTGGGATTGCGCTTCTTCGGCTCAGGCACGACCTTGGTCGAGGTGACGACGCCGTTGGCAAACCGGATGTCGATCATCGATGCCTTCTTGCCGGAGGTGTAGTCGGCGTGGAACGCTTGCGGCTGCAACCGCTTGCCCGAAATCTTGCCCTTCGACGAGATCGTACCTCGCGTATCGTCGAACAAAGTGGCGAGGCCGGCAGCGGAGACGCTGCCCTCGATCGAATAGGTGTCGCCCTCGTAATGGCTGGAGAATTTCGCTTTGGCCACGGAAAGGCCGAGGAACGATACCGAATACTCGCCCGTGAAGGATTGCGGCTCAGCGGCCGAAACCGTCGTCGACAGCGCGACGGCCATCAGCACGACCAGGGCATGGAGGAAAGAACGAGGCATGGCGGGTCCTTGGTTGTCGACCGGACGGGCGGCTCCGGTCTGGCATGTCCCTGTGCGACCGCTTATAGGCTGAATTCCGGCCTTAATGTGAAAGGCGGCGTCGGCAGGGAACGCTGGGGAGGGTCCAGGGCCAGAAAAAAACCCGCCTCGGCGGGCGGGTCGTCGGTGCGAATCAGCACCATACCTAAATTAGTAGCATAGCTGCCGGCACAAAGCAAGAACAAAATGCGGCCATCGACGAATTTGCGGATCTGCCTCGGCCCGGATGAGGGAAAGGGTTGCGGCTTCACTCCGGCTTGGGCTCCTCGCCCCACGAAAGTGGGGAGAGCGCAACCATCATGCGGTGGGCGAGGAACCCAGGTCTTGAGAGAACTGCGGGACAGCAATATCTCCTCCAGAAGAGGGCGATCAGCAGCTTCACTGACGACACCTACTCCGAAAGTGCGATTCCCCATCCCCGAAGCAACCCCCAAGCTTGACGCCTCGGCGAAATGCAACTATGGAACGCCAACTTTTTCCATGAGGCCGCCTGACCGAAACCGCGCGCCACCCGGCGCGGGTCGAATGTTTGGCCAGGACCGAGAACCGAAGGTTAGTATCATGTCCCGCACTTGCGAACTCACTGCCAAGGCAGTCATGTCCGGCAACAATGTGAGCCACGCCAACAACAAGACCAAGCGTCGCTTCCTGCCCAATCTCGTCAATGTGACGCTGATCTCGGAAGCGCTGAACCAGAATGTGCGCCTGCGCATTTCGGCCAACGCGCTGCGTTCGGTCGAGCATCGCGGCGGTCTCGATGCCTTCCTGGCCAAGGCCGATGCCAAGGAATTGTCGCAGCGCGCCCGCCTGTTGAAGAAGCAGATCGCCAAGAAGCTCGCCGAACAGCCGGCCGCCTGAGTTTTTCGGCGGCAGCCGCCTTCCAGGGCGTGACCCGGGTTCCGGATCGCGTTCCGCTGGTTCCATTACCCAGGATAAAAAAATGATCTTCCTCTCGCGGTACCTGCCCTTCGTGGCGGCCATGGCGCTCGTCGTCGTGGCCTCGAACATCCTCGTGCAGTTCCCGATGCAGGGTGCTATCGGCGGATTGTCGTTGGCCGACATCCTGACCTGGGGCGCCTTCACCTATCCGTTCTCATTCCTGGTCACCGATCTCGCCAATCGCCGTTATGGGCCGGCGGTGGCGCGCAGGATCGTCTTTATCGGCTTCATGACAGCGGTGATCTGCTCGATCGTCATCCCGCCGCTGCTGTTTCGCCACGGCCTGATCGAATTCGAGACCGCCGCCGACCGGCTGGTGCGCATTGCCGCGGCCTCGGGCGCCGCCTTCCTCACCGCGCAGTTGCTCGACGTCACCGTGTTCAACCGGTTGCGCCGGCAGAGTTGGTGGCGCGCGCCGATTGTCGGCACGCTGGTCGGCTCTGTCTTCGACACGGTGGTGTTTTTCACCGTCGCCTTTGCGGCGGCTTTCGCCTTCGCCGGACCGAACGACGGCTTTGCGTTGGAAACCGCGCCGCTGATGGGTGTGTTGCCGGTCGAGACGATGCGCTGGGTATCCTGGGCGCTCGGCGATCTCAGCGTCAAGCTGGTCATAGCGGTGGTGGCGCTGATCCCCTACCGGCTGCTTGCCGCCCGCTGGAGCCAGCCGGCACTGGCAGCATGATCCCGAAAAGTGGGAACCGGTTTTCGGACAAGATCATGCTCAAAGACTATCGAGCATGATCCCCTGGCTTCAACTGGACTCGGCAAAAACGCCTGACGGCGGACAGGAACTCCGCCTGAAGCGGCGCGGCGGCGAATTCTCGATCATGCTTGGCCCGAACGAGCTGATGAACAGCCGGCTCAGCGGTTCCGAAGAGGCGCTTGCGAAACTGTCCTGCCAAAGGATTGCCGGCCGCCGGACCCCAAACATCCTGATCGGCGGCCTCGGCATGGGCTTTACCTTGCGCGCGGCGCTGGCCGAGCTCGGCGACGGTGCGCAGGTCGCCGTTGCCGAACTGGTGCCGGCAGTCGTGATTTGGGCGCGCGGCCCGATGGCCGAGGTTTTCGACGGCTGCCTTGATGACCGGCGCGTCAGCATTCGCGAGGCCGATGTCGGTCAGCTCATCCGTTCGGAAGCATCGACCTGGGACGCGATCCTGCTCGATGTCGACAATGGCCCCGAGGGCATCGTCTACAAGGCCAACGATGCGCTCTACAGCGCAGCCGGCCTGATCAGCGCGAGAGCAGCTCTCAAGCCCGGCGGTGTGCTGGCGGTCTGGTCGCAGGGCCCTGACGCAGGTTTCACCCGAAGGCTCAAGCAGGGCGGCTTCACGGTCGAGGAGGTCAAGGTGCGGGCTCACGGCAAGCGCGGCGCCCGGCACATCGTCTGGCTCGCGACCAAGGGGCAATAGGCCACCTCGCAATCCGGGCGGGCCTTGTGGTCACCGCCCGCCACGCCGACGAACCTCTACTTCGCCTTCTGAAGCTCGGCGGCGAGCGCCTGCAGCAGCCCGCGTGTGCCCTCCTCGCGCCCTTGCGCTGAATCGACGCCATCGAAGAACGCACCCTGTTCGGTATAGGTCAGGCGGGTGCCCTCGCCGGAAGGTGCAAGCTCGACCGTGGTGAGCGACGCCGACAGCGGCTGCGCCCCGACCGCCATCCGGTATGAAAATACGATGCGCCGGTCAGGGACGATGTCCTGGAACTGCGCATCGAGCCTGATCTCCGGGCCGCCCTGGTAGCTGAACCGCGAAACCTCGCCACCGCCGACACGGAAATCGAAGGTGAATTCGGCGATGGTGAACCCGTCGCCTTCGACGCGCCAGCGCCGCACCGTCGCCTTGTCGGCAAAGGCGAAGAAGACGCTCTCGGGCGATTGCGGATAGGTCCGCTCGATCGTGAAGGTCGAATGGATGACGGAGTGCTCGTCGTTAACCGGGGCAATCTGGTTCATTTCTTGTCGTCCTTTTCCTGCTCGTGGAGTGTTGCTTTCGGTTGGTCAGTCTCCGCCAGGATCTGGCCGAGACGGTCGAGCTGGCGTTCGGCGGGCGTACGGCGCGCGGCGATCCAGTCGGCGAGCGGGGCTAGCCCGCCGGGCTCGATCCGGCAGGTGCGCACGCGTCCGACCTTCTCGCTGCGGATCAGCCCGCACGCTTCCAGCGCCTGGAGGTGCTGGAGCACGGCGGCGAAGGTCATGCCGAACGGCTCCGCCAACTGGCTGACGGTGGCCGGCCCGCGGCTCAGCCTTTCCAGGATTGCCCGGCGCGTCGGCTCGGCAAGAGCCCGCAGGATGCTGTCGATCTCGGAATACTTAAGCATGGACTTGAGTATTTCGCCGATGACACCAACTGTCAAGTCACGACTAAAGTATTTTTGCAAATGGTGAGAGCCGGCTGGAAAACCCGCGACGCGGGTCATTGCCAGAGAAAATCGCCAGGGGAAATTGCAAGGGAAATTGCCTGCGCTGCAAAACGGCGCGGAAACGCCAGCGATGCTGTCAGCCAGCAGGCCGGTCGCGCGTCAATCCTCGTGCAGCACAAATTCCAGGTAAAGATTGCGCTGCAGGATCGAGTGGTTGTCATCGGACATCAGCGACACGATCAGCGCGCCATCGTCGCGGGTCCAGACGTCGAGCGCTTCCATGTTGTCGATCTGGTAGCCCATGTCGGCTTCGAGCAGCACCGGCCCGTCGGCGACGGCGCCCTTCTCGACGCCTTCGCCATAGATGCGCCGCAGCCGCATCTTGACGCCGCCGGCCATCGAAAAACTGCGCTCCAGAAGCAACAGGTCGCCGTCCGGCAGGAAGGCGCCGTCGGTGATGTCGAAATCGCCATTGCGCTTGACGGTGAAGACGCCCTTGTGCGGCCCTTCGATGATCGCGGCAAAGATGTTGCCGGCCTTGTCGAGGCTCTTTTCCGACACCACGACCAGTCCGCCCGCGTGCTGCCCGTTGGGACTGGCGCGGGTGACGGTCTCAAAGCCGCGATTGCGGCGAAGTTCCCAGGCTGGGATCAGGAAGTCCAATTGCCTGAACGGCACCTTCATGCCGTCCGGATCGATCTTGAACTCTGCGATACGGTGATCGCCCTCGAAACCGACCGTGGCAATACCGTCCTTGACCGCGAGGCCTTCGGCATCGACCGCCCATTTCTCGTCGATCGACTGGCCGGCCGCATCGACCATCTGCTGCATGCGAAAATTCTGGATGCCGGAAGGCCGCTTCTCGGCATCGTGGACGAGGGTGCCGAAGAACCAGAAGCCGGTGTCGGCAACGCCGATGAAATCGCTGCCGGGCTTGAGGAACCGAAGCGCCGAGAGCGCGCCGAAATCGCGCGTCGACGAGGTCATTTCGAGCCCGCCGACGAATTCGAGCGGCCCGAACTGTTTGTCCGGCCGGCCGATATGGAATTCGCTGATCGGCCGTGCCGAGATTTCGGCCGGCTCGACCGAGGCCAGGCCGGCAGCGATAGCCGGCGCCAAACTGATGCCTAACAACGCACTGGCGGCCAAAAGCTTCTGCCAAAAGCCGCCGCGGGAAAAAATCATCCGGCGCGCCGCATGCCGCCGCGCCGCGTGTCCCGCACGGTTTCCTCGGCGAACAGCGAGGCCAGCTGCTCGGTCATGGCGCCGGCCAGTTCTTCGGCATCGACGATGGTGACGGCGCGGCGATAGTAGCGGGTGACGTCGTGGCCGATGCCGATGGCCAAAAGCTCGACAGGCGAGCGCGTCTCGATGAGCTCGATGATGGCGCGCAGATGCCGCTCGAGATAATTGCCCGGATTGACCGACAGCGTCGAATCGTCGACCGGCGCCCCGTCCGAGATCATCATCAGGATCTTGCGCTGCTCCGGCCGCGCGATCAGCCGGTTGTGCGCCCACAGCAGCGCCTCGCCGTCGATGTTTTCCTTGAGCAGGCCCTCGCGCATCATCAGCCCGAGATTGCGGCGCGCCCGCCGCCACGGGTGGTCGGCGGATTTGTAGATGATGTGGCGCAGATCGTTGAGCCGGCCGGGGTTCGGCGGTTTGCCTTCCTTCAGCCATTTCTCGCGCGCCTGCCCGCCCTTCCAGGCGCGGGTGGTGAAGCCGAGGATTTCGACCGAGACGCCGCAGCGTTCCAGCGTGCGCGCCAGGATGTCGGCGCAGGTCGCGGCGACCGTGATCGGCCGGCCGCGCATCGAACCCGAATTGTCGAGCACCAGCGACACCACCGTGTCGCGGAATTTGGTATCGCGCTCCTGCTTGAAGGACAGAGGCTGCATCGGGTCGATGACGACGCGCACCAGCCGTGCCGGATCGAGATAGCCTTCTTCGAGGTCGAAATCCCAGGAGCGGTTCTGCTGCGCCATCAGGCGGCGCTGCAGCCGGTTGGCCAGCCGCCCGACGACGCCGGAAAGGTTGGCGAGCTGCTTGTCGAGGAAGGCGCGCAGTCGGTCGAGCTCCTCCTCCTCGCACAGTTCCTCCGCACCAACGGTCTCGTCGAAGGCCGTGGTGAAGACCTTGTAGTCGATCTCTTTCGGCAGATTGGTGAAGGGATTGTCGTTGCGGCGCGCCTCGCCGGGCGTCTCCGCATCGGCGTCGTCATCGTCGGAGAGATCCTCGGCGGTGGCGTCGGAGGCTTCCGTCTCGGCCGATTGCTCGTCGTCCGACGATGCCTCGGTATCCTCGGACTGCGACTGCTCGGAGCCCGAATCGTCTTCGCCGCCCTCCTCGCTCTGCTCCTCGCCTTGCGGCTGGTTTTCGTCGTTGTCCTCGGAGTCTTCCGTCTCCTGGTCGTCGCCGAGCTCCTCCGCCATTTCCATGGAGGCGAGCATCTCGCGCACGACGCGGGCGAACGCCTGCTGGTCGTCGAGCTTTGCCGACAGCCCGTCCAGATCGGCACTGGCTTTTTCCTCGACCCAGGGGCGCCAGAGATCGACCAGCCGTTCGCCGCTCTTCGGCACAGTGCGGCCGGTCAGCTTTTCGCGCACCATCAGCGCCAGCGCCTCCTCGATCGGCGCGTCGGCCTTGTCCTTGACGTCGGCGAGGTTGGCCCTGGCGTATTTGTCCTCGAGCATCGAGCCGATATTGTCGGCAACGCCCTGCATGGCGCGGCTGCCGATCGCCTCGACCCGGGCCTGCTCGACCGCGTCGTAGATGGCGCGGGCCTGTTTGCCTTCCGGCGCCAGCCTGGTGTGGATGCGCGTATCATGGCAGGCGCGCTTCAGCGCCATGGAATCGCCGAGCCCGCGGGTAATGGCGATATCCGCCTTCGATGCCTTCTTCGGCAGTTCGGGCAGCCGGGCGCGACTGCCGGCCAGCGCCGGCCGGTCCTTGGCGAAACCGACCTCGAGATCCTTGTCGCCGGCGATGGCGCGCATGCAGACGGTAACCGCGCGCTTGAAGCTGTCGGCCTCAGCGCCGGTCTTGGATTTGTTTCGTGTGTTGTCGCCCGGACCCGCCATCGAGACTCTGCTTAGCCCAGCACCACATTCGCCGCCGATTCCGGCAAATCTTCGCCGAAGGCGCGCTGGTAGAACTCGGCGACCAGCGAGCGTTCCAGCTCGTCGCATTTATTGAGGAAGGTCAGCCGGAACGCCATGCCGATATTGCCGAAGATTTCGGCATTCTCGGCCCAGGTGATAACCGTGCGCGGGCTCATAACCGTCGACAAATCGCCGTTGATGAAGGCCGAGCGCGTCATGTCGGCGACACGAACCATCTTGTTGACGATCTCCTTGCCCTTGCCGTCGCGATAATGCTTGGCCTTGGCCAGCACGATGTTCACTTCATTGTCGTGCGGCAAATAGTTCAGCGTAGTGACGATCGACCAGCGGTCCATCTGCGCCTGGTTGATCTGCTGGGTGCCGTGGTAGAGGCCTGTGGTGTCGCCGAGCCCGACCGTATTCGCGGTCGAAAACAGCCGGAAGGCCGGATGCGGGCGGATAACCCGGCTCTGGTCGAGCAGCGTCAGCCGGCCCGACGATTCCAGCACGCGCTGGATGACGAACATCACGTCCGGGCGGCCGGCATCGTACTCGTCGAAGCACAGCGCGACATTGTGCTGATAGGCCCAGGGCAGGATGCCGTCGCGGAATTCGGTGATCTGCAGCCCTTCCTTGACGACGATGGCATCCTTGCCGACGAGATCGATACGGCTGACATGGCTGTCGAGGTTGACACGCACGCAAGGCCAGTTGAGGCGGGCGGCGACCTGCTCGATATGCGTCGACTTGCCGGTGCCGTGATAGCCCGACACCATGACGCGGCGGTTATAGGCAAAGCCGGCGAGGATCGCCATCGTCGTGTTCTTGTCGAACAGGTAGTCCGGATCGATGTCGGGCACATGCTCGCTCGTCACCGAATAGGCCGGCACCACCATCTTGGAGTCGAAGCCGAATGTCTCCTTCACCGACACCGTGGTGTCGGGCAGGTTGGCGATGTCGCGATCGACCTTGTTCATCTCTATCACGTCTCCACAAGCGAAACGCCGCGTTTCGCTGGCAATCGATTTTGTTCGGGGGCGGTCTTAGAGCCTTTTCCAACCCTATGAAAGTTGGAAAGCGACACGAACCGTAAGGTCGCTCAGCACAAACCTGCCTGCTTGAGCACGCGATACGCCTGGAGCACATCGCGGAACCGGTCTTCCGAACCTCTGTCGCCGCCATTCGCATCCGGATGGTGGCGTTTCACAAGTTCCTTATAGCGCGCCTTGATATCCTTGCCACTTGCCTTTGTATCAAGGCCAAGCGTTTCCAGTGCCTTGGCCTCAAGCGGCTTGGCCTTGCGCTCGCGTGCTTCGCGCGGGTCCTTCGGGCCTTTGAACAGGTCGAAGGGATCGCGCATGCGATTGTAGTAGCCGGCACGGCCGGAACGCGCCTGGGCGAAGTCGGGCGAGGAGCGTGTCGAGGCGCCGTTGACGCCCATTTTCCAGGTCGGCCGGTGGCCGGTCATGGCTTCCTTCTGGAAGCGCGCGATCTCGGTATCCGGAACGCCCGAGAAATAATTGAAGCCCTTGTTGTACTCGCGCACATGGTCGAAGCAGAACTGGAAATACTCGCCTTCCTTCATCCGCCCGACCGGCGCGCGGTGGGTACCGGCCTCCTTGCAGCCATCCCATTGGCAGATCGGCGAACGCGACTTCAGCTCCGCGTCCTTCTCCGGGCGGATGCGAATCTTCTCGAAATATTTTGGGTACGGCTTCATCTCACCCATTTATGGGCCGTTCGCGGATGCGAAACAAGAATTGACATTTTCGCGATGATCGCCCTAACCGCTGAATCGCGGCATAAAACCGGCGAATGGCGAATTTTGTGCGATGACATAGATGTGGTGAAGGGAAGCGACGATGTCCATACAGGCAACGATGGAAGATAAGCTGAAAAAGGCGTTTTCGCCGGAACGGCTGGACGTCATCAACGAAAGCCATCTCCATGCCGGTCATCATCACGCGGATTCCGGCCATCACGCTGCCTTCGACGGCGCCGGCGAGACGCATTTCCGCATCCGCATCGTCGCGCCAGCCTTTGCCGGCATGAGCCGCGTCGAGCGTCACCGCGCCGTCAACGATCTGCTGGCCGAGGAGTTGAAGTCCGGCGTGCATGCCCTGGCGATCGAGCCGGCGGCGCCCGGCGAAAAGACCCGCTGGTAGATCAGCCGACGCTCGACCTCAAGAAGGCCATCACCGCTGTGGTCAATGCATCGCCTTCGGTGCCGAAGTCGCGATTGATCGACATGTGCGAATAGGCGCTGCCGTCGAACAGCGTGACCCTGGTTCCGGTGGCGCGCAGACGCCCGGCGAAGGCCTCCGCGTCCGCCGCGCGGGCTTTCGCCCGTGAATGGGCGATGAAGGTCGGCGGGTGCTTGCGGCCTTCCACATAGGTGACAGGCGACAGCGCGCGCCACTGCGCCGGATCGGGAAAGGCGCGGGCATAGACCCCTGCCATGCCGCCGCTCCTGGCCAATGCCTCCAGGTCGTAAGCCCTGGTGTCGTCGAGGACCAGCGCCGCGACCCCGGGCAGGCCGCCGCGCAGGCCGGTCAATGCGACGAGATGGCAGCCGGCCGAATGGCCCATCGCGACGATCCGGTCCGGATCGCCGCCATGCCTGGCGATGTTGGCGCGGACGTAGCGATAGGCCAGTTCGACATCCGCCGCCTGGGTGGCGACGTCGGCCTCGGGCAGCATCCGGTAGTCGATCGAGACGAAGCAGAAGCCATTGTCGAGCAGGAATTGCGGCTTGGCATTGACGTTGCCGCGACTGCCGACCCGCCAGGCGCCGCCATGGACGAAGAAGACGACCGGCAGGCCGCTTGCGCCGTCGCGGGAATAGATGTCGAGCTTGGCCGGCCCATAGTCGAAGGTTTCGGGCGACGGCGAACGCAGCCGCAATGCCGCCGCCTGCCCCGGCAACAGCGCCGCCATCGACACCAGAAGCAGGCTTCGCCGATCGATTGTCATAGACTCCTGACCGCCCACAGGTGCCGCAAGATGCGCGCTGTCATTCGCCAAGCATTACCGGCTTGATCCTCAGCCGCGCGATTCGGTTCTTGTCGCGCTTCATGACGACGAAGCGCTTGCCGTGAAACGTAAAGGCCTGCTTTTCGTCCGGGATCGACTGCGCCTCGTGGATAACGAGGCCGGCAATGGTGGTGGCTTCCTCGTCCGGCAGGTGCCAGTCGAGCGCCCGGTTCAGGTCGCGGATCGGCACCGTGCCGTCGACGACGACGGAGCCGTCGGCCTCCTGCTTGACGCCCTGGATGTCGATGTCGTGCTCGTCGGCGATCTCGCCGACGATCTCCTCGATGATGTCCTCCAGCGTCACCAGCCCTTCGACCTCGCCATATTCGTCGACGACGATGGCGAAATGCGCCTTGCGGCGCAGGAAGGCATTGAGCTGCTCCTGAAGCGTCGTGGTGTCGGGCACGAACCACGGTTTCGACGCGATCTTCATCACGTCGATCCTGGAAAAATCGTTGCCGACCTCGTTCAGCGCGCGCAGCAGATCCTTCGCGTGCAGCACGCCGACAATGTTGTCGAGCGAACCCTTCCACAACGGCATGCGGGTGTGCGGGCTCTGCAGGATCTCGCGCACCACCGCTTCGGGCGGGTCGTCGGCGTTGACGGAGCGCATATTGGTGCGGTGGACCATGACGTCCGACACTTCGAGCTCCTCGAGGTCGAACAGGCCGCCGATGCGGGCGCGGTCCTCGCGCACCACCTGGCCGTCGCGGCGGAAATCGTCGACGGCGCCGCGCAGTTCCTCGCGCGCAGAGCGCTGCGGCTCCATGCGTTGCAGCTCGTAGCCGAAGGCGGCAAGCAGGCGCCGGCGCAAGACGAAGCCCAGCACGCCGAGGCCGGCGAGCACGGCAGCCGCGATCCAGCCAGCCTGGCTCATCCCGGCCGGCTTTCCTGCCGACCCGGATGGTTCTCCCGGAGGAACGCCAGCACTTCCGAGGCCGGCACATCTCTGGCGATGAAGGCATGGCCGACGCCGCGCGTCAGGATGAAGGTCAGCGCGCCGCGCGACACCTTCTTGTCCTGGGTGATGAAGGAGAACAGCGTCTCGGCGTCGGGCAGTTCGCCTGGAATGTCGGCCATTCGCCAGGGCAGACCGGCGGCGCGAAGATGCGCCTCGACACGCGCAGCGTCGTCGGGGCTCGCCAAATTGAGCCTTGACGAAAAGCGGTGCGCCAGCGCCATGCCGATGGCGACGCCCTCGCCATGCACGAGCCTTGCGCCGTCATAGCCGGTTGCCGCCTCCAGCGCATGACCGAAGGTGTGGCCGAGATTGAGCAACGCGCGGTCGCCGGTCTCGAACTCGTCGCGGGCAACGACGTCGGCCTTGGCACGACAGGCCTCGGCGATGGCCGCAGCCCGCTCCGGCCCGCCGGCAAACACTTGACGCCAGTTTTCTTCCAGCCAGGCGAAAAACTCGGGCCGGTCGATCAGCCCATATTTGGCCA
Organism: Mesorhizobium sp. M0195; assembly: GCF_040322115.1. Classification (NCBI taxonomy): domain Bacteria; kingdom Pseudomonadati; phylum Pseudomonadota; class Alphaproteobacteria; order Hyphomicrobiales; family Phyllobacteriaceae; genus Mesorhizobium; species Mesorhizobium sp. M0195. The sequence continues at coordinate 109,278 of NZ_JAMYSV010000009.1, read as the reverse complement.
GTTCGGCATAGCCGGCGCGAAACTCGCGGATCGGCAGCGTGTCGAGCACTTCGGTGTCGGCCAGCACCAGCTTCGGCTGGTGGAACACCCCGACCAGGTTCTTGCCGCGCTTGCTGTTGATGCCGGTCTTGCCGCCGACGGAGGAATCGACCTGCGCCAGCAGCGAGGTCGGAACCTGCACAAAGTTCATGCCGCGCCGCGCGATGCCGGCGGCGAAGCCGGCCAGGTCGCCGATGACGCCGCCGCCGAGCGCGATGACGACATCGCCGCGCTCCAGCTTGGCGGCCAGCACGCCGTCGACCACCTCTTCGAGATGCGCAAAGCTCTTGGTCTTTTCGCCTGGCGGCAGCGTGATGACGGCATGTTGGATGCCACCGCTTGCCAGGCCGGCCGCAAGCGCTGCGAGATGCGCCCTAGCGACGTTTTCGTCGGTGACGACCGCCGCCCGCGTCCCCGGCAGACGGCGCGAGATCTCGGCGCCGGCGCGTGACAGCAGGCCGGGGCCGATCAAGATATCGTAGGCACGCTCGCCAAGCCCGACTTCGACAGTGACCGTTGCATCAGCGCTCACGACCGCACCTCGTCGATGTCGGCAACGCCGAGATGGCCGCGCAGCGCGTCCACCACTTCAGCGGCAATGATCTCCTTGCGGTCGTCGCGGGTCGGCACGACGACATCGGCCGCGGCATAAACCGGGTAGCGTTCCGCCATCAGCCGTTCAAGCACGGCGCGCGGATCGGCGCTTTTCAGCAGCGGCCGGTTCTGTTTCTTGGAAACGCGCTCCATCAACAGGTCGATCTCGGCCTTCAGCCAAACCGAAACGCCATGGCTGGCGATCGCCTCGCGCGTCTGCGCGTTCATGAAGGCACCGCCGCCGGTCGACAGCACCTGCGGCCCGTGCTCCAGCACACGCAGGATGACGCGCTGCTCCAGTGCCCGGAACTCCGCCTCGCCATAGCGCTCGAACAGGTCCGGGACGCTCATGCGCGAGACGCTTTCGATCTCCTGGTCGCTGTCGATGAAGGGCAGTGCCAGCATCGCCGCCACCTTGCGGCCGATCGCCGTCTTGCCGGCGCCCATCAGCCCGACAAAGACGATGGAACGGCCGCCCAGCCGGCCGAGCAGCGCGGCATGGCTCTCGCCCGGAGGATTTGCTGGTAGCGCGTTCATGCTTCTAGGGCCTCTTTGGCGGCGTATCGACATCAAAAGCCTGTTTGCGTCAAGCGCGGCGCAACCGGGACTATGGGCTTCACCCTTGAATTGGCCGGATTGGCGTCTCATAAGGGCACAGGGTTGGAAATGCAGAATAAGACGACGGGCGAAAATTAATGCCAACACTGTTTCGCTTTGTCGTGACGCTCGCGATTCTGGCCGGCATTGTCTATGGCGCGATGTTCGCCCTGGTCATGTTCGTCGAGCCGAGGAAGGCGGAAATGAGCGTGCGCATCCCTCCGGAAAAGCTCAATCCCAAAAAATGAACAGCGCCGCTCGCATCGAAGCCTTCCTGGAGATGATGAGCGCCGAGCGCGGCGCCGCCGAAAACACGCTTTCCTCCTATCGCCGCGACCTCGAAGACGCTTCCGCCGGGATCGGCGGTGGGCTTGCCGCTGCCACCAGCGCCGACATCCGTGCCTATCTCGACGACATCGCCGCGCGCGGCTTTGCCGCCACCTCGCAGGCGCGCAAATTGTCGGCGATCCGGCAGTTCTTCAAGTTTCTCTATGCCGAGGGCCTGCGCGGCGACGATCCGACCGGCACGCTGGACAGCCCGAGGAAGGGCCGGCCGCTGCCGAAGACGATGAGCGAAGCCGATACCGGCCGGCTGCTCGACCGCGCCGCGCAGGAGGCCTCCATGCATGGCGCCGACAGGCTGGCGGCGCTGCGCCTGCACGCGCTGGTCGAGGTGCTATACGCCACCGGCTTGCGCGTTTCGGAGCTGGTCGGCCTTCCTGTGACGGTGGCGCAGCGCGACGACCGCTTCTTCATGGTGCGCGGCAAGGGCAACAAGGAGCGCATGGTGCCGCTGTCGGCCAAGGCGCGCACCGCGATGCGGACCTGGCTTGCCGCACGGGCGGCGGTGCCGGCTCTTGCCGACAGCCCGTTCCTGTTTCCGGCCGCCGCCGACAGCGGCTATCTCTCGAGACAGGTCTTTGCCCGCGAGCTGAAAGCGCTTGCCGCACGGGCCGGCATTGCCGCGGCGAAGATATCGCCGCATGTGCTGCGGCATGCTTTCGCCAGCCATCTGCTGCAGAACGGCGCCGATCTCAGGGCCGTGCAGCAGCTGCTTGGCCACGCCGATATTTCAACGACGCAGATCTACACGCATGTGCTGGAGGAGCGGCTGATGCGTCTGGTCAACGATCATCATCCGCTTGCCGACTAGGCGTCATGTCGCTATGTGAGAACGACGTTCCACCGCGCCCAGCCTGCATTTTCAGGCTTGCGTCAGTCATTGCCTTCCGACTTGCCGGTCCGCCCAAGAATGTACAATTACCTCGATTTCGAAAAGCCTGTACAGGATCTCGAAGGCAAGATCCTCGAGCTGAAGAAGCTTGCCGAGAACGGCGAGGCGGTCGATGTCGGCGATGAGATCGCCCGGCTCGAGAAGCGCTCGCGCGATGCGCTGCGCGACGCCTACAAGGCGCTGACGCCGTGGCAGAAGGTGCAGGTGGCGCGCCATCCGGACAGGCCGCACTGCATCGACTACATCAAGGGACTGCTTACCGATTTCACGCCGCTCGCCGGCGACCGCAACTTCGGCGAGGACCAGGCGATCGTCGGCGGCTTCGCCCGCTTCCGTGGCGAGCCGGTGGCGATCATCGGCCAGGAGAAGGGTTCCGACACGGCAAGCCGGCTGAAGCATAATTTCGGCTCGGTGCGGCCGGAGGGCTACCGCAAGGCGGTGCGGCTGATGGAACTCGCCGACCGTTTCCAAATCCCGTTGCTGACGCTGGTCGATACTGCCGGCGCCTATCCCGGCGTCAACGCCGAAGAGCGCGGCCAGGCGGAGGCCATCGCCCGCTCGACTTCGGCCTGCCTTGGCCTGAAGGTGCCGTCGATCTCGGTGGTGATCGGCGAAGGCGGCTCGGGCGGCGCCATAGCGATCGCCACCGCCAACCGCGTCTACATGCTCGAACACGCCATCTATTCGGTGATCTCCCCGGAGGGCGCCGCCTCGATCCTGTGGCGCGACACCACGCGATCCAGGGATGCGGCGACCAATATGAAGATCACGGCGCAGGATCTGCTGGAGCTGAAGATCATCGACGCCATCATCGCGGAGCCGCTCGGCGGTGCCCATCGCGCCCCCGAAACGGTGATCGCCGCCACCGGCGACCTCATCGCCAGGACGATGAAGGAATTCTCCGGCGCCAACACCGACTTCCGCGAGCATCGCCGCGAGAAATACCTGGCGATGGGCCGCAATCTGTAACCAACCCAGGCACGCGGCCTGAAATGTGGCGGCGCGAACCAGTTTCGCCACAAAAATGCCGCTGCATTCGGCTCAGTGGGCTTGCCGTAAGGGGACGCGCCGCATGCTTGCGGTAAGGAATTTTCAAGGTTAACGGGCTTAGAGTCCGTCAGTGGTCGGTTTAGCAGCTGCGGCATCCGCGGCGCAGAAATGAAGACGATAGCCATATCCATGTTTGCCAAGCTTGCCCGCACCGGAGTTCTGATCGCTGCGATCGGCGTCGCCGGCTGCAATGACGCTTCGATGAAGGATTTTGCGCCGCAAGCCAACAAGCCGCTGCCGGACAAGATCCTGGCCGAAATGAAAGCCAAGGGCATGGTCCGCACCTCCTCGGTGATGGCCCGCATCTTCAAGGAAGAAGGCAAGCTCGAAATCTGGAAGGCCAAGACCAACGGCCGCTACGACTTGGTCGCGAGCTACGACATCTGCAAATGGTCGGGCAAGCTCGGCCCGAAATTCACCGAAGGCGATCGCCAGGCGCCGGAAGGCTTTTACACGGTCCGCCCGGCACAGATGAACCCGCGGTCGAATTACCACCTGTCCTTCAATATCGGCTACCCCAACGCCTATGACCGTGCCAATGGCCGCACCGGTTCCAACCTGATGGTCCATGGCGCCTGCTCGTCGTCCGGCTGCTATTCGATGACCGACGCGCAGATCGAGCAGATTTACGCTTTCGGCCGCGACGCCTTCCAGGGCGGCCAGACCGAGTTCCAGATCCAGGCTTTTCCGTTCCGCATGACCGCCGCCAACATGGCGCGCTATCGCAACGACCCGAACTACGAATTCTGGAAGATGCTGAAGGTCGGCTACGACAATTTCGAGGTCACCAAGGTGCCGCCGAAAGTCGACGTCTGCGAGAAGCGCTACGTCTTCAACCAGGTTGCGGCCGACGGCTCGACCTTCAATCCGACCGGCGCTTGCCCTGCGACCACCCAGCCCGATTCGCTGAAGAGCGCCATCAACGCCTATCAAAGCACCTATGAGGCGGCCTTCAACGGCGCCGTCAAGGCCAGCGTGCCGGCACCCAAGCCGACCATCGCCGGGATCAAGGAAGCCAGCATCGTTTCCGACTGGTCGAAGCGGCGTGCCCGCGGCGAACGCGTTCCGATCGAGCCGCCCTCGCTCAACCCGGACGGCACGGTGGCCGAAACGGCGCGCATGGGCCGCATCGATTCGCCGGCGGGCCGCAAGATGGCGGCCCTCGACGCCGAAAAGGCTGCCAAGCAGAAGGCCGAGGAACAGCGGCTTGCCGCGATAGAAGCGGCGAAGGCAGCGAAAGCGGCAGCCAAGGCACAGGCCTTGGCCGAGAAGGAAGCTGCCAAAGCCCAGGCGCTCGCCGAAAAGGAAGCTGCCAAGACCGCCGCAGAGATGCCTGTCGCCACTGCCACCGTAGCGCCATCGGACGCCGCCCCGGCAGTCGAAACGCAGGCTGCGGACGCCGAAAGCACGGCGACAAGGTTGAAGAAAAAGCTGCTCGGCATGTTTGGCGGCTGAACTTCATGCTTGAACAAGAAGATGGGGGCCAAGAAGAGAGGCCCTCAACCAGCCCCGCCGCCGTCTACGACCTCAAAGGCCTGAACTGCCCGTTGCCCGTGCTCAAGGCAAAAAAGCGCCTGGCCACAATGCAGCCGGGCAGCCGCCTGTGGCTCGAAACCACCGACCCCCTCGCCGTCATCGACATTCCCGCCTTCTGCGCCGAGAGCGGCCATCGGCTGGTCGAGACAACGGCGATGTCAGCCGGCCACCGCTTCCTGGTCGAGCGCGGCTGAGCGCGTGATCTCCCCCCTCGAGGGGGAGATGTCGCCGAAGGCGACAGAGGGGGTTGCCTCGGCTGGCGCGACGCCATGTACGACCAAAGAGAAAGTTGGCGCTTCACGCGCGGCAACCCCCTCTGGCCTGCCGGCCATCTCCCCCTCGAGGGGGGAGATCAGCCGCTTCACCGCCCGGCGATGGCCAGCGGATTGCTCTCCAGTGCCGCCCGGTCCGGCGTGTCGATCGACGGCTGGTTGGTGAAGGCGGCGAACAGCCGGCGGACATAGTCTTCCGGCATGTCGAGCGTGATCAGCACCAGCCTGGTGCCGCGCTGGCTGTCCGGCCAGGCCGGCAGTTGCACCGGCGGATGCAGGATCTTCTGCACGCCATGGATAACCAGCGGCCGCGACGGGTCTTCTGCAAGCTCGATGACGCCCTTCATCCGCAACAGGCGCTCGCCATGCGCCGAGCGCAGCAGATCGAGGAACATCTCGATTGCCGAAAACGGCACCGGCCCGTCGTGAACCAACGAATGCGAACGCACGCGGGAATCGTGCCTATGGCCATGACCATGATCATGGTGATGGTGATCGCCACCGTCATGCCCGTCGTCATGATGCCCGTCGTCATCATGCCCGCTGTGGTCATGCCGGCTATGGTCATGGTCGTCGCCGGCTTCTTCGCCCAGCCAACGCTGCACATCGACGGATTTGGTGGCCGGATTGTAGAGGCCGCAATCGAACAGAGTCGCGGCGCTTGCCTGACTCGCGTCGAGCACCACGGCGCCCGGGTTGAGCTGCCTGAGCCGCGCCCGCAACGCCTCGACATCGCCTGCATCCGTGGCCAGGTCGGCCTTGCTGAGCACGATACGGTCGGCGACCGCCACCTGCTTCACCGCCTCGACATGGGCATCGAGCGCCGCATTGCCGTTGACGGCGTCGACCAGGGTGATGACGCCGTCGAGCCGGAAGGCCTGGACCAGGGCCGGATGCGCCATGATCGACTGCAGCACGGGGGCGGGATCGGCGAGCCCGGTGGTCTCGACGACGACGCGGGCAAGCCGGTCGATGCGGCCGGTCTGCAGGCGGTCGACGAGGTCAGCCAGCGTGTCGACCAGCTCGCCCCGCACCGTGCAGCAGAGACAGCCGTCGGAGAGCTGGATGATGCCGTCGGAGGCCTGCTCGACCAGGAGATGGTCGATCGCCACCTCGCCGAACTCGTTGATGATGACGGCGGTGTCGGCGAGCGCGGGATCCCGCAGCAGCCGGTTGAGCAGCGTCGTCTTGCCGGCACCGAGAAAGCCGGTGAGCACCGAAACGGGGATCGGGAAGCCGGCCATGCGGCTAGTTCAGCGCCTTGGCCGGCTGCTGGACCTGCGCGGCGGTGGCGGATCCGGCCACAACTGGCTCGGCGCCGGCCGGCGGCGCCCGGTCCGGCCGCCATGTCGGCAGCGGCACGTCGGCATATTCCTGCCCGGAGGCGTCGAGCATCGCCTTCGGCTTCGGTCCCGTGGCGCCGCCAAGGCCGACGGCGATCAGCGTCGGTACATGGTCGAGCTTTTCCTGATAGGGCGATTTCGGCACGTCCTTGCCCTTGTCGCCGACGGCGGGTGCGGTTTCCGACTGCTCATCGACCGGCTTCTTCTTGCAGATTTCGTCATTCATGTCGTTGGCCGACATGGTGTCGCCATAGGCGGGCAGCGCCGCTACCGTCAGCCAGCTCGGCGCCGGCGTTGCAAAGCCCTGGTCGAGCAATTTTGCCGCCGCCTCGGCGCGGGTGACGGCCGATTGCTCGCCGAGCACCACGGCGACCAGGGTGCGGCCGTTGCGGGTCGCCGAGCCGACCATGTTGAACCCGGACGAGCAGACGAAACCCGTCTTCATGCCGTCGGCACCCGGATAGCGGCCGATCAGCAGGTTGTAGTTGGAGATCGCCTTCTTGCCGACGGCAAGGCCTTCGATCGAGAACCAGGGGGCATATTGCGGAAATTCCTTGCGAATCGCCATCACCAGCAAAGCGAGATCGCGCGCTGTCGTATACTGGTCCGGCGAATAGAGCCCGTTCGGATTGACGAAATGGGACCCGCTCATGCCGAGCCTCTGCGCTTCGGCGTTCATGCGTTCGGCGAAAGCCGCTTGCGAACCGCCGATATTCTCGCCGACCGCCATGGCGATATCGTTGGCCGATTTGACCAGCATCATCTTCAGCGCATTGTCCAACCGCATCACCGAGCCCGGCTTGAAGCCCATCTTGCTCGGCGGCTCGCCGGCGGAATGTTTCGTCACCTTGATCGGCGAATCGAGCTGGACCTCACCCGCGGCAATCGCACGAAACGCCACATAGGCGGTCATCAGCTTTGTCAGCGAAGCCGGGTACCAGCGCCTGAACGCCTCCTGGTGCTGCAGGATCTTGCCGCTGTTCAGGTCGAACAGGATTGTCGGATTGGCCAAGGCAGGCCCGGCCAGCGACGCAAGCGCCACCGTGCCCGCCACCAACAGTTTGAGGAAATGCCTGTAGCGCATCATGAAAACCGAAATAGCCTCTTGCCGCAGTCCCACCTGGCTCCGTAAGATTTCGTTACACGATCGCCAGGATAATGGTCCGGCCCTCTGTTCCCGGACCACAGTCGCGGTGCTATTTACTCTATGTGACGTCAACATGGCAAAGTGCTGCCGATCACAATGTGGAAGCAGCAGCACAATGCAAAGCAGCGTGCATGGTTGCAAGGCAACAGGCACAATTGCAAAGCAGCAGGCCAAGACCGCCTGCTCCAACAGCGAAATGGAACCATCATGCCGATCCTGAACCGAGCCGCCGAAATGCAGGACGAGGTGGCCGGCTGGCGCCGCCATTTGCACCAGACGCCGGAGCTGAATTTCGACGTCTTCAAGACCGCCACTTTCGTCACCGAGAAGCTGAAGGCTTTCGGCTGCGACGACATCGTGACGGGTTTGGGCAAGACCGGCGTCGTCGGCATCATCCGCGGCCGCCACGGCGAAGGCTCGACCATCGGCCTGCGCGCCGACATGGATGCCCTGCCGCTCAACGAGATCACCGGCAAATCCTATGCCTCGACCGTCCCCGGCAAGATGCACGCCTGCGGTCATGACGGCCACACCGCGATGCTGTTGGGTGCCGCCAAATACCTCGCCGAAACGCGCAATTTCGCCGGCTCCGTCGCGGTCATCTTCCAGCCGGCCGAAGAGGGCGGCGGCGGCGGCAACGAGATGGTCAAGGACGGTATGATGGAGCGCTTCGGTATCTCCAAGGTTTTCGGCATGCACAACATGCCGGGCCTGCCGGTCGGCCAGTTCGCCATCAGGCCGGGCCCGATCATGGCGGCGACCGCCGAATTCACCATCACCGTCAAGGGCCGGGGCGGCCACGCGGCGATGCCGCACGGCACCATCGATCCGATCGTCATCACCAGCCAACTCGTCGGCGCATTGCAGACGATCGCCTCGCGCAGCACCGATCCGGTCGAGGCGGTGGTCGTCTCGGTGACGAAATTCCACGCCGGCGATGCCTATAACGTCATTCCCGAGACCGCCGAGATCGCCGGCACCGTACGCACGCTGAAGAAGGAGGTCGCCAAGAAGGCCGAAGAGCGCATCCGCGCGCTTTGCCAAGGCCTGGGCGCTGCCTTCGGCGCGACAATCGAGGTTGATTACAATGCCAATTACCCGGTCACCTTCAACCATCCGGAAGAGACGGTCTTTGCCAGCGACATCGCGGCCGACGTCGCCGGCGACAGCTATGTGCACCGCGCGATCCAGCCGGTGATGGGCGGCGAGGATTTCTCCTACATGCTTGAAGCGCGGCCGGGCGCCTTCATCTTCATCGGCAATGGCGATACCGCCGGCCTGCACAACCCAGCCTACGACTTCAACGACGAGGTCATCCCGCACGGCATGAGCTATTGGGTGAAGCTGGCGGAAACAGCGCTGGCGGCGTAGCCGTTCGGCATTGGCTTACGGCCCGCTCTTCGGATCCTCGACCTCCAGCGCTTCCATGACCGGCGCCAGCTCGTTGTCGTCGGCGGGTTGCGGTTCTTCGCCTGTCCTCGCCTTCTTCAGGGCTGCCTCGATCGCCTCCTGGATATTGCCGAGTTCGTCTTCGCGAACCTCGTGGCCATAGCCGGCAGCGTCGGCGTCCTGCTCGAATTGCTGCGCCAGAACGGCGACGCTCACCTCGCTCTCGGCAGGCAAATTGCCGACATTCTCCTGCAGCCACGTTTGAAAGAACTCTTTGGTGGCGCTCATGCGGTGTCTCCTTCGGGACACTAAAGCGCGCCGGCGTCCCGAAAGTTCCGCTATCCCGACCTCTTTGGGGCCTGCTCCCACATTCGGCCAGGCGGCGTTGGCGCCGCCTGGCTCGGCTGCTTACTGGCTGACAGCAGTCGTCGGTTCGCACGACACGTTCGGGTTCATATCCGCGAACGCGCCGGTCGGGTTGCCCTTCCAGGCCCAGACATGCAGCTCATAGAACGGACCGAGGCCATAGCGATTGGGCGCGCTGTTGAAGTTGAACAGATGCCCATCGAGCGAGGCCGGGCCTTTCGAGGTGATGTATTCGACCGCGATCAGTTTTAGCGTGCCGTCGGCCATCGGCTCGTACATCACCGCTTCCGGCTTGGCGACATCGACAGCGTCGTCCTTGAGGTAGCCGGGATTGACGTAGTGGATGCCCATGGCGCCGCCGGTGATGCCGCTGGCGCAGGGGATCGGCGCATAGCCCTCGGCGGTCGCCGCCGCCACATTCTCGAAGCGGCTGTTGGCGGCGCGTACCTTGTCGGCCAGCGGATTGGGACCGGACGCGGGCGCTGCCTGATGCGCCTGCGCCAACGCAGTGCAGGCCGACAGCAGCGCCGCGGCAGCGAGAAGTCTATTGCGAAAGTTGATTGTCATAGTCATTCCATTCTTCTTGAAAAGCACAGCCCGGCTGGCCGCCGGAGGTAAGGAGGTCCGGCAGGTGGGCGCTGTGGCTGTTGTTGCTGGGAGATCCCTATCCCGATGCGACGAATGCAGGGGAAGATCATCCCTTCGGCAGATACGGGATCGTCCCAGCCAGATCGGAGTTGTCGATCAGCTGGAAACGGCTGTCGCTGCCGCCCTGACGGGCCGAAACGAACGGTGCGTAGGCAGGATCGTCGGTGAAGGCGCGCGCCGCTGCCTCGGTCGGGAACGCCATCAAGGCAATCAGCGTCGTGTCGAGCGGCTTGCCTTCGAGTGTCTTCACATTGCCGCTGCGCGACAGATATCTGCCGCCGTGCTTGTGAACGAGGTCGTGGACCGACGCGGCATAGGCCGGCATCCACTTCGGGTCCCTCACCTTGATGTCTGCGATAACGTAAGCGGTCATGGGTCATGTCTCCTGGTCGTGCACAGGGGTATCCCGTGCAGCGGCAGAGGGGTCGCACGGCAAGGGTCGCGCCAGCCAGTCCGCGATCTGTACTGGTGTGGTACAGTTTCTGTACTCGCCGCGTCGCTGGGAAAGGCCTATGGTTCCGGCGGAGTTTGAGGGGAAGGCAACATCGTGACCCAGTCCGGATACAAACAGTTCTGCCCGTTATCGATGGCCGCGGAGGTGCTGTGCACCCGCTGGACCATGGTTCTGCTTCGCGAATTGGTGGCGGGCTCGACCCGTTTCAACGATCTGCGCCGCGGCGTCCCCAAAATGTCGCCGACCCTTCTGTCGCAACGCCTCAAGGAGCTCGAGCTGGCCGGGATCGTCGAGCGCAAGGAGGTGCGCGGCGAGAAAGGCATCTTCGAATACCGGATGACCGAGGCAGGCAAGGATCTGCGTTCCGTTGTCGAGGCGATGGGCTTTTGGGGGCAGAAATGGGTCGAGTCGCGGTTGTCGCTGAAGAACCTCGATCCGTCGCTGCTGATGTGGGACATGCGGCGCAACCTCAATGCGTCGCCGCTGCCCGATGGCCGCACGGTGATACAATTTCTGTACCAGGAGCTCCCCGCCTCGAAACGGTCGTGGTGGCTGATCGTCGAGAAGCACGGCGAGGTCGACCTCTGCTGGTACGACCCGGGCTTCGATGTCGATCTCTACGTCTCGACCGACCTGCACACCATGACCGAAATCTGGATGGGACTGATCACCGTCGAGAAGGCCGGGCCGAAAGTCATCTTGACTGGCGACCAGGATATCGCGCGCAAAATGCAGACCTGGCTCGGCCTGAGTCCGTTCGCGGTGGAGCCGAAGCGAGCGGCCTAACTGCCTCTTGGCGAAACGATCCGAAGCGGTTATGTGTCGGGCCGCGTGGTCCCGTAGCTCAGTAGGATAGAGCGGCAGATTCCTAATCTGTAGGTCACAGGTTCGATTCCTGTCGGGATCACCAAAGTTTTCAATAACTTAGTGAATTGGTGCCGTACTTTTTTGCCAATTGGTACGGCACCTCGTCTATGGCACGAGCGGCGAGGGTTATTGGACCTCTGAGAAAGTTGATTGGATTGTCTACTGTTCGCACGAAGGGACGATCACGCTTGGCGGGTCAATAACAGCAATCGCCCCATCAAAACTCCCTTGCGGCTGATTGGAGTTAACGTCCGCTCCGGGTTGGGAGTTGAATGGCAGCTATCCTTGAACCAGCTCCTTTGACCGGACGGTCTGAAATCGGCCCAAATCGCCGATGCAGAAAATTGCAGGGTGAACGATCATCCCTTGTCCGCTGGCTGACCGCTTGTCGTCAAAGGGATGCGGGCGATGACCTTGATCTCGAAATCGAAACCCGCGAGCCAATTGACGCCCACTGCCGTCCAGTTCGGGTAGGGAGGTGCGCCGATCTCTTCCGCGCGGACAGCCAGCACCGTTTCGATCTGTTCGTCCGGGTTGGTGTGGAAGGTGGTGACGTCGACAACGTCATCGAAGCTACACCCGGCGGCGGCCAAGACCTCACGCATATTGGCGAAGGCCCGCCGAACCTGATCCTCGAATACGGGCTCAGGCGAGCCGTCCTCACGGCTCCCGACCTGACCCGACACGAAGAGAAGATCGCCAGAGCGAATGGCCGCGGAATATCGATGAATATCGTATAACGCGTGGCGTTTGGCCGGGAAAATGGCGTCACGTGCAGGCATTTCGTATTCCTTTCTGTCTTAATAACGGCGCCGGGCCGGAGCCTGGGGCATCAACGGGCGGAGCTGCATGCCGGTGGCCTGCGGCTCTGGATCGGCGGCACAGGTTGGGTCACAGCCGCGCCAGCTCCTCGTCGGTGAAATCCGCCGCAACCGCGATGTCCTTCTGCCGGTCGAGCTCCTCGATGCGCCCGCCGAGTGCCTTGCGGATGCCGGCATAGGCCTCGGCACCAAGCACCAGCCGTTTCGGGAGTGGACCATCCTGATCGGCAAGCCGGATCATTGCGTCCGTCATGCGGTCGGGGTCGCCCTTGATCACCCATGAGACACCCAGCGCCTCGCGGATCTGACCGGCGGGTGTTCCCTCATAGGCCGCGAGCGGCTTGGTCCGCGCGAGATTGCCGCCGAACCCGGTCCGCGCCGGCCCAGGTTCCACAAGGCTGAATTCGATGCCGAAGGGAGCAGCCTCCTGCGCCACGGACTCGACGAATCCCTCGATACCCCACTTGGTCGCGTGATAGAGGCTGAAAGCCGGATAGGCGATCTGGCCTCCCTCGCTCGATACCTGTAAAATCCGGCCGCCACCCTGGCTGCGCAGATGCGGCACCGCCGCCCGGATGAGTGCGATCGAGCCGATGAGATTGGTGTCGATGATGTCCCGGACCTGCACATCGCCAGCCTCTTCAGCCGCGCCGAGGAGGCCATAGCCAGCATTGCTGACGACGAGGTCGATCCGAGCGGATGCCGCGAAGGCGCGGTCGACCGCGGCGCGGACCGAGCTCTGGTCCTTGAGGTCCATTGCGACGATGCGGAGCCGTTCGGGGTAACTTGCACGCAGGTCGGGAAGTGCGTCCTCGCTGCGGCTGGCACCGACGACGCGGTCTCCCCTGATCAGGGCCTTCTCCGCCAGCAGCCGGCCTAGACCAGAAGACACACCCGTTATGAGCCAGGTCTTTTCCATTTCTCATTTCTCCAATTGATCCAGGCGGGAGATAGGGCAGTCGCATTGCGCGCATTAGCCGTTGAAATCGGCATGGGATAATGCAAAATCCCCATCAATGCCCCGCCCGTCGCTCAACGATCTCACCGCCTTCGTCACCGTTGCCACACATCGCAGCTTCCGCCGCGCAGCGGACGAGATCGGCACGGCACCTTCCACATTGAGCCATGCGATGCGTGCGCTCGAGGAACGCATGGGCGTGCGACTTCTGAACCGCACCACACGCAGCGTCTCGCCGACAGAAGCCGGGTTCCGGTTGCTCGACCGTCTTCAGCCGGCGCTCGCCTCGCTGGACGAGGCGCTCGACAGCGTCGCGGGGTTCCGGGGCAATGTCGCGGGCACGGTCCGCATCAACGCACCGCGATTGGTGGCCGGGCTTCTCGTTCGCCGGGTCCTTCCGCAGGTGGCGGAGCGCCATCCGGACGTGACCGTGGACATCGTCGTCGAGGGGCAGCTCATCGATATCGTGTCCAGCGGGTTCGATGCCGGCGTACGCCTCATCACATCAATTCCCAAAGACATGATCGCCGTGCCGTTTGCACGCGCGTTGACGTTCATCTGTATCGCGTCGCCCGCCTATCTCGATCGCTTCGGGGAGCCGGGAACGCCCGAGGAATTGCAACGCCACCATTGCATCGGCCACCGTATGCCCAGCGGCAAGCTCTATCGATGGGAGTTCGAACGCGCAGGCCAGGAACTGGTGATCGGGGCAAACGGCCCCATCGTCCTTGATGACGAGGAACTGATGGTCGAAGCTGCAATAGGGGGTCTGGGCATCGCCTATGTGGCGGATTGGGCCGCCGAAGCGGCGTTGTCCGATGGCCGGCTGCGCAAGGTCCTGACCGCGTGGACGCCAGCACCGGAAGAAGTTGCGGTCTACTACCCCGGACATCGAGCCGTACCGCCCGCACTGCGAGCTTTTCTCGACGTAGTCAAAGACCTGCGGAAGAAAGAACCTTAACTGGATCACAAACGACGCCCTCGCGCGGAACAGCCGCTCTGCGGACAAAGCTAACCTCGCCACCGGTTCCTTGGCCATACGCGTCTGAAGTTAGTCCGTGTGTCTGAGCTGGGCTGTGTGGGCGCCTACCCACTGTGTAAGACATGGCGCAGGAAAAGGACGCCTTTGACGCTAACTCCTTGGCCGATAATCAGGCGGTGACTGGCTGCATCAGTTCGAAGATGTTGCCCCAAGGATCGGAGAAGAACGCGATGCGGCTGCTGATCGCCGGAACATCGAATGGCTCATGCACGATTTTCACGCTACGGCGCTTCAACTCGGCAACGGCCTTGTCGACGTCGTCCAGGCGAAGGCAAAGGTGATGCCACCCCGACAGGCCGAGGCTGGCGCCAAGATCCGCGTATACGGGGCGCTCGGCAGCGCCGGGGCCTGCCAGAAGTTCAAGGCGGAAGCCGTCATCCACTGCCGGCGAAAGAAAGACGAAGGTCATATCGTCGCCAGACGGTACGGTATCCACGACGCTGAAATCCAGCTTTTCGGTGTACCACGAGATCGCGGCATCGCGGTCAGGCGCTCGGAGCAAAGAAGGGTCGCATCAGGTCATAGCGCGAACGGCAGGTTTCGAAACGCGCCATGAGGGTCAGCAAATGGCGCTCCTGTCCTGCTGGTGCAAGCGTTTCCCCACCCCGCACCGTACTGCGGTCGGATTCAGGCATCTTGCCGGAACTCACGATAATCGTCATCCTTGCCGGCCCGACGGCCAGCGTACCGACCGGTCGTCACGGAGCCCGCCCTTGCAAGAAGACGATGACGGAAACGCATTCCAACAGGCGATCCTCGCTTCGGTGGTTCGCTCATCGCTCGACTGCGTGATCGTCACGGACGAAGCCGGATTGGTTGTGGAATTCAACGCGGCGGCCGAGGCGACCTTCGGCTATTCGCGCGCTGAAGCGGTCGGCAGACAGATCTCGGAGCTCATCGTCCCGCCGCATCTGCGCAAGGCGCACGCAAACGGGCTTGCCGCCTATCTTGCGGGTGGCGCCCCGCGGTTGCTCGGGCGTCGCACAGAGCAGACTGCCATGCGAGCGAACGGCACCGAGTTTCCGGTGGAACTCACGATCACCGAAGCCCGGAGCGGCAAACGTCGTTTCTTCACGGCGAGCTTGCGCGACCTGTCGCAGCGCCACGCTGCCGACGCAGCTCTGCGAGCCAGCGAAGCCCGCTTGGCGGCATTCATGAAGCATGCTCCCGTAGGCATGTACCTGAAGGATACCGACGGACGCTATCTGGTCGCCAATCCGGAAATGGGAAAGGTCTTCGGCCGGCCAGCCGAGAGCGCGATCGGACTAAGCGCGGCCGACATTTTCGGGCCGCAGGAGGCCGCGATGATCGCGGAAAACGATCGCCGCGTGCTGGAATCGGGACAGGCGATTGCAATCGAGGAATTTCTAAGCAACGCGGTCGATTATGCCTGGAGCCTTGTCGTTCGCTTTCCCGTGCTGTGGGCCGATCAGCAACAGGCGCGCATCGGCGGCTTCGATATCGACATCACCGAGCAGAAGCGCGCGGCCGAGCGCCTGCAGCAAAGCGAGCGGCGCTTCCGAGACCTCACTCACCACCATCCGGTTCCGGTCGTGTTCATAGACTCGCGAACGAGGCACCTGATTACCGCAAATCCCGCCTTCCGCGAGATCATGGGTATAGGCCCGCGTGACGAGGACCGCTTCCGCCAGCACCGCTGGTTCGCCACACGGGAAGACTATCGGCGCATCAGGGCCCTGTCACGTCAGCAGCCGCGCGCCGACGGCGTGGAGGCTCAACTTCGGCGGCTGGACGGCTCCGTGTTTCCCGTGTCGCTGAGTTGGCGCCACATCGAGATGGACGACCGACCGGTGATCGTCGGCAGCATTCTTGATCTCACCGCAACCAAGGCGGCTGAAGCCGAACTGGCGCGGTCGCGCGAGGCATTGGCGCAGAGTGAGCGGCTCAACGCACTTGGTTCGCTGCTTGCCGGCGTTTCGCACGAACTCAACAACCCCTTGGCGGTCGTCGTCGCGCAGGCCCAGTTGCTGGAAGAATTTCTAGCCGGAACCGCCCATGCACAGCGGGCCGGCAAGATCAGACTCGCCGCCGAGCGCTGCGCGCGCATCGTGAAGACTTTCCTGGCAATGGCGCGACAACGCCAGCCGGAGCGCCGCAGTACCGACGTCAACGATCTGATCCGCGCAGTTCTTGACATCGCCGGCTACGGTTTGCGCACGGCAGGCATCGAGGTGCAATGCCGGCTCGCCGAGGGCCTGCCGCCTTTGGAAGTCGACCCTGACCAGATGCATCAGGTGTTCTACAACCTGATCGTCAACGCGCAACACGCCCTGCAGGAGATACCGGCACCGCGGCGGATCGAGATCGAAACGTCGCTTGAAGGCAATGACCTCCAGATCGTGATCGCCGACAATGGCCCCGGTGTGCCCGCCGAGATCCGGAACCGCATTTTCGATCCGTTTTTTACCACCAAGGCTCAGGGCGCGGGCACCGGGATCGGGCTCGCTTTCTCGCTCGGCGTGGTGCAGTCGCACAATGGGCGGCTGACCCTGCTTGACCGTGCGGACGGCGCGCATTTCCGGTTGCTGTTGCCGGTGGAGGCCTGCACTTCGTCAGATTCAGTCGAAGGTGTTGCGGCTCACTCGGTCGCGGACATCGGCTGTACCGCCCTTGTGGTCGATGACGAACGGGAGGTTGGAGAAACGGTGGCAGAACTACTAGAGGCTGAAGGTTTTGCCGTCAGGATCGTCGAGGACGGTGCCGGCGCCAAGGCAGCGCTGATGAGTGCTGTTTTCGATGTGATCTTTTGCGATCTGCGGATGCCGAACATCGACGGCCCCGCCTTGTTCGACTGGGCCTGTCAGGCAACCCCGGGCATAGCGGAGCGATTCGTTTTCGTTACCGGCGACACGCTCGGCGGCGCTGCGGCGCGCTTCCTTGAACGGGCCGGTCGACCAGTTGTCGAGAAGCCATTTTCGCGCGACTCTATCCGCCGGGCACTAAGCTCGTTGGCAGACGTTCCGCGCTAGCCAACGACCTCAGCACCTCTAAGCGCGAACGTCTGGTGTGATGCCCGATGCGCGTTCGTAGGCATCTCGCTGTTACATCGCGGTGACAAAAACACCGCCACGGTGGCGTCAATCGGTTACCAAGGGCAGTAAATATCTCCGGCCTTCTGGGAGGAGTGGCGTGTCAGCGTCCCAGAGGCTGCGTGGGCGTATCGCCGGTTGGCTGTTAGCGCGGCGACTGGATCGCTCCACGCCTCGCAAGCGGGATAGCGAAATCTCGTGAAGGCAAAGTCGAGCTGCGTTTTCCGTTCTGTATCGGCGACCGGCGGCGACTGGGAGAGACGGATACCATGCACATGGGGCGTCTGGAAGGTGCCAGGACATGGACGCGGGGCGGCCCGCGCGCAGGCGCTTGGTCGAGCGGTGCAATGACCACGCAGCGCCACCTCGCAGCGATCATGGTTTGCGACGTGGTCGGCTATTCGCGCCTGACGGAGCGCGACGAGCGCGGCACGCTCGAGCGGCTGAAGGTCTACCGCAAGGACCTGCTCGAACCGCTGGTCTCTGAGCACCAGGGTCGGATCGTCAAGCTCACCGGCGACGGCATGCTGTGTGAATTCGCGAGCGTCGTCAACGCGGTGGCCTCGGCGATGGCGATCCAGCAGGCCCTGGCAGAACACGAGGCGGAGATGCCCGAGGAAGAGCGGATTCGCTTTCGCATCGGCGTCAATCTCGGCGACGTGGTCTGCGAGGAGGACGGCGACCTCTACGGCGACGGGGTCAATATCGCAGCCCGCCTCGACGGCATCGCCGACCCCGGCACCGTGGTCGTCTCAGGCACCGCCTACGACCACCTTCAGGGCAAGCTCGACTGCAGCTTCACGCCGCTCGGCAACCTGCGCCTCAAGAACATCGAGCGGCCTGTGCGCGCCTACCGCGTCGAGACCGACGCCGGCGCCTCGGTGGCTGCATCGCCTCCGCTGCCCGCGAAACCCTCGATCGCGGTTCTGCCTTTTACCAACATGAGCGGCGATCCCGACCAGGAATACTTCGCCGACGGGCTGGTGGAGGACATCATCACGGGATTGAGCCGGGTGAACTCCTTCTTCGTGATCGCCCGCAACTCGTCGTTCACCTACAAGGGCCGGGCGGTGGACCTGCGCCAGGTCGGGCGCGAGCTGGGCGTCCGCTACGTACTCGAAGGCAGCATCCGCAGAGCAGGATCGCGGGTGCGCATCAGTGGGCAGTTGGTGGACGCGATCAGCGGACACCATGTCTGGGCCGACCGCTTCGAGGGCGACGTGAGCGACATCTTCGACCTGCAGGACAAGGTTACCGAGAGCGTCGTCGGCGCTGTCGAACCGAGCATCCGGCTGCAGGAGATCAAGCAGGCGCGCATGAAGCCGACCGACTACATCGGTGCCTACGACCTCTACCTTCGTGCGCTGCCGCGCTTCTACAGCATGACGCGCGAAGGCTTCGCCGACGTGCGCCGGCTCACCAACGAGGCGCTCAGCATCGACCCAGACTTCACCCTGGCGAAGGCACTCGGTGCCTATATCCGCAGCCTGTCGGTGAGTCAGTGCTGGCACGAGCCCGACGATATCCGCGTCGCCGTGCGCATGGCCCGCGAGGTGCTGGCGGACGCGCGAGACGACCCGACAAGCTTGCGTTTCGCCGCGCAGGTGATCGCCTACAGCGCCAAGGATTACGAGACGGCGCTGGACACGATCGAACGGTCCCTGCTCCTCAACCCCAATTCGGCGCAGGGCCATACGGGCAGCGGCTGGGTGAACGCCCATTCCGGCCACCCCCTCGTCGCGATCGAGCACTTCCACAGGGCGATGCGGCTGAGCCCGGTCGACCCCGAGAAGGGCATCGCGCTCTCCGGCATCGGGATGAGCTACCTGATGCTCGAACGCTACGAGGAAGCGCTGGCTTGGGGAGAACGAGCGCTGCGCGAGATGCCGAATTACGGCTCCTCGCACCGGGTGGTGATCATGGCGCTGGTCAAACTCAACCGGCTGGACGAAGCGCAGGCGGCGGCGCGGCGGCTGATGGAGGCGTTCCCGACCTACACGCTCGGCCTGCAGAAGCAGATCAACCCGTGGCGGGACAAGGTGTTCGCCGAGCACTACGTCGAAGCGTTGGGTATTGCCGGCGTGCCGGAGTGATCGTCGCGGTTGCAAAGATGCCCGCTCCTGCGCGTCACGTCCGGCCAGGCGACGCGCCCCTTGATCCCGCGTCGCTTCAGGAAGGATAGTTCTCTGGCCGGCTTGTCGAGGACCGAGCGTGTAGAGCAGCTGTGAACAGCCGGCGAGCTCTCGTGGCACTTTCGTAGGATGGCGTTTCGTGGTGACCCCAAAATTGACCTTGGCGGAAATTCGAACCAAGACTACCGCCGCGGTGCGTCCGTCTGGCGGACGCAGGTAACGCCGGAAGCATTTTCGTCGCCGCCTATCTGTTGGTGTAGATCGGCCCTCGCGTCGTCACGCCGGGAAAAGACGATGCGCCGAGGCTTGTCATCATTTGGAAGTTCTTCGATGCACAGCGAAATCGCTTGCAGTTCTGCGAAGCGATTCGCAATTATCGCCGCAATCCACGTCCCACCTGGAGGCTCCCATGGCCGAGGTCCTGCTGTTCCACCACGCACAAGGGTTGACTCCCGGCGTGCGCGCGTTCGCTGACGACCTGCGGGCAGCCGGGCACACCGTGCATACGCCGGACCTGTTCGACGGACGCACATTCCAGAGTATTGACGAGGGTCTCGCCTACATCGGTGAGATCGGGTTCGACGACATGCGGGAGCGCGGCGTCGGCGTCGCCGGCGAACTGACGCCCGAGCTCGTTTACGCCGGATTCTCGTTCGGGGTACTGCCGGCGCAGAAGCTCACACAGACACGACCCGGTGCCTGCGGAACCCTGCTCTTCCACTCCTGTCTGCCGATTAGCGGCGAGTGGGCGTTCGGACCCTGGCCGGACGGCGTCCCGGTCCAGATCCACGGTATGGATAACGACCCGATATTCATCGGCGAGGGCGACATCGACGCCGCTCGCGAGATCGTGGAGAAGGTCGAGGACGCGGAGCTGTTCCTCTATCCCGGCGACCAGCACTACTTCGCCGACAGCTCGCTCCCGTCGTACGACGCTGCTGCCAGCGCACTGCTCACGCGCCGGGTGCTCGAGTTCCTGGACCGTGTCTGACCATGTCGGCGAGAGCCTTATTGAGGAGTATTGGCAGTTCTCGTCAAATCTCCATAGGGTCGAATTCGCGATCACCACCCGCGCGTTCGTTCCCTGGAGGGCTTCCGGACGCCGGCCCCGGCGCACGGCACCTCCCACGGCGGGCCGGCATCTCCTCAAGATCTGCCAAGGCATTTCCTCGAACAAGTGGCTACTTTGGGGTCTCGGTGCTGGTTGCCGTGAATGTCAGCTACAGGCAGCGTAATATGCTGATGAAGGTACAAATTCCTAATCTGTAGGTCACAGGTTCAATCCCTGTCGGGATCACCACGTTTTCAACAGGTTACCAGACGGTTGCATCGGTGCTCGGCTGTGAACGCGCGAGGAAGTCGCGCACCAACGCAAGCGCCTCATCGAAATGGGTTTCCAATAGCCAGTGGCCGGCGCCATCGAGGAGATGGAGCTCTGCTTGCGGCAAGTCGCGCTTGTAGGCGCGGGCCGATGCGGCCGGCATATAGCCATCCTCAGGACCCCAGACGATCAGTGTCGGTGGTTGCCGTTCGCGCAGATAAGCCTGGTATTTCGGGAACCAGTTGAGGTTCGCCTCCAGCTTCTCCATCAGGCCGACCGCGAGCCGCCGACGGGGCGGCGTGTCCATCAGAGGCCAATGGAGTTTCCACAGATCCGGTGGCACGCGCTCGGCCACGGCCTCGCCAACCTCACCGATGAACTCGTGCCGGAAGCCCTCCTCGCTCACCGCTTCTTCCAGCGGGCGATGCTTGTCGGGCGTCTTGTCGTTCCAATACGCCTTGATGGCTGCGTATTTCGGGCCGAGCACGTCTTCGTAGATGTCGCCGTTCTGGATGATAAGCGCGGCAATGCGCTCCGGATAGGCGATGGCGTGGCGCAATCCGATCTGCGAGCCGTAATCGTGCAGCCAGAGCGCATAGTGGGACAGGCCGAGCGTGTCCGCGAAAGCCGCCAAAAACCCGGCATAGGTCTCGAAATCGTAGCCGAATGCAGCCATGTCGGGCGTAGCGCTATAGCCGAAGCCAGGAAAGTCCGGGGCGAACGTATGCCAGCGATCAGCCAGTCCGGGCATCAGCCTTCGAAACTGATAGGAGGAACAGGGATAGCCGTGCGGCAGCAGAAGCACGGGAGCGTCGGCCGGCCCTTCCTCGCGAAAGAAGACAGTAATTCCGTCAACTCTGATTTGGCGGTGTCGCAACTTTGCCTCCTCGATTGAAAGGCTCCGAAAATGACTGGTAACCTCCCGCATCCCGTTGTGAGCGCCTGGACCCGAAACTCATGATCAGGTCGAGGGTTCCCGGTCGCGGCCGGTGGAAGCGACCAAGGAACCCCGCCGCCGATCAGATCGTTTGGCGATATCAGGCCAGATCAACCTGAGGCAGATATTCCGCATGCTCGCAATCGCATGGAGCCGAACATCGGCAAAGTCTGCCGTGGATACGGGGCTTGGCGCAATGCTGCGTGACGTCGATTATGTCCTGCAAAAACTCGACTGGATGCGCGCCGAAGGCATCTGGCCCAACGGCTTGCGATATCTGTGGACCGATGCATTCGGGGTCGTGCTCTACGTCTCGCTTTATACGGAACTTGGCGAAGAGCGCTGGCTGGACGAGGCCGAGCGGCTGGTGGTGGATGTCGAGCGTGTGCTCGGCCGCCGGCGCGGATTGAGGATCGGCGAAGCGGCCGATCGCGACGGCCAGTATTTCCACTATCTGGCGATGTGGCTGTTTGCCCTGGCGCGTCTCGGCGATCTGAAGGCGGAATACCGCGAACGCGGCATTGCGCTGGCGCGGGACATTCACCCGGCGTTTGTGGTCCCCGGCCGCGGCGTGATCTGGAAGATGCAGGAGGATTTGAGCGGTCCTTACCCCGGCTACGGCCTCGGCAGCATGGATGCCTATGACGGCTACGTCTCTTATCGCATGCTCGACGAAGAGGAACTGGCGCCCGAGATCGCGCAGATGCGTGACCTGATGGAGCGCGATTGGCGCACACTCGACGTCGACCAGGACCTCGGCCTCGGCATGATGCTGTGGCTCGCCCATTTCTTTCCCGACGAGCCGTGGGCCGAGGCCCAGACGAGGCGTTCGCTGCGAACCCTGGAAACGATGTGGGTCGACCCGCCCGGTTATTTCAGCCGCGCGCCATGGCTGCGCGATACCAAGTTCGCCTTCACCAATTACGGCGTATCGCTCGGCCTGCAAGCCGCCGGCATCTGGCCGGGGCGTGTCGATAGGCTGAATGCCTTCTTCGAGGACTGGCGCTCCGGCGACGAATACGACCGCGAGGCGATCACCTGGGTGATGGCCTGCACCTCGCGCCTTCCCGGTGCTTTTCTGACCCGGGGTGGCGGGACAATGACTGAAAGAAGCAACCAAGCTCGGGAACGTTCCCCTGCCGGCGCGGTTGTCGATGGAAGACGCAAGGAGCGCGGTTGAAATGGCCATTCTCTTGGGAAAACCGGGAAGCTGTTGGGTAGCGGCAGCCAGATCCACGAACTATCCCCAGCTCGAAGGTTCGATCCGTGCGGACGCCGTTGTCGTGGGTGCTGGAATTGTCGGGCTGACGACGGCGCTTCGCCTTTGCGAGGCAGGCCGGTCGGTGGTCGTCGTTGAAGGCCTGCGCACGGGCGGACAGGTGACCGGCCGCTCGACGGCCAAGATCACCACGCAGCATGCACTGATCTATCGTCATCTCATCGACACTGTCGGCCGGGAGTTGGCGCAGGTCTACGCCGATGCGAATTCCGCCGGCGCCCGACAGATCCGCGATTGGGTTCGCGAGTACGCCATCGCCTGCGATCTCGAGAGCAAGGACGCCTACACCTACACCTGCGATGAAAGCCGGCGCGCGGAGGTCGCGGCCGAGGCGGAGGCCGCGCGCCAGGTCGGGCTGGAGGCCGAGATCCTCGACCACGCGCCGCTGCCTTTCGAAACGGCCGCCGCGCTACGGTTTTCTGACCAGGCGCAGTTCAATCCGGCGATGTATCTGGTTGGCCTGGCGGAAGCGGTGACGGCCCGTGGCGGTCGGATCTTCGAAAACAGCCGCGCCACCTCGATCGACGAGGCAAGCCGCTGGCGCATCGTCACCGATGGCGGCGCCGTTGATGCCGGGCATGTCGTCGTCGCCACCAACATGACGGTGAAGAGCCCCATCGGCATGGCGAACCGGACGCAGCCGCGCTGCCACACCGCCATGGCCTTTCGGATCGACGATCCCTTTACTGTCGACGGCATGTTCATCGGCATCGACGACCCGACGCATTCCATCCGCACGGGCCATGATGCCGAAGGGCCGCTGCTGGTCACGCTCGGCCCCAAGTTCAACACCGGCTGGGACGGCGACGTGGCCAAACGGTTTGTCGAACTGGAAAAATGGGCAAGAAAGAACCTTTCGGTCGGCGACGTCGCGTGGCGCTGGTGCAATGAGGATTATGATACGGCAGACAGAATTCCATATGCCGGCGAGCCCGATCCCACCAAGGCAGCCGGCTTCTACATTGCCACCGGCTTCAACGCCTGGGGCATCACCAACGGGACGGCCGTGGGCGCGATGATCGCCGACCTGATCTGCGGCCGCCCGAGCCCATGGCAAAAACTCTACGATCCGGCCCGGCCCTATCCTGAGGACTTCCACAAGAACGGCCGCAGTCAATCGATCGTCTCGAGCACCCACGACATTGCGCGTGGTATGGGGGGCGTGATCGTCAGGGGAGAGGAAAAGATTGCGGCGTGGAGAGACACCGAAGGCGCACTACAGGCGGTTTCGGCGACTTGCACCCATAAGGGCTGCACCGTAACCTGGAACACTGCGGACCACACCTGGGATTGTCCCTGCCACGGCTCGATCTTCGCGGCCGATGGTTCGGTCATCCACGGCCCTGCCCGAAAACCGCTTGCCCAGATTACGTTGTGAAGGCGGCGACCGACGTCGCCCGCGTCACGCCGGCCGTTCGTAGGTTCCGACCAACTCCGTCTCCTCCAATGCGTGTTTCTGGGCTTGCTTCCAGACCTGATGCACGCCCGCCTGTCCCGGTACGCTGAGGCTCGGCACATCAAGCGCGGCCAGCCGGAAATGGTAATGATGGACGCCATGCCCTACGGGCGGCTGCGGGCCATCGTAATAGGCATTGCCGAAATCGTTGGTGCCCTGCCTGAGTGCCGACGGACCGGGCTTGCCGTCTGCTGCCTCGGCGAGTTCGCCGGCATCGGGCGGGATGTTGAATACCGCCCAATGCCCGAAAGTCCCGCTTGGCGCATCGGGATCCAACACGACAAGAACAAGGCTCTTGGCACCATCCGGAACGCCGGACCACTTCAGTGGCGGCGAGACGTTCTGGCCGTCACGCGTATACCTTTCGGGAATTTTTCCGCCTGCCGGGAACGCCGGGCTGATAAGGGTGAGTGGCATTGCTGTTTCCCCAAGAAGATTGCGACCAAGAAACCCGCGCCGGCGCCGTTCACGCCGCTTGCTGAGCTTCGGCGACGCGTCTGATCTCTCCTGGCAGGGATTCCCACACCTTGTGCATCTGTCCTTCTCCGACATGATGGGCAAGCACCTTGGACACGGCCCTGAATGCATCCTTGGAATCGACCGGACGGGTGAATTCAAGCTCCGCCTTGATCTTGGCCAGAAACTCGTCGAGCGACCGCACCTTCTCGGGAGCCTTGGAAGGTTGAAATTGGTCATAGAAGGCGCCACGCACCAGAATCGGCAGCTGCGAGCCGAGGTGGGCTGCAAGATCCGGCTGCATACGGTCGCGCAGGGCGTGTAGCACCGCTCCGAGAACGTGCCAGGCGACCTGCCGATCCGGTCCAATCTCGTCCATGATCTCGTCGAGCCAGATGTTCGTGGTCTGCAGTGTCTTGTCGAATACGTCGAGTCCAGTGGCGTTCATCGAATCCTCCTTCCGTTCAAATCCGATTACGGCGGATGTGACCAAACAGTCCTACCTGCCGGTTGTTCCCCGATGCGCATTCCGGGGTTTTTCGGACCGCCTTTCCCGGCCGGCGTGCGGAACATCCTCATGGGCGGACGAGTTTTATTTGCTGTCGCCGATCAGCCATCCCACGGGATGTAGCCGCAGGTTGGTGAAAGCACATCCACCGGGAAAACAGATGCACGCGGATTGAAGGTCATGGCCGTCATATTTTCAGATCGCCGCGAGGCCGGGCGGCAACTCGCCGGGGAGCTCGTTCGCTTTGCCGGCCGCGACGACGTGATCGTATTGGCGCTGCCCCGAGGCGGCGTGCCGGTCGGCTACGAGGTCGCGCAGGCACTCAAGGCACCGCTCGACGTCTTCGTCGTGCGCAAGCTCGGCGTCCCCGGCCACGAGGAACTGGCCATGGGGGCGATCGCGCCCTCCGGCGTACGTGTCCTGAACGACGAAATCGTCAGCGGTCTCGCGATCCCGCCATATGTCATCGACGCGGTCGCTGCAAAGGAGGAAAAAGAGCTTCTGCGCCGCGAGCACCTCTATAGGGCCGGGCGACCCCCACCGCAGTTGAATGGACGGACCATTATCCTCGTGGATGACGGGCTTGCGACCGGATCGACCATGCGGGCCGGAATCAAGGCGCTGAAAAAACCACGCCGCCCGTATCGTCGCGGCCGTTCCCGTCGGTAGCCCCGACACTTGCGACGCGATGCGGGCGGACGCCGACGAGGTCGTTTGCGCGACGACACCAGAGCCGTTGCTCGGTGTCGGGCGCTGGTACGTGGATTTCTCGCAGACGAGCGATGAAGAGGTCCGCGCGCTGCTCGCCAGGTCCGTGCCCAAGCCTGCAGCTTCCGACAAGCCTGCCGCTTCCGAAGAGGAGTTGGCTGGGCACGCGGGCGCGGGTCCGGCGCGCGGCACCAGATCGCCATAGCGGAGGTGGATATGGACCGGCATAGCGAGCACGTCGTTCATGTTCCCGCGGGGCCTGTCACGCTCGAGGGCAATCTTTCGTTGCCCCCGGATGCTCCTGGCCTCGTGCTCTTCGCCCATGGCAGCGGCAGCAGCCGCCACAGCCCGCGCAACCGCTACGTGGCCGCAAGGCTGAACGAGGCGAACCTCGCCACCTTCCTCGTCGACCTGTTGACGGCCGAAGAGGAGCGGATCGACCAGGTCACGGCCGAGTTGCGCTTCAATATCGGACTGCTCGTCGATCGGCTGGTTGGCGTCACGGATTGGCTCGGCGCCTCGCCGGACACGTCGGGGTTGCGTCTTGGCTATTTCGGCGCGAGCACGGGCGCCGGTGCCGCCCTCGTGGCGGCGGCCGAGCGGCCCGACCAGGCCGCGGCCGTGGTTTCGCGTGGTGGCCGGCCCGATCTCGCAGCGCTCGCCCTGCCGCGCGTCCGGGCGCCGACCTTGCTCGTCGTCGGAGGCGCGGACACGCAAGTGATCGCACTCAACCGCTCGGCGCTGGTGGCGCTCCGCGGCGAGAAGGAGCTCGCCATCGTCCCTGGCGCGACACATCTGTTCGAGGAGCCCGGCGCCCTGGACGAAGTCGCGGATCTCGCTACTCAATGGTTCTTGCGCCATCTGATTTCGGACGGATCGGCGTCGACGTCCTGACAGCCGGGGCTTGGATCACCAGTCCCGGGATCATTTGCGTCCTCAACGCGTTATGATCCTCATAAGACCGCGCGCAGCGGCAACCCGAAAGGCTGTCGCAACCCGTATGTGGGAGAAAGACAATGCCGGACAAGAAAACCATCGAGAAGGCCCGAAAGGACAAGCGCGAGGGCAAATCGCCGAGCACTCAGGCCGGCGAGTTCGTGCACGAGGAGATCGATAAAATCCGCCGCGGCGAGCACGGCGCGCGGTCGACCCAGCAGGCTATCGCCATCGGGCTTTCCGAGGCGAGGCGCGCAGGCGTAGACCTGCCCCCGCCCAAAAAGGCCAAGGTGAAGGAGAGCACGCGCAAGAGCGCCGAATACGCCTATGAGGCCGGCCAGGGCGAACGCACGCCGAAACGCCGCCCGCGGGTCTCGAAGGCCGTTTCCAAGGTGCTCGAGCACGAGCCGAAGAGCGCGGCGTCGCACGAGGCGCTCTCGCAGCAGGCCAAGCGTGCGGCCTCGCGCCGGACGGCTGAGGAGCGCTCGGCCGCCGCGAAGAAGGCCGCCGAGACGAAAGGCGCCAGCGGAAGGAAGGCGGCGGCGCAGAAGGCCGCCAGAACGCGGGCACAGCACGCATAGTTCAGGACGGCAGTTCGCCTCCTGGAAACCCGATATGGCCCAAACGACCGGCGAGATCGCCAGTCATAAACGCTTATCCCCGCCACACCCCTTCCCGGCGCAGATCGTCCATCGTGCGCGAAATACCTTGGCGCAGGATCGACACCATGTCGTCGATCTGCTCGCGCGTGATGATCAGCGCCGGGACATGACGCACATATTGATCAGCGGCCTGACCAGCAGGCCGAGCTCGCGGCAATGCGTGTCGATCCCGCTCCGCAGCTTGATCCGCCTCGCTTATGGCCCCGAGGCTCTGCTGTCGATGGCCGACTGAATAATTTTTCGGGCAGCAATGCGGCCGGCGACGATGGCGCCCTCGACATAGCCCGGAAATGACGGCGACAGCTCCGACGAGGCAAAATGGACCAGCGGAGCGCCCGCACGGATAATGCGTTCGGCATCAGTTGCCGTCGCATCGACGATCAGATCGCTGTAACCGCCGCCGCTCCAGCGATCCCCGGTCCAGTCGCGATAACTGAGATCGATAATGCCGGCCGCCTCGATACCGAGCGCCTCTTCCAGCTTTGACGTCACCTTTGCGCGTAACGCCGCGTCGTCCATATCCCGCCAGCGCTGCGCCAGCGGCCCGCCGATGAAGACGACAAGTGCTGCATGATCCTCGTCCCTGCTGGCATCGCAGGCAAAAAGCCCGTGCGGGTCGCGCCACATCACCATGCCGCTCAAGCCCCTGTCGCGCCAGAAAGCCTTGGGGTAGCGCACCAGCATCTTGATCACCGCGCCGCTTTGCCAGACGCTGAGGGCCCTCTTCAGCACAGCCGGCAGCGGCGGCACGAAATCCACTCTCGAGGCCATCATCGGCGGTACGGCGACCAGTACCGCTCGTGCCTCGATCGCGCCGGCAGGCGAAACGACGCGAACCCCTCCCGGGCCGTGCTCAATGGCCTCGACAGCTGTACTCAGCCGCAGTCGATCGCCGAGATCCCGCGCAAGATCATCCGCCAGCGAATGCATGGTTTCGCCCACGAAATACTGCAGCTCCGACACCTCGTTGGTGATGCGGCGATCATTGTCGATCAAGTACCACAGCGGCAGCCTTTCCATTGCCAGGCACCACAGGCCCTCGATCATCGACCGAAAGGCGGCCTTCGCATCGTCGGGATCGGCCTGGCGATCGAGCCATGCCGCGACCGTCAAGCCGGCAATGGTCGGGTCGTTCGGTGCGATCGCGTTCATCCGCTCGCGCATTCGCATCGCGGTGCCGTAAGTGCGCCCGGCTTGCGCCTCGCCCATTCGCGGCTGCGTGACGAATTCGCCTGCGATATGGGTCTCGACCAATGTCTTGCCGCGCGCTTGCACCAGCGCCATCAATTCCGGCATGTCTTCGCACAGGAACTGGCCGCCGCTGTCGATCCGCTCGCCGAGCCCGTTCTGCACGGCTTCGACGCGGCCGCCGACACGGTCGCGGGCTTCGAGCAGCACGACATCGATGCCGGCGTGGTTCAATTCACGCGCGGCCGACAGGCCGGTGAAGCCGGCGCCGACGATGGCTACATCGGCTCGTTCGATCTTGAACTTCATTAGCCGGCCTTGATCTTCTCGAATGTCAGGGGCCGGATCATTGTC
Source organism: Mesorhizobium sp. M0195 (assembly GCF_040322115.1). Classification (NCBI taxonomy): domain Bacteria; kingdom Pseudomonadati; phylum Pseudomonadota; class Alphaproteobacteria; order Hyphomicrobiales; family Phyllobacteriaceae; genus Mesorhizobium; species Mesorhizobium sp. M0195. The sequence goes on along the minus strand of NZ_JAMYSV010000009.1, from coordinate 79,934 downwards.
TTCATTGCTGGTCCACCCTCTTTTTGATGGTTCACGCCGGCCTGGCACCGCGGGCTGCGGAGTTCGGATAGTGCTTGGGGAATGCCGCAGACAGGAACTCGTTCGCAGCCTGCAGCGCCGTCTCGCGTGTGGCGTCCTCGATGCCCATCATCAAATGCAGCCACAGACCATCCAGCATGGCGCTGAGCGCCAGCGCCATGACTTGCGGCTCATAGGCATAGAAGCCGTTCTGCTTGAGCGCCGCGCAAAGGTCGATGAAGATGTTCTGGTAGACGGCATCGCGTGCGCTGCTCAGCGCCTGATATTTCGGTCGCGATTTGGCCTCGCCCCAGAAGGCACACCAGGCAGCCAGCTTACGCTTGTTGCATATCGAGCGGTCGAAATCGGCCGCCACCAATGCCTGCAGCTGGCGGGCGGGATCATCGCCGGCCCTTTGCAAGGCGCTGCGCCAATGCACCGAATACTCGTCATGCATGTATTGCAAAGTGGCGACGAGCAGCTTCTCCTTGCTCTCGAAATGGAAATTGACGATGCCGCGCGACAGGCCGGCGCCGTCGGCGACGTCGGCCATAGTCGTTTCCGAATAGCCGCGCTTGGCCAATGAATCGATAGTCGCTTCGATCAGTTGAACCTGCCTTGTCTGCTTCGACGCTTTGCGGCCGCGCTTATCGGAATCGCTTTTTCGCGCCGGTTCGAGGAGGGCTTCGCGCGCCTCTGTTGTCTTCATCGGGTAACGGTCTCCAGCATCGCCGGCTAGCCGACCGGCTTCGGCCGCGAAGATCAGTGGGACGGTGTTTGGCACTGTCAAGCACCTTCTGCATGGCTGCCCATATTCGAATGTTCTCGTCGAGACTGCACCCTTATAGAAAACGACGTCGAAGGCGCCGTCGGCGAAAGGCAACGATCCCGGCACGCGGACCAGATCAGCACCGCCGAGTCCGCCTGTAGCGGATCTTGGGTCGAGATCTACGCCAGGCGCGAGCTGCAATATCAAAAGCTGCTGAAGCGTGCCAAACTGGTGCCGCGGCTGGTCATCAAGCTCGGCCGCCGCACTGCCAATCGCCTGCGGATTTCTGAATATGGCCGACGACATCGACAGTCCCGAAATCGACGCCGAAGCCGCCGAACAGTGGCAGCTGGTCAACACGCCGCTCGGCGAAAAATGGTCGGGCCGCACCCGCTATGCCGCGGCCATGTTCTTCTACAAGCGCGGCGAGATGAGCGCTGAAACGCTGGAGGTCTACCGCATTTGTGCGAGGCTGGATTCGACCGATCCGCTGCCGATCATCCGCGACCGCGGCATTGGCCAGGACTGGCTTAAACGCATGGGTTTCGAATAGTCCGCCTCCAACCTGTGTTCCGGACAAGCCGGCATCACCCGCTTAGCCGATGGTCTTCTCCAAGATGCCGAGCCAGTTGCGATAGGCGATCTTCTCGATCAGCGCGCGCCCGAAGCCGCGCGCCGCGAAAGCGTCGAGCAATCTTGGCAGGCCGGCAACGTCGCCTATCACGGCCGGGATCATAGCGCCGTCGAAATCCGAGCCCAGGCCGACGCCGTCTTCGCCCAGCGCCTGCAGCAGTGAATCGACATGGCGCACCATGATGTCGAGGCTGGTGTCGGCGTTCATCCTGCCGTCCTCACGCAGGAACCCGGTGGCGAAGTTCAGCCCGACCATGCCGCCGGAGTCGCGGATCGCGCCGAGCTGCCATTCGGTGAGGTTGCGCGAATGGCCGCAGATCGCGTGCACGTTTGAATGGGTCGCGACCAGCGGTGCGTCACTGATCTCGACGACGTCGCGGAAACCTTTTTCGTTGAGATGCGAAAGATCGATCATGATCTTCAGCTGGTTGCACGCTTTCACCAGCGCCTTACCGGCATCGGTCAGCCCCGGCCCTGTATCGGGCGACGAGGGGAAGCGGAACGGCACGCCGTGGCCGAAGGCATTGGGACGGCTCCAGACGATGCCGAGCGAGCGCAGGCCGGCTGCGTGGAGAACGTCGAGCAGGGTGAGCTCAGGGTCGATCGCCTCGACCCCTTCGATATGAAACACCGCCGCAATCGAGCCTTGCGCCATCGCCTTTCTCACATCGCCGGCGCTGCGGCAGACGGTAAGCGCCGAAGCCCGCTCCAGCCTGAACAGGATCGAGGCCATCGCTACGGTGGAGTTGAGCGCATCGGCGCGCGGAACCTCGGGCGGCAAGGGCTCGCTGTCGCTCGGCGCCAGCGGCACCGCACCGCGTTTGGATTTCTCGGCAGGCGGCGGGAAGATCGCGAACATGCCGCCGGCAAATCCGCCTTTCTTCGCGCGCGGCAGGTCGATATGGCCACCCGGCGTCCCCTCGACGAACAGCTTTTCGACGTCCGCATCCTTCGACTGGTAGAGCCTGAGCAGCGTGTCGTTGTGGCCGTCGAAGACGGGAACCAGATCGGATTCGGTCATGGGGGGCCATTCGGTTGAAGTGGTCGGGCCGCAGAAGGCGAGCCGGTTGTTGCCAATACTTAGGTAAGACGGGCGCTCTGCGCAAATCCCGCATGTTTGCCTTGTGTTTGTACGCCGCCAATGGTCGAAGGGGCACGCGGTAAAGCCGCGCACCCTTTCTCCTGTCATTCATCGAGGGGCTGTCTCTTACCGCTTCAGCACGTCCGCCCATTCCGGATGGCGGCGGAACTGAGCATTGGCGAACGGGCAAAGCGGGATGATCGTCTTGCCCGCCGCACGCGCATCCTCGACGGCACGGGTGACCAGGCGAAGTCCCGCGCCCTGCCCGCGAAATGCATCCGGCACTTCTGTATGGTCGATGATGATCTGGTGCTCGCCGATCTTGGTGAAGGTCATCTCCGCCTCGGCGCCGTCCGGCCCACGCAGGAAGTAGCGGCCCTTCGAGCCGCGGTCCTCCAGTTCAATTTCCGGCAATAGGTCAGACATGGCTTGCGGTCCTTTCATCCGACGCCACGGCGAACAGCTGCCGCGCCGCCTCGATCTCGCCCGGCCGCACCTCATGGCCGCCGTCATGCCACTCGACTGTGACATCGGCGCCATCGGCGCGCAAATAGGCTTCGAGCCGCGCCGTCAAATTAGGCGGACAGATCGGGTCTCGCCTGCCGGCGGTGACCAGGATGCGGCTGCCGCCAAGGCTGCCCTTGACCTCCGGCTCGAACGGGATCAGCGGATGCATCAGCACCGTTGCGTCGAACAGCGACGGCTCGGCAAACAGCACCGAGGCCAGGATGTTGGCGCCGTTGGAATAACCCAGGCCTAGCACCGACGATGGCTTTGCCGCCTCGACATGCGCCTTGACGAAGCCGGCCATCTTGTCCGTCGCTCGCGTGAGGTCGCCCATGTCGTAAACGCCCTCGCCGGTACGACGAAAAAAGCGTGCGGCGCCTTGTTCCGAGACATCGCCCCGCGGGGCAACGATCGTTGCTTGCGGCGCAAGATCGCGCCCAAGCGACAGAAGCTGATCCTCGTCGCCGCCAGTGCCATGGAAGACGAAGAGCAACGGTCCGCCCGGCGAACCGGGCAGCACCTTGTGAATATACGAATCCTTGCTCATAACCTTGCCCTCAGTCTTCCAGTTTCTGCAGATGCTGCTCGAGATAGGGCCGCAAATGCTGGTGTTGCGACGGCAGTTTCAGCGCCTCGCCGAGATGGGCGGTATCCTCGTCGCGGTCGAAGCCCGGCTCGTTGGTGGCGACTTCGAACAGCACGCCGCCCGGTGTGCGGAAGTAGATCGCCCAGAAATAATCGCGGTCGATCACTGGCGTCACCTGATAACCTGTATCGAGCAGCGCCTTGCGCACTTCGAGCTGCTTGGCGCGGTTCTCGACGGCGAAAGCGACATGGTGGACCGAGCCGGCGCCGAGATTGGCGAAGCCGGCCCCTGGCAGCGATTCGATATCGACCACATCGGCGCCGTTGCCGTTCTTCACCGCCAGCCGCCTGACGTTGCCGGATTTGTCGACCTCCTCATAACCCATGAATTTCAGCAGCTCTTCGGTGGCGCCGCCATCTTTCAGCCTGAGCGACACCGAGTGGAAGCCGCGGATCGCCTCGTCGGTGGGGATGCCACCCTTGGCCCATGGCGCACGGCTGTCCGCTCTGTCCTCGACCAGCGCAAACCCGTCGCCGTCGGGACCGGCAAACGCAAGACGCTTCTCGCCGAACGTCTCCTCGCGTGACAGCCCGGTGACACCTTGCTCGGCAAACCGTTTCTCCCAATAGCCGAGCGTGCCCTCGGGCACCGAATAAGCGGTGGTGCCGACTCCGCCGACTCCATGGCGCCCTTTGCCGATGTTCGGGAACGGAAAGTAGGTCATCACCGAGCCGGGCGTGCCGACCTCGTCGCCGTAATAGAGGTGGTAGACGTCGGGTGCGTCGAAATTGACGGTTTTCTTGACCCGCCGCAGGCCGAGCGTCCCTGTGAAGAATTCATTGTTCTGACGCGCATCGCTGGCCATCGAGGTGACGTGATGCAGGCCTTTGACCTGGTCGAGCATATCTGTGGCTCCCTTCCTTGTGCCGGTGCGGCCCTTGCCGCTGTCCACGCAAATATGAGCATCCGCCTCCTGGCCGCAAAGGCGGCAAACACAGAATGGACTGTGCTGTTAAAGTGAACGACGAAGCAGGTCTTGTTCACCATTCGGCAAACTGGACCGGCTTGCATACTCGCCGAAATTGCGCTCCATGAGCGACGCATGTAGCCAGCATGAGGATACAGCGGTTGAGTGGAAAACGCCCCAACATTCTCCTGATCACCTGCGACCAGTGGCGCGGCGACTGCCTGTCAGCTGCTGGCCACAAGGTGGTAAGGACGCCGAATGCCGACGCGCTGGCTGCCGAGGGCGTTTTGTTCCGGAAGCACTATGGCGGCGCCGCACCTTGCTCGCCGGCGCGCGCCTGCCTCTACACCGGCCTCTATCAGATGAACAATCGTGTCTGCCGCAACGGCACACCGCTCGACGCCCGCCACGGCAACATAGCGCTCTGGGCGCGCGCCCTCGGCTATGATCCGACGCTGTTCGGTTATACCGACACGGCGCGCGACCCGCGCACGCTGGCGCCTGGCGATCCGCAGCTGAAGAGTTATGAAGGCGTGCTGCCGGGCTTTACCGTGCGCCAGCTTCTGCCCGAGCATCAGAGGCCCTGGCTGTCATGGCTCAAGGCGCGCGGCGTCGATGCCGGCGCCGGCTCCCCCGACATCCACCGCCCGGCGGGCGAAATCCTGGAAAACGACGGCGAGATCAGCAACGCCCCGCCAATCTATTCGAAGGACGAGACGCCGTCGGCCTTCCTGGCTGGCGAATTCATCCGCTGGCTCGGCGAGCAGGAGCACGATGCGCCGTGGTTCGCGCACCTTTCCTTCATCAGCCCCCATCCGCCCTTCATCGTGCCGGCGCCTTACAACACCATGTACGATCCGGCCGTCGGCCCAGCTTTTGACCGCGCTGAAAGCTGGCAGGCCGAAGCAGCAAGCCACCCCTATCTCGCCTATGAATTAGACCGGCAGGAACGGTCGAAATTCCGCCCCGGCTCGGAAGGTAAGGTGCGCGACTGGAGCGACGATAGTTTTCGCCGCATCCGGGCGCTCTATTACGGCATGATCTCGGAGGTCGACGCGCAGCTTGGCCGTGTCTGGCAAGCGGTCAAGGCGGCCGATGCATGGGACGACACCGTCATCGTGCTGACCTCAGACCACGCCGAGATGATGGGCGATCATTTCATGCTGGGCAAGGGCGGCTTCTTCGACGGCAGCTTCCATATTCCGCTGATCATTCGCGATCCGCGCCGCCGCAAGGCTGCCGGCAGCAGTGTCGACCGCTTCACCGAGGCGGTCGATTTGGCACCGACCTTGCTCGAGCTCACTGGGCTCGAGCTCACCGGCGGCGAAGTGCTGCCGCGGCTCGACGGCCGCTCGCTGGCGCCTTTCCTGGACGCAACGGAGCCGGACGATTGGCGCGATGCGGCGCATTGGGAGTTCGATTTCCGCTCGATCGCCGATGGTGATGCAGAACGCTATTTCGGTATCGGTCCGCGTCAGTGCAATCTCGCTGTCATCCGCACCCAAAAGTTCAAATATGTGAATTTCGGGGGCGGCCTGCCGCCCTTGCTCTTCGACCTGGAAAAAGATGCCGGCGAGCTGGCCAACGTCGCTGACGACCCAGCCTATCTGCCGGTGCGGTTGGAACTTGCCGAAAGGCTGCTTGCCTGGCGGGCCGAGCATCTCGACCAATCTCTGGCGCTCGCCGAATTGACGGACAATGGCGTTGCCGGCCATGTCGCCGGCTTTCCCTCGCCATAAACAAAGCCCGCGCCGTTGCCGGCGGGGGCTTCTATCGACCTGTGTGCTGCTTAGCGCATGATCATGCGCTGTTTGTCGCGGTTTTGCGCATAGCTGGCCTTGTCATAGGGGGCCTGCGCTTCGAGCTGCTCCTTGGTGAAGTTCGTGTAGAGATAGCGCTTGCCGTTCTTGTCGGTCATGAATTTCAGGTTGTCCATGCCGACCGCCACCTCCTTCTCGCCGACACCGAGGAACCCGCCGACATCGATAATGACTGCATCGACCTTTTTATCGGCGCCCAGCACGATATCGCCGATCTCGCCGACGTTGACATCGTTGGCGCCGTAAACGGTCGTTCCAACCAGATCCTCGGCCCGGATCTGGCCGATCGGCATTTCAGTCAACGTCGACTTGTCGATCGACCCGGTTTTGGTCTGGTCGGCCGTTGCGGGCGCTGGGGCGTTTTGAGCCGTCTTGCCGGCCTGGTCAGCGTTATTGGTCGTCGCAGTGTTGTTGGTCGACGCGGTGTTGCTGGCCATCACGGTAGGCGTGACGGTGGCAGGCGCATTGGCATCGTTCGAAGCAGTGGATGCCGGCGCCGGATCATAGGCCTTGCGGTTGAAGTCCGGCTGCGCCTGCAGCTCTTCCTTGGTGGTTTGCGCGACCAGCCAGCGATCGCCGTTCCTCTCGGCCCACTGCGCCTTGTCGAAATCATAGGCGACGTTCTTTTCGCCGATGCCGAGGAAGCCGCCGACGCCGATGATCAGCGATTGCGCTTTGGCTTCCTTGTTGATGACGATGTCGTTTACGTCACCGATGTTTTGGGCGTCGTCGCCGGTGCCGTTATAGACGGTCTCGCCGATGATATTGGTGGCGAGATTGCCTTCGGCGCGCTTCACTGGCTCAGCCGGCGCGGCAGGCGCTGGCGTTGTATTTTGCGCGCTGGTGGAAGCCGAAGGGGCGGCGGGTGCCGCATTATCGGCCGAAGCTGGCGGCGGAGGCGGATCGTAAGGCTTCCGGTCGAAATCCGGCTGAGCCGTCAACTCATCCTTCGTCGTCTGAGCTATCAGCCAGCGGTCGCCGTTCTTTTCTGCCCATTGCATCTTGCCGTAGTCGAAGGCGACATTCTTGGTTCCGATGCCCAGGAATCCGCCGACGCCGATGACGACGGATTTTACCTTGCCGCGCTCGTCGAAGACGATGTCGCTGACGTTGCCGATATTCTGGGCATCGGCGCCGGTGCCGTTATAGACGGATTCGCCGATGATGTTGGTAGCAAGGCTGCCCTCGGCCCGTTGCACCGGAGCGGCTGGAGCGGGGTTCTCTACTGCGGGTGGCTGCGCCGGCGCCGGGGTCGTCGCCGACTGCGCAAAGGCACCCGTCGCAATCAATGTTGCGACTGCTGTCGTGGTTAAAAGGGTGCGGATCATCTTAGTGTCTCCTCGTCGGTGATTTCGTGCACGCCCTGCCCGCCTGGCGTCACTGCGGGCGCAGCGTCTTCTGCATGTTCACAACGTTGTGACCACACTGTTGTTCCGAAAAAAGCCGTGGTGCACCCGGTACGATGTCAATGGTTCTCGGATTCACTGCGCTGGTCGAAAGGAACATTTTCTCGGCCGCGCCGTTCCACTCCCGGCTGGGACCCCGTCCCGGCCGGATAGGTGCTGGAAAAAATGGAACGGCCATGCGGTTTGCAGCGGTGCTGAACAAGGACGGCGGCACCCTGCGCACCATCGATCTTGAGGCCTTCGCCAGTCGGATGCGCAGCACGCTTGAGACTGCCGGCCACTCGATCGATATCGAAATCGTTGCCGGCAAGGATATCGTCGCCACACTGGACGGCGTAGCTTCCAGGCGCGGCATCGACGCCGTGCTGGCCGGCGGCGGCGACGGCACCATTTCGGCCGCGGCAGCCCGTTTGATGAATGGGGAGAAGGCACTGGCAATTCTGCCGGCTGGCACAATGAACCTTTTTGCGCGCGGCCTCGGCATTCCGCAGACCCTCGATGCGGCGCTGAAATCGTTTGCCGACGGCGAGGTGATGGCGATTGACATTGCAACAGCCAACGGCCGGCCTTTCGTGCATCAATTCTCGATCGGCATGCATGCCAGGATGGTGCAACTGCGCCAGAAGATGGAATTCGGCTCGCGGCTGGGGAAAATGCGTGCCTCGGTGCGAGCCGCTTGGGCAACGATCAACAACCCGCCGGCGATGAACGTAACGCTGACGATCGGCGAGGCCGAGATCAAAACCCGGATCACCGGTATCGGCATCACCAACAATCTGTTTGGCGAGGGCCACCTGCCCTATGCCGATGATCCGGCAGGCGGCGTGCTGGGCATCTATGTCACCGTAGCACGGCGGCGCGGCGAATTGATCAGGTTCCTCTTTGACGTCGCCCGTGGGAAATGGCGCGGCAACGAACATGTCGAAATCCATCAGGCAAACCGCGCCGTTTTGAAAATCCATTCGACGAACAGGAAAGTTCAGGCCGTCATGGACGGCGAACTGGTAAAGCTCGATCGCGAGACGACCGTCGAAATCCATCCGCGCGCGTTGAATGTTCTCGTCCCGGCGCGCGCCGCCGAGGCAAAGGTTGCCTGACGTGGGATGCCTGATGTGGGGCTGCGTGATGCGAGCTGGCACGAGCGATGGGGAGAACCTAGCCGCTGGGCGTGTTGCCCTGTTCGGTCTTCGGCGTCTCGATCATCCAGCCGTAGATTTCGGCGACGCCCCAGGCGATAAAGGCCAGCAGCAGCGCGGCGATCAGGATACGAAGGACATGCCGACCCCGCCGCCCTTGACGGGCTTTGTTTTCAGGAATGGTTTTTGGCATTGTCTGGCTCCATATTTGGCGCCGGCAGGCGTAACTGGCGGGGCGTTGGCTGGTAACGGTCCCCCGCAGCGAAAGTTCCGGCTCTGCAAGGCGGCAAACGGGCCGGTTGGCCTGATCAATCAGCGGAGCCGGCCACTGGGGGCATAGTGGACGACAATAGCCAGAACACGCCGGGTCTGCCGGCCGATATTCGCCGTGTGGTGGGCGCCGCGGACCGTCTTGCCGTGCTGCACGGCCTCGACGCGCTGGACAGGGCTGCCGACCCTGATTTCGATCGCATTGGCGGTCTTGCCGCTTCGGCGATGCAAACGCCTGTCGCACTGATCACGCTGCTCGACGCCGAGCGGCAGTGGTTCAAGTCCTGTATCGGCCTCGACCAGACCGAAACCGCGACCGAGACATCGTTCTGTGCCTATGCCATCGCAGCCGGCAACGTGCCGATGGTGGTGGCCGACGCGGCGGCCGATCCGCGGTTCAAAGCCAATCCGCTGGTCACCGGCGAGCATCATATCCGCTTTTACGCAGGCGTGCCGATCATGATCGACGGCGCGCTGATCGGCACGCTGTGCGTGCTCGACCGGAAGCCGCACGCGCATCCCTCCTCTGTCCAGCTCGACCAGTTGTCGGCGCTGGCTGGACTCGCCGCCAGCCTGTTCACGCTGAAGGATGCAACCCGCAGCGCGGCGATCGCCAAGGCCGCATTGGTTCGAGAGGAAAAGCGGCGCGCTATCGCGCTCGACGCGGCTTCGCTTGCCAGCTGGGCATGGGATATCCGCAGCGACATGATCGACTGCGACGTCCTGCTGCCCGAATTGTTCAACCTGCCGAAGTCGAACAGGCTGAGGGCGCGCGACATCCTGACCGCCATCGACCCGCGCGACGTTCACCAGACCGAAACACGCTTTCGCGACGCGCTGACCGGCAGCGATGACTATTTTGGCGAATACCGTGTCAGAGGCCTCGATCCGCCACGATGGGTCGCAACGCGCGGCCGCGTCATAGAGCGCGACGGCGAGGGCAAGCCGACGCTGATCTTCGGCGTCAATTACGACATCACTGAACGCAAGCTAGGCGACGAACGCCAACGGCTGTTGCTGCGCGAGCTCAATCATCGCGTCAAGAACACGTTGGCAACTGTACAGGCGCTGGCCACGCAGACCGTTCGCCATGCCCGCCAGCCAAGCGAATTCCTCGGCGCCTTCAGCGCCAGGCTGCAGGCACTGGGCGTTGCGCACAGCCTGCTGTCGGACCGCGAGTGGCGCGGCATCGGCATCCGCGAGCTGGTGCAGATCGAGGTAAAGCCGTTCCAAGCCGCCGGACAATCGCGGATGGCGATCTCCGGCGCCGATGTCTTGCTCTCACCCGACCAGGCAGTCGGACTCGGGCTGATCCTGCATGAACTGGCAAGCAACGCACTGCAATACGGGTCGCTCTCGGTTTCTTCCGGAAAGGTCGATCTCGATTGGAAGGTACAAGGCAGGAAGGGTGCACGGCGTCTGTTGCTGGCCTGGCGCGAAAGCGGCGGCCCGCGGGTTGCGCCGCCCGAACGCCATGGCTTCGGCTCGATCCTGATCCGCCGCAGCCTGGCCAAGGTCATTTCCAGCGAGGTGACCCATGAATTCCGGCCGGATGGCGTGGTCGCGGAAATATCGATTCCGCTCGAAGATTTGTAACGCCGGCATTTTGCGACCGGCGCCAGAACCGTTTGCCCTGAACTATCCCCTCCGAACTATTCGGGTTTGCCGGTATCCGGATTATCCGAGCCGCGCTTCACATTCTCGCGGTAGATGGCGTAGGCAGCGAGTGCTATCGCCGGGCCGAGAATGGCGCCCAACCCGCCCTTCGCCAGGCCACCTTTGCCCTTGAGCAGCGCCGGCAGCACGGCGAGTGCCGCAGTGATGCCGATAGCCTTCATGTCGGCGTTGCGTCGCTTCGCCCGGCGCCTGGCGCGCGAGCCGGCCGACATCCGGTAGACGAGCAGGATGAGACCGGCGATTGCCAGAAAGCCGATCCCGAAGCTCAGGCAAGCTGCCATCGGCCCATAGCGGGCCGCCGCCCAGATATAGGCCGCCCCGACGAGGAACCCGAGGCCGCACAGCGCCGCGAGCGCTGCGACCGAATAGACAATCGCAGCGACGCGCACGCGTTGCACCGCCGCAATGGTTTCGCCCGAGGCAAGGCCCGAGATCAGCGATGCAAGCATTCCCATGCGTGCAGAACTAGCGGCGCGCGAGAAGCGCGAAGAGGAATCCGACGCCTGCGGCGATCGCCAGCGAAGTCACCGGTTTTTCGCGCATATGCGCTATCATCTGCGCCTCGATGTCCCTGGCGTTCGCGCGCAAGCTATCGAAAGCTGCCTCGCCTTGGGTTCGCAACTGCTCGACGCCTTCGGCGGCGGCTCGCCGCGCTGCCCCGTAGCCATGTTCGCCAGTTTTGGCCAACAGCTTGGTAAGTTGATCGATGTCGGCCTTCAATTGTGCGATGTCGGCCTCAATATCGGAATTCGTGCGGGCTTCGTTCCCGGCCTTACCTGCGGCAGTCGCCATTGCTTCACTCTCCATGATTTTGCTCGGTCGAAACGCCCGACAGACCCCAAGGTTCCGGCGCGAACCTCTTCTAACCCTATCTCCGGCAGCGCGCGTTGCAAATGCCTTGCATGGGCCGAGGCCGACGCATCCGCGCCGGCACGTCTTTTTTAAATGACAGCATGCCAAATAACGATCATGACTTCCCTCGTTTCACGATACGCATTTAAGGAGATATTGCTGCGTGCGCGCATCACTTGACGGTTTGCGGATTCTTATCCTGGAAGATGAGTTCCTGATTGCCATGGATATCGAGCAGCTTTGCCGCGACTACGGCGCGCTCAATGTGGTCATCGCCCGTGATCTGACTGAGATCGAACAGCAAGACGTTGCCGCGCAGTTCGATGTCGCCATCGTCGACCTCATGCTGAGCGGCGTTTCGACGCTCCAATTTGCTTCGCGGCTGCGTGAAGCGGGCATCCCGTTCGTCTTCGCCTCGGGCTATTCGGATACCGATGAGATCAAGAAATCCTTTCCCGGCGTCAGGCTGGTCACCAAGCCCTATTCGGGAGACGATCTCCTCGAGGCAGTGGCGGCGGCCTGCAGGCGAACGCCTCTCCGCTGAGGCGCGGAGCGGTTCGAACACGCCGCGCCTCACGCAGCCGTCGACCCGGTTACCTGAGCCGAAATTGCGTCCGGGCCATACTCGTCTTCACCGGAGATCTTCAGGATTTCCTGCAGCCGTGTGCGGGCGCGGCTGACGCGGCTCTTGATCGTTCCGACGGCGCAGCCGCAGATCTCGGCCGCTTCCTCGTAGGAGAAGCCGGACGCGCCGATGAGGATAATGGCTTCGCGCTGGTCTTCTGGCAGCAATTCGAGCGCGCCGCGAAAGTCCTCGAGGTCAAGCTGGCCGTGCTGGGCCGGGTGAACGGCAAGCCTGGCCGTCATGACGCCATCGCTGTCCTGCACCTCGCGGCCGCGCTTGCGCATCTGCGAATAGAATTCGTTGCGCAAGATCGTGAACAGCCATGCCTTCAGATTGGTGCCGGGCTGGAAGCTTTCATGCTTGTCCCAGGCCTTGACCAATGTTTCCTGCACCAGGTCGTCGGCCTTGTCGGCGTTTTGCGTCAGCGACACGGCAAAAGCCCGCAGGCTCGGGATCGAGCCGAGCAAGTCGGTCTTGAAGCCCTGGGAGACGGCCGCCATGCCTCAGTCCTTCTTTTGTACAGGTTCGGCCTTTTCCAACTGGCTGAGCAGTTGGGCGAAGCGATCCGGCACATTGTCGGAGACCAGCTCGTCGTAGTATTGTTTGAGTTTGCGGCCGATTTCCGAGTTCGGCCCAAGCGGGTCGCGGGAAGCAGCCCGGCGCCCGTTGCCAACGCCACCCATGGTAGCTTTCGTCATGTTCTTCATTCGCCCTTTTGTCCCAGCCTTAAGCCGCCCTTCAACACATAACGCAAGGCAAGCGGCAGCCTCGTCTGGTTGCCCAACCCGCCCTTAAACGCCAGCCCATATACTTAGTTCCGCATGATCGGAACTTTTTCGCAGAACCTGCGTTTTCACCCTTGGGCCCTGCGAACCGTTTTTAGCTGTAACATGCATCACGTCATATGAGGGAGACGTCCAATATGAGCCTATCAGCAACCATCGCTCCGCACCTGCCGTTCCTGCGTCGCTTCTCGCGCGCTGTATCCGGATCGCAGGAGAGCGGCGACGCGCTGGTCGCCGCAATGCTCGAGGCCATCATTGCCGATGTCGACATCTTTCCGAACGCATCGAACGACCGCATCGCGCTCTACAAGGTCTTTGCCAAGCTCTTCACCTCAGTGGCCATTCGCGTTCCGCAGGAGCATGCCCAGTCGGCATGGGAACAGCGTGCCGCGGCCAATCTGAATGCAATTGCGCCTCGTCCCCGCCAAGCCTTTCTGCTGGTCGCGGTTGAAGGCTTCAGCGAAGATGAGGCGGCGGAGATTCTCGACGTCGACGAACAGGAATTCTCCGAACTTCTCGCGCAGGCGAGCAACGAGATCTCCCGCCAGGTGGCAACCGATGTGCTGATCATCGAGGATGAGCCGCTGATCGCCATGGATATCGAGGAAATGGTCGAAAGCCTCGGCCACCGCGTCGTCGGAACGGCGCGCACCCACGCCGAGGCGGTGGCGATGTTCGGCAAGACGCGGCCAAAGATGGTGCTTGCCGATATTCAGCTTGCCGACGGCAGTTCGGGCATCGCGGCCGTCAATGAGATCCTGTCGTCCACCTCGGTGCCAGTGATCTTCATCACCGCCTTTCCCGAGCGCCTGCTCACCGGCGAGCGGCCGGAACCGGCTTTCCTCGTTACCAAGCCGTTCAACCCGGATATGGTCAAGGCTCTTATCAGCCAGGCCCTGTTCTTTGACCGGCACGCGAAAGCCGCGGCATGAACAGCGGGCGGCCGAGTTGCCGCCGCCAGGGTGTGGGATAGCCACTCCTCTTGGACCAGATGGGGCGTGACGCCGGCTTAACACACGACAGCCAACTGCTGCCGAACCTGACGAGGACCTTTTCGCACACATCGCAGCAATTCGGGCCGCAACGATTTTCAGCATCGTCTTTTTCGGGAAATGGTGGAACAAACGGAGGCGAATCACGTTTTCACCGCAGCATTGGAAGGAGATGGATCATGCTTTACTGGGCGCTCGTATTTCTAGTCGTGGCGATTATCGCCGGTGCGCTTGGTTTCGGCGGCATCGCTGGCACCTCGGCCGGCATAGCGCAGATATTGTTCTTCATCTTTCTCGCCTTCCTGATCATATCGCTAATTGCCGGCCTGATCAGACGGGCGTGAATGCCAAGCGGCCATTCAAGCGAACACTGGAAGCCGCACCCCTCAAACGGTTTCCAGCCACCGCCGGGCAGTGTCCTCCAACGGGATGCCGCTCGGCGGACCGCTTTTAGGGCTTGATCCGCAGCTCCTCCTTTTGGAACCCATTTTTCCGTGAGCCGTTCAGCCTGACGTGGGTTGAGCAAAATTGACCGATGCGTTCCAGAGTCGGAAAAATGAAAGACCGCGGCCGGAGTGATGAGATCATCGCTTTGCATCCCGGAATGCAGCTTGGCCGGGCCCTTCTCCATGCACTGCACAATACCGGGATTTCCGTTCTATACCAGGATCGCGAGATGAAAACTGTGTGGGCGCGCAACATGCGCGCACCATGGACTTCCGATGCCTCCGACAACAACGGCATCTTGCCACCGGCGCAGGCAGAGCGTATCGGCGCCGCCAAGCACGACGTCATCGTCTCCGGCAATCCTCAACATCTCGAACTCAGCGTGCCGGCCGATGATGGCGCCCGCTGGTTTCAGGTGTGGATCGACGCCGACCGCAGCGACACCGGCGCGGTGCAGGGCGTCGTGACCACCATGGTCGAAACAACCGAGCAGAAACGCCGGGAGCAGACGCTGAAGGCGCTGCTGCGTGAAGTCAGTCATCGCTCCAAGAACCTTTTGGCCATCATCCAGAGCATCGCCACCCAGACAGGCCGTTATTCCGGCAGCATTGATGATTTCCTGACGCGTTTCCGTGGCCGATTGCAGTCGCTGGCCTCCTCGCAGGACCTAGTCACGTCATCCAACTGGCGGGGCGCAGCGCTGCGCGAGCTGGTTTCCGGTCAGGTCGGCAGGTACGGCGCGGACCCTTTACACAGCCTGCGTTTCCGCGGCGCAAATCCATATCTCAACCCCAATGCCGCCTTGCACATCGGCTTGGCCATGCATGAGCTCGCCGTCAATTCGGTCAGCTATGGCGCGCTGTCGCGCAGCGACGGTTTCGTCGAGGTGACGGCCGATCTGACGGCAGCTTCCGCTGGCGAGCCTGCGCTGTCGCTGACATGGGCAGAAGCGATCGGAGCCAACGACAATCAGCGCAGCGAGAAGCGTTTTGGCAGCGTCGCGCTTGAACGCGTCGTACCCACATCGTTGAATGGAACGGCGACACTTGAGATCACCGGGAACCGCCTCGAATACCGCCTTCTTGTTCCTCACGGCAATTTCGAGACGGATTGAACGAACGGCGGCCGCCGCGAGAAGGGTTCTGCGCATCGCCAACTTTAACCGACTGTTCACCATAAAGTCCGATCCTGTCCGACGTGTCGATCCATCGATTGAGTTTGGCACAAAATGAAAGGAATGGGCCTTGACGGCTGCCGACTTGAACAGACTGGAACAGGCCGCTCGTGTCTCGATGGGCGGTTTTCAGGATCCCGAAGCGTCCGCAGCGCCCGCGCCTCGTGCTTCGCCCCTCCGCTTCGCCGCCGTCGCGCTTATGGCCGCGATCGTCCTGACCGCAGCGTCCCAGTTGATCTGATCGAGTTCGCCTCTGCTTGATCGCTTTGAAACCACTGCCCGAGTACTGGCCGTGCCCATTCGCGGTCACCGACCTGCAAGGCCAGGCCCAACATCTCGTCGCCAAATGCCTTGCCGTCGATCCGGCGCTCGAGGACGACTATGACAGGATCGTCTGGAACGTGCGTCCCGACGGCACGCTCGATGCGTCCTTGGAGATTTCCGGGTTCGTGGTAGCATCGAACGGCGCACGCCCCGAAAAAGACTATCTTAATCAACAATGAAATCGTGCGGGCAAAGGCCGTACTTTCATGCTAAATGGCGGCTGGAGCTTATTAAAGTGAGGACAAAAGTGAGGATGACTTCATGCGGAAGATGATTATTGCCATGGTTGCCGTGGTTGCGGTCAGCGGCTGCACCACCACGGAAGAGAACGTGGGTATCGGCACTGTGGGCGGCGCGCTCATTGGTGGCGCTGTCGGCGGCGGCAAGGGCGCTTTGATCGGCGCTGGCGCTGGTGCGATTGGCGGTCTGCTGGTTCGCCGTCTGCAAAATGGCTACTGCCAATACAGAGATCGTCACGGCCGGATTTACACAGCTCGCTGCAACTAGTTTCGAGCTCCAGGCGAATAGCAAACGCGGAGGCAGGCCACCTGTCTTCGCGTTTGCCCTTTGAAGCGCTGTTGCGACGCGGCCCGCGAGAGGCGTTTCAGGCCGGCAGCGGAACCCTGATTTCCACGTTCAAACCATCTTCGCGAAAATCGCGCCTGATTGTGCCACGCAATTCGCGTGTGATGTTGAGATCGATCAGTCTGGTGCCAAAACCGCTCTTTGCCGGTGTCGCGAGCTTCTTCTGACCGGCCTCGCGCCAGTTGAGGGCCAATGTCCGGGCGCCGCTACGGCCTTCGAGCGACCAGTCGACCTTCAGCGCACCGACTGAATTGCCGGCTTCGCCATGCTTCAGCGCGTTAGTCGCCAGTTCGTGAAAGACGAGGCCGAGTGCCTGCGTCGTCTTTTCATCGAGAAGAACCTGCGGTCCCGACAGCAGCCCTTCAGGAAGCTCACTGCCGAACACCTGGCCTAGCTCGATGCGCAGCAGGTCGCCGAGATCGGCTTTCTGCCAGCGTGAGCGCGTCAGCATGTCCTGGGAAGCCGCCATCGCCTGCAGCCGGGCCGAGAAAGAAGCCGAGAATTCCTGGACGTCGGTAGTGTGCGATGCTGTCTGGCGCGCGATTGCCAGCACCCGCGTGATCGAGTTCTTGATGCGATGCTTCATCTCCTGCAGCATCAGGTCTTTTTCCAGCAGGCTCTTTTCGGTCGTTTCGTGAAGCAGCGAGATCGCCTCATAGGCCCGCTCCTGATAGCGGGCCACCAGCGCGATGGCGCCCGCAAGCAGCAGTCCGAACAATCCGAGCATCACCGGGATGGCGCGCGAGGAAGGTTGCGAGAAAGCACTTGTCGGCCTGAACAGGACGACCCACGGCCGGCCGGCGACGGTGATCTTGCGGGTGACCAGCAGCCTGTCGCCGAGGCTCGAAACAGGCGGCGTTTCCGATTGGAACAGCAGGTTGTCGCTGTCCACCGTGCCGTCATAGATCTCGGTGTTAACCGGCAGCAATGGTGCCCGACTGAGCGCAGCCTGGAACAGGTCACGGGCGCGGAAGGCCGCATAAAGGAGGCCGGCAGTCGAGGATCTCGTCGCGTTCACGGCGTCCGGCGCGGTTTCGACATTGAGCCGGACGAAGACGAGGAACCCGGTAAAGGTCTGCGCGGCACCCGTATCCTTGCCGAGCTGCACGAGCCCGCTGGCGTGCTGCTGGTCGTCGGCCATCGCCTTTTCGATCGCCTCGCGCCGCGCCGGCCCGGTGAACATGTCGTAGCCGATGCTGGATTTGTTGGACGGATCCAGCGGTTCGAACAGCACGATGGGCGTACGCCACGGTAAGTTCGTGTCGGGGTAGATCGGGTGGCTTGCGCCGTGATCGTGCAGGATGTCGCGCTCGACCGCCGCCTCGTTGCCAGTTTTCGCCAGGCGGAGGAAACCGATGCCGCGCAGACCGGCGAAATTATTGTCGATGTCGAGCGCGTTGAAGAAAGCCTTGAACTCGCCTTGCGAGATACCGCCATTGCGCGCGTCGAACAGCGCTCGCGTTGCGCGCAGCAGCGACAGGTCCAGGTCGATGCGGCTTTCGATCCGGTTAAGCGCGTCGTCCGCCGTCGCCTCGAATTTAATGCGGGCCGCCTCCTGGGTGGCAAAATAGGCAAAGCCCGCCATCGTCAGGCTGATCAGCGCGACGGCGATAAAAGCGACGGTCGGAAACAGCTTCTTCAATTGCAGATACGTCCCGTGGACGGTTCGGCATCTTTATGGGCAAGTCCCGACGCCAACACAATGCCCAGGCCAAAGCATGGTGACGACTGGCACATTTTGGCGGCTTGTGATTAGCCGGCTAATTCTCGTTCATGCGGCGATCTTCAGCGCGCCCGGCCCCGGAATGGCGCCGGGTGGGCACTTGCCGAGGATGATCATGCCGAGCACTTCGTCCTGGGTGACATCGGTTGTGCGCGCCGTGCCGACAACCCGACCGTTCTTCATGACGCAGACACGGTCGGCAAGCTCGAACACGTCGTGAATATCATGGCTGATCAGGAAGATGCCGATGCCGTCGGCCTTGAGCTGCTTGACCAGTTCGCCGACCTGCGCCGTCTCTTGCGGCCCGAGTGCCGCCGTCGGCTCGTCCATGATCAGGATGCGAGCATTGAACAGGATGGCGCGGGCGATCGCCACCGACTGCCGCTGGCCGCCCGAAAGCTTTACCACCGGCTCCTTGAAGCGTTGGAAACGCGGATTGAGCCTGCCCATCACCTTGCGCGCCTCGGCCTCCATGGCGACGTCGTCGAGCGTACCCCAGCCGGTCATCAGCTCGCGGCCGAGAAACAGGTTGGCGGCCGCATCGACATTGTCGGCCAGCGCAAGCGTCTGATAGATCGTCTCGATGCCGTACTTCTTGGCGTCGCGGGGGTTGGAGATCGAAGCCTCCTCGCCGTTGACGAAAATCTGGCCCGCATCGCGCTTATAGGCGCCGGACAGGATTTTTATCAACGTCGATTTGCCGGCACCGTTGTGGCCGAGCAAAGCCATCACCTCGCCCGGGAAAAGATCGACCGAGGCATCGTCGACGGCGCGAATGCCGCCGAAGGCGATCGAGATGCTGCGCATGTCGATCAGAGGCGTGCCCGTGGGAGCGGTCTTGTCGGCCATGATCGTTCCTCCTCCCTAAACGCGTTTGCGATAGACGGTATCGAGCCAGACCGCGAGCACCAGCACGGCGCCGACGACGATGCTCTGCAGCGGTGAATCGATGCCGAGCAGCACCATGCCGGATTGCAGCGACTGCATCAAAAGTGCGCCGAGCATGGCGCCGAGCACCGTGCCGGAGCCGCCTGCAAGTGACGTGCCGCCGATGACCGCGGCGGCGATGACCAGCAGTTCGTCTAGCGTGCCCAGCGCATTGGTCGACGAGTTCTGCCTGGCTGACGAGATCGCCGCGGCGATCGTCGCCAGCACGCCCATGATCATGAACACCTTCATGGTCACCCACCGCGTGTTGATACCGGCAAGGTTGGCGGCTTCCGGATTGCCGCCGATAGCGAAGACATAGCGGCCAAAACGGGTACGCTTGGTGATGAAGGTCATGATCAGCCCGACCGCCACAGCCATCAGCACGGGTATGGCGATGCCATGGGCGATGAACAGCCCGCCTTCGGGAACCGTTATATTGTTGGCCGCCGCGTATCTGTTCACGATGCCGACCGGCCAAGGATAGGAATTGGCGAGCCATATGGCCCCCATGATCACAGCGCAGGTGAGGACACCGAGGAACGTCTCGGCCCAGATCGGGCGCAACGGAAAGCGGAACCGCTTGCGCTGCACCCGCCCGTTGAGCAGCATGAACACAACCGCCAGGCACGCGATAATTCCGACGATCCAGCTCCATCGCGCGCCGATCGAACCCGCCGGCCCACCGCCCATCAGCTGGAACGTGGCATCAAGCGGCGCAATCGTCTGACCGCTGGCGACCCACCATGCGGCACCCCGCCAGACCAGAAGGCCGCCCAGCGTCACGATGAAGGCCGGCACCTCGAGATAAGCGATGATATATCCCTGGAACGCTCCGATAAGAAGACCGAGCGCCAGGCCAATGGCCAGCGCCAGGATCCAGATCCAGGGGTTGCCGAGTTGCAGACCGATCATTCGCACCAAGAAATGCACCTGCGCAAAGCCCATGACCACGCCGATCAGGCCTTCGGCGGAACCGACCGACAGGTCGATATTGCGCATGACGATAACCAGCACCATTCCGGCGGCCATTATGGCCACGGCGGAAGTCTGCACCGAGAGGTTCCAGAGATTGCGTGGCGTCAGGAAGGTCCGGCTGTCGAAGTCGAACGGATTGACGCCGAGCCGTACGCTGGAAACGACATGCAGCCCGATCCAGATGACCAACAGCGCGCCGACCATGCCGAGCATGCGGGTGTCGATCTCGGTTGCCTTGAGAAACCGGGCAACGATGCCGAGCTCGGATTCCCGCGCCCGGTCCGCCGTGCTGTCGACCGGCGTGTTGGAAGTCGTGTCGGTCATCATGTTTCTCCCGCCGGGTTGCCGTCTGCCGCGGATGCCGGAAGCAGCCTAGAAATTATCCGCCGGAAGCGGAAAAACAATTCTTTTTGAAAAAAACGCCGCGGCATTACAGCCGCGGCGTTCTCTACGCTTGGAAACGACGGATCAGTTGCAGACCGCAACAGTGCCAGCCGCCACGCCGGCGCAGACCTCTTCTTTCTTGATCCAGCCGGCGTCGATGACGACGTTGAGGTTATCCTTGGTGATGGCGACCGGAGTCAGGAACAGCGACTTGACCGTGTTGCCGCCGGGCGTGGTGAAATCCTTCACGCCGGCAATGTCGGTCATCTGCTTGCCGTCGGCAAGCTGCGAGGCGATCTCGGCGGCGTTCTTGCCGAGCTCGCGCGCGTCCTTCCACACCGACACGGTCTGTGTGCCAAGCGCGATGCGGTTCAGCGCGGCGTGGTCGCCGTCCTGGCCCGAGACCGGAACCGATCCGGCCAACCCTTGTGCTGTCAGCGCGGCGACGACGCCACCGGCGGTGCCGTCATTGGCCGCGACCACGGCATCGACCTTGTTGTCGTTGGCGGTCAGGAACTGTTCCATATTCTTCTGAGCGTTGGCCGGCAGCCAGCCGTCCGTATAGGCCTCGCCGACATTCTTGATCTTGCCGCTGTCGATGGCCTCCTTCAGCACCTCCATCGAACCGGCAAACAGGAAATCGGCATTCGGATCGGAACCCGAACCCTTGATGAAGACGTAGTTGCCTTCCGGCTTCACCTTGAAGACTTCGCGGGCCTGCATGCGGCCGACTTCCTTGTTGTCGAAGGTCAGATAGAACACGTCCTTGTTCTCGATCAGCCGGTCATAGCCGACGACGGGGATGCCTTCGTCCAGTGCCTTCTGCACGGCCGGCCCGATGGCCGAGGCATCCTGTGCCAGGATGATCAGCGCATTGGCACCCTGCGAGATCAGGCTCTCGACGTCGGTGAGCTGCTTGCCGGGGTTGGACTGTGCGTCGGCGGAAATATACTTGTCGCCGGCGGCCTCGATGGCCGCCTTCATTGCGGCCTCGTCGGTCTTCCAGCGCTCTTCCTGGAAGTTCGACCAGGAAACGCCGATGACCTTGTCTTTCGCCTGCGCCACCGACGCCAGCGCCAGCGTCATGGCGACACCCGCCAGAATGGCGGTCGTGAATTTCTTCATCATATCCTCCCTGCGCCGCGTACGGCGTGACCAATTGGCTCAAAGACCAGCTTAGAAGCTCTAATTTTTTCGAGCCTCGAAAAAATACTGGCCCGATCTCCGGCTGCTGTCAACATCGATTCTGATGGATTTTGATGACTGTGCGAGTTTTTTCGAGCGTCGGAATAAACGATGACAGCGCCACCTGCATCTGACACTATTTGCCGCATCCGACACTATTTGTCGGACATTACCGAGGGCTTCCGGTTCATGAGCGGCCGCGGCAACCGGGAGGAAAGCAAAACGATGTCGGTCGGAATCCGCCATGACGATTTGCGCCGGCGCAACCGGGCGATGGTGATCTCGGCGGTGCGCCGGGCCGGCCAGCCATCGCGTACGGAGATCGCAGCCACCACCGGCCTCAGTCATTCAACCATATCGGCGATCTCCTCCGACCTGATACGGGAAGGCATCCTCGCCGAGAGCAAGGCAAGTGAGCCCGTTTCGTTGAAACGCGGTCGTCCACAGGTCGGCCTCGCCCTCAACCCGGAAGCGGCGGCGGTGCTGACTGTGGTGTTGTCGCTGAATTTCCTGTCGGCCGCCATTATCGACTATGCGGGACAGGTGGTCGCCGAGGAACAGCGCCGGCTGGACACGCTGACCATGCCGCGCGACGAGCTGATCCGCGAATGCATGGCCATCGTCCGGCGCCGGCTTGAGGACCCAGACCTTGACGTCCGCAGTGTCGCCCGCATCGCCCTGGCGATTCAGGGCATTACCGACTCCCCTGCACGCGCCATGCTGTGGTCGCCGATCACGCCGCAGACCGACATCGCCTTTGCCGACATGCTGGAGGACGAATTCGGCATCCCGGCCACGGTGGAGAACGACTGCAATATGATGGCGGTGGCTTTGCGCTGGCGCAATCCGGATCGCTATCGCGACGACTTCATCGCCATCCTGCTTTCGCATGGCATCGGTATGGGGCTTGTGCTGAAGGGCGAACTGTTCACCGGGACGCATTCCTCGGGCGGCGAATTTGGCCACATGATCCATCGTCCGGGCGGCGCGCTCTGCCGTTGCGGGCGGCGCGGCTGCATCGAAGCCTATGCCGGCAACTATGCCATCTGGCGCAACGCCAGGCAGATGAGCGAAGACAGCGAACCGGTCGCCGACGTCGGCGACGCCGACATGCGCGCGCTGGCCGCCCGCGCGCGCGAGAAGGATGGGCCGGAACGCGAGGCCTACCGCAAGGCCGGCGAAGCGCTGGGTTTCGGTCTCGGCTCGCTGTTCGCGCTGATCGATCCGGCACCGGTCGCGATGGTCGGCGCCAGTGCCGCCGCCTTCGATCTGATCGAGCCGGCCTTGCGCAAGGCCATCGCCCAGACCGCCGGCGGCCAGCACTCGGGCTCGATCTCCTTCGATACCGAGCCGAACGAATTGCCGCTGATCCGCGAAGGCTGCGCGATGCGGGCGTTAAGCTTCGTCGACCAGGAGATTTTCGCGCCGGGCGCGCAAATGAGGCCCGGCGTCAGAAAGAACGTCGCCTGACCAGGCGGGTCAATCTTCCCTGATCGCATAGCCGGCACCGCGGATGGTGCGGATGACATCCGGCATGCGGCCGTTATTGACGGCTTTGCGCAGCCGCCCGACATGCACGTCGACGGTGCGTTCGTCGATATAGATCGTCTCGCCCCAGACATTATCGAGCAACTGGCTACGCGAGAAGACGCGGCCCGGATGCCGCATCATGAACTCGAGCAACCGGAATTCGGTCGGCCCGAGCCGGATCTCGCTCTTCTTGCGATAGACCCTGTGCGATTCGCGATCGAGCACGATGTCGCCGACCTTCAGCACGCTGGACAGCACTTCCGGCTTGGCGCGCCGCAGCAGCGCCTTGACCCTGGCCATGAATTCCGGTGTCGAAAACGGTTTGACAAGATAGTCGTCGGCGCCGGTCGAAAGACCGCGCACCCGGTCGCTCTCCTCGCCGCGCGCGGTCAGCATGATGATCGGCAGCCGCTCGGTTTCGGGGCGCACGCGCAACCGGCGGCAGAGCTCGATGCCGGAAACCGCCGGTATCATCCAGTCGAGCACCAGAAGGTCGGGCACATTCTCCTGCAAACGGATCTCGGCTTCGTCGCCGCGTGTCACCACCTCGACCTGGTAGCCTTCGGATTCGAGATTGTAGCGGAGCAGCACGCCCAACGGCTCCTCGTCCTCCACCACCATTATGCGTGGTGCGATCATCGGCTGGGCACCCCCATCATGTCACCGGCGCGGACATTGTTGTTTCGTCCTGCTTCGGACGATTGACGGGCAATTGCTCGCCGGTCAGCACATAATACGCATTCTCGGCGATGTTGGTGACATGGTCGCCGATCCGCTCGAGATTCTTGGCGCAGAACAGCAGATGCGTGCAAGCGGTGATGTTGCGCGGATCTTCCATCATGTAGGTCAACAGCTCGCGGAACACGGACGTGTATTTGACGTCGATACGCTCGTCGGCGGCGCGCAGCTTGGCCAACGCGGCCGCATCGCCTGCAGCATACTCCTCGATGACGCCCTGCACCTGGATGAGCACCAGCTGCGCCATCGCATCGATGGAATGCGATAGGTCGCGCGGCGTGACGCTGAGGCCGACCGCGCTCACACGCTTGGCGATATTCTTGGCAAGGTCGCCGATGCGTTCGAGGTCGCCGGCCATGCGGATCGCTCCGACGACATGGCGCAGATCGTGAGCCATTGGCTGGCGCTTGGCGATCAGGGTGATGGCGCGGTCGTCCAGTTCGCGTTGACGCGCGTCCATGATGGCGTCGTCGGAGACGACGCGTTGCGCCAGCACGTTGTCGGAATTCAACAGGGCCTTGGTCGCCCCGCCGACCATCGAACCGGCGAGGTCGGCCATGTCGCGGATCAGCTTGCTGATCTGCTCGAGATCCTCGTCGAAAGAAGCGACTGTGTGTTCGCCCATGGTCCTGTCCTCATATGCATGATCGGAACGGCTCAGCCGAAGCGGCCGGTGATGTAGTCCTGCGTGCGCTTCTCGCGGGGCGACGTGAATATCTTCTCGGTCCGGTCGAACTCGACCAGTTCACCCAGATACATGAAGGCGGTCTGGCGCGACACGCGCGCCGCCTGCTGCATGTTGTGGGTGACGATGACGATCGTGTAGTCGGCTTGCAGCTCGTCGATCAGTTCCTCGATCTTGGCCGTCGACAGCGGGTCGAGGGCCGAAGCCGGTTCGTCGAGCAGAATGACTTCCGGCTTCACTGCCACGGTGCGGGCAATGCAGAGCCGCTGCTGCTGGCCGCCGGACAGGCTCAAGCCGCTGGCGTTCAGCTTGTCCTTGACCTCGCTCCACAGCGCCGCCCGCTTCAACGCTTGCTCGACGCGGCCGTCCATCTCGGACTTGCCGAGATTCTCGTAGAGCCTGACGCCGAAGGCTATGTTCTCGTAGATCGACATCGGGAACGGCGTCGGCTTCTGGAACACCATGCCGATCTTTGTCCTGAGGAGGTTGAGATCCTGCGACCGGTCGAGAATGTTCTTGCCGTCAAGCAGCACCTGGCCCTCGGCGGTCTGTTTCGGGTAGAGCTCGTAGATGCGGTTGAAGACGCGCAGCAGCGTCGATTTCCCGCAACCCGAAGGGCCGATGAAGGCCGTGACGCTGCGCTCGGGCAGCGACAGGCTGATGTCCTTCAGCGCCTTGCTCTGGCCGTAGTAGAAGTTGAGGTTCTTGACCTCGATCTTCGTCTTCTCGGTGACCGTTTCGGTCATCGTCATGTCTGGGGACAACATCTGTGTCATCTGTCCTCTCTGCGTCCGGTAAGGCTGCGGGCGAGGATGCTCAAGCCCAGAACCGTCAGGGTGATTATGAGTGCGCCGGTCCACGCCAGTTGCTGCCATTCCTCGTAAGGGCTGAGAGCGAACTGGAAGATGGTCACCGGCAGGCTGGCCATCGGCGCGTTGATATTGCTGCTCCAGAACTGGTTGTTGAGCGCGGTGAAGAGCAGCGGCGCCGTCTCGCCGGAAATGCGTGCTATCGCCAGCAATATGCCGGTGACGATGCCGGACAATGCGGCGCGGTAGGCGACCGAACGGATCACCACCCAGCGTGGTGCGCCGATCGCGGCACCGGCTTCACGCAACGCGTTCGGCACCAGGTTGAGCATGTCTTCAGTGGTGCGCACGACCACCGGAATGACCAGGATGGCAAGCGCCACGGCGCCGGCAATGGCCGAGAAATGTCCCATTGGCCGCACCATCAATTCATAGACGAACAAGCCGATGATGATCGACGGCGCCGACAACAGGATGTCGTTGATGAAGCGGACGACGGTAGTGATGCGCGAAAAGCGTCCATACTCGGCCATGTAGGTTCCCGCCAGCACGCCGATCGGCGTGCCGACGACAACGGCGATGATCGTCATCAGCAGGCTGCCCGCGATGGCATTGAGCAGGCCGCCGGCCTCGCCCGGTGGTGGCGTCATCTCGGTGAAGACCGCGAACGAAAGCCCGGCTGTGCCCTTGTAGACCAACGCACCGAGGATGAGCGCCAGCCAGGCAAGCCCGATGCCGGCGGCGACGACGCAAAGCGCCATCATCACCGAATTCCTGGCTTTGCGGCGGCTGTGGAGCGATGAGGATGTCGACATCGGTCAGGCTCCCGTACGGGCGTCGATCCGCATCAGCATATAGCGGGCGGCGGCAAGGATCAGGAAGGTGATGACGAACAGGATCAGGCCGAGCGCGACCAGCGAGGAGGTGTAGAGGTCGCCGTCGGCCTCAGTAAATTCATTGGCGATGGTCGCCGAGATCGTCGTGCCCGGTGCGAACAGGGAGGCACTGATGCGATGCGCGTTGCCGATGACGAAAGTCACCGCCATGGTTTCGCCGAGTGCCCGGCCGAGGCCAAGCATGACGCCGCCCATGATGCCGATGCGGGTATAGGGAATGAC
Organism: Mesorhizobium sp. M0195; assembly: GCF_040322115.1. NCBI lineage: Bacteria > Pseudomonadati > Pseudomonadota > Alphaproteobacteria > Hyphomicrobiales > Phyllobacteriaceae > Mesorhizobium > Mesorhizobium sp. M0195. The sequence goes on along the minus strand of NZ_JAMYSV010000009.1, from coordinate 53,203 downwards.
CACGCGCCGGGTCACTTCCCAGGTCGTGCAACCGATGCCGTAGGCCGATTCCTTCAGCACCGCCGGCACCGTATCGAAGACATCCTTGGTGATCGAGGTGATGAAGGGCAACACCATTATGGCGAGGATCAGCGCCGAGGTCAGAAGGCCGATGCCGTAAGGAGGGCCGGCGAAAAGGCTGGATAGTCCCGGCACGCCGTGGAAGATGTTGATGATGAAGGGCTGTATCGTCGTCTGCAGGAATGGCGCGAACACGAACAGGCCCCAGATACCATAGATGATCGAGGGAATGCCGGCCAATAGCTCGACCGCTATGCCGATCGGGCGCCTGAGCGGGCGCGGGCAGAGCTCGGTGAGAAAGATCGCAATGCCGATGCCGATCGGAACCGCGATCAGGATGGCGATGGCCGCCGTCACCAGGGTGCCGTAGATCGGCGCCAGTGCGCCAAATTTTTCCGTGACCGGATTCCAGCTCTCAGTCGTCAGGAAAGAAAAGCCGAAGGACGACAGCGCCTGCCATGAGCCGGCAAACAGCGAGATCGCGACACCGCCGAGGATGACCAGCACAAGGATTGCGGAAGCGCGGGTGAGTCCGCGAAATATGGCATCTGTGAGCGCGAAGCGCCGCACCGTAGCGTCCCTGGCCCGGGCTGCTGCAGATGATGGCATGGCATCGGAAGCGATGGTCATTGGGTCCTCGCGATTAAAGGCAACAGGGAGGGCGCCGTCGACGCCCTCCCTGGAGGAGATTACATAGCCGAGTAGAGCGGCTTGCCATCGTCGCCGACGACTTCCTTGGCCCACATGGCCTTGACGCTCTCAACCACCTTGTCGGGCATCGGAACGTAGTCCAGCTCGCCGGCCATCTCGTCGCCCTTGTCATACGCCCAGGCGAAGAATTTGAGCGCTTCGCCGGTGGTCGCGGCGTCGTCCGGCTTCTTATACAGGAGGATCCACGTCGCCGCCGTCATCGGCCAGGACTCGGCGCCCGGCTCATTGGCGAGGATCACCCCATAGCCCGGCTGCGAGCTCCAGTCGGCATTGGCCGCTGCCGCCGAGAACGCGGCTGCGGTGGGCTCGACCTTCTTGCCGTCCTTGTTGATCATGTCGGTGTGGGTGAGCTTGTTCTGCTTGGCGTAGGCGTATTCGACATAACCGATCGCGCCGCCGGTCTGGGAGACGTTGTTGGCAACGCCCTCATTGCCTTTGGCGCCGATGCCGACCGGCCATTCCACGGCCTTGTCGACGCCGACCTTTTCTTTCCAGTCCGCGCTGACGTCGCCGAGGTAGTATGTGAAGTTGAACGTCGTGCCCGAACCATCGGAACGGTGAACGACCGCGATCGCCTGCGAAGGCAGCTTGACGTCGGGATTGAGCTTCTTGATCGCCTCGTCATCCCAGCTCGTGATCTTGCCGAGGAAGATGTCGGCCAGCGTCGGGCCGTCGAGAACCAACTCGCCCGGCTTGAGGCCTTCGAGGTTGACGACCGGAACGATGCCGCCCATCACCATCGGGAACTGAGCCAGTCCGGACGCTTCAAGCTCGTCGCCCTTGAGCGGCGCATCCGAAGCGCCGAAGGTAACGGTCTTGGCCTTGATCTGCTTGATGCCGCCGCCGGAACCGATCGACTGGTAGTTGAGGCCAACGCCGGTGTCTTTCTTGTAGGTGTCGGCCCACTTCGCATAGATCGGGTAGGGGAAGGTGGCGCCGGCGCCGGAGATGTCCGCGGCGAGCGCGGCGGACAGGGTGAGGGTGGTCGTCGCCGCCATTGCAATCGCAACGGCCGCCGAGCGGATGAAATGTCTCATGTGGCCTGCTCCTGTTCGGAATATGGTCTCTCGGCGCCATTCCTCCGGCGCCCGCTGAGGCCAATAGCCCCCGATTATTACAGTCGCATGACAGTTTCATGTCGCTCCGGTAACGTCGTCCAGCCGGGTTAAGAAGGAGCGGCCGCGGGCTTTGTCGGCATGGGCCGCGGTTTGCCGCTGGAATCAGCAGCTTGCGTGATTTCCGGCCGGCATCGTCGGCTCGGCGATCGCAGCCACCGGCTTTAAAAGAAAAAAACCGGACGGGAGCGCGTTGCATGCAGCCAGAACGTGTCATGGCCGCGCCATCGCCGAAACAGGTCCGTTGGGGTAAATCTGACCCTGTTTCTTGCCGGCGGTCGCTGCTCCCGCCCGTAACTGGAGGAGCGGAACTTCGAACATCCCATTGTCGCCACTGAGCGCGGCTTTGGTATGGTGCGATCGCACCATGGCCTTACGCTGGAAGCGTTGACGAATCGCAAGTTTCTAACTCGCGCTGGATCCCCATTCGCGCCCGACTCGGCGCTCGATCTTCGAGCAAGGCCTTCGACGGGAAGCGCGACGACTTCTACTTCACGGTATCTACTCCCTTCGCCCTATTCCGCCGGTTGTCGGTTAGGCCGAAGCGGCGTTATAAGCTTGCAGGGGTATTGCTGATGTCTCGACGGATTCTGCCTGTCTTCCTGTGCCTGGCGCTGCCTCTGGGAAGCGGCTGCGCTCGCAGCTATGACGGCACCGTGATCATTCCCAAGCCGCTCGATGTTCGCCGGTTCTGGGACCGGCCTTCGCCGCAGGCGCAAGCCGAACAGTCGCAACTGGAGACCGACGTCTTTCCAGTGGCGCCGCAAACGACGAAAAGGCCGGCGATGCGCAGGAATGCAGCTTCCGTTGCAGCGCCACGGAGGAGGGCCACCAACAACCCACCCGTGCTGTCGCCGGAGCCGACGAAGGCGCTAACTTGCAGGAACGTCAGCGAGCCCGGCAAACGTGCCCGCATGGTCTGCGAATAACCAGCCGACGTCGGTCGACGGCCCTACGCCTCGAAGCGGCTATCCGGTCAAAAGTTCGCCGTCTCGGAACATCGCCCGCCTGAATCAGTCCGCCGGGAAAAAGGCCGGCCCGACCACTCTCACCGGCCGCGCGCCGATCGCCGTTTCGATCGGCTGATGCTGGGCGGCGCCCTGCACCTCGGCAACAGGCGTTTTTGCCTCTGCGGGAACGGCACCGGCGGTTTCGATCCCGGATTCAGGAATTTCCGCGACGATGCCAAAATCCGGCTTTGCCGTCGGCAAGGGAATGATGGCGTTGGTCATGTTGGCCGGTGTCACGGTTCGTGCCCTGAGTTCGGCGACGCGCCGATAATAGCGCTTGACGTCGCAGGCCTTGAAGTTCGCGTCGTCGCGGTACCGGAACGCGGCAGGTAGCTCCACATAGGGTTTTCCCGACTGGAGCGCGACCATCTCTTCAGTCTCGCGAGTGGCGTCGCTCAGCGTGTAGAGGTCGACGCCGGCATCGTCGCAGATATAGCGGCACTGATCGACCGTTTCCTTCAGATCGTCGCTCTTGGCGAACTGCGATTTTGGCGCGGGGAAGAAATATCCGTCCGACAAGCGAACGCAAAACAGCATCCGATTGCCGCCCATTATTGTGCCTGCGAACTGGGGTTTGGGTGCTGTGCGCTGCTGCGCCGGCTGTTTCTTGGCAGCGGGGGCGGCGCAGCCCAGCGCGACAAACCTGGCCTTCAATCCGGACGTGTCCCTGCCCGAATTCGACAGTCTGGCGATCTGGCGTTGCACCTCCGCCTTGCTGGCGACCAGGTCGGCGCAGGGGTTGAAGAAGAAGCCGGCCGTTTTTGCCGTGCATCGGCGTTGTCTCTCCAGCTTTTGAAGCGCGGCGAGTTGCCGGCGCAGTCGGGCAAGCTCGGGGCTGGTCCCGCCGCTGCGCCCCGCCGAAAACAATTGGCTCCTGATAGCACCGCAGCTATCCGCGTAGGAGAAGGATGTCCCGAGCGCAATGGCTATTGCCGACACCAGCATCAGAATCGTGAGGAACCAGAAGCGTGTCATTGGAACGACCATTGTCCTTGTTGCACCGAGAACAGGATTTCTTTGTCGACTATGGATAAGTGCTGGCTAAATCAGTTATACCTAATTGAAGTAGACCACAACACCATCGGAGACTTCAGTTCTAGTGTAGTAAATCCACTCGCGTGAATTCAATATTACATTTTTATTTCAAGATTGAGACGAACCGGCAGCAACGACGCCCGCCAAGGCGAAATTTGAAGCGCGCGGCTGGTTCCGCACCGCGATCAATCCGGCGTTGCCGGCCGGCCGTTGCTGAAACCTTAGCCCCAGGTTCGGCGTTGAGCGGCCAAAGGAGGAGACCGAAGATGTCGATCCACTTCACTGTCGCGGGGCTGACCAGGAATCTGTTCCATTCACTTGGGCTGGACCATGAACGCGCACCAAGGCCACTCGATCACGAGCAGAGGCTTTTGCTGGAGTGCTATCTCGCCGGCCAGATTCCGGAATCGGCCTGGAGCGACTATGTCTTCGAGATGCCGGAACTGGCGCGACATGTCGAGGCCAGACGAAGCCGCCACTAGATCCCGAAAAGTGGAATCCGGTTTTTGGAAAAGATCAAGGCGAAGCCTTCACTCGCGGTGCAGCCTGTTCTTGTTTGGGCGAGTTGAATTGCAGAGTGAACACCTTGCCCGGGATGCCTTGAGCCAGCGCCGGTGAAAAGCTCAACGGCAGGCAATGGTCCACGGCCGCGACCGCCGCGTCGACAAAAGCTTGGCGCGCCTTCTCCTCGCCGGCGACGCGGATGGCGGTCGGCTTGGGCCGGCCGATCAGCGTGCCATCGCGCCTGAAGCTGAAGCTCAGGGTGACGGTGGAATTCCCGGCATTCGCCGGAGGGGTCCAGCACGCCTGGATGGCAGCCCCGACCTCGGGCATGGTGTTGAGCGTCGCTGCATTCGATTGACCGGTTGCGCCCACCAGCATGGCGCCTGCAATCACGATCATTCCAGCAATGCTTTTCATGGCAGGGCCTCTGTCCTTGAACCGCCCTCGAGGACGGGACGAACTTCGATGGTAGGGCCGACGGCGGCGATGACAAGATGGCGGCGACGCGTTTCATCAGCCATGCAGGCGTCGTGAAACGCCGTCTGGCGCAACTTCGGCAGGGGCTGAAATAAGCAAAAGGCCGGCGCGCAGCCGACCTTTGCTTCCCATCCGCGCCAGTACATCCGTGGTCGCGGGCTGGAGGTGGATTCAGTAGAAAGGGTTTAGGTTAACGAAACCTTAAGCTCCCCACATCGTGCAAACAGGGGAGATTAAAAAAATCCCCAATTCATTACCGGCTCCTGCAGACGTGCGGACGACCGCTATTGGCATGTGCCTCAGGCGTTGGCCTGCGACCTCACATAGGCGATATAGCCGCGCACGTCGCCGGCCGGCTCGGCATAGGCCTTGCCGAGCTTCTTCTCGATCGCCGCCATATAGTCTTTTGCCCATTGGGGCAACGCATAGTCGATGACGGCGAGGAACTCGAGCGTCGCCGCCAGACGGATGTCGGCGATCGACGGGTCCTTGCCGCCGATGAACGGCTTGCCGTTCCTGAAGAAGGAGTGAAACACCTCCAGCGGCTCGGCTATCGCTTCTATAGCGGCCTTCTGGGCTTCCGACTTCTTGTCGGGATGAGCGTCGCTGTGCCCGACCTCGCCGGCATATTGCGGGAAATTCAGTGCAGGATAGGTGGCGCGCGCCACATAGGGGTAGAGCGTCCCGATCAGGTAGAACATGGCACTGTCGATCATTGCCCGCTTGGCCGGCGCCTTGGGATATAGTTTCTCCAGGCCGTGCTTGTTGGCGAGGTACTGCATGATGGCGCAGCTTTCCCACAAGACACCTCTCGGCAGGCCCTTGTCCTCGATCATCGGCGTCAAATGGGCCGGGTTTCGCGCCATGTATTCGGGCGAGCGCGTGAGGCCCCATACGTCGGTCTCGGAATGGTCGAGCCCGGCGGCGCGTGCAAACACCCGAACGCTCATATTGTTGACGCTCGGCTTCAGCATGCTGAGCGTGAGCGCCGGCTTTTTCGCCGGTTTCGCCTTGGCCTTCGCGGTCTTTTTGGTGGAGACTTTCGTCGCCGGCTTTGCCACTTTCGCCGCTGACTTGGCGGCGGCTTTGGCCGCCGGCTTCGCTCCTGGCCTGGCTGCCTTGGCCGCGGGCTTCTTTGCACTCATGGTTGCTGTCTTTGCCATTATATCCTCCCTTTGTTCGGCGTGCCGTCAGTACGGATTTTTCGGTGCGCGATCCTCCGACAAGGTCGTGCGCGAACGCTCGACCAGCGCCTGGATCGCATCGGCAAGGTGCACTTCGGCGATGTTGTAGTCGCCGCGCGCGACACGCAGCTTGTGCGCCTGCATCAGCACGTCGGCATGGCTGAAGCCGGCCGGCGGCTCGAAGCGGTAGGAGGCGAGCTCGATCAGCAGGCCGAGCGGATCCTCGAAATAGATCGAGTCCATGAAGCCGCGATCCTTGACGCCACTGTGCTTGATGCCGCGCTCGTCGAGCCGGGCGACCGCCTGCAGGAAGGTGACGCGCGACACCGCAAACGCGATGTGATGCACGCAGCCCGTATCGGTCGGCGTGCGCCGTTTCTCCGGCGTGCGGCTCTCGTCGGTGAAGACGGTGATCAGCCGGCCATCGCCCGGATCGAAATAGAGATGGCTTTCGGTGGCTTTGTCGAGGTTGGGCTGCTCGAAGATGAAAGGCATGCCGAGCACGCCCTCCCAGAAATCGATCGAGGTCTGACGCCCGGCGCCGACCAGCGTGATGTGATGAACGCCTTGTGACTGCAGCTTCTGCATCTGACTCCTCCCGGCCACGCCGTCTTGCCGCCGAACGGAAGTTCGGATGCCCAGTCGCGCTTGGATCGGCGCCCGGCATGTGACCGCGCCCGGCCTCGCGCGCCTGCGCTCCGCATTCCGCATCCTGCAGGAGTTCGGCCGGAGCTTTGATGAACGGATGCTAATTCAATCCGAGGCGTTGCGCCAGAAGCGCTGAGTTTTAAGAACTCCACGCAGGCGCCAAGAGCAGCACCGGGATCGCGGACGCCTTCGCCGAGCTCGCTGAAACGATCCGTCGCCGGCAGCTGTAATGGTGCGGCGGCCCGCAGGTCGCTGGGTTTCCCGAGCGGCCGGTTTGGCGACTGCAGGTCAAAGGGGCCTCGTTGACGCATGCCGCGCCTGGTTCGGATTACGGGCATCCGCGGCCCTTAGATGAAATCACATATTCTTCATCGGCACGTCGGGGCCGACATGTCCCCCATCGGCAGTGATCTTCAGCCTTGAGAGGTAGTGCTCCCATCCCCTTCGGTGGCTGTCACGCTCCTTTGCGTTCGGCAGTCCGCTGTGCGTGAAGCGGATCAGTGTCCCCGCATCCCTCGCGATCAGGTCGATCTCGACATGACTGGAGCCGGGCGGCACGGTCTCGTTGTCTTCCCAGCCAAAACTGTAGGCAAGACGGTGGACCGGGATCACCTCGGTGAACTCACCGCGCGCCATATGGCGACCACCGACATTGACGAGGAACAGACCGCCCGGCGTTGCATCCAAATTCGCTTCGGTCCCGATCCATCGCACGATCTGGTCCGGATCCGTCAAAAGCGCGAACACGGTCGCTTGTGGCGCGGCGACCTCAATCTCTGTGTAAACCGATTCCGCCATAGCTCACTCCAGGTCACATCCGCATCGAATACCGTGCTATTTAAGCGAATATGGGGAGTTGCAAGAAGATGTTCGAGGCGTAAGCATAAGCCGGTGCCGAGTGACCTTCTACCGATGCTTCTCGCAAAGTCGCTTTCATTCCTTCTGGACGACGCCGCGCATATTGGCGACGGTGGGCGACTTCTATTGCAGCTCTCAACGCATTTGATGGAAGACGGCTTGCCGATCATCGCCGGCGCGCTGGCGCAGGATGCTCCCGACCCAATCATTTCACGCCGTATCTGGCTCTGGCGAGCGCCTGGGGGTGAAGTGGTCGAGGCTTTGGGAATAGGCGCCGACCGTCAGAATGCCGATCCCCGGCTCGTGCTGCGGGAGTGGCTTGGCACGACGCGGGCGATCATGTTCGACGAGCGAGCGGGCGGTGTCGCACCGACTTTGGTGTGGGCCTTCGATCATACTCCGGATGAGGCGCAGTCAGAGCTGCTGCGGCAAATCTCCCGGTTTGCTGCGGCTCCGATGACCGCACTCGCAGAACGGTCCGCGAAACGCGCATTGCTCGAAGCATATTTGGGAAAGCGCAGTGCAGCACATGTGCTCAACGGTCATTCGCGTCGAGTAAAGGGAGAGACGATACGGGCTGCGCTTCTGTGCGCGGACCTTCGAGGTTTCACCGATCTATCCGAGGTTCATGATGCAGACGAGATCGTATTGGTACTTGATGCCTGGTTCGATTGCGTCGCCGGCGCGGTGCACGCATTTGGTGGTGAGGTTCTCAAGTTTATAGGTGATGGCGTCCTCGCGATTTTCCCGATTGGCGAGCGCGATGCAAATGCCGCATGTGACGCTGCGATACGCGCCGTGAAGGCCACGCGCGCCGGGATAGATCATCTCAACCAAACTCGGCGCCGCAATGGCGGCCCCGAGCTCGGATATGGCATTGGCCTGCATGTCGGCGAGATACTCTGGGGGAATATCGGCACTGCCGGCAGGTTGGACTTCACCGCGATCGGCAAGGCTGTAAATCTTGTCAGCCGCATCGAAGGGCTGTGCAAGCCGTTGGGACGGACGGTGCTCGCGTCGACAGTGTTCGAGGCAGAAACTACCGAGCCGATGATCGCCATGGGCAGTCATCCGCTCGGAGGAATAGCAGGCGCGCAAACACTTTTCGGCTTGCCGGAATAGATCGAATGGTTGAGCGCGCCGTGGATGTGTCGTTCGCAGCACATCTTGGTATCGTGCGAAACCATGAGAGAAGTTCGAACGGCAAAGAAACTACGATACTGCAACTGGAGTATGGCGCGTTTAGAGCCCAGCCATGCGCGTCGCGCGCAGCTTCGCTGGCCGGTGCTAAGGGCCGAGTATTCCCGGCATCCACCCTTCAAGGGAGAGGCGCCTTCGCCGAGCTCGCCAAAACGATCCGCCGCCGGCCGCTGTAGCTCAGGTCGGCTCCAGGCAGTGCCGACCAGCGTGATGGACGCCTGGCGATTGTAGTTTCTATATCTGGCTCCTCCCCGCGTGGCATCGACTGCCCTGTTCAGCGCGACGTTCTGCGCGCCGCTAATTCTGTGCCGCAAGACCCATGATGCAATACTAATGCAATCGGCTCCGCTGCGTCAGAAGCGGCAATGAGCCAAATCCGCCGCGACCTAAGGCGATGGATCGGATTGATGGTTTGCCGAGAGCTTGGAGAGACTTGGTACGCCCAAGGGGAATCGAACCCCTGTTCCCGCCGTGAGAGGGCGGTGTCCTGACCGCTAGACGATGGGCGCGTTCAAGAACCGGCGATATAGGCTGACGGCTGGGAAAAAGCAACTAGGCTCAGGGCCACTGCTCGCACAGACGAAAAATCCGCTGCAAGCCTATCGTTTTGGCTCGATCAGGTCCCAGAGATTTCCATAAAGGTCGGCGAAGACCGCGACCGTGCCATAAGCCTCATGGCGTGGCGCTTCGCGGAACTCGACGCCTTTTTCGAGCATCAGCGCATGGTCGCGGGCAAAATCGTCGGTTTCGAGGAACAAAAAGACCCGCCCGCCGGTCTGGTTGCCGACGGCGTGCCTTTGCGCATCGCCGGATGCTTCGGCGAGAAGCAGCCGCGCGCCCTGCCCTTTGCGCGGCGTGATCGTGACCCAGCGTTTGCCGCCGCCGAGATCGACATCTTCGGTGAGGACAAAACCCAGTTGGTCGACATACCACGAGATCGCCTCGTCATAATTTGCGACGACAAGCGCGACCGTGGCAATGCTGCGGTGTTCGGCAAAACCGGTCATTTGTTCCTGATCGAAAAACGCCCGACGATGCGGCGCTCGGTGATGTCATAAACGAAGATGGCGCGGCTGCCGTCGGGCAGCTCGGCGTCGATCGACAGGTGATTGCCGGAGAGCGATTGGCTGATCACCCTGGCGCCGACCGGCAGCACGATGTCGCCGTTGACCGTTTCGCCGATCGGCACCTGGATGTCGCTGCTTAGCGGAGGGGCGGTAGGCGGCGCGTTGCGCGCTTTGTAGACAAGTGCTGCGATCACCACCATAAGGGCGAGGAACAGCAGGCCGAGATTGATGGCGACGAAGCGGACGAGCTTCCTCCGCACCTTTTCGACCTCGGGGTCGAGCGGCTTTTCCTCGTCTTCGTCGGCAAGCGGCCGGGCCATGGCAGCAGATTCCGGAACTGTTTTCGATGAGCGCTCATAACGAAGAGGTCAGACAATTAATAGGGGCCGGACCGATCGTCCTGGAGGCGGGCGCTGATGCGGCCGGCCAGCGGCTCGACCAATGGCTGGCGGCCAGGCTCGGCCCCGACATGTCGCGCAGCCGGGTACAGATGCTGATAAAGCAGGGCGCCGTCAGGATCGGCGGCAGGCAGGTCGACGAAACGAAGCGCAAGATGGCACAAGGTGACAGCGTGTCGGTCGACATGCCGGAGCCGGAACCGGCGGAGCCGCAAGGCGAAGATATTGCGCTGGACGTCCTCTACGAGGACAGCGAGCTGATCGTCATCAACAAGCCGGCCGGGCTGGTCGTGCATCCCGGCGCCGGCAACTGGACCGGCACGCTGGTCAACGCGCTGATCCATCATTGCGGTGATAGCCTGTCGGGCATCGGCGGGGTGAGACGGCCGGGCATCGTCCACCGCCTCGACAAGGAGACCAGTGGCGTCATGGTCGTCGCCAAGACCGATCGCGCCCACAAGGCGTTGTCGGAGGCCTTTGCCGACCACGGCCTGACCGGCGATCTCGAGCGCGCGTATCTGGCGTTGGTCTGGGGCATACCGGCAAGGCCGACCGGGACGGTCGACGCGCCGCTCGGCCGCGCCGCCGACCGGGTACGCCGCGCCGTGGTGCCGCAAGGCCGCGACGATGCCCGCCACGCCGTCACGCATTTCACCGTTGTCGAGCGCTTTGGCGAGCAGCAGCAGGAATTCGCCACGGCGAGCCTGGTCGAATGCCGGCTGGAAACCGGTCGCACTCACCAGATACGCGTCCACATGGCCCATATCGGCCATCCGGTGATTGGCGACCCCGAATACGGCCAGGCTTTCCGCACCAAGGCCAATCGGTTGCCCGAGCCGCTAAGAAGCAAGGTAAAAGCGTTTCCGCGACAAGCTTTGCACGCCCGCCTCCTTGCATTTCGGCATCCGGATACCCATCTAACGATGAGGTTCGAAGCACCGATACCGTGGGACATGGAGGAACTTGTCGACGGCTTCCGCAAGCTCTGAACCAACCACCTGAAAACCTGACCGGCGCTGTTCACTTCAACGTGACACACTGTTTCGTGTTGAACAAATGCCTGTCTTTCTGGTTTTGTTCCTATATATGTCGGTTGGCGCGAATGTGCCTTTGGCATTCGCGCCACATGCCCGCCGCGTTTCGGGGGCATCACTCCAATAGAGAGGGGGCGCTATCATGGCCCAGTCATTACCCAGTATCGTTTCCGGCGAAGGCGGTCTCAGCCGCTACCTGGAAGAAATCCGCCGCTTTCCGATGCTTCAGCCGCAGGAAGAGTACATGCTCGCCAAGCGCTATGCCGAGCATGAGGACACCACGGCTGCGCACAAGCTCGTCACCAGCCACCTTCGGCTCGTCGCCAAGATCGCCATGGGCTATCGCGGCTATGGCCTGCCGATCGGTGAGGTGATCTCGGAAGGCAATGTCGGCCTGATGCAGGCCGTCAAGAAATTCGAACCGGAGCGCGGTTTCCGTCTCGCCACCTATGCGATGTGGTGGATCAAGGCCTCTATCCAGGAATACATCCTGCGCTCGTGGAGCCTGGTCAAGATGGGCACCACCGCCAACCAGAAGCGCCTGTTCTTCAACCTGCGCAAGGTGAAGGGCAAGATCCAGGCGCTCGACGAAGGCGATTTGAAGCCCGACCAGATCACCGAGATTGCCACCCGGCTGAACGTCTCGGAAGCGGAAGTCGTGTCGATGAACCGCCGTCTGTCGGGCGACGCCTCGCTCAATGCGCCCATCCGGGCCAGTGAAGGCGAGTCCGGCGAATGGCAGGACTGGCTGGTCGACGACCACGAAAGCCAGGAAGAGATGCTGATCGAGCAGGACGAGCTGGAAAACCGGCGCGGCATGCTGTCGGGCGCTCTTGCCGTGCTCAACGACCGCGAACGCCGCATCTTCGAGGCGCGCCGCCTCGCCGATGAGCCGTTGACGCTTGAAGAGCTGTCGGCCGAGTTCGATATCAGCCGCGAGCGCGTGCGCCAGATCGAGGTGCGCGCCTTCGAGAAGGTGCAGGACGCGGTCAAGGCCGCGGCCAAGCGCCAGACGCAGGCGCTGCGCACCATCGAGGCGCAGCCGGCGGCGTAAGACCTTCCGGTAGAAACAAATAACGGCGGCGTCAGGTAACTGGCGCCGCCGTTTTTTCTAAAGCGCGTCGCGTTCGGCCGGCCTTGTGCGACGCGCTTTAGATTCTTGTTTTTATGCATGTCGTTAAGCAAAACCGCTGCACACTTTTGCGCGACATGCATTAGCGGGTTGCCGGTTCCGCGGCGCCTTCGCGGATGTCCGATCCGCCGCCATAACTGCTCAGTAGCCTTGCCATGGCGTCTCCAGACGATCGCATCGATAGCGGCATTACCGCAATTTTCCCCAAGCCCTGAAAACCGCAAGACTGCAAGCTGTGGCGGCAATGTTGCGGCGCCGACCGCGGCATTCCACAACCCGGCGCTCGCGGCAGGCGGCGCGACAACGAGCCGCCGGGGCTGCGCCGGGCAGTTGAGCTCGTCTATTGAAAACGAAAGGCAGTATGACGATGACGATTTCCCCGTTTCTGACCGCTCTTGGATCCGAAGGTCCCCCAGCCGATCGTGCAAAAGACATGGCCCTCTATGGATGGCTAATTGGAAGCTGGGAAATGGACTCGGTCCGCTATCTCGACGACGGCACAATCCAGAAATGGGATGGCGAATGCCATTTTGGCTGGGTGCTCGAAGGCCGCGCGATTCAGGACGTTTGGATCAGGCCCAAGCGCCCTGCGCCGTCCACGATGTACGGCACTACCCTGCGCATCTTCGACCCTGGGATCGATGGCTGGCACATCATATGGAACGACCCGCTCAACCGGGATCACTCGCGCCAGATCGGCCGAGCCGAGGGTAAGGACATTGTCCAGCTCGGCGATGACTCGCGCGGTCTGAAAACTCGTTGGCGTTTCACAGAGATCACTGCCAACAACTTCCATTGGATCGGCGAGGAAAGATCTTCCGAGAGCGACCCTTGGCAAATCACGTATGAACATTTAGCCCGCCGAACAAAACCCTGACGCAGAGTAAACACCTAGCTGGCGTTCTGCGCCGCTCCTCATCCGGCTGCCGCCACCGTCTTCCCGTCTGGACCTATCGGATTCAAACATCGCAAAAATCGAATCAGGATCAATAACGATCAATAACTTGGATGACCGTCGCAGAACGATGAGGCGGCCCCAGTTTGGATGGCACTGTAGTGCCAGCGACCCATCTCCTCACAGGCAATCGAGCGGAAACTTCAGATAGCGCCGTCCGTTGGATTCCGGTTCCGGCAGGCGTCCGCCGTTCATGTTCACCTGCAGCGCGTGCAGGATCAGCCGCGGCATCGGCAACGTCCTGTCGCGGGCTTGGCGGAGCGCGACGAAGTCGGCTTCCGTCTTGCCGCCGGCAACATGGATGTTGCTGGCTTTCTGCTCCGCGACCGTGCTTTCCCACCGCGCTTCGCGACCGCCCGGCTGGTAGTCGTGACCGACGAACAGACGTGTCTCGTCCGGCAGCGCCAGGATGTCCTCGATCGAACGCCAGAGCCGCTCGGCACTGCCGCCCGGAAAGTCTGTCCTGGCGGTGCCGCTATCCGGCATGAACAACGTGTCGTGGATGAAGGCGGCGTCGCCAATGACGTAAGTGATCGAGGCCAGTGTGTGGCCCGGCGAGAACAGCACTCTCGCCGGAAGGCCGCCGACCGAAAAAGTTGCGCCGTCGGCGAATAGCCTATCCCATTGCGAACCGTCGGCGGAGAATTCCGACCAGTTGTAGATCACCTTCCACAATTTCTGGACGTCGATGACCTTTTCGCCGATTGCCGTCGGCGCTCCGGTTCTCCCCCTCAAATAATGGGCGGCGGAGAAATGATCGGCATGCGGATGCGTGTCGAGGATCCACTCGACCTCCAGCCCGCTTTCCCTGACGAAGTCGAGCAGGGCGTCGGCGTTCTTCGTTGCCGTTGCACCGGACCTTTCGTCGAAGTCGAGCACCGGATCGATGATGGCGCATTTGCGGGTCGCCATGTCGGCGACCACATACTGGACGGACCCGCTCGGCTCGTCATAGAAGCCGGTGACCTGCGACCTGGCCGATAATGCGTCCAATCCCAGCCTCCTTCGCCCCTCACCACGGCAGGAAGGATTTTCTCTGCCACGGCAAATGAAAGGCATGGTTGTCCGTCAACCAAGCGCCGTCAAGCACCTCATGCTCATAGGGTCAGGAAAACCGAAAATTCTCCGTGCCGCCCCTGCCTGCTCAGGCGGAAGGCTGCTTGGTCTTCCTGAGATATGGCAGGATCGTCTCGTAGGCACCGAAGCGCTTGATGGCATCCTCATTGGAGACGGCAGCGGTGATGATGACGTCCTCGCCCTGCTTCCAGTTCGCCGGCGTCGCCACCTGGTGTTTGGCGGTCAGCTGCATGGAATCGATGGCGCGCAGGATTTCGTCGAAGTTGCGGCCCGTCGTCATCGGATAGGTGAGAACCAGCTTGATCTTCTTGTCGGGCCCGATGACGTAGACCGAACGCACCGTGGCATTGTCCGCCGGCGTGCGGCCTTCCGAGCTCTCGCCGGCACCCGCCGGCAGCATCTCATAAAGCTTGGCGACCTTGAGATCCTTGTCGCCGATCAGCGGGTAGTTCAGCGAATGGCCGGTGGCGATCTTGATATCGTTCTGCCACTTTTCGTGGCTTTCGACGGGATCGACCGAGATGCCGATGATCTTGACGTTGCGCTTCCTGAACTCGCCTTCGAGCCCGGCCATCGTGCCGAGTTCGGTCGTGCAAACCGGCGTAAAGTTCTTCGGATGGCTGAACAATACCGCCCAGCCGTCGCCGATCCATTCATGGAAGCTGATCGGTCCTTGCGTGGTCTCCGCGGTGAAGTCCGGTGCGATGTCGTTGATGCGAAGGCTCATGGCGTGTCCCTACCTGTTTGGCTTGCCGCTGGCATTGAACGCCCCACCGGCGTTGCTTGCATTTCTAACACTGCGGCGTCATCCTTCAAGTGGCTGTTGACGCTAGGATAGTGGCCGGCCTCAAAAAATTTTTGTCACTTAGGCGGGAAATACAGCAGTGATTTCCGCGCTGGCGAAAAAGCACCGGAGGTTGGTTAAACGCGCAGGCATTTCCGCCGATTGTTCGGCTCAGATGCTGCCCATTCCGCCGTTAAGTGGCGTCGGGTCGATGAGGCGACGCGCCGCGCTACGCCTTGTTCACTGCCAGCGTCGTCGCCAGGTCTTCCATGCGCTGGGCCAGCGCGCCGAGCGCCCCGGTCAGCACGGAATCGTTCTTGTCGGCCTTGGTCAGTGCATCGTCGCGCGTCTTGCGCAGCGTCAGCACTTCGCTTTCCATGCCCTTGACCCGCTTTTGCAGTTCCGAAAGCTCGTCCATGACCATGATGCCGGCCATCACGGTCAGTCGCTGGTCGCCGATCTCGCCAAAAGAATCCTTCAGATGCGAGACATAGCGGTCGAAGCGCTCGGCAAGATCGATCAGATGCTCTTCCTGCCCCTCGTCGCAGGCCATCCGATATTGCTTGCCGTCGATGGAAACCGTGACTTGTGCCATTAGCCTACCTGTCCAGTACCGCGCGGATGGTCTCCATGGCTGTCACCAGCCTTCGCGACACTTCTTTGTTGGCATCTTCCAGCCGTTCGGCGCGAGCTTCGGAATTGTCGAGCTCCTGCGCCAGCCGCGAGCGGTCGGCGTTCATCCGCTGCACTTCGGCCTCGGCTTCCGAATAGTCCCGCTCGTGCTCGAGCTTGGCCGCGACGGCGTTTTCCAGCCCTTCGATGGCCTTACCCAGCCTGACAATGACTTCCTTGAGGGTCGTTTCCCCGGTCATGGCTTTCGTCCTGCGCCCTGCCCATCACCGAATCATCCACGTTCAGAACGCGTTATCCCTGAAACATTACGCGTCGTGTGAACCGCACGTCAATAAAGCTGTCGCGACTGTCCCCTGCTAACGCTAATGTAGGTCGCGCATGGCCATCACAAGACCGGCAAAAGCACACCGATTTGTTGACTAAAAGGCCGCGCCTGCTATGTGTCGCGCACCCTTTTCAAGGGCTTTCCCAAGGCCCAAACCCCCATTTTGGAGGAAGCATGACCTCGCGCGAACAACATGACCGGATGGCCAATGCGATCCGTTTTCTCGCCATGGACGCCGTCGAGAAGGCAAACTCCGGCCACCCCGGGCTGCCCATGGGCTGCGCCGACATCGCCACGGTGCTGTTCACCCGCTTTCTCAAATACGATCCGAAAAACCCGCATTGGCCGGACCGCGACCGCTTTATCCTGTCGGCCGGCCACGGCTCGATGCTGCTTTACTCGCTGCTCTATCTGACCGGCTACGAAGACATCACCATCGACCAGATCAAGCAGTTCCGCCAATTGGGGTCGAGGACGGCGGGCCACCCGGAATACGGCCATGCCGCCGGCATCGAGACGACGACCGGCCCACTCGGCCAGGGCCTTGCCAATTCGGTCGGCTTCGCGCTCGGCGAGCGCATCATGAATGCCGCTTTCGGCAAAGATCTCGTCGACCACTACACCTATGTGCTGGCCGGCGACGGCTGCCTGATGGAAGGCGTATCCCAGGAAGCCATTGCGCTTGCCGGACATCTGAAGCTGAACAAGCTGATCGTCTTCTGGGACAACAACAACATCTCGATCGATGGCCCGGTGTCGCTCGCCGACAACACCGACCAGGTCGCCCGCTTCCAGGCGTCCGGCTGGAATGCCAGCCATATCGACGGCCAGGACCCGGAAGCGATCGCCTATGCCATCGAGGCGGCCCGCCATTCCGACAAGCCGACGATGATTGCCTGCAAGACGACAATCGGCTTCGGCGCGCCGACCAAGGCCGGTACCAACAAGGCGCATGGCTCGCCGCTCGGCGCCGAGGAAATCGCCGGCGCCAGAAAATTCTTCGGCTGGGATTATCCGCCGTTCGAGGTTCCGGCCGACATCCTCGACGCATGGCGTAGCGCCGGGCGGACCGGCGTCAAGGCGCGCACCGACTGGGAAAGCCGGCTTGCCAAGGCAGACGCCAAATTGCGCGCAGAGTTCGAACGCCGCATCAGTGGCACGCTGCCGGCCAACTTCGACGCCGTCATTGGGGATTACAAGAAGAAGCTCGCCGCCGACAAGCCGAAGGTCGCCACCCGTAAGTCATCGGAAATGGCGCTGGAGGTCATCAACGGCGCCGTGCCCGAAACCATCGGCGGCTCGGCTGATTTGACCGGCTCCAACAACACCAAGACCAGCCAGACCAAAAACATCACCGCCGACGATTATGGCCAGCGCTATGTCCACTATGGCATTCGTGAGCACGGCATGGCGGCCGCGCTCAACGGCCTGACATTGCATGGCGGCATTATCGCCTATGGCGGCACGTTCATGTGCTTTTCCGATTATGCCCGTCCGGCGATGCGGCTTGCCTCGTTGATGGGCATCCGCTCGATCTTCGTCATGACCCATGATTCGATCGGCCTTGGCGAAGACGGCCCGACCCATCAGCCGGTCGAGCATCTGGCAGCACTTCGCGCCATCCCGAACCACAATGTCTTCCGCCCGGCCGACGCGGTCGAAACCGCGGAATGCTGGCAGTTGGCCATTGAGTCGGAAAAGACGCCTTCGACATTGGCGCTGACCCGGCAGAACCTGCCGACGGTACGCAACGACTTCGTTGCGGAAAACCTCAGCAGCCGCGGCGCCTATGAACTTGCCGCCGCGAGCGGTGAAGCCGCGGTGACGATCTTCGCTTCCGGCTCCGAGGTCGAGATCGCGCTGGCCGCCCGCCAGGCGTTGGAAAAGCACGGCCATGCGACCCGCGTCGTCTCGGTGCCGTGCTTCGAATTGTTCGATAAGCAGAGCGCCGACTATCGCAGCAGGACGATCGGCAATGCGCCGCTCAAGATTGCCATCGAAGCCGGCATCCGCCAGGGCTGGGATCGCTTCATCGGCACCGACGGCATCTTCATCGGCATGACCGGGTTTGGCGCCTCCGGCACCATCGAACAGCTCTACCCGCATTTCGGCATCACCGCCGAAGCAACGGTGAAGGCGGCGGAAGCCCGTCTGCACGGCAAATGAAGGTGAGCCCGCCCGGCAAGGGCTGGCATAGCGGTTTTGCCGGGCGGTGGAGCATTAATCGATTTAAATCCAAGCCTCGGCGGCTGGATTCTTTGCCCGTCCGCCGTTATGAAGCTGCGGACTTGATCTTCGGCCTCCAGCTCCCAGGGAGAGAACAATGACCGTCAGAGTTGCCATCAACGGATTTGGCCGCATCGGCCGCAACATTCTGCGCGCCATCCATGAATCCGGCCGCAAGGATATCGATGTCGTCGCGGTCAACGATCTCGGCCCGGTCGAGACCAACGCGCATCTGCTGCGCTTCGACAGCGTGCATGGCCGCTTTCCGCATGAGGTGACGGTTGACGGCGACCAGATCATCGTCGGCAAGGAAAAATTCAAGGTCACCGCGATCAAGGATCCGACGCAACTGCCCTGGAAGGAGCTCGGCATCGACATCGCGCTCGAATGCACCGGCATCTTCACCGCCCGCGACAAGGCCGTCGCCCATCTGACCGCCGGCGCCAAGCGCGTTCTCGTCTCCGCTCCGGCAGAGGGCGCCGACCTCACCGTCGTCTATGGCATCAACCACGACAAGCTGACCAAGGACCACATCGTCATCTCGAACGCCTCCTGCACCACCAACTGCCTGGCGCCACTGGCGGCCGTGCTGAATGAGGCGGTCGGCATCGAAAAGGGCATGATGACGACGATCCATTCCTACACCGGCGACCAGCCGACGCTGGACACCATGCACAAGGACCTCTACCGCGCCCGTGCTGCCGCGCTGTCGCAGATTCCGACCTCGACCGGTGCCGCCAAGGCCATCGGCTTGGTACTGCCCGAGCTCAAGGGCAAGCTCGACGGCATCTCCATCCGTGTGCCGACGCCGAACGTTTCGCTCGTCGATTTCAAGTTTATCGCCAAGCGGCCGACCACCGTCCAGGAGATCAATGACGCGGTGATCGCTGCCTCAAATGGCAAGCTGAAGGGCATCCTCGCCGTTACCCGTCACCCCAATGTTTCGATCGACTTCAACCACGATCCGCATTCTTCGATCGTGGCGCTCGACCAGACCAAGGTCATGGACGGCAACTTCGTTTCGGTGCTGTCGTGGTACGACAATGAGTGGGGCTTCTCGAACCGCATGGGCGATACCGCCGTCGCCTTCGGCAGGACCATCGCCTGATCGCAGAACCATCTTCTCGACCTGGAAGACGCCCGGCTCAGTCCGGGCGTTTTTCGTTGCAGCACGAACCGCCAACGCACGCTCTGCTGCTCGGGGATGCCAAAACTTTCGACGATCGGCAGCGTGGGGCAAAAAGCCACGCTGCTGCCTTGCAGCGGCCATGTCTTCGCCCCACTCTCCCGTGATGCCGGAGCATATCGACTAGGGGCGACCAACGAATGGAGCATGGTATCTATCTGGTGACGCTTGTTGGAGCAGCACTTGTCGTTGCCGCCGCGTTTTCGAGCTTGATCGCCTTCCGTTTCGGCGCCCCTCTCCTGCTGCTGTTTCTCTGCATCGGCCTCGCTACCGGAACCGACGGTCTCGGCATCCACTTCGACAACGCCCGAGTTGCTTATTTTGCCGGCTCATTGGCGCTGGCGGTCATCCTTTTCGATTCCGGCTTCGGTACGCCGCTCAACGCCTTGCGGCAGGCGGCCGGGCCGGCGCTGTCGCTCGCGACATTCGGCGTCCTTTTGACCACCGGCCTGTTCGGCGCCGCCGCCTATTATCTGCTCGACCTGACCTGGCTGGAATCCTTCCTGCTCGGTGCCGCCGTCGCCTCGACCGACGCCGCGGCGGTGTTCTTCCTGCTGCGCGCCGGCGAGATCAATTTGCGCGAGCGCGTGCGGTCCACGCTCGAGGTGGAATCCGGCACCAATGACCCGATCGCCATCTTCCTGACCATCACGCTGGTCGAGGTCATCGCCGCCAACATCCACCCCGAGGCAAAGGTGCTGGTTACCGATCTTGCCGTCGGTTTCCTGGTCAACATGGGCCTCGGTGCGGTCATCGGCATTCTCGGCGGCATGGCCATTGTGCGTCTTGTCGATCGCCTCAATCTCGATCACGGCCTGCTGCCGATCTTCGTACTGACGCTGTCGCTGATGGTGTTTGCTGCCGCCGGCGCCGTCGGCGGCTCCGGCTTCCTGGCGGTCTATCTCGCAGGCCTGATTGCCGGCAATTCCGATATCCGGGCCGTCACCATCCTCAAGCGCTTCCAGGACGGCATGTCGTGGCTGGCGCAGATCATCATGTTCCTGATCCTCGGCCTGTTCGCGACGCCTTCGCAATTTCCGGCGATCCTGATGCCGGCAGTGCTGCTCGGCCTGTTCCTGATATTTGTGGCACGGCCAATCGCGGTCTGGCTGTGCCTAGTGCCGTTCCGGCTGCCACGCCCGGAAGTCGCCTTTGTCTCATGGGTTGGCCTGCGTGGCGCCGTGTCGATACTGCTTGCCATCACGCCGCTGCTCGGCGGCCTTGAGAACGGCCGCCTCATCTTCAACACCGCCTTCATCATCGTGCTGGTCTCGCTGATCATCCAGGGATGGACCGTCGGGCCGCTGGCGCGCCGCCTCGGCCTTATCGTGCCGGCCCGCCTGGGACCGCTCGACAAGGTCGAATTGGAACTGCCGGGCTCCGCCCATCATGAGCTTCTCGCCTACCGCGTGGCACCCGGCAGCCCGGTGGCGCGCGGCGAACGCATTCCGCGCTGGGCGCGGCCATCGCTTGTGTTGCGCGACGGACGCTCGATGCGCTTCCAGGATATGGGCCGGCTGGCGGCCGGTGACCACGTCTACATCTTCGTGCCGGACCGCTATCCGCGCCTGCTCGACAAGCTGTTCGCCAGCCGTGCCGTGGTCGATCCCGAGGATGCCGACTTCTTCGGCGCCTTCGCTGTCGATCCGTCACGCTCCGCCGAGGAACTGGAGACCGCCTATGCGCCGGGCCTGACCGAAGCGGAACGCAAGCTCAGCATCGGCGACCTGGTCACGACGCGGCTCGGCGGCCACGCCGAATACGCCGACCGCGTGCTGCTCGGTCCGATCGAGCTGATCGTGCGCGACGTCGACGACAAGGGCAGGATCACCGGCCTTGGCCTGTCCTTCGAGCCGACCGCGCCGGTGGCGCGCGTTCCGGTGTTCCTCAGCGCCGGCGAAATCCGCGACCGCATCGCCGCCTTCATCCGCAACCGGCGCAAGCCGGCCGAAGCGCAGGCGGTCGAGGCGGAGGCCGAGCTGGTACCGGTTCCGCAGCCCGTGGCGGAAAAGGCAACTGGCGAAGGCTGACCGCTGTCGACGCTAGCCGCGGAACCCTGCCGCCGAGGGTTGAAGAATGGCTCGGCAACTGGCGTGGCGAGCCATATGGTCCGACATCGCCGGAGTCCCGATCGGCTGCTCCAAGGCATCTGGCCGAACAGTCGGCAATTCTCCGTGACTGTACGGCGCCATGGGAGCGCTTTTAATTGTTGCGGGCTGCTACGAACTGCGCCGCTTGTTTCAGAAGCGCGGCTTGTGCGCCAAAAGGCTCGAGCAGCGCATGAGCCTGGTCGACGAGGCCCTGGAGCTGGTCCCGCGCCCAGCCCGGTCCGTGCAGCGCGACCAGCGTCGCCTTGCCGGCCGCGGCGTCCTTGCCCGTGGCCTTGCCCATCTGATGCGCGTCGGCGGTCAGGTCGAGCAGATCGTCGGCAAGTTGAAAGGCAAGCCCGATCGCCGAACCAAATTCGGCCAGCCTTTCGCGGTCGCCCGACGGCGCGCCGGCAAGCATGGCTCCCGCTTCGCAGGCAAAGCGGATCAGCGCACCGGTTTTCATCGCCTGAAGCCGGATGATGCCGGCCTCGTCCGGCCGGCTTTGTTCGGCCTCGAGATCGAGCATCTGGCCGCCGACCATGCTTCCCGCCCCGGCGGCACGGGCCAGTGCCAGCACCAGCGCTGCCCTGCGCTCGGCCGGCAGCATTGTCGCCTCGTCGGCAAGGATGTCGAAGGCAAGTGTCAGCAAGGCGTCGCCGGCAAGAATGGCGGTCGCCTCATCGAAAGCCCTGTGCACGGTCGGCTGGCCGCGGCGCAAATCGTCGTCGTCCATGGCCGGCAGATCGTCATGGATGAGCGAATAGCAGTGCACGCATTCGAGCGCCGCCGCCACGCGCAGCGCCGCCTCGCCGTCGGCTGAAAACAGTGCAGCACTTTCCATAACCAGGAAGGGACGCAGTCGTTTGCCGCCGTTCAGCACGCCATGTCGCATTGCCGCCATCAGGCGTTCGGGCCGCGCGACCTCGCCTGAAAGCGTGCGTCCGTCGAGCAACCGCCTCAGCAGCGCCTCGAGCGGAACTGCCCGGGCAATAAGTGCAGCTTCGAACGCCATTTGGTCGTCTTTCGTCATGGTCGGGAGCGGTAGCCGACACTCAGACGTTGCGCAAGAAGCCAAGCGCCATTATGCCGGGGGCAGGGAGTAGCGCGGACTGGGTGGCTTGGCGGAACCGATCGTCGATCACGAAACCGAAGGGTTGGACATGGCGAGACCGAGACGCGGCAGCCGCATCGGTCTTCAACGCTGGGTCCGGCGCGGCATCGCCGTCGCCGTCGTGCTGGCGCTGGTGCCGGTGCTGCTGACCTTCCTGTACCTGCCGTCATTCGTGCATCCGGTGTCGACATTGATGCTGAAGGACCTGGCGACGTTTTCCGGCTACGATCGGCGCTGGGTTTCCATCGACGAGGTCGCGCCGGTGCTGGCATATTCGGTCATCATGTCGGAGGACGGGCAGTTCTGTTTCCATCGCGGCGTCGATCTGGGCGAGTTGCGCGGCGTTGTCGACGATGCGCTCGCCGGCGAGATGACACGTGGCGCCTCGACCATCACCATGCAGACGGTAAAGAACCTTTATCTATGGTCGCGGCCGTTGGGCTCGGTCCGTAAGGTCGTCGAACTGCCGCTGGCCGTCTATTTCGATGCGGTGCTGTCGAAACGGCGGATCATGGAGATCTACCTCAACATCGCCGAATGGGGACCGGGCGTCTACGGCATCGAGGCCGCCGCCCAGCATCATTTCGGCGTCTCGGCAAAACAGCTGTCGCGCCGGCAGGCAGCGCTGCTTGCCGTCACCTTGCCGAACCCGATCGTGCGCAATCCAGCGAAGCCCGGGCCAGGACTGAGGCGGCTTGCCGCGTTGATCGAGCGGCGCGCGGGCCGCGCCGGCGCCTATGTCGGTTGCCTGCGATAGTGTCAAAAAAAAACACGGCGACGCTGGCCAAAACGCCATCGGGCGTGTATAGGCAGCCGACTTTCTCAGATTCCGGCCCCTGATGTGGCCCTTTCACGAGGGCCGCCGGGGCGTTTTGACCATGTAGTGGAGCATATCCATGGCCGTTCCGAAACGAAAAACCTCTCCGTCGAAGCGCGGCATGCGCCGTTCCGCCGACGCACTGAAGGCCCCGACCTATGTCGAGGACAAGAACTCCGGCGAGATGCGCCGTCCGCACCATATCGACCTGAAGACCGGCATGTATCGCGGTCGCCAGGTTCTGGAGCCGAAGGAAAGCTGAGAGAGCTTTCGACGGTTTACAGGTTGCGAAGCGACCGGCCATTGGCCGGTCTTTTTGCGTTTGTGACAACTGATCGTATCAGCCGGGCCTGACATTGTTGTTTCACGCCGTCTTTGTCCGTGTTTATCGGTCGCACGAAAATTCTTGACGGCGAACGCCGGGCGCACTCTACAAAGATCAGTCCAACCGGAGCCGCCACATGTTCGGTGCCATCCCGCTGCTGATCGTGCCTTTCATCCTCTACAATCTCGGGCTTCTAGGAATATTCGGTAGCGGCGACGATCCGTGGGCGACCGAAATGTTTTCGGTCCGGATGATGTCGGGTGGCGTGTTCTCGATGACCCTGGGCGATCTCATCGTGCTGATCGCACTGATCTTCTTGTTCGTCGAAGTAGTGAAGTCGACGCGTACGACAAATGCCTCGATCATGGACCACCTTTTGTCGACCTTCGTCTTTGTGGCCTATCTGGTCGAGTTCCTGCTGGTGAAGGGCGCCGCCCATTCTGTTTTCTTCACACTGATGGTCATAGCGCTGATCGACGTGCTGGCCGGCTTTTCGGTGTCGATGCGGTCGGCCAGCCGCGACATCAATATGAATTAAGGATCCCGGCTCAGCCCGGGTCGGCGCCAAAGCCAGCCGCCTCGATGCCGGCGATGGCTGCCGTTTCGTCATTGTCGGACGTGTCGCCGGAAATGCCGACGGCGCCGATGATCGTGCCGGCCTCGTCGCGGATCAGCACGCCGCCGACGACCGGCAGGACGCGCCCGCCCGACACGTCGGAGACGCCGGCGATCAGATGCGGGCGCTCCTTGGCGAAGGCTTCCACCCGGCGCGAGCCCATGCCGATAGCGAGCGCGCCATAGGCCTTGCCGGCCGACATTTGCGGACGCAGGAACGACGCGCCGTCCTGACGCTGGAACGCGACCAGATGGGCGCCGGCGTCGAGCACCGAGACGCCAAGCGGCCTGAGCTTGAGCTCGGCACCCTTGGCAAAGGCGGCGGCGATGATTTCAAGGGCTTTGTCGAGCGTCAGTGCGGTCATGGCCGTCTCCTAAACGCCAGTTATCAACCGGCAGAACAGATCGCGGTGAAACTGTTTCGCGTACGAAAGGAAGCAGTGGGATCCAGGGAGCGCCGGCTTATTTCTTCTTGGCGCGAGGCTTCTTCACCGGCGCCGGAGGCGCATTGGCCAGGTCTTCCGCTTCCTTGGCGAGGCGCAGCGCCCGCAGCTTGTTGGTTTTGGCTTGGCGCGCGTCGCTCTCGGCGACATATTCCGCCATCGCCTTCTGGCGCACCGTGGCTGCCTCTTCCTGTTTCTTGAAACGCAAATCGGCCCGCGCACGGGCAGTGTCCTTAGAGTTCTCGACCAAGAGCGTTATCCAATCCCGTAAATTATCTTCAGTCCCTTGATAGCAGAGCCAGCCCGCAATTGGGAAAATAAGTTGGTGATGGCGCCGGATCGCAGCCGACTCGCTCCGCGTTGCGGGCGACCACCGCATCGTATCCGGCCTGCAAGATCGCGCGGACAGCGGGTCCAGTTGGCGCGGGAGATGTGCCCAGATGCTCGTAGCGTAACTCGTTCATGAACTGCTCCCACATCGGCGGGCCGCCTTTTTCCAGAAGCTCGGCACGGATCGAGAGCTCGTCGCTGACCGGCAGCCAGACGCGGCCCCAGGCGCCGAGATGGGCCAGGATCGGCACCAGCGTAATCGCCATTTCGGTCAGGCTGTAGATCGCCTTTTGCTTGTGGGAGGGATCGCCCGTCTTGGTCAGCATGCCGAGCTCCATCAGCCGCTTCAGCCGGTCGGCGAGGATGTTGGAGGCGATGCCCTCCATCGAGCCGTTGAGCAGTTCGCGAAAGTGGCGTCTGCCGCCGAAGATGATGTCGCGAAGGATGATCAGGCTCCACCGGTCGCCGAACACTTCGAGCGACAGGTTGATGGGGCATCCGGACCGACGATCGATGTTCATGCGAATCTCCAAAACCGGTTGCATTATTGTATCGGTTTTAATATCGTGCAACTGATTGCAATTTGCAATCGGATCGGAAGCCCACGGAGGAAAACCATGAAAAGCGCCGGACACCCCGAAATCGTATCGCAGACCTTCGGCGACCCGGCCCATCCGGCGGTGTTGTTGATCATGGGCGCGATGGCTTCCATGCTTTGGTGGCCCGAAGCGTTTTGCCGGAAGCTGGCCGGCGAGGGTTGCTTCGTGATCCGCTATGACAATCGCGATACCGGCCGTTCGACCAAATACGCGCCGGGCGAGCCGCCTTATACATTCGACGACATGGCGGACGATGCTATCCGCGTCCTTGACGACCATGGAATCCGAAAGGCGCATATGGTCGGCATGTCGATGGGCGGCATGATCGCGCAGCTCGTTGCGTTGAAATACCCGTCGCGTGTCACTTCGCTGACGGTGATCAGCAGCTCGCCCTTGGGCATCGATACGTCGCATCTGCGCGGAACCACCGAGGCCTATAGGAGACATTCGGCCGAAGGCGCGAAGGTCGACTGGTCGGACCGGGGCCAAGTGGTCGATTTCATCGTTAAGGACGCGCATGCGCTCACCGGTGCGGCGCACTCTTTCGACGAGCAGCGAACACGGGCTTTCGTCGAACAGGATTATGACCGGTCCGGCGGTTTTCTAAGTGCGACCAATCATTTCATGCTCAAAAGTGGCGAAGATGGGAGCGGCGAGGACTGGACCGGTCGGCTGCGCGACATGAAAATCCCACTCCTTGTTATCCACGGCACCGACGATCCCATCTTTCCAGTCGAGCATGGCGCCGCTCTTGCCGACGCGGTCGCCGGTGCAAGGCTGCTCCGGATCGAGGGCGGTGGCCACGAACTGCATCCCGACGACTGGGCTGCGATCATCGATGCCATCGTCGCCCACAGCCAGGCCAGATAGTTATCCGACCCCGACACCGCGAGACAGACCACCCAAGGAACGAAAAACAATGTCCCTGATTATGCACCTTCATCCACTGGCCTCCTTCTGCTGGAAACCGCTGATCGCGCTCTATGAGAACGGCACGCCATTCACATCCGTCGTTGTCGATCTCGGCAATGAACAGTCGCGCGCCGCGTTTCTGAAATTGTGGCCGCTCGGCAAGATGCCGGTGCTGCGCGATGAAGCGCTGGACCGGACCGTGCCGGAATCGACGATCGTCATCGAATATCTCAACGCGTATTATCCTGGGCCGGTCGAACTGATCCCCGCCGATCTCGATCTCGCTCGCCAGACCCGGCTCGCCGACCGCTTCTATGACTTCTATGTCCAGGAACCGATGCAGAAGATCGTTGGTGACCGGCTGCGGCCGGAGGGCAAGACCGATCCGTTCGGCGTCGAGCAGGCCCGCGCCCAGCTGCGCAGCTCCTACGCCATCATTGAACAGGACATGCAGTCGACGACATGGGCGGTGGGTGCGAGCTTCACCATGGCCGACTGCGCTGCCGCCCCCGCGCTGTTCTACGCCAACAAGGTCGAGCCGTTCGGAGACGAATATCCTGCGGTCAGGCGCTATCACGACCGGTTGCTGCAACGCCCCTCGGTTGCCCGTGTGATCGAGGAAGCGCAGCCGTATTTCAAGCTCTTCCCCTACAACAATGGCTAGAGTAGTTCATCGTTCACGGAAACGCCGAACCGCTCTGTCTCTTTGTTTTTGCGCAATTCCGCACGGAAAACCGTTTCACACTTTTCCTGGAATTGCTCTAGGCCCGATGCTGCATAGTTGCTCGACGCGCTGACGATGCCTCTCAGCTTCCGGGTGAACCGAGCTGCTCCGCATCCCAGAACTGGTCAAGCCAGATGTTGAGCTTCAGGAAGCCGGCATTGCTGACCGTATAGACGCGCCTGGTGCCTTCCGGCTTGGCGTTGACCAACCCCGCATCAAGCAGCACCTTCAGGTGCTGCGAAACGGCCGGGCGGGACACCGGCAAGCCGGATGCCAATTCGTTGACGGTCTTCGGTCCGCGCCGGAGCTCTTCCAAGAGATGGCGCCGGTTGGGATCGGCAATCGCCATGAAGGCGTCGGAAAGCATCATGCCTTATTTGTGGGGCAAAGCGCCTCGAATCTCAACTGTCGGCTTCAGCTTTTCTACGCGGGTCGAGCCGCAACGCTTCCGGCGTCACCGAGCGATCGGCGGGCTGGGTCTTGAAGGCATCGCGGCCTTCGATCGGCACCGGCGCGCGACGGCTGATGCGCAGCAGCGTATAGCCAGCCAGGCTGAGATGCGCGAGCGCAGTGGCCAGGAACAGCCCCTCAGGGCGCATCCAGCCCATCAGGCCGGCGGCCACCAGCGGACCGATCATCGTGCCGAAGCCATAAAGCAGCAGCAGGCCGCCCGACACTTTGACGAAGTCCTCCGATCGCGCATGGTCATTGGCATGCGCCACCGCGATCGAATAGAGCGTGTAGGCGAAGGCGCCGTAGGCGGCGGTGCAGACGATGACGAAGACGCCGGAGCGCGGTTCGAACAGGAAGATGGCGATGGCAAACAGCGCAGCGCCGAAGGCCGCGCCCGCCAGCACGAAACGACGGTCCGTCGTGTCGGAGAGCCGCCCGGCCGGAAGCTGCATGGCAGCGCCGGCGATGACCACGAGGCTCATCATCAGCGCGATCTCGGCTGTCGAGATGCCGATGCGCGCTCCATAGACGGCACCAAGTGTACCCCAGGCGCCGTTGGCGATGCCGATCAGCACGCAAGCGATCGCCGACACCGGCGAATTGACGTAGAGCCCCTTGACGTCAAGCGACACGTCCTGCAGCGGCTTGGGGTGAGACGCCGTCGAGACCGCCGTCGGGATCAGCGACAGGCAGAACAGAATGCCGGTGATCATGAACAGCGACGCCGATCTCACATCGCCGCCGGCAACGATCATCTGACCGCCCATGATCGAGGCATAGGTGACCATCATGTAGAGGCCGAAGACGGTGCCGCGGTTTTCGTTGGTGGCCTTCTCGTTGAGCCAGCTTTCGATGACCATGAAGGCGCCGGCCATGGTGAAGCCGGTGAAGGCGCGCAGCAGGATCCAGGTATATTCGTCGATGATCAGGCCGGTGAGCAGTGCGACGATCGCTCCCGATGCGGCAAAGGCGCCGAAAGCCCTGACATGACCGGCGCGGCGCACGATGCGTGGCGCAAAGAAGCAGCCGGTGACGAAGCCGCCGGCCCAAGCCGTGCCCATCAGGCCGAGCGATGCCGTCGAGAAGCCCTCCACCTGGCCGCGCAGCGGCAACAGCAGACCGTGCAGTCCGGATGCCGCCAACAGGAACGCGGTGCCGCGCAGCAGCGAGAGGATCGGTCTGTAGCTTGCGAACATTTTTCAATCCGGCTGGGGTTTAGGGCACAAGTCTGGAGACAGCGGCATTCGGGCTTTTCGGCGGCGTGCCCGAGCTTTTGGAATTACCCGCAGTAACTACCCACGGCGAAACAGCGCCTCTGCCGCCGACTTGGTCGAGCCCTTGGTCTTGAGCTCGGCTTCCAGCCGGGCGATCTCGTCGCGCAGGATGCCGATCCGTTCGGACAATTCATCGACAGAAAGCAGCGACAGATCCTGCCCGATCTCGTGCGGGCGCGCTTTCTTCTTGGGTTCGTCGTCGAAGATCGCCATCGTCGCTCCTCCGTGATTGCCCATTTGCCTGATTTGCCAATGAGCATACATAGGGCAAGGGTATGGATGCAAATGGCGGGCAAGAGCTGGCACGAGAAACCGGCGGAGCACGACGGGAAAATTCATGGCGAACGCACAGAAAATTCCGGCGAAGATGATGGCGATCGCCATATCGGAACCGGGCGGGCCGCGAGTGCTGAAAGCGGAAACCCGCGACGTACCGGATCCCGGTCCCGGCGAGATCCTGATCCGGGTGCGGGCCGCCGGCGTCAACCGGCCGGACGTGCAACAGCGCAAGGGCGCCTATCCGCCACCGCCGGGAGCGTCGGATCTGCCGGGCCTGGAAGCAGCAGGCGAAGTCGCTGCCCTTGGTGATGAGATATCGCGCTGGCGCGTCGGCGATCGGGTCTGTGCTCTGACGGCGGGCGGCGGCTATGCCGAATATGTCAGAGTGCACGCCGGCAGCGTGCTGCCGCTGCCCGCCGGCTTTACCTACACCGAAGCGGCGGCGTTGCCGGAGAACTACTTCACTGTTTGGCACAATGTCTTCGAGCGCGGCGGCCTGAAGAGCGGCGAGACCCTGCTCGTGCATGGCGGCTCGTCGGGTATCGGCACCACGGCGATCCAGCTTGCTGCCGCTTTCGGCGCCTATGTCGTCACCACCGCCGGCAGCAAGGAGAAATGCGACGCCTGCCTCAAGCTCGGCGCCGACCGGGCGATCAACTACCGCGAGGAGGACTTCGTCGCCGCAGTCAAGGAGGCAACCGGCGGCAAGGGCGCCAATGTCATCCTCGACATGGTCGGCGGCGACTATGTGGCGCGGAACTATGAGGCTGCAGCCATGGAAGGCCGCATCGTCCAGATCGCGACGCAGGGCGGAGCGGTGGCGAGCGCCGATTTCTTCAAGATCATGGCAAAGCGGCTCGTGCACACGGGATCGCTGCTCCGGCCACGCACCGTGGAGTTCAAGGCGGCAGTCGCGGCGGCACTGGAGGCGCAGGTTTGGCCGCTGCTCGGCACGCGCAAGGTTGCGCCGGTGATGGACACGATCTTCCCGCTCAAGGAAGCCTGGCGGGCGCATGAGCGGATGGAGGAGGGTGAGCACATCGGCAAGATTGTGCTCGATGTCGCCTGACGACCGGCAAACAGACTGAACGAAAGCTTAATGGTGCAATGCAACAAACGCATTGCGGCCATGCAAAAGCGTCTGTTCAATTTTTCATCGCCGATGCCTACTTACGCGGCATCGAAACGATGGAGGACTACCATGAACCCGATCCGCGCTTTCCGTAACTGGCGCATGTACAACGAAACCGTGCGCGAACTGAACCGGCTGAACGCTCGTCAGCTCAACGACCTCGGCATCAACCGCGGCGACATCGAGAGAATCGCCCGCCAAGGGCTTTGATCTCGAGCACGATCCCGCCCGAAGACCGGGCGTTGCTTTTCCGCAACGCCGAGCCGCGGTTCGGGATCAAGCTTTAGAAGCCAGAGCCGCAGCAGACGGATTTCCGTCGCCGGTTCCGAGCCCGCCCGACCTTGGTCTGGCGGGCTTTGTCTTTTTGAAGCTTTCGACTGCATGGCGTCATCTGCCGACCCTTCGCGGTCTGCTGGTCGCGCTGCCGTGCCGTCCTTGACGCGCGCCTGCCAAAAACATTGCGAAACGGCGAGCGAGCGGTTATATAGACCGCGATTTTCCCATTTGGTGGCTCTAAACCACCGCCCGCGCGGGAACGCGGGCGAACGAGAAGGATTTTTGTAATGGCCAATACGCTGCTGATGCCAAAGGCGACCGCCGTCTGGCTGGTTGACAACACAGCGCTTTCCTTCGAGCAGATCGCGCAGTTCTGCGGACTGCATCCGCTTGAGGTCAAGGCGATCGCCGACGGCGAGTCGGCGCAAGGCATCAAGGGCATGGACCCGATCATGACCGGCCAGCTCACTCGCGACGAGATCGCGCGCGCCGAGAAGGACGCCAACCACCGGCTGAAGCTCTCCGATCCCAAGGTGCGGGTGCCGGAATCCAAACGCAAGGGTCCGCGCTACACGCCGCTGTCGAAGCGCCAGGACCGGCCCAACGCCATCCTCTGGCTGGTGCGCAACCATCCCGAGCTCAAGGATGCGCAGATTGCCCGCCTTGTCGGCACAACGAAGTCGACGATCGACCAGATCCGCGACAGAAAGCACTGGAACTCCGCCAATCTCCAGCCGATGGATCCAGTGACACTCGGCCTGACGTCGCAGATCGACCTCGATATGGAAATCAACCGCGCCTCGCGCGGCCGTGAGCAGGCGCAGCCGGTCGGCGATACGCTGCTGCCGGCCGCCTTGACCGAACGACTGGTGCCGGCGCCGGAAAAGCCGAAAGACGAGGACCAGGAACTCGACGCCAACGCCGTCTTCGCCAAGCTTTCGGCGCTGAAGTCGAAGGACAAGGACGCCGACGAAGAGGAATAGGTCTGGCATCCAAAACAAAAAGCCCGCTTTCAAGCGGGCTTTTTTGTGATCTTCCGTGTCAGCTTCGCGCCGCCCGGTCCGGCGCCATGCCGTAATCCTCGCTGCGCTCCACCGCGCGATAGAAATCGGCGAGCTGCTTGCCGCGCTCCGGCTTGAAGGTGCGGCCGGCGATGACCACCGAGGCGATGCGGTCGATGCGGAAGGCGCGGAAATCGCCGCGCATCTCACACCAGGCGACCAAGGTCCACACCTTGCCCCAGAACCACAGGCCGAGCGGGCGGATGTCGCGCGCGGTGCTGCGGCCGGCCTCATCCGAATAGTCGATGGTCAGCACCTGACGTTTCTCGATGGACCGCTCGATCAGGTCGATGGCTTCGCGGGCGGCATCGCTTACCACCCACATCGGCGTGTGGATCTCGGTACGGGCGATGCGGTCCTTTTCGGCGTCGGGCAACACGGCGCCTATCTTGACCAGCGCCTCGTCGGCGGCTCGCGCCATGGCCGCGCCACCAAAGGCGCGCACCATGCGGGCGCCGGCGACCAGCGCGACGATCTCGTCACGCGTGAACATCAGCGGCGGAAGGTCGAAACCCTCCCTCATCATGTAGCCGACACCGGCCTCGCCGTCGATCGGCACGCCGGTCGACTGCAGGTCTGCGATGTCGCGATAGATCGTCCGCTCGGAAACCTCGAGCCACGTGCCCAGCTTCTGGGCGGTGACCAGACGACCACCACGCAGATGCTGCACGATCTGGAAGAGCCTGTCGGCGCGGCGCATCGTATGGTCCCTCGGCGTCTATCGTTCCAGCCCTTCGCGCTTGCGCTGCGCGGCGACGAAGGCCGCGCCGAAGGACAGTTTCTTCGTTGTCGGCGTGCTTGCGTCGACCACCCGCCAGAACGGCGCAACGTCGCCCAGCGCCATACCACGCTCAAGATCCTCGTTGGCGGCCTCGGCGACGGTGCGCAGATGATAGCCGATGGTGACCGGACATGCCATCTCGGCATCGTGCTCGATGGCGAGAGCGGTGCGCAAAGCGCGGATATCCACGTCCATGCCTTCGGGGATGGAGCGGATGAATGCATGGACCTGGCGAGCTGTAGGAACCAGCATCGGCTGGCCTTCGACGACGTCGCCGATGGTGCGTGGCGACGGTCTTATGCCGTTGAGGCCAGGCGTGTTCAGCCTGTCGTTCCAGCTTTTCATCGATCGTCCTCTCGGCCATCCGGCTTCGGCGGCCATCGCACTATGGCACGAGCCTCCTGACACCATACTGTCAGGAGGCTTCAGCATGCCCATTTCAGCTCGTCGCCAGGTCGCATCCAAACGCCACGCAGAAAGCTTGCCTCAATTGCTGCCATTGCGGCGGTCGCCATACATGTCCGGCCAACCAATATCCTTGCGGATGTCCGCCGGCAGGGTGTTCATGAATCGCTGGGTGCGGATCTCATTGCGGATCGTCCGGATCTTGCCGACATAGTGCTGCACGCTACGCAGAATGGTAATGCCGTTCATGGCTGGTCTCCTCTCTTTCGATGCAGGCACTATCGCACACCCCTGCTGACAGCAGTCTGTCAGGAGGGTGCGGCTCTCATGACCGGCGTTCCGATTTATCCATCGAAGTGACAAGGCAGTGCTGAAAAGAGGCCTGCCGCACTGGAAAGACGGCGATCGCGGAGCCGCTTTGACAGCCAGCCGCGATGCTGATCAAAGGCTGCATGTCGAAACTTCTCGCGCTCGTCATCATCGCCATGATGGTCATCCAGCTCATCAAGCCGCTCGGCTGGCCCGGACTGAAGCGGCGCAGCGATTTCTGGAAGCTGGCGCTGCTGGCGATGGCGGCGATTTCGATTACGGCGGTGCTCGGGCACTGGACGTGATGCATGTCGCGCAAACGTGTGCAGCGGTTTTGCGACAATGACATGCATGGAAACAGTACCTGAAGCGCGTCGGATGAGGCCAATCGAACGCGACGCGCTTTAGTGCCGGCGGCCCGCTACGCGACGCCCGGTTCGTTGCCGAGCACCAGGCTGACCAGATGTTCCGCCCAGGCTCGGTAGCCGGCTTCCGAAGCATGAAATCCATCCGACGCAAAGCCGGCCTCGGCATCGGTGATCGGCAGGCGGGGCGCCGGTATGGCGCCGCGCTCGAGGCAAAGGCGCGCGCCCATCCGGTTCATTTCGACGGCACGGATTTCGAGAATCTTGCCGAGCAGCGGCGGCATTGCCGGCGCCCGGGTGAACTCAAGCACCGGCGACCACACGACGCGCGCCTCCGGCCATTTGGCGCGCAGCGCGTAAAGCAGGCCGCCAAACTCGCGCTTGAACCGCGGTACCGAATGAAAATTCTTGGTGTCGTTGGTGCCGATCGCCAGCACGATATGCGTCCACGGATCGGCCGATAGGTTGGGCAGCACATGATCGCGGATCTGGCCGGAGGTTGCCGAGTTGAAGCCGGCTGCCCGCCAGCGCACGATGCGGCCGGTGCGTTGCGCAATCAGAACGGCCAGTTGCGCGGCCAATCCGTTTTCGGAATTGCCGATGCCTACCGAGGCGGCGGAGGAATCGCCAAGCACCAGAACCGAGATTGCTGGCGTCAGGCCAGATATCTCGTGCATGACCGGACCTTGCGCCGGCAGCATGCGGGTAGTGCGGCGACGCACGCCAAGTCCTTGCCAGACATAGACCGGAAAGGCGAACCAGGTGAGAAGGGTCGGAAAGCGCCGCATGGCAAGTCCCTTTTAGGGCATAGCGAACAGCACTTAGCGCATGTTGCATTGGAGGTGAACGACCTTACAATGACACCCTTGCCGCCTCAATGGCAGCAGTCATGTGTCCCGGATTGATCTTCGTACTCGTCATGCAGCCGCACCCAGTCGACGAGGCTATGATGCGGGCCGGTTTCGTTGCGACCCTTCGGCGTCAGGTCGAGATAATGATAGGCGCCGATCAGCGGATCGCCGCCTCGGGAGCGCAAGACGAAGGTCAGGAAGATGTCGCCCTTCTCGTCGCGATAGAACACGCTGGCGCCAGGAAGGTCTTTCGAGTTTCGCGCACGCCGCTCGAAATTGTAGGTCGTATCGCCGGCCGCGATCTGCTTGTCCGTGAATGACACCTGCATATCGAAGTTGAAGTCCGAGGCGTAGGACGACACCCAGTCGAATTTCCATCCCATACGCTGCTTGTAGGGCAGCAATTCGGCCAATGGCGCCCGCGCTACCACGACAAGTGAGACATCGTGGTGCCTGAGATGCTGGTTGGCGCCGTCGATATGATCGGCAAGGAATGAGCAGCCTTCGCAGCGATAATCGGCGCCCGGCCCGAACATGAAATGGTAGACGATCATCTGGCTGTTGCCGCCAAACAGGTCGGGCAGTTTCTTTGGCCCTTGCTCGGTCTCGAAGACGTAGTCCTTGCGGATCTTCAGCCACGGCAATTCGCGGCGTTCGGCGGCGACACGATCGCGAAAGCGCGTCAATTCCTTTTCGCGCGCCAGATGCGCCTTGTGCGCCTGAAACCAGTCTTCCTGCGAAACGGTCTTGTTGTTTGGCATAGGTCTGCTCCTCTTTTCACGGAGGACGTTCGGCAGCGAGGAATACCGACACCGGACTGCATTTCAGTTGCAAGAAATTGCAGCCCTTGCTGCTTTCAAACAAAAACCCGGGCACGTGGCCCGGGTCGGGAGAAACGCAAGATGTCTTCGGTCAGGCGGCTTGCTCAAGCTTCGGCTGCCATTGTCCAAGCGCCGCCAGATGGTTCATGTGGGCGCGATGGGCGAAGGCGGCCTGCGCGGCGGCGACGTTCGCTGCCTTGCCGCCCCAGGCCTTCTGCGGAGCGGCCTGCAAGGCGCGGCCATAGGAAAAGGTCAGCTTCCACGGATGCGGGCCGATGGCGTTGATGGCATTGAGGTTGGCGGTCGCCTCCTCGTCCGATTGTCCGCCCGAAAGGAAGGCGATGCCTCCAATCGCCGCCGGCACGGTCTCGCGGAACAGTTTTATGGTCTTTTCGGCGACTTCCCCGGGGCTGCTGACCTTGCCCGATTTCTTGCCGGCGAGGACCATGTTCGGTTTCAGGATGGTGCCTTCGAGCGCGACGCGGGCCGCATAGAGCTCGGTGTACAACTTTGTCAGTGTCGCCTTGCTGATCTCGTAGCACGTGTCGATGTCGTGGGCGCCGTCCATCAGCACCTCCGGCTCGACGATCGGCACGATGCCGGCTTCCTGGCAAAGCGCGGCGTAACGGGCGAGCGCATGGGCGTTCGAGCCGATCGAGGTGGCGGAAGGCACGCCTTTGGAAACATCGATATCGATCACCGCGCGCCATTTGGCAAAGCGGGCGCCGAGCTTGTAATAGTCGGCGAGGCGTTCGCGCAGGCCGTCCAGGCCTTCGGTGATGGTGTCGCCGGGAAAGCCGGCCAGAGGCTTGGCGCCGGCGTCGACCTTGATGCCGGGGATGGCGCCTGATGCCTTGATGATGTCGACCAGCGGCGTGCCGTCGGCGGCCTTCTGGTGGATGGTCTCGTCATAGAGGATGACGCCGGAAATGTATTTGGTCATTGCCTCGCTGGCGCGGAACATCATCTCGCGATAGTCGCGCCGGCTGTCGGCGGTCGACTCGACGCCGATGACGTCGAAGCGTTTCTTGATGGTGCCGGAGCTTTCGTCGGCCGCCAGCAAGCCTTTGCCATCGGCCACCATCGCGGCGGCAATGTCCTCGAGACGTTCGCTCATCGTGCTTCTCCTGAAAGAATTGATCCACGCCCAGCAGACCACCAGAGCAACGCAGGTTCAAGTCGAACCATTTCGTCAAACAAGCGCGAATCGATTGAAAGTCGCGGGCGCACTCCTTCGCGCTGCTCTTGCGGTCGCGCTCAGCGCTTCAAGACGTCGACGCCGGGCAAGGGCTTGCCTTCCATCCATTCGAGGAAAGCGCCGCCGGCCGTCGATACATAAGTAAAATCATCGCTGACGCCGGCATGGTTGAGCGCCGCCACCGTGTCGCCGCCGCCAGCAACCGAGACCAGTCTGCCGGCCTTGGTGCGCGCTGCCGCGTGCCCGGCCGTCGCCACCGTTGCCTGGTCGAATGGCTCGATTTCGAAAGCGCCGAGCGGCCCGTTCCAGACCAGCGTCGCGGCACGGTCGATCCATTCGGCAATGGTTTTCACGGTCTTTGCGCCGACATCGAGGATCATGCCGTCGGCCGGCACGTCTGCTATGGCGACGGTCTCGTTGGCGGCGCCGGCCCTGAACTCCCTGGCGACGACGCCGTCGGCGGGCAGGATGATGGCGCAGCCGGCCTCAGCCGCCTCGATCATGATCTGCTTGGCGGTGGTCGCGAGATCATGCTCGCACAAGGATTTCCCGACGTCGGTGCCGCGCGCCGCTAGAAACGTATTGGCCATGCCGCCGCCGATGACCAGCGCGTCGACCTTCTTCACAAGGTTCATCAACAGGTCGATCTTGGTCGAGACCTTGGCGCCGCCGACGATGGCGACAACCGGACGGACGGGATTGCCAAGCCCTTTTTCCAGCGCATCGAGTTCGGCCTGCATGGTGCGCCCAGCGAAGGCCGGCAGCACATGCGCCAACCCTTCTGTCGACGAATGGGCACGGTGCGCAGCAGAGAAGGCGTCGTTGACGAAGATGTCGCCGTTAGCGGCGAGCTTTTCGGTGAAGGCCGGGTCGTTCTTCTCCTCGCCCTTGTGGAAGCGGGTGTTCTCGAGCAGCAGCACGTCGCCGCCGTTCATGGCAGCAACGGCATTTGCGGCCTTGTCGCCGATGCAGTCGGCGGCAAAGCCGACGGGGCGGCCGAGCACGTCCGCCGTCGCCCTGGCGATCGGTTCGAGTGAGAATTCGGGCGCCGGTCCATCCTTGGGCCGGCCGAAATGGGCAAGCAGGATGACCTTGGCTCCCTTGCCGGAGAGCTCGGCGATGGTCGGCGCAATGCGCTCGATGCGGGTGGCGTCGGTGACCTTGCCCTCGGTGACGGGAACGTTGAGGTCGACACGCACCAGCACACGCTTGCCGCTGATATTGCCGATGTCGTCCAGTGTCTTGAAGCCGGCCATGCTGATCCCTTTCGCGAAAAATCGCGGGGACCTTACCCCGCATCGACGACGATGCAAGACCTGGTTAACGGTTCACCAAAAATATGATTCACGTGTCGAGGACGAAGTGCCCACGGGGAGCAAGATGGCAGCAATGGCGCGAAAACGCACCGACATATGGCTTACCGATTGCGCACCACGATGCATGCGCCGCCCACGCTGTGCAGTTTCTGGCAAATATCGTCGGCCTTGGCTTTGGTGTCGGCGCCGATCCGCACCGCATAGATGCCGCGCCTGCCGATCGGTGTGCGCACCCGGCTGACCACCGGATCGCGACCGCTGAGCAAGGCTGGAAACCGGCGCTTCACGTTGCTCCACTGATTGAGCGCCGCGGCGCGACGGAAATTGCCGGCCACCTGCACGCCCCACGGCTTGATGTTGATCGACGACATCGGCACGGTTCTGGACATGATCACCGGCAGCTCGCGGCAAGCGGCAGCGAAACTCGCCTTCTTGTCGAGCGGCCGGATGACGCCGGCATACGCGGCATCGGTGAACTTGTCGGCCGGCTCGCCCATAACGTCCAGGACGTAGCTTTCGGTCTCCATCGGGAGGAATCCGCCGGAATTCAGCCAGCGCGTCACCCGGCTCTCGCCAGCATTGTAGGCTGCGGCGGCGAGGCCCAGATTGCCAAAGCCGGTCTTCATTTCGGCGAGATATTTTGCCGAGGCCGGGATAGCCTGCTCGATATCGAACGAATTGGCGAGCCCGCGCATCTTGGCGGTACCCGGCATGAATTGGGCGATACCCTCCGCGCCGACGGGGCTGACCGCGTTGGGATCGAAACGACTCTCCTTCCAGATCAGCCGGGCAAAGAAATCCCGGGGCAGGCCGTTCTGGTCGGCATGCGTCTCTATAAGATCGCAAACTCGATCGATCAGCTTCTGCTTGGCGGGCCGCGGCGGATCGGCCTGGACGGCTGTCGCCCAGCCCAGCCCGGAAATGACAACCAGCGTCGCCCCAAGCAAACGCCGCATCGAACTACTCCGCCGCGGCTTTGCCGTGTTGCCCAAACCGCCGTTCGATGTAGTCGGAAACCATTTTCTCGAAATCCGCGGCGATCGACGGGCCGCGCAGGGTCGCCGCCTTCTTGCCGTCGACGAACACCGGGGCGGTCGGCGTCTCACCGGTGCCGGGCAGCGAAATGCCGATATCGGCGTGTTTGGATTCGCCCGGACCGTTGACGATGCAACCCATCACCGCGACCTTGAGGTTCTCGACGCCGGGATATTGTTCGCGCCACACCGGCATGTTCTTGCGCAGGTCGGCCTGGATGTTCTGGGCAAGCTCCTGGAACACGGTCGAGGTTGTGCGCCCGCAGCCCGGGCAGGCGGCGACGATCGGCACGAACTGCCGGAAGCCCATGGTCTGCAACAGCTCCTGCGACACCTGCACCTCGCGCGTGCGGTCGCCGTTTGGCTCCGGCGTCAGCGAGATGCGGATGGTGTCGCCAATGCCCTGCTGAAGCAGGATGCCCATGGCCGCGGACGAGGCGACGATGCCTTTCGAGCCCATGCCCGCCTCCGTCAGGCCGAGGTGCAGCGCATGGTCGGAACGGGTGGCAAGCTCGGTGTAGACGGCGATCAGATCCTGCACGCCGCTGACCTTGGCCGACAGGATGATTTTCTCGCGGGCAAGGCCGATCTCTTCAGCCATTTCGGCCGACAGGATTGCCGACCGCACGATTGCCTCGCGCGTCACTTCCTGGGCGGTCAGCGGAAAGCCCTGGGCCTGGTTGTCGTCCATCAGCCGGGTCAGCAGCTCCTGGTCGAGCGAACCCCAATTGACGCCGATGCGTACCGGTTTGTCGTATCGGATCGCCATCTCGACGATCGCGGCGAACTGCCGGTCTTTCTTGTCCTTGAAGCCGACATTGCCGGGATTGATGCGGTATTTGGCCAGTGCCTCGGCGCAGGCCGGGTGGTCGGCCAGGAGCTTGTGGCCGATATAGTGGAAATCGCCGACCAGCGGCACGTCGATGCCGAGTCGTTCCAGCCGCTCGCGGATGGCCGGCACGGCGGCAGCGCTTTCGTCGCGATCGACGGTTATGCGCACGATCTCGGAGCCGGCGCGATGCAGCGCCGCCACCTGTGCGACCGTCTGATCGACATCGGCCGTGTCGGTGTTGGTCATTGACTGGACGACGACCGGCGCGCCGCCGCCGACAATCACGCCGCCGACATCGACACCGACCGACCTGCGGCGTGGGAAGGGTGAGGAAAAATATCCGGTCATGCCGGCTGCCTTTAATCTTGAAGGTCCGGGCATGAGGTGGAGGAGCAAAGATGGCTTGTCAATGGCGACTGGCGCGCAGGCCTAGCAAATCGGAAATGACAAGACGGCAGCTTGCCGCAAATCCACATGCATTTCCGGCAGCATAGCGATATGCCACCGGAAAGAGACGCGCGCCGGGCGGCGCGCGCTTCTAGTCCTGGAAGGGCTTCAGTGCGTCGTCGGTTTCGCCTTCAGTTTTTCAATCTCGTCCTTGAGCGCCAGCTTGCGCCGCTTGAGATTCACGATTTCGAGGTCGTCTACCGATGGATGGGCCATCGCATCGTCGATTTCCCGTTCGATGTCGCCGTGTTTCCGCTGCAGCTCATCAAGATGGGATGCAAGAGACATGATTGGTTCTCCCTTTCATGGTTTCCTCGATTGCAGCCGCCAAGGCACGTCCACCGCAGGCTCGCTTCTGTGACGGCATAATGACAGTGTGCCACCATCGAGCACCGATGTCGAATGCTGCGTGGTAGCATTCCACGACAATGTGAAATGTGGTATGGGCTGCGCGCCGGTGCAAGAAGGCCCCGGTCCCGCCCAATCAGGCCCAGTGTTTGGGCGCCGCAGACGTGCAGACGGTAAAAATGTCCGATCAGGAACAGGCTGATATCCGCCTCGAATATTCCCGGCTGAAGCAGGAACACGCCGATTTCGACGCGGCCATCAATGCGATGATCGCCATGAATTGCGACCCGCTGCAGATCCAGCGCATGAAGAAAAAGAAGCTTTTCCTGAAGGACAGGCTGATGGCGCTGGAAGACAAGATCATTCCAGACATTATTGCTTGAACGAACGCCGGCGCCGGCCTGCTGGAAAAGCGCTATGCCGCGATCGAAAGCCGCGCGGCGCGCTCGCGCAACAGCGCTATCAGATCGTCGGTCTTTTCCCTCGAAGTATCGATCGGAACCACCAGGCACATCGTCGCCTCGACCCTGCCCGGCGCTGAAAAAACCGGCGCGGCCAGGCATTTCGTATAGGCATCGACAAGGCCGGAGGTGACGCAGTAGCCGGCCGATTTGGCGACGGCGATGTCGGCTATGAAATCGTCGAGCCGCAACCTGCGGCCGTCCGGCAGCACGAGATCGTCTTCCGAGACCATATCCTCGATCGCCGCCCTGTCGAACCCGGCGAGGAGCAGCCGCCCGGAAGCTGTCCAGGGAAGCGGTATTTGCAGACCCGTCGCCGAACTGATCCTGAATGGCCTCGTTCCCGGGCTTGAATGGACGATGGTATAGCGGCCGCTTTGCAGCATGCACAGCTCCGAGGTCTCGCCGGTCTCGCGCGACAGATGGTCGACTTCCTGGCGCCCTCGCCTGAGCAGGTCGTTGCCCCGCACATAGTCCATTCCGTAGAGATAAAGCTTCTTT
Organism: Mesorhizobium sp. M0195; assembly: GCF_040322115.1. NCBI lineage: Bacteria > Pseudomonadati > Pseudomonadota > Alphaproteobacteria > Hyphomicrobiales > Phyllobacteriaceae > Mesorhizobium > Mesorhizobium sp. M0195. The sequence continues at coordinate 11,474 of NZ_JAMYSV010000009.1, read as the reverse complement.
CCGAAATAAACCCGATTGCCGTCTCCGGCCATCTCCAGCAGGCCTGCGTCGACCAGCGAGCGCACCAGCGTATAGGTCGTCGAACGCGGCGCGTTCACTCCCTTGGCAAGGTCGCCAACGCCGATCGCGCGCTGGGTCGTGTGGAGAAACTCCAAAATCTGGAGAACCCGGTTGAGACCCTTCTCCCGAGACCCCGAGGTCTTGTCCTCGTCCAATCCGACGTCCGGTCGAGCGGCCAAGGCGTTGCCATCTTGCATTATCGATCCCTGATGTTAATCTGTCTTGTACAGAGTACAGGCGTCTGTTGTAAGAGACAATTACATCAGTTGCAACCGATGCCTGTATCGCTGGTCCAAAGGGGAACACAACACGAAAGGAGGTCGCCGTGAACGACACATCCAAAAGACGTGAATTTCTGAAACTGGGAATGGCCGGGCTTGCAACGGCCGGAGTGATGAGCGCCGCTACCGCGGTCGACGTTCAGAAAGCGGCGGCCCAGGCAGCGCCGGACAGCCTGCTGCGCACCGTCCTCGAGCGCGGCAAGGTGATCGTCGGCACCGGCAGCACCAATGCGCCCTGGCATTTCGAGAACGACGCCGGCGAACTGGTGGGCATGGACATCACCATGGGTCGCATTCTCGCCAAGGGGCTCTTCGACGACCCGACCAAAGTCGAATTCGTCATGCAGGATCCGGCTCAGCGCATTCCGAACGTGACCACCAACAAGGTCGACATCACCATCCAGTTCATGACCATGACCGCCCAGCGCTCGCAGCTGATCCACTTCTCCAGGCCCTACTACGTCGAAGGCATCGCCTTGCTGACCCTTCCGAACGCCGAAAACAAGACCTTCGACAAGCTGCTTGCCGCCGGTTCGGCGACCCGGATTTCCATCCTGCAAAACGTTGATGCCGAGGCAAATGTGCATATCGTGCTGCCGGAGTCGCAGGTGATGCAGATAGACACGCAGGCCAACGTGCTGCAGGCCCTGGAATCCAAGCGCGTCGACGCTGCCGCGGTTGATCTGTCAACGGTCCGCTGGCTCGCCTCGCGCAATCCGGACAAATACTTCGATGCCGGCAAGAGCTGGTTCTCGATGCTTTATGGCGCCGCACTGCGGCAGGGCGACCTCGACTGGCTGACCTTCGTCAACCAGACCTTCACCATCGCCATGTTCGGCCATGAAACGGCACTCTACGACGCTGCGTTCAAGGATTATTTCGGACAGGAGCCGCCGGCCCGCCATCCCGGTTTCCCGGTCATCTGATGCAAGCAGGCGGAAGGACAAACGTCCTTCCGCCCCCCTCTCATCACAGCCCTCTATGACGGGGATGCATGGGTTATACCCTCAACTTCAACCTGATCTGGCGGCATTTCGACAAGCTCTGGGGCGGACTGCTGTTAAGCCTCGAACTGGCCGTCATCTCGATCGCGATCGGCATCGTCATCGGGCTCGTTCTGGCGGTCTGGTACGTATCGGCCGGACGTGCGGTGCGGACCATCATCGCGGCCTATGTCGAGTTCATCCGCAACGTGCCGCTGATCCTGCTCGTCTATCTGGTCTTCTACGGCCTGCCGACGGTGATCGACATTGCCTACAGTGCGCAAACCTCATTTATTGCCACGCTATCGCTCTACAGCGGCGCCTACCTGGTCGAGGTGTTTCGCTCGGGGCTCGAGGCGGTACCGCGCGGACAGCTCGACGCCGGCAAGGCAATCGGCCTGACGCCATGGCAAAGGCTGCTCCATGTGCGCCTGCCGACGATGCTGCGCATAACGCTGCCGGCGCTTTCCAACACATTCATATCGCTCTTCAAGGACACGTCCGTGGCATCGGTCATCTCGGTACCCGAGCTCACCTACGGCGCCCAGTGGATCAACTTCAACACGTTCCGCATTGTCGAAGTCTATCTGGTGGTGACGGCGATGTACCTGTTGACCGGCTATGCACTGCTTTTCGCGTTGCGGCTGGTCGAGCGCCGGTTCAAGGCGGCGCGCTGAGATGCTGAGCCAGATCATTTACGCCTTGCCGTTCCTCGCCGAAGGCTTTGCCGTGACCTTGTGGGTGTCGCTGCTGGTCGTAGTGCTATCGCTCATCGCCGGCGTGCTGATGGGCGTCGGCCTTGTCTACGGTCCGGCTCCGCTGCGCTGGGCAGTGCGCATCTTCAGCGACACCATACGCGGCATTCCGATCCTGGTGCTGATCTTCTTCGTCTATTACGGCCTGCCCGCGGTGGGGCTGCATCTCGAATCCTTTTGGGCGGCCGTACTCGCCCTCACCCTCTTCAAGACCGCACAAGTGGTCGAATATCTGAGGGGCGCCGTCGGCTCGATTCCCAAGGGTCAGTCCGAGGCGGCGATGGCGATCGGACTGACCTTTCGTCAGCGGCTGGCCTACGTCATTTTTCCGCAGGCGTTCAGGCGGTTCCTGCCACCCTGGATCAATGGCGTGACCGACGCGGTGAAGGGCAGCGCGCTGGTCTCGCTGCTCGGCATCACCGACCTGATGCAGGCAATCAACCAGGTCATCGGCCGCACCTATGAGGCGATGCCGCTCTACATTCTCGGTGCGCTCGTCTACTTCGCCGTCAACTACGCCCTCTCCTTGGCCAGCCGGCGGCTGGAGCAGCGTTTCTCCTTCATCCGGGAATAGCAAGATGTCCAATGCCTCGCACCAGAATCCGGCACTTCTCGATGTCTCCGAGGTTTCCAAAGCCTTTGGATCCGTCGAGGTCCTGCGCTCGGTCAGTCTCAAGGTGACACGCGGCGAGGTGGTGACTGTCATCGGCCCTTCCGGCAGCGGCAAGACCACGCTGCTGCGCTGCGTCAACTTCCTGGAGAGCTACGACAGCGGCTCGATCCGTATCGATGGCAAGGAGGTCGGCTATCGCGAGACGGGAACACGCCAGCGACGCAGCGAGCGCGACCTGGCGGCGATGCGAGCCGAGACCGGAATGGTGTTCCAGAGCTTCAATCTGTTTCCGCATTTGACTGCCGCCGGCAACATCATGCTTGGCCTGCGCAAGGTGCGCGGCAAGAGCAATGCCGAGGCCCGCACCATTGCCGAGCACTGGCTCGGCCGGGTCGGCCTCGCCCACAAGGCCGATAGCCTGCCGGCCGAGTTGTCCGGCGGCCAACAGCAGCGCGTCGGCATCGCCCGCGCCGTGGCGATGGAGCCGAAGATACTGCTTCTCGACGAGATAACTTCGGCGCTCGACCCCGAACTGGTTGGCGAGGTGCTCGAGGTCGTTCGCAGCCTTGCCGAAGACGGCATGACGATGCTGATGGTCACGCATGAGATGGCTTTTGCACGCGATGCATCGAGCCGCATCGTTTTCATGGCGGACGGCGGCGTCAGCGCCGTCGGACCACCCGCCGAGATTCTGGCGGCGGGCTTCGACAATGAACGCCTTCGCAGCTTCCTGGCGCGATTTCGCGCCTCGCATTTTTGACATCGGACGGCGAAAGCTGTCGCAAGGAGCTTTTATGACGCCTTACATCCGGCTCGCGGAATTGGGCCTGACACTGCCCGAGCCGCCGAAGCCCATCGCCAACTTCGTCACCTATGCCGAGAGCGGACGGCTGATCTTCCTCTCCGGCCAGGGGCCGTTGCGCGCCGATGGCGCGCTCTGCACCGGCAAGGTCGGCGACGACGTCAGCGTTGAAGAGGCCTATGATCATGCGCGTCTGACCGGCCTGAACCTGCTCGCCGTCATGCATGCGGCGGCCGGCGACCTCGGCCGCGTCGTGCGCGTCGTCAAGCTGCTTGGCTTTGTCAATGCGACGCCGACATTCAGCGAGCACCCCAAGGTGGTGAATGGCTGTTCCGATCTTTTCGCGGCCGTCTTTGATAAGATCGGCGGACATGCCCGCTCGGCAATCGGTGTCGGCTCGCTGCCGGGCAACATCACAGTTGAAATCGAGGCGGTCGTCGAGATCGCCTGAAATCGTTCGAACAGGATCTGCAGAGATGACGACCTATGCCGCTGACCGTTCCAACACGACAATCCGCGAACGGCTTGGCCTTCGCCCGATCATCAACGTTTCCGGTACGATGACGGCGCTCGGCGCTTCGATCATCGTGCCAGAAGCGATTGCCGCAATGTCGGAAATCGCCTCGCAATGGGTCGAGATGGACGATCTGCAGCGCGCCGCAAGTACTGTGATTGCACGCCTCACCGGCGGCGAGGCCGGCTTCATCACCGCGTGCTGCGCCAGCGGCATAACCATGGCGATTGCCGGCGCGATGACCGGAACAAGCCTTCTTGCGATCGAGCGGCTGCCGGACGACACTGAGGGCCTCAAGTCGGAGGTCATCGTCCAGCTCGGTCATATCGTCAATTACGGCGCGCCGATCGACCAGTCGATCCGGTTGGCCGGGGCGAAGACAATACCCGCCGGCACGGTCAGCGTGACGCAGGATTATCATGTGCGCGACGCGATCCGCGACCGCACCGCGGCCGGCCTCTACGTAGTTGCGCACCACACGGTGCAATACGGCATGCTTTCGCTCGAGGAGTTCTGCGAGATCTGCCACGCCAAGGGCGTGCCGGTGATCGTCGACGCCGCCTCCGAATACGACCTGCGCGGCTTTCTCGCACGCGGCGCCGACATCGTCGTCTATAGCGGGCACAAGTTCCTCAGCGGACCGACAAGCGGCATCGTGACGGGGCGCAAGGATCTGGTGCGGGCCGCCTATCTCCAGAATCGTGGCGTTGCGCGGGCGATGAAGGTGGGCAAGGAAAGCATTGCCGGCACCATGGCGGCCCTGGAAGCCTGGGAGCGGCGCGACCATGCCGGCATCCGTCAGCGGGAGGAAGCCGCCCTGCATCTGTGGAAAGACGCATTGCAAGGACTGCCCGGTATCGCCGCGCATATCATTCCCGATCCGACCGCCAATCCGCTCGACCGCCTGCAGGTGTTTGTTACGCCTGAAAGCAGGTTCACCGCCGCCGGCCTTGCCTCGGCGCTGGCGGCGGGCTCGCCCCCCATCATCGTGCGCAACCACGAGGTCGAGCGCGGTCACTTCTTCCTTGATCCGTGCAACCTGCACCCCGGCGAGGCAGAAATCGTCGCCGAGCAGCTTCGCGCCGTGCTGACCGCGAAGGAGCGTCCTGCGGATGCGATGAAACCCGCTCGCAAGCAGTCCGCCGGGGCCTTGCGCTGGCCGGACTAGACATCGCCATAACGTGGTCGAGCCAGTGCCTTCCAGCGCCGGCTTGGCATCGGGCCATTGCGCCATCACGGCACTGTGAATGACTTTTTGGTCGTCGGGCGGAATAAACCACCCCGCCCATTGGTCTCCCAAGCAGACGCCATTTCCGGCGTTGCAGGAGACCGGTATGACCCACCACCACGACAATGAAGCTGACGGCATCAGCCGCCGTCATGCACTGGAATGCATGATCTGGGCCGGCACGGGAGTGCTATGGACGATTTCGGCCGGCGTGCCGGTTTCGCTCAGCCTGCTCGGCGCGGCGCAAGCCGCAGAAGCCTTGGCCACCGGCTTCACTTTCCTCCAGATCTCCGACAGCCACATCGGCTTCGACAAGGCTGCCAACCCGCACGCCATCGACACGCTGAAGGAGGCCATCGGCAAGATCCAGGCGTTGCCGCAAAAGCCCGCTTTCATGATCCACACCGGCGACATCACCCATTTGTCGAAAGTCGCGCAGTTCGACAACGCTGCCCAGATCATCGGCGGCGCAGGCTTCGACGTACATTATGTGCCCGGTGAGCACGACCTGATCGATGACGGCAATGGCCAGGCCTATCTCGACCGCTACGGCAAAGGCACCAAGGGCGCTGGCTGGTATTCGTTCGACCAGAACGGCGTCCATTTCATCGGGCTGGTCAACGTCGTCAACCTGAAGGCTGGAGGGCTGGGCAATCTCGGCGCCGACCAGTTGGCATGGTTGGCCGATGATCTGAAGGCGGTCACCGCCTCGACGCCAATCGTCGTCTTTGCCCACATCCCGCTATGGGCTGTTTATCCCGAATGGGGCTGGGGCACCGACGACGCGGCGCAGGCCTTGGCCCTGCTCAAGCGCTTCGGCTCTGTCACCGTACTCAACGGCCATATCCACCAGATCATGCAGAAGGTCGAAGGCAACGTTACCTTCCATACCGCGCGCTCGACCGCTTTCCCGCAACCGGCGCCGGGCACCGCAGCCTCACCCGGGCCGATGACGGTGCCTGCCGGCCAGTTGCGCAGCCTGCTCGGCACGAGCAGCGTGACGGTCAAGCAAGGCGGGCAGGACCTCGCCATCATCGACAGCACGCTGGCTTGAGGAGAAATGCGATGATCCGCTTCCCATCCCGCGTCTTGGTCGTATCCCCTGTCACGTTCGGTTTGGCGGCGATCCTGATAATGGTTGCCATGCCACTGAACGCAGCAGACCAGCCAATGGTCAAGATCGAGAACTTTGCCTTCACACCGGCGGTGCTGACGATAAAGCAGGGCACACCGTGACCTTCGAGAATGACGACGACATCCCGCATCTGGTGGTCGCCAACGATGCCTCGTTTCGCTCCAAGGCGCTTGACACCGGTGACACATATGCCTTCACCTTCACCAAAGTGGGCGACTATGCCTATTTCTGCGGGCTTCACCCGCACATGCAGGGCAGGATCACCGTCGCTCCGTGAGGATTTTCGGAAGGTTCTGCCCGGGATGCCGGGCGATGCGACGGTGTTGAACCAAGAGGCCGCGACCGAGCGCTTTCGCGAGGTGGTTCTGCCCCATCTCGCGGATGCGCTTGCGCTTGCCCGCTGGCTGACGGGCAACGCAGCCGATGCGGAGGATGTGGTGCAGGAGGCCTGTTTGAAGGCGCATGCGGGCATCGCCGGCTATGCCGGCGGCAATGCGCGCGCTTGGCTGCTGGCGATCGTGCGCAACGCCTCTTACTCCTGGCTGGCGCGCAACCGGCCGCGCAGTATCGTCGCCGTCGGCGACCTGAGCGACCTCGATGACATGACGGCTGCATATGGCGCCGGCCTGCCGGATACGGATAATCCTGAGGCAAGCCTGATCGCCAAGGCCGACACGGCCGCACTCGAGGCGGCGATCGCCGCGCTGCCGCACCAATTTCGCGAGACTGTGGTGCTGCGCGACGTCAACGGCCTCAGCTATCGCGAGATCGCGACGCTGCTTGGCGTGCCGCTAGGCACGGTGATGTCGCGGCTGGCGAGGGCGCGCGGTCTGCTGATATCCCAACTTGGGAGGGCGCCATGAGCGCGCACAACGATGGACTGCCCGATGACCCGGCGGGCGTGGCGCTGATGATCCACGCCTTGGTCGATGGCGAGCTCGACGCAGCAGCAGCATTGGCTGTCGAGCGACGCATCGCCGCCGACCCGGCGCTCGCCGCCGATCATGCCCGCATCGTTGCGCTGCAGACGGTCGTCAGCGGGCTGCCGAGGCTCGATGTCCGTGAGGATTTCAAGGCTCGCATCGCTGCAATCGGGACAGCCGGTACGGAGAAAGTGCTGCCGGCGCCGGCGCCCGCCGCTCGAGTGCCGCCGGCACACAGAGCCGTGCACCGATTTGGCGCGTTCGACTGGCGCGCGCTGGCGGCGTCGATCGTCGTTACCGCCGTGCTGGCCAGCGGCGCGACGCAGTGGATGATGCTGAGCAGGGCGCCCGACAGCTTTGCCGCCGCGGTCGCCAACGGCCACCGCCGCAGCCTGCTGGCAGCCAGCCCGGTGGACGTCGTCTCGTCGGACCGGCACACGGTCAAACCCTGGCTGGATGGCAGGGTCGGCCTGTCGCCGCCGGCACCTGACCTTGCCAGTGACGGCTTCGCGTTGCTCGGCGGCCGAGTCGAGGTGATCGCCGACCAGCCAGTGCCGGCACTGGTCTACAGGCACCGCGAGCACCTGATCACTCTCGTCGCCGCGCCCGAGGAAACCGGCTCGACAGCCGGACCGGTCGATCTTTCTGCTGGTGGCTTCTCGCTGGTCCACTGGAGCGACAGCGCCTTTTCCTACTGGGCGATTTCCGATACCGAACGGCCTGAACTTGACGACTTCGTCAACCGCTTCCGAGCAGCGGCCGCCCGATGACAGACCGCCCAAGTCCATGTGCGTAGCCACGCAGACGGCACAAGCGGCTTTGCCGTTTCCGGCCATCCTTGCGGCTCCCCTCGATTTCCGCTAATGCGCGCCTTTGCCGCCGGAGAGCAGAAGCTTGGACGATCACCGCGCCGACGTCGCCATCATCATGGGCAGCCAGTCCGACTGGGCGACGATGCGCCACGCCGCCGAAACGCTTGAGGCGCTTGGCATTTCGCACAAGCGGCTGATTGTCTCGGCCCACCGCACGCCCGACCGGCTCTATGAGTTCGCCAAGGGCGCCAAGGCGGCCGGCTACAAGGTGATCATCGCCGGTGCCGGGGGTGCGGCGCATCTGCCCGGCATGACGGCGGCGATGACGCCGCTGCCGGTGCTCGGCGTGCCGGTGGAATCAAAGACGCTGTCGGGCCAGGATTCGCTGCTATCAATCGTGCAGATGCCGGCCGGCATTCCGGTCGGCACTTTGGCCATCGGCAAGGCCGGCGCTGCCAACGCTGCCCTTCTCGCCGCCGCGGTGCTGGCGCTGAGCGACGAAAAGCTCGCCGCCCGGCTGGATAGCTGGCGCGCCGCGCAGACCGCCAAGGTGGCCGCCGAGCCCACGGACGCGCCGTGAGCCTGCCGGCGGGATCGAGCATCGGCATCATCGGCGGCGGCCAGCTGGGCCGCATGCTGGCGATGGCCGCGGCCCGCCTCGGCTATCGCATCGTCGTGCTGGAGCCGCAGCCGGATTGCCCGGCGGCACAGGTCGCCAACCGGCAGATCGTCGCCGCCTACGACGACGCGGCCGCGCTTGGCGAGCTGGCTGCGGCCAGTGCCGTCGTTACTTATGAATTCGAGAACGTTCCGGTCGCGGCTGCCGCGGCACTTGCCTCTACGGTGCCGGTCTATCCGCCGGCACGCGCACTGGAAGTGGCGCAGGACCGGCTGGCGGAAAAGAAATTCCTCAATGGTATCGGCATACCGACCGCGGATTTCAGTCCCGTCGACAATGACGAGGAACTGACGGCTGCGCTGAAACAGTTCAACGGCAGCGGCATATTGAAGACGCGCCGCATGGGCTATGACGGCAAGGGCCAGCGTGTCTTCCGCAACATGGAAACAGGCGGCTTTGCCGGCACTTGCGAGGCGATGGGCAACGTGCCGTTGATCCTGGAATCCTTCGTCACCTTCGAGCGCGAGGTTTCGGTGATCGCCGCGCGCGGCAGCGACGGCTCGCTCGCCGCCTACGATCCAGCGTGGAATGTCCATCGCAACGGTATTCTGCACAGCTCGACGCTGCCGGCCGGAGTAGAATCCGAGACGGCGGCTGCGGCTCAAACGGCGGCGGCGGAGATCCTTGCAGCGCTCGACTATGTCGGCGTCATCGGCGTCGAATTCTTTGTCCTTGCCGACGGTTCGCTGTTGGTCAACGAGATAGCGCCGCGCGTCCACAATTCCGGTCACTGGACGGAGGCCGCCTGCACCATCTCGCAATTCGAGCAGCACATCCGCGCCGTCGCCGGCCTGCCGCTGGGAAGTCCCGCCCGGCAGTTCGACTGCGTCATGGAAAACCTGATCGGCGACGACATCCGGCGCGTTCCTGAGCTGCTCGCCGAGCCCGATCTGATGCTGCACCTCTATGGCAAGGCCGAGGCGCGGCCCGGCCGCAAGATGGGCCATTTTACGCGCGTGAGCCGCCGCAGCTAGAGCATGATCCCGAACCGAAGGTCCGCGCTAGCGAAAAGTGGAATCCGGTTTCGGAAAAGATCATGCTCAAACACAAAGTTAGAACCTACGCTTACTGGATGTCGCCGCTCTCGTCCTCGTCGGGGCTGGCGCAGCTCACATCGCCTTCTGCGCAGGTCGAATCGGCGGTGAGCTGCTTAGTGCGATCGTCGGTCAGCCGCGTCAGGCATTCCGATATCAGCATCGGATAGATCGAGCCGCCTTCGCTGTCCGCGGCGGAATAGCTGCATTCCGCGTCGCGAAAAGCGATCCAGGCGCGCTGCGCCGTCTGCAACAGCTTCCTGGCTTTTGCGTCACTTCCGCCGATGAGATCCTGGTAGGCCTTGTTGAGCTTGGCGTCGGCGGATTTGTAGTCCGCGTCGGCGCAGATGTTCATCATCTGCTGGCTGTCGTCGTTGCGGTCGCATTCCTGCGCATGGGCAACAGAGCCTGCCGCGAGGACGACAAGACAGGCGGACACAAGAATTCGGCGCATGACGATCTCCAATTCGCAACCGCATCATTCCAGCCGTCGCAAGCCTGCGCAATGCCGCAAGGCGCCAGTGGCGGATATTTGATGATACGAAACGGTCCGTATCGTTTAGGCAACGCGCTTGCGGTTGACACGGGCAACGCTCCTCGTCTATGAGCCACGCACAGTTCAAAGGCGCGTCTGTGGGCGCGCCTTAATAATTCGGCCCGTGACCGGGCCCAGACCGACGGGCAAGACCATGAAAATCAAGAATTCGCTCAAGGCGTTGAAGGCGCGTCACCGCGACAACCAGCTGGTTCGTCGCAAGGGCCGCATCTACATCATCAACAAGACCGCGCCGCGCTACAAGGCGCGCCAGGGTTGAGTTTTCGACGGAGGCTGCGCGCCTCCGTTCGCATGATACGACACTCACGCTAAATTCAGTTTGACGATCCGGCGTCGGGGGCTAGATTCCCGCGATGCGGATTCTTTTTGCATTTTTCACGGCTTTCCTCGTTTCCGGCGCTGTCTCGCTGCCGGCGTGGGCTGAAGATCCGACCACAACTCCGCCGACAGCACCTCCGGTCGTCAAGACGAAACAGGCGCGGCTCGATCAGCTGTTTGCCGATCTCAAGCGCGAACGCAATGAAAAGGCGGCCGAGCGCATCGCCGGACGGATCGGCAGCGAGTGGTCCCAGTCGGGCAGCGCCTCTATCGACCTGATGATGCAATGGTCGCAGAAGGCAATCGAAAATCAGAAATTCGATGTCGCGCTCGATTTTCTCGATCAGGCGGTGACTTTGCAGCCGACCTATGCGGAAGGCTGGAACCGGCGCGCCACTGTTCATTTCATGATGAAGAACTACGGGAAGTCGATGGCGGACATCGACCGCACCCTGCAGCTCGAACCACGCCATTTCGGCGCGCTTTCGGGCCTGGCTCAGATCATGGCCGAAACCGGCCACAAGCAGTCGGCACTTGAAGCCTGGCAGCGCGTTCTCGGCATCTACCCGATGATGCGCAGCGCCCAGGACCAGGTCGCCGCACTTTCCGAGGAGCTTGCCGGCGAAGGCATTTGAAGCCAGTAGGGCAATAGGGGAGTAAGGCAGTATGTGAGGTGTAGATTGCACTGCGGAACGCATGCCCCCTACTCCCCTACTCCCCTACTCCCCTACTCCCCTACTCCCCTACTCCCCTACTCCCCTACTCCCCTACTCCCCTATAG
>NZ_JAMYSV010000008.1:0-217754 GCF_040322115.1 Mesorhizobium sp. M0195 | reverse complement strand
GGTGTGAGGCGAAATCGAGCGACGCGCGAGTTGCGGGTAACGTTCCGCGGCGGCCGAGACCGCAAGTTCAAGGCGCTGGGTGACGTTCGAACGCGCCATGCATCCGCCGCCTCTGTTCGGAAACAGGAAGTTCTCCTCGCCCCCATAGTCCAACCGGCGCTTCCAGTTACGGATCAGGTTAGCGGTCGTACGCCAGAGCGGCACGCTGCGGTCTTTGCGCCCCTTTCCATGCAGGTGCGCGACCGCCGAGCCATCGACGGCGACCTCGCCGACGCGCAGGCCGATGGCTTCAGACACGCGGGCGCCGGTGTTGTACATCAGGCTGAACAGTGCGCGATCCCGCTCACCTGCCCATGTCCGCGCATCCGGCGCCTCAAGGATCGCCTGCATCTCCTCGCGTGACAAAAATCCCAGGACCGGCCGGTCGAACCGTTTCATCGGAATGGCCAGCACCTGTTCAATGATGGGGAGCGCGGTAAGGTCGTAGTGGGCGGCATACTTAAGGAAAGAGCGAAGTGCCGCCAGGCGGGCGTTGCGAGTACGGGCGCCGTTGCTCCGCACCTTCTCCAAGTGGTCGAGGAAGCTCAGGATCAACAGCGCATCGAGGTCGGCCAGGGTCAGCCGGGTGGGCGCCTTTCCAATCGTCGCCTCGGCGAAGCCAAGAAACAATCGGAAGGTATCGCGGTAGGCGGCGATAGTGCGCGAACTGACGGCTCGCTGATTGCCCAGATGCTCGACGAAAAAGCGTTGCAGCAGGATGGGGAAGGACGATGCCAGCTTGGGGTCAGTCATGATGACCCCCTCCAACCGTAGAGGCGAACAGCTCGAACCGTTTGCCAGCGACCGCCATGAGTTCCGGGACGCCGGTCAAATACCAATAAGTATCGGAGATCTTGGCGTGGCCGACATAGGTCGAGAGCGCCGCCATGGCGTTGTCGATATCGGCGCCATGCTCGTGCCAGAGCTGGATACGGCGGCAAATGAAGGTGTGGCGCAGGTCGTGAATACGCACCTTGCCATGGCCGCCCCGCGCGGTCCAACTAAGGTTGGTGCGAAGCTTCTGGAAAACCTTATTGATCCTCCGCTTCGCGATGAATCCGCCCGCCGGAGACAGGAACAGCGGTGAGTCCTCGGTGCGTGCACCATGACGCGCCCGAACCGCCAGATAGCGCCGTAGCTTGGCTACGACGGTGGCGTGTATGGGCACATGCCTGGATTTGCGGAACTTCGTGTTCCGAACCGTAAGGAACGCTCCATCGAGATTGACATCGCTGCAGCGCAGGTGAAGTGCTTCTGACCGGCGCAGACCCGTAGCGGCGATCAGCCCAAAGATCGTCGCGTAGGTTGCCGGCCGCAACCCGCCCTCAGGGGCGAGGCGCGAAGCGGCGGTCACAAGGTCGCAGATCTCCTGCTCCGAATAGATGTGCGGTGCGAGGCGGCGATGTGAACGACCAAAGGTCGCGGTTTGTGGGAACTCGGTGCCGGGATCGAGCCGGGCAAGATACCTCGCGAACGGGCGAAGGGCCTCGAGGCGCCGGGCCCATGAGAAAGGACTGGCTCGTTTGGCCTGGCCTTGCACCCAGTTCAGGACGATATCGTTAGTAAGCGGGCCACTATGACCGCGCTCGTCGGCAAACAAGGCGAAGGCGGTGATTTGATGGCCCTGCATCCTGAGGGCGAAACCAAGGGCGCGGCGTTCGGACAAATAGTCCTCTGCCAGCGAGAGCATGGTGCGCGCGCCGGTCATTGCGCGCTCCCCGGCCAGGGTAGGGCCACGGCTGCAAGATTGGTCAGATCGACCTTTGCGTAAATGGCGGACGTGTCGAGGCTTCGATGCCGCAGGATGTCCGCAATCTCCTTCATCGGCGCGCCGGCGCGCAGAAGTCGGCTCGCCATGCTGTGGCGGAGAATGTGGACACCCGTCCGCGTCCATCCACATCGTCGGTAGCCGGCCAGCACTGCGCGTTTGACGCTCTTGGTCGTGATCGGCTCGTCGTAGGGGGCAACATGGCGAACAAATATGGCCCGGTTCGACGTCGCGGGCCGCTCCTCGTGCAGATAGGCTGCAATCGCCGCTCCCGTCTCGGACGGTAGCGGGAGAGCATCCGCGCGTCGGCTTTTGGTGCCGACAAGCTTGATCGTGCCATCGGCCCAGTTGATGTCGTCAAGCTGCAGCTTGACGACTTCGCTGGATCGCAGGCCGAGATCGATCAGGCACCGCACCATCGCATAAGCCCGCAGGCGCGACGGGAACGCCTGATCAAAGGACCTCAGCAGTTCGTCGATCTCGGCGCCGGTCAGCACCTCAGGCAATGATGCCACCCGCCAGTGGGCGACCCGGGGAATCGCGGCCTTCAGTTCGCTCACCCGGTCGCCGAACATGCTGCGGAAGCGGAGATAGCAGCCAATGATGACGCCGATCGCGGCGACGGTGGTGGGTCTTCGCCCCTGTTTGCCAAGGACGAAGCGGCGGATGGATGCGGCGTTGACTGTCGCCAGGGAGATCGGCTGCTCGCCGAAATGCTCGACAAGAAATCCTCCGACCACTCGGCAACGCTTCCGACGGGTGTTGTCCGCCAGTCCCCTGACGTCGCGCATGTGGGCATCGAAGCGCGTCAGCTCCTGTTCGATGGTGGAATTGCGGGCAGGATACTGCAGCACCACCCCGCCGGCTTCGAGTACCTCCAGAAGATGGCCCAGTGCCGCCTGCAGCTCATGGCGCAAACGACGGACCGGGTCGGAGCAGGCGCACGCCGGCAGGTGCTCCGAGAGAAAGCGCATAACGGCGCCCTGGCCGATCGCTTCCAGGTCATACCCCTCCTGGGTCAGCCAATAGGCGAAATGCGCGATGCAGCACAAATAGACGCGCTGCGTGTTCGGCGCATATCGCCTTCGCAGCAAGTGCTCGCCGTACTGCGAAACGTAGGGCCGAAGAATACTGCCCTCCAGCCAAGCGCGGGGCTGTGGCTGAAGGATGATCGCTTTTTGCATGTTGATCTCCTTCCGAGTTGATTGGACTCGGAAGGATTATGCGCAGCGCTTAGTTTGAATGCCGGCCACCATCTCACTGATCTGCCGAAGAAAACTGGATACTGTCCCGATGAGCTGCGCATAATCATCGGGTGCGCATAATCCCTGTTATGTAGATTTCTGCATAAGCGTGATGATCGGCCCTTTGGCGGCAGTGGACCGCCCATCGTCGCCTACCGCTTCGAGGACAGCCGCGCCGGCGAATGTGTCGCCCGTCATCTGGACGGCTATCGCGGCATCCTGCAAGTCGACGGATACGCCGCCTATAACCGGCTGGCCCGATCCGATCGGGGCAATGACGGCGTGATGCTGGCGGCGTGCTGGTCGCACGTGCGGCGCAAGTTCTACGAACTGCATGCCGCAGGCTCCTCCGTTATCGCCTCGCAGACGGTGGCGCAGATGGCCCCACTGTGGGCCGCCGAGGAGGCCGTACGCGGCCAGGACCCGGCAGTACGGATAACTGCGCGTCAGGAGAAATCCGCCGCCGTCGTTGCCGCTCTGTTTGCGCTGTGGGAAAAGGAGCTGCCCAAGCTGTCGGGAAAATCGAAGCCGGCCGAGGCGATCCGCTATGCACTCGGCCGGCGTGCCGCGCTGGAGCGCTTCCTCACTGACGGCCGGATCGAAATCGACTCCAACACCGTCGAGCGCGCCATCCGGCCGCAGACAATTACCCGAAAGAACAGCCTCTTCGCGGGCAGCGACGGCGGCGGACGGACATGGGCCACCATCGCCACCCTGCTGACCACCGCCAAGATGAATCAGGTCGATCCGCACGCCTGGCTCACCCTGACCCTCGAGCGCATTGCCAATGGCTGGCCAAACAGCGATATCGACGCCCTCATGCCATGGAATTACCAGCGCTGAACGGCCTCAGCTGCCCGCTTACCGTAGCTCACTTTGAGGCTCTCTTTTTGCGGCAACGAGAAAGACGCTCGCAAGCAGGTCAAATCGCTTGCGCCTGCCGTAAGAGCTCCACCGGCGGCGCGCCATGACGACGGCCCGCCGAAGCGAGCACCGCGCATCGGGCAGCAGGCACAGCGTTCAATCCCCGAAGGCGTCAGTCGACATTCGACAAGAGACATATGGCGCGGCGCGAGCGCTGGGGCTTACGACTGACGGAAGCGGCTCTCAATCCGAGGCGATGCCGTTCTTTATCCGTGTGAGGTGGCTTTCGCCTTCCTCCGGGCCGAAGCAGCTTTCGAAATCATTGCATTCCCGGCAACTGGGCGCGCTGCACAGCGAAAAACCTTCGGCCTCGCAGAGCTTGCGGTAAAAGTATCTCTTCCATTTCATGTTTTGGGTGTTGCCGGCCGCCAGCGTCGGAAAATGCGAGGCGAGCAGGCAGCCGAGGTCGCTTCGATTAAAAAGGCCAAGGTCCTGCCAGAGATGGTCATTGCGCATGGCACGCCGGGCGATGATCTTGGCGAAGCGGGCGCTCGCCGGGTCTCCCGGCCGGGCATGCGCCAGCAGCAGTCCGCGCAGAAGTTCTTCCTCCAGGTCCGGCTCGGGCTCGCTCACCTCTTCCAAGGCAAACGCGGTGATAGGAATAGCAGGGAAACAGCGGGCCAGGACATCGCGCAGCTCGGCGCGCGAAAGGCCGGTTGCCTGCGTCGCCGTCGCCTCGCCGGCCTCGATCTCCTCGAGCGCACGTGAAAGCACACAGGCAAGCACATGCTGGTCGAACCTCCTCTCCAGCTCGATCTGCGGCCATCGGCCGGTGCTGAGCCGGGCATAGTGTTGGGCAAATATGGTGCCGTTCTCCTGGTTTGTCCTATCAAGTCATGCAGCGACCCGGCCGGCCGCAACATGGGTCGGGCAGTTCTTCGGGTAGAGGCAGTCGCGGATCGTCTCGCGGTCGAGTAGTGCGGTAATTTTCGTCTGGTCCATCGGCTCTGTCGCAAATTCTGTGATTGGAAGAGGTGTTTCGCGAATCCCCGCCCTGCCGTTTGCGCCTCATGGGGAACACCTCGGCGCCGGAAATGCCCCCGCGGAGTTGGACGTGGACCATGCGGGACAGAGGTCGCGTGCTGTCCTTTCCAGTGCGGCCACATGGTCGACCCCATTCAAGCCCGCCAGACCCACGGTTGAATGACGTCTGATTCAAAGCGTCAGGGGGTGAGTTCCAGCGCACGTTCAGGACAGCATCGCGCGCCTCGCGATGCCGGCAGCTCCTCCCCTTCCGCAACTTCAATGTCACCAGGCAGGATATAACCCTCGTCATCAAGCTTGAAGATGTCCGGCGCTTGCGCCGCGCATCGCGCGTGACCCTGGCATTTGGCATTTTGGACGATGATGCGCATGGCGGTGCCTCCATTGTCTGTGCCCCGGCTCGGGGCGGGCCTATGACCAGTCCAGGATCAAATTTTCGATCCCGAACACATGGCCGCCAGAGGTTATGGGTGCCGTACCCTGCTTGATCCTGAAAGCCGGGATGCGCGCCAGCCACTCCTCCAGGCCAATGACAATCTCCCGCCGGGCAAGGTGTGAGCCAAGGCAACGGTGGGGACCATAGCCAAAGGCGGCGTGGCGGTTGTCCTCCCGCTCCAAATCGATCGTGTTGGGGCATTCGAATTCCGCCGGGTCACGATTGGCAATCATCGTGGCGCAGGAAACATAGTCCCCCTTCCGGATCGGCGCGCCTTCGAAGTCGATATCTTTCGTAGCCACGCGGATCAACTGAATGGGCGGATAGGCCCGCAGCAATTCTTCGGTTGCGAGCGGGATGCGGTCCGGTTCGCTCCGCAGCAATTGCTGATCTTTGAGGTTGCGCGCGAGGTACGCCAAGTCAAAGCCTATAGCTGCTGCGACCGTGTCGAGCCCAGCGACGAAGACAAGCACGCCGATGCCGCGGACTTGGGTGTCCGTCAGCCGGCGGCCCTCGACCTGTGCCTGCACGATAAAGGTCATGAAATCGTCAACCGCCTCCTGGCGGCGCATGGCTGCAAGTTCGTCGATGAATGCCACGATCGTCCGGGCAGCCACAAGTCGTTCCTTATCGTCGCCGTGGAGCAGATCTTTCCCCCAGCCGACGAATGTATCGAGTCGGTCATCGGGCA
The DNA here is from genome assembly GCF_040322115.1 of Mesorhizobium sp. M0195. Taxonomy (NCBI): domain Bacteria; kingdom Pseudomonadati; phylum Pseudomonadota; class Alphaproteobacteria; order Hyphomicrobiales; family Phyllobacteriaceae; genus Mesorhizobium; species Mesorhizobium sp. M0195. Next base: position 211,668 of record NZ_JAMYSV010000008.1, on the reverse strand, counting down.
ACCCCAGAAAGCGAAGAAAGGTGCTCACCGCGAAAGGAAAGGCAAAATCCTTCATCACGTCGCAGCTTGTGCCCGACGCGGCGATCCTTTCGATCAGCTCGACCGCCCGTTCGCGGACAGCCGGTTCCAAAGCCAACACCCGCTTTGGCGAAAGCAGCGGATTGAGCAGTGAGCGAAAGACGCCATGGGCCGGTGGATCGAGCTCAAGCGGGATCGTCGGCCAGTTTTCACCCAGTATGGAGGAGAAGATGCTGCGATGGCTGGAAAAAGTCTCTGCGTCCTGCAGCACCTTCCGCTGGTCCGCGGCACGGGTGATGACCCAGGTACCCCGGCCATCTTGCGTGTTGTAGCGGGAGTAAAAGATCGGAGGCCCGTCATGTACGCAAGCGACAGCTGCGTGTGGATCCCCGTTGGGTGTTGGTGGCATCCCTGGCGATGTAAACAGGCTGAAGTCCCTCACCATTTCGGGCGGGACATGATCTGGAACGGGCTTGGTCGCCATTTTGCTTTCTCTACATTGACGTTCATGGCTCGATTGAGATTGCACCTCTGTTCATAAAGTCGATTTGCAGCATGGGTACGTCTCGGGTCGGGCGCCTTCTAGATTCTGTCGCCCGATACAGCCCACCTGCACCAGCGCGGATGAGATCGGTTGCGAAGTCAATCAGAAGGGCATCTCCGCTGCGCAGCGGTCATGAAGCAAAGCCGCCGCTTGTTCCCGTCAGGGTCGAGAGGCTGGTCAATCACCGCTGAGCTCCGTGACGCACTGCTGATGCCCTGCTGATCAAATAGTCGAAGCAAGTCGCGTGCCGGATAGGCGTACCCATGGCGCTGCAGCAAGCGATGCCAGCCTGCACTGGGCCCGTCGCCGCTAAGTTGATGATCACCTGTCCATCATTCTTAGGACAACGTCCGACAACCGACATCCACGGTCGGTTTTGTCGAGTCCGCGACATAGGGCAGTTCGGCCTGGCGGCTGCTGCACAGCCTTCCGGTCGACGAGCGAGGAGATCGCTCGCAGGGCCCGGATTGAGCAACGACGCGATCCACCGAAAGGATCGGATGTGGTCCGACAAGACCCGCGGCGCTTGCCCGCGATGATCGAAATTATCAACAAGGTCGAGCCGCGCTTCGGTTCGGCGCTGATGGCGTATGCGTTGTATCACTCGCAGCCGCTGCAAGGATTTCCGGTCAGACGAGCGATGCACTCGTGCGCAGCGATCCGGCCGGCGACGAGCCTGACTGTATCGATGCGGTCCAATTCCGGCGTGCACACCTGACCGTCCGTATGCGCTACGACGGCAAGCTCTATCGCACATGGACCTATATTTCCTCGCGAGCCGCTGTCGGAACGTGGTGCCGAGTCCTATGGCGGCCGGTTCATTCCGAGGGCCTGTCGGCTCTACACATCCCTGTCGGTCGGACCGGGAACGCGTGGCAGACTCTCGGCCAGAAACCGCCAGTCGCTGCGCTCGCGTTCGCCTTCCTTGCGCGCGCCGAAGAACTGGATGATCATCTTGCCGTCGGCGCCATAGGCTTCAACGGACGTGACGTGACCGTCCCTCGTCGGCTTGCGCACGGCCCAGACCTCGCGGATGTGATGAGTCCTAAGATGGAGATGGAAGTTCTCGTCGAGCACATTGATCCGCGGCCCGATCTGCTTGACCGACTTGATCGGGCCGGAATGGATCTGGATGCAACCACGATTGCCGACAAAGCACATGATCGGCATCTCGTCTTCGGCCGCCTGTTGGAACAGGGCGCCAACGGCGTCATTGTCGAGCAGCCAGGCGTAATCCTCGTCGGCCATACGTATCGCCTGGCAGCGGCTGAGCTTCAGTGTCTTCAACATATGGTAGAACTGATGCACGTCGCTCAGCCGGCTCCAGTGCTCGCGTAGGTCGTCGACCGTGGCGGCTTGGTCTTGACTCACTGCGTTATCGCGCGCCCCGCTCGCCTCGACCGATATGATCGGCTCCTGGTCGGAGGATACGAGCTCTGCCGCCAGATTCTGATAGGCGTGCAGGTTCGAGGCGGGCCTGAGATGTATTTTGTGCATCGCCTCGCCGGTGGCATCAAAGAATTGCAGGCTGCGGCGGATCTCGGCTTCCTCGCGCTTCTCGACGGCGAAGCCATACGCCCACGCTTTCGGGAAGATGCGCAGGTCGATCTCGTCGCCGAGCACCATGGCATGCGGGTTGCCGGTGACCACTTTGTCGTAAACGCCGATCTTTTGGTGCACGGCACTTTGGTTGCGGGTGACCGCCATCACCTCGCCGACCGCTTCGAGGCCGGTCAGCAGATCATCGACGCGCGGCTCGATGCGCACCGCGCCGTGACCACAATGCGCCGCGACCAATTCGGCTTCCGAAATGCCCAATCGAGCGGCGAGATCATGCTCCCGGATTTTCGGATTGTCTTCGCACGCCCGCCGGATTTCGTCCGGCGACGGTTTCTCGCGCTGGTCCATGTCTTACCCCTGCTTCCACCTACGTGTGAGGATCAGCTGCCCTGCCGGTGAATCTTCAGCCGATCGGGCGCGCCGTAATGCTCGACCCTGATCTGCTGCTGGCCCGTGAACAAAGTGTCGCTGGACAGCGTGCGCACGTCGTCGCACCCGCGCGAAAACCGGGGGTGCTATCGGAGCGGCGAGACCCGAGTGACACGAGCAGGCACATGCCGATGGAATCACATCGAGCCGGTCGGTGGCCACCGGGCGGTGGTGAGCGATTGTGGGTGTTGTCGCAATCGGCCAATCGGTCATTCGGATGCCACGGGCGGCGCTGCTTCGCCAAACAAAGCGTGTCTGACCCAGTCCTGACATGTTGCTCCCTTGCTTCGCCCCATCGATCGCGAGGGCACCCACGACACGATTGTGGATCGGCAGTCTCTTGCCGCCTCGCCAAGTGGAGCTTCAAAAACCGTGCCAATTGACCGAAGCAAGCTCAGAAGAAGTCTTCTGTAATGGTCATTGGTTTAATGTGAGTTCAGCCAACAACTCAGGCCCAACATCCCGCGTGGCGGACCCGACAAACCCGACAGTACGTGTCGGTTGGCCGACACCTTCGCAGCAATGGACTCACAAGAACCACCGCAGTGTCAGAGATGCCGCGCTGTGTTGAAACATTTTTTCGCTTTGGCACGGTGCATGCAACGTGATGCGCAAGCAGGTCCCGGACTGAGGAGAATGGAGCCATGATTACGCTCACCGACAACGCTGTTGCCGCCATCAAGACTGCTCTTTCCCGCGCCAGCGAGCCGGCGGAAGGCTTTCGCATCATGGTCCAGGCCGGCGGCTGCGCCGGCTTCAAATACTTAATGGGCCTGGAGAGCGTGTCGCGCGAGGGCGACGCGATCACCGAGACAGATGGGATTAAGCTGTTCGTGGACGCGGGCTCCCAACCGCATGTCGCCGGCATGACCGTCGACTTCCTCACCGGGCTGGAATCTTCCGGCTTTGTCTTCGATAACCCCAACGCGCGCGAGAAGTGCGGCTGCGGCAAGTCCTTCAGTTGATCGCCCGAAGCGCCTGTGCGGGTCCATGAAGCGATTGCCGTTGACGGACTCATTTGCGGCAGAGGAGGCTTATATGGCCGGCACAACAGATGTCCCTGTCCTCAAGAACAAGGCAAGGTCGAAGCCGATCTTGGGACCGGCAATCGCTTCAGGTAGGATGCAAAGAACGTCGCCTCCCGAAACAGTTCGGTTCCTGGTGGCACCCAAGCTGCTGGCGACCAAATCGCGCCGCTGCGCCAAATTCGGCTTATCGATAACGTTGTCGCGTTCGGGCGTCCTTACCTGCGGGCTGACGGCGGCGACTGCGGACTTGTCCGTGTCGACGCCGATCCGGTCTAAGTCAAACTCTCGGGCGTCTGCGCCGGCTGCCAGTTCGGGCCCATCATCATCAACGGCATGCGCCAGAGGCTCAATGAGGCGGTCGCACGCTCGCGTCATTCCGGTCAACTGAGGATCGCACATGAAACCTGTCTACCTCGACAACAACGCAACCACACGGGCCGATCCTGAGGTCGTGCAAGCGATGTTGCCGTTCTTTAGGGATCAATTCGGCAACCCTTCGTCGGCGCACGCTCTTGGCGCCTCAGTCAGTGCGGCGGTGAGAAAGGCGCGGAGGCAGTTGCAAGCTCTGATCGGCGCGGAGTTCGACGATGAGATCACCTTCACCTCGGGTGGGACAGAAAGCGACAATGCAGCGCTTCTTTCGGCGCTCGAGGCGACGCCCAACCGAACCGAGATCGTGACGTCCGCGGTCGAGCATCCCGCCGTGCTGACGCTCTGCGCGCATCTTGAGAAGACCCGCCGCGTCAAGGTGCACAGGATCCCGGTGGATTGCCGTGGCCGGCTCGACCTCGACGCCTATATGGCCGCCCTCACCCCACAGGTGGCAATCGTCTCGATAATGTGGGCGAACAATGAGACTGGTGTGATCTTCCCCGTGGCCAGGCTTGCCGAGTTGGCCAAGGAAGTGGGCGCCCTTTTCCATACCGATGCTGTGCAGGCGGTCGGCAAGCTTCCGATGGACCTGAAGTCGACCGCAATCGACATGCTGTCGCTCTCCGGCCACAAGCTGCATGGGCCGAAAGGGATCGGCGCGCTTTTCGTAAAACGTGGCGTCAATTTCCACTCGCTGATCAAGGGGGGCCACCAAGAACAAAACCGGCGTGCTGGCACCGAGAATACGCCCGGCATAGTCGGGCTCGGCATGGCGGCCGAACTCGCCTTGAAATTCATGGACGACGAGACCACACGGGTAAAGTCGCTCCGCGACCGTTTAGAGGACGGGATTCTCCAGCGCATCCCAAGCACCTGTGTCACTGGTGATCCCCTGGAACGGTTGCCCAACACCGCAAGCATCTCCTTCGAACATGTCGAAAGTGATGGAATTCCACTTCTCCTCAGCCGCGTGGGCATCGCGTGTTCCTCCGGCTCCGCCTGCACCTCCGGCTCGCTGGAACCGAGCCATGTCCTGAGCGCGATGAAAACGCCACACGCGGCAGTCCGCTTCTCCTTGGCGCGGGACAACGGCGAAGCGGACGTCGACCGGGTGCTCGAGGTCATGCCGGCAATCGTGGAGAAGCTGCGTGGCTTTCCCAGTTCTGGGCCGGGTAAGCGAAGCTCCGAAGACGTTCAATCCGGTCTATGCCTGAGCGGCAGCAGAACAGGCTACCGTTCATGACCCGTCATGTCTTTCTCAACGATACGACCTTGCGCGATGGCGAGCAGGCGCCCGGCGTCGCCTTTACCACGACGGAAAAGCTGGAGATCGCCGAGTCTCTTGCGGCGGCCGGCGTCACAGAGATCGAGATCGGCACGCCGGTCATGGGCGCCGACGAGATCGAAACAATTCGCGCCGTGGTCGCGCGGCGTCTCCCGGTTCGGCTCATGGCCTGGTGCCGGATGACGTCGCTGGATCTCGATGCAGCGATCGAGAGCGGCGTCCACGCCGTCAATCTATCGCTGCCTGCGTCGGACATCCAACTTGCCGCCAAGCTCGGCCTCGATAAGGCGGGAGCGCTCCAGGTCATCGATCATATGGTCAGGCGCGCCGCCGCCGCCGGCTTCTTCGTCGCGGTGGGCTGCGAGGATGCCTCGCGGGCCAATCGGGATCATCTCGCCCGCGTCATCGAGACGGCTGCACGCGCCGGCGCAAGCCGCGTCAGGCTAGCCGACACAGTCGGCGTTCTCGACCCGTTTTCGACCTTCGAACTTGTCGCCCAGCTCGTTGCGCAGTCTCCAATTGACCTTGAATTTCATGCGCACAACGATCTCGGACTTGCTGCCGCCAACACGCTGGCCGCGATCCGCGCAGGCGCGCGCCATGCCTCCGTCACCGTCCTGGGGCTCGGCGAGCGTGCGGGCAATGCCGCGCTGGAAGAGGTGGCCGCCGCGATGGCGGTCCTCGACGGCGCGGATACCGGCATCGAGCTGACCGCATTGCCCGACCTCGCCGCCCAGGTGGCTTGGGCCGCCCGCCGGCAGACCGCGGCCATTAAACCGGTCGTCGGCGCCGATGTTTTCACCCACGAATCCGGCATTCACGTGGCAGGGCTGCTGAAGGACTCGCGTACTTATCAGGGGCTCGATCCGGCTCTCGTGGGCCGCTGCCGGCGTATCGTCATCGGCAAGCATTCCGGCGCCACTGCGATTGCCCATGTGCTGAGCGAAAGCGGCCGCGATCTCGACCCGGATTTGGCAGCCGCGATGGTGGCCCGCGTCCGGCGCGAGGCGGCCGAGACCAAATCGACCGTCACTGCAACTCAACTGGTCGAGCTCTACGATGGAATGTGCAGCGAGGCATCCCTCGCGGAGCTGTGCGGGTCCAGGTCAGCCCTGCGCGAGCGCACCGACACCACAGTTTTCCGACCAGGGAGAATGCAATGAATTGTTCCGCTGACAGACGCCCCATCGATATCACCGACATCCTCGCACGACTGAAGCGCCTGTCGGCTGCGGAGGAGTTCTTCGCAGTCCTTGGCGTCTCCTATGACCCGAAGGTGCTGAATGTCTCGCGGCTCCATATCATGAAGCGCGTGGGCCAATACCTTGCCGAAGAAGATTTCTCCGGTCTGCCCGACCAGGTGATTGCCGCGCGGGTGCGCGCGACGCTCGAACGCGCTTACGAGGATTTCGCGATTTCCTCGCCGCTCATGCATCGGGTCTTCAAGGTGCTCAAAGACCACGATCCGAACAAACCTGCCACGCCGGGCCGCACCTTTGTCCCGTTCGACTCCGTACTGAAGCGGTTCGGACGGAATGACAGCGACACGAGTTGCGACGCGACAATGTCGAGAGGCCGACAAATCCGGTCATCACCACGGCGCCCTCAGAAGCAACCAACGAAGTTCTAGGAATAGGGGGCAGCGCAAAACAGTTGGCACGAATGATGCACACCAAGGAGATAACCGCCAAGCCCGCATCCGGACAGGAGCCTAGAGAAACCGCCAATGCACATCGTAATCTGTATCAAGCAGGTGCCGGACTCGGCACAGATACGGGTCCATCCGGTGACGAACACGATCATGCGCCAGGGTGTTCCGACCATCATCAACCCTTACGACCTGTTCGCCCTCGAAGAGGCCCTCAGACTGCGCGACGCCTATGGTGGCGAAGTTACCGTACTCACTATGGGTCCGCCCATGGCAGAGGACGCGTTGCGCAAGGCGCTCGGATACGGCGCCGACCGAGCGGTGCTCTTGACCGACCGCTATTTTGCCGGCTCCGACACGCTGGCGACCTCGTTCGCCCTTTCCCAGGCAATCGCGAAGGTTGGCGAGACGTTCGGCACGCCAGACCTCGTCTTCACCGGCAAGCAGACGATCGATGGCGACACCGCCCAAGTCGGGCCCGGCATCGCCAAGCGCCTCGAACTCCTGCAGCTTACCTATGTCGCGAAGATCGCCTCCATTGATATTGCTGCGCGCGAGATCAAGGTCGAGCGCCGCTCCGAAGGCGGCACACAGATGCTGAAGAGCAGTCTCCCTTGCCTGATCACCATGCTGGAAGGCACAAACGAGATCCGCCGGGGCTCGATCCAGGACGCCCTGTGCGCCGCGCGCAGCCAGGTCTTGAAATGGAGTGCGGCCGATGCCGGCATTGAGGATCTCACCAAATGCGGCCTGCGCGGTTCACCGACGGTCGTCAAGCGCGTTTTCGCGCCTCCTGCGCGGGCCGAAAAGGCGGCAAAAATCGACACCGCCGAGATGGCCTTGCGCGATGTCGCTGACGAACTCATCACGGCAATCTTCACCCGCCAGCCGGCATTGGAACATGAGCTCGCCTTCAACGGCGGCGCGTGAGAGGGCAAGGAGCAGACGATGTCGACCGCGAACCGAGAAACCCCTCGCCCTGCCGCCGGCCGTGCCGGCATAAAGAAGGAGCTGCCCGCGCATTTCAAGGACTACCGGCACGTTTGGGTTTTCATCGAGCTCGAACGCGGCCAGGTCCATCCCGTATCATTCGAACTGCTCGGCGAAGGCCGCAAGTTAGCAGACAAGCTTCAGGTCCAGCTTGCAGGCGTCGTGCTTGGACCGCCGGGAGAGGCCATCGGGAACGCCGTTGCCGAAGCGTTCGCTTATGGCGCCGACCTTGTCTACATCGTCGAGGCGCCGCTGCTCGCCGACTATCGGAACGAGCCATTCACCAAGGCGATGACGGATCTGGTCGATACCCACAAACCCGAGATCCTTCTTCTCGGTGCCACCACACTCGGCAGGGATCTTGCCGGCTCCGTGGCGACGACCTTGCAGACAGGGCTCACGGCCGACTGCACCGAACTTGATGTGGATACCGACGGTTCGCTCGCCGCCACCCGTCCGACTTTCGGCGGTTCCTTGCTGTGCACGATCTATACGCTCAATTTCCGCCCCCAGATGGCGACAGTGCGACCGAGGGTCATGCCCATGCCACCGCGGGCGGATAAACCGGTCGGGCGTGTCATCCGGCACAAGCTCTCGGTAGCCGAGGACGAGATCGTTACCAAAGTCCTGGGCTTCCTGCCGGATAGTCAGTCGGCAAAGGCAAATCTTGCCTATGCCGACGTCGTGGTTGCGGGAGGCCTCGGTCTAGGCGCGGCGGAGAACCTGCAGCTTGTGAAGAATCTCGCGCGGGCAATTGGTGCCGAGCATGGCTGTTCGCGCCCGTTGGTCCAGAAGAGCTGGATGCCGGCTGATCGGCAGATCGGCCAAACTGGCAAGACCATCCGGCCGAAGCTTTACATAGCGGCTGGGATTTCCGGCGCCATCCAGCACCGGGTTGGCGTCGAGGGGGCGGATCTCATCGTGGCCATCAACACCGACCCGAACGCGCCGATTTTCGATTTCGCTCACCTCGGGATCGTCACCGACGCGATCCGCTTCCTGCCCGCACTGACGGAAGCCTTCACCCGGCGGCTGTCGCCCCACAGTCGCGATAAGCTTGCGAGCTAAGGGATGGATATGATTGAGGAACAATTCGACGCCATTGTTATTGGGGCCGGCATGTCCGGAAACGCAGCTGCTTACACCATGGCCAGCCACGGCCTGAAGGTGCTGCAGTTGGAGCGGGGTGAATATCCGGGGTCCAAGAATGTCCAGGGTGCCATCATGTACGCGAACATGCTGGAGAAGATCATCCCGGATTTCCGGGACGATGCGCCTCTTGAGCGGCATTTGGTTGAACAGCGGCTTTGGGTGATGGACGACACGTCCCACACCGGGATTCACTATCGGTCGGACGACTTCAATGAGGCGAAGCCCAACCGCTACACGATCATCCGTGCCCAGTTCGATAAATGGTTTTCGCGTAAGGTGCGCGAGGCCGGCGCGACGGTTCTGTGCGAGACGACCGTGACGGAACTCATCCGTGACGCCAAGGACAGGGTGATCGGCGTCCGCACAGACCGGGCCGGCGGAGCCATCTACGCGGACGTGGTCGTCCTCGCAGAAGGTGTCTGCGGACTGCTTGGCACGCGGGCCGGCCTGCGCGAGATGCCGAAGCCGCAAACCGTGGCGCTCGCCGTCAAGGAAATGCATTTCCTGCCCGAAGAGGTCATTGAGCAGCGGTTCGGCCTCAAAGGCGATGAAGGCTGCGTGATCGAGGCGGTGGGCACGACCTCCCGCAGCATGGCCGGGCTCGGCTTCCTCTACACCAACAAGGAGTCGATCTCACTGGGCATTGGCTGCCTCGTCTCCGATTTCGCCGCGATGGTCGAGAGCCCTTACGTCCTCCTCGACGCCTTAAAAACCCATCCTTCGATCCGGCCGCTGATTGCCGGCTCGGAAGTGAAAGAATATTCCGCGCATCTCATTCCCGAAGGCGGCTACAAGGCTATTCCGCAGCTCTTTGGCGACGGTTGGGTCGTGGTCGGCGATGCCGCGCAACTGAACAACGCCATTCACCGCGAGGGTTCGAACCTCGCCATGACCTCCGGCCGCATCGCGGCTGAGGCAATCATCGAGGTCAAGAGCCGCAACGGTCCTATGACCAAACGGAATCTCGCCCTTTACAAAGCCATGCTGGACAAGTCCTTCGTGGTCAAGGACCTAAGGAAATACAAAGACATGCCGGCCTTGCTCCACACCAATTCCTGCAATTACTTCACGACCTATCCGCGGTTGATGTCGCAAGCCGCGCAGAACTTCATGCGTGTCGACGGCACGCCGAAGATCGAGAAGGAAAAGGCGACCACGGCGGCCTTCATCAAGGCGCGCTCGCGCTGGGGGCTGGTCAGCGACGCGGTCCGCCTTGCATTGGCGTGGCGCTGAGGGGAGACGAAATGACGATCGCAGTGACGAAGTCACGTGTCGAGGACAAGCTTTACCAGAACCGCTACTTGGTGGATTCCGGCCGTCCGCATATCAAAGTGCGACCGCACGAGAGGCCAAGCGCGAACTTGCTCGCGCTGACCCACGTCTGCCCGGCGAAATGTTATGAGTTGAACGACAAAGGTCAAGTGGAGATCACTGCCGACGGCTGCATGGAGTGCGGCACCTGCCGGATTTTGTGCGAGACCAGTGGCGAGATCGAGTGGAACTATCCACGCGGCGGCTTCGGAGTCCTCTTCAAATTCGGATGAGGACGCACGCACCGTATCAAGAGGGTCAATCTTGGTACACCTGAGGTCGCGACCAACGCCAAGTCTATCTTTGCTTGAATTGCCGCGCCACGAAGAGAAGCTCGTGAATACTGTGCTTTCACAATTCAGACTCAGACACAAAAGGAGGAGCACTCTGGACGACAACCGCTGAGGTGTTTCCATGGCTCACGTACCGCAAGATCGGGTCGACGAGGTAGCACCTCGGGATACCCGCCCTGAACCGCCCATCAAAAGCATGCCCCAAGCAGATATCGCGCTCAGGGGACTCTACGAGATATCGAAGGTGCTGACCGCCCCCAGCGAGCTGGAGATTACGCTCGCCAATGTCGTGAACATCCTGCCTTCGTTTCTGCAGATGCGTCACGGAGCAATCGTCGTCCTGGACGCTGAAGGAGAGCCGGAGATTGCCGCAACTGCCGGCAATACCCACGCACCTCAATCAGGCACTCGCCGCGTCATACCACAGGCCATAACAGATCAAATCGTCGCTACGGGGACGCCGCTCTTCATACCGGACGTCCGCAAGTCCCAACTATTTCAGGCTGACCTTCAAACATCTTCGAGCAGCGGCACCATCCCAATTGCCTTTATCGGTATCCCGCTAAAGGCTGATCATAAAATCCTTGGGACATTGTCGATCGACCGCGCCGGAGACGGCGCCACCGACTTTCGCGACGACGAGGACACATACTTCCTGACGATGGTCGCCAACCTTGTCGGCCGGACGATCCGTCTCCATCGCATCCTGAGTACAGATCGTCAGCGGTCTGTCCATGAGCAATGGAGACCGGAGAAATCGCCCAACGAGGGGAGGACCTACGACCCTGCCCGGCATGCGGATGTCAAAATCGACGGGATCATCGGGGAAAGCCCCGCACTCAAGCAGGTGCTCGAAACCGTCTCGGTCGTAGCAGGGACCAATTCCACCGTGCTACTGCGGGGTGAAAGCGGCACCGGCAAGGAATTCTTTGCGCAAGCCATCCATAAGCTCTCACGTCGGAGGAAGAAGTCTTTCGTCAAATTGAACTGCGCCGCACTGTCTGAAAGCGTTCTGGAGTCAGAACTGTTTGGGCATGAAAAGGGCGCTTTCACGGGTGCTATCTCCCAGCGCGCCGGTCGTTTTGAATTGGCAAATGAGGGAACGCTGCTACTTGATGAAATCGGCGAGATTTCGCCGGCCTTTCAAGCCAAACTGTTGCGTGTCTTGCAGGAAGGCGAGTTGGAGCGAGTCGGCGGCACCAAAACGCTACAGGTCGACGTGCGCCTCATATGCGCCACCAACAAGGACCTCGAGACGGCCGTCATAAAAGGGGAGTTCCGGGCCGACCTTTATTACCGCATCAATGTGGTGCCAATTATCCTGCCTCCGCTCAGAGAGCGACCCGGCGATATTCCACGCCTTGCGAACGCCTTCCTCAACCGATTCAACAAGGAGAACGATCGCGCACTCGCCTTCGCGCCGTCGGCGCTTGACCTGATCTCGCAATGCTACTTCCCTGGTAACGTCCGCGAGCTGGAGAACTGCGTCCAAAGGACGGCCACACTTGCGCGTTCAAGGACGATCACGCCATCCGATTTCGCCTGTAAGAAGAGCCAGTGCCTTTCCTGGCTCCTCTGGAAGCGAGCCGACCGCTCGAATGGCGGCAATACCATCGACGATCTCGCACGGGTCAACGCAGTGCCGGTCGGATTGCGGCTGCCGGCCAGTCGCATCGGTGCCTCCGCAGGCAACGTATCTCCCCTTGCGGCCGGCGATCCAAACGATCCCGCTTGTCCCCCGCGTCTGACGGAACGCGACCGGCTGATCGACGCGATGGACAAGGCCGGTTGGGTTCAGGCCAGGGCGGCTCGTATCCTCGGCCTCACGCCGCGGCAAATCGGCTACGCGCTGCGCCGATATGGCATCGAGGTGAAGAAATTCTAGACGTCGTGATGACGTCAAACGTAAGTCCGGAGTAGTCTCCCTCAGACCCTTCGCGCCCAAGGCTGGTAGCCTTCGCGACTCGATTTGCTTGTCCACTGTCGGAAGCCCGACAAAGATGTGTCGGAGCAATCCGATGGAATCCGACACGAAAGCCAATTCGTGAACCAAAACCGCTCTTTGAGCTGGCATAGCTCTTGCGGTTTGAACTGCGACATTCACCCAGCAACGGAGCCGTTCGATGTCCGCACCGGCAATTTCGCTTGAGAGCCTCAGCACGACATTCGGTGACCAGTTGCTTGCCACCGTGAAAGCCGGTGGCTGCGCGTCTTCGTCCTGCGGCTCGTCGATAAAGCCGGACGACACGGATCCGGCTATCTGGGAGAAGATCAAGGATCACCCCTGCTTTTCAGAAGAGGCGCATCACTATTTCGCGCGCATGCACGTCGCGGTCGCGCCCGGCTGCAATATCCAGTGCAACTACTGCAATCGCAAATATGACTGCGCCAACGAAAGCCGGCCTGGGGTGGTCTCCGAAAAGCTGACACCCGACCAGGCGCTACGCAAGGTGGTCGCGGTCGCCAACGAGGTGCCGCAACTCTCCGTGCTCGGCATCGCCGGACCGGGCGATGCCTGTTACGACTGGAAGAAGACGAAGGCAACGTTCGAACGAGTTGCCAGGGAAATCCCAGACATCAAGTTTTGCATCTCCACGAATGGGCTCGCGCTGCCGGACCATGTCGATGAGCTTGCCGACATGAATGTCGATCACGTGACGATCACCATCAACATGGTCGACCCTGAGGTCGGTGCAAAGATCTATCCTTGGATCTTTTACGACCATCGCCGCTACGTCGGCATCGAAGCCGCCCGGATCCTGCACGAGCGGCAGATGTTGGGTCTGGAGATGCTGACCGCGCGCGGCATCCTCACCAAAATCAATTCAGTGATGATCCCCGGCGTGAACGATGAGCATCTGATCAAGGTGAATAGATGGGTCAAGGAGCGAGGCGCGTTCCTGCACAACCTCATGCCGCTGATTTCGGACCCGGCGCACGGCACGCACTACGGACTGAGCGGGCAACGCGGCCCAAACGCAATGGAGCTGAAGGCTCTTCAGGATCGTGTCGAAGGCGGCGCCCAGTTGATGCGCCACTGCCGGCAGTGCCGGGCAGATGCCGTCGGCCTGCTCGGAGAGGATCGTGGCCAGGAATTCACAGTCGACCGGATTCCCGGCGAGGTCACCTACGATGCCAGCAATCACAAGGCCTATCGGGAGCTGGTCGCGGAGGAGCGCCGTGATCACGTGGCGGCTAGGAGAGAAGCGATCGGATTGGTCAAGGCAGCGAGCCCCGGCAAGTCCCTTCTCTTCGCGGTGGCGACCAAGGGCGGCGGCCGCGTCAATGAACATTTCGGCCATGCGAAGGAATTCCAGGTTTATCAAGTCTCGCCGAGAGGGATCAGTTTTGTCGGGCATCGGAAGGTGGAGCAGTATTGCCTCGGCGGCTGGGGCGGAGAAGCCGCCCTCGATGGCGTCATCGCAGCGCTTGAAGGCATAGATATCGTGCTGTGCGCCAAGATCGGAAACTGCCCGCAGGATCAGCTCGCCGACGCTGGAATCCAAGCCACCGACGCATATGCCCACGACTATATCGAGACCGCAATCAGCGCGATTTACGCGGCCGCGTCTGGACCCCCGCACTCGCGGCGACGGCCTGAGCGCGTCTCATCCATTCGGACCAGGAGTTAAAATGGCTTTCAAGATCATCGCATCCCAATGCACCCAATGCGGCGCCTGCGAATTCGAGTGTCCCTCCGGCGCGATCAAGTTCAAAGGCGAGAGCTATGTGATCGAGCCGCAAAAGTGCACCGAATGCGAGGGGGTCTTCGATGCGCAGCAATGTGCCTCGGTATGCCCGGTGCCGAAGACCTGCGTTCCTGCGTGACGGACATTGGGCCGCCGACATGGTCGGGGATGCCTTCGCAGGACGCCTGGAACGCCTTTGTTCACAATCTGCAGCCTCAAGGGAAATCAGGGAACGGACATGTCGCTCGGACGCGAAGAGGAGGTCGAAATCCGCAGGCCTCCACGATTCATGCCGGGAGAGCGGGTACGTGCCACTCGCCACATAAAGAATGACGGCACCTATCCTGGCAGGGAGATCGGCGAAAATCTCGTGCGGAAGGGCGACGAGGGATATGTGCGCGACATTGGCACCTTTCTCCAGCAGTTCTTCATCTATGCGGTCGAATGGATCGACCGTGGCACAGTCGTCGGCATGCGAGCGCGTGAACTGATGAGCCTCGACAAAGCCGAGGTGCCCTGCAGTGCTGATAGCAATACCAATGAAGGGACGGCCAGATGAAAGTCATGATCCGCAGGACCGATGCTGGCTTGTCGGCGTATGTCCCGAAGAAGGACCTCGAAGAGCCGATCATCAAGCTCGAGAAGGAAGAGTTGTGGGGCGGAACTGTGACGCTCAGGAACGGGTGGCGGCTCCTCCTACCCGATCTCCCACGGGATACGCGTCTGCCGATCACCGTCGAGGCAAGGAAGGTTTCCGAAGAAGACTGATGCTCCCCCTTGATAAGGTGCGTCGCGAGGAAACGAGCATGAACACGATCCTGACATCGGGCCACCTCGTCATCGTGCGGGACAGTTTTGCCGAAAAGCTGCTTGACCTGGCGAAGAAAGCGCTCGCCGCCGATGAGGTGATCCCCTATCTCGGTCCGGGTCTTCTTGAATTCAACTGTGCGGAACCGCCTGTGCCGCATAGGCCGGAGGTCGTTGCCGCGGCACTCAATGCGCGGGCGCCAGCCCCTTCCAGGATCCGCACCAATATGTGGTCGGTTGCGCAGTTCATCGAACAGCGCCGGCATCGCCGGACGCTGCAAGCTTGGATGAGCGACATATTCGCAGCGCCGGTGGCGCCGACCCTCCTCCACGCCTGGCTCGCAAGGCTGCCGCTCTCCCTCATCATCGACAGCTGGTACGACGGCGCGATGCGCACGGCTCTCGTAGAGACTGGCCGAACGGACGTCGTCGAGATCCAGGGCGTAACGCGGGCGAACGAAATCCGGGACATTTGGACGAAAACCTACGATTTGTCCGGGAGGGAACTCGACCCCCGATCGGGGGCGAAGACGGTTCTCTATACACCTCACGGGAGTATTAGGCCGGCGCAAAACTTTCTCGTCGCAGATTCCGATTATGTCGAAGTCCTGACCGAAATCGATATCCAGACACCGATCCCAGACGTGGTGAAGGAACGGCGCATCACCCGTGGATTTTTCTTCGTTGGCTGCCGCTTCAACGATCAGATGCTGCGCACCTACGCCAGGCAGATCATGAAGCGCTCCCGAGGTCCACATTGCGCGGTAATGGACGCGGAAACGCTGACCAGAAACGAAGCGCGTTTCCTTGCGGCAAGCGGAATCACGGTGATCGACATGCCAGTAAGTGAAGCCGCGGCTCGGCTTATAGGAACGCGCCCTGCTGCAGGTGGTGGACAGGATTAACAATGGCGGGCCCCTTTGATGATTGGTCCTTCGGCTTGCCTCGAGGGCGCAAAATGCAGTCGGGAATACACCCGTGAGCAGTGATGCTATCGGCAGCGCAACGAACGCTCTGAATTCGTTGACCCATGTGGAAGCGGCGCGCTGGGGCCGGGATTTGAGTACGCTGTTGCGCATCACGCGTATGAATTTGCGGCACCCCTGGCAGGTCGCCTTCGCTATGGGCTCGACGGTCCTGGCGGCAATCCTCCAGTTGCTCATTCCCCAGCTTCTCGGCCGGGCCGTCGACCTGACCCAGACAGCCATCGGGGGCGGTGGCGCGGGGACTGCGGCAGGACAAGCGCTCTGGACCCCTGCTCTCCTGCTGCTCGCCGTCAGCGCGCTACGCGGCCTTTTCACGATGGCGCAGAACTATTTTGCCGAAGCCGTCGGGCATCATGTCGCGTACGAACTGCGGCTCGCCTACTACGACAAGATCCAGCGTCTCAGCTTTTCCTTTCACGACCGGGTCCATTCAGGCGATCTGATCACCATCGGAATGCTCGATCTCCAAGGCGTGCGGATGTATTTTTCCACCGCGCTCGTTCGCGTGGTCCTGCTCACCATGCTGATCGGGATCGGCGCCTACATGATGATCTCGACCGATCCCATGCTCGGCCTGGTCGCGCTGAGCTTCGTGCCTTTTGTCGCCTGGCGCTCATCGGCCACACAGCTTAGGCTGCGCGCCACCTGGCTCGACCTGCATGAGCGGCTTTCGGTACTAAGCCGCGTGATGGAGGAAAATCTCGCAGGCATCCGCGTGGTCCGCGCTTTTGCGGCTCAAGCCTATGAGATGCTGAAGTTCGACGGCGCTTCCAAGAACGCGCTCGACCTCGCCCACGACCGAGTTGACATCTACGTGCCCAGCACGTCGGCGATGACCTTGTCCTTCTTTTTCGCAATGGGATTGGTGCTCTGGATCGGTGGCAGCAAGCTCGTCGCTGGCGAGATCAGCGTCGGAACGGTGGCGACCTTCCTGACCTTCATGACAATCCTGCAAATGCCAGTCCGCCAGATCGGCCTCATGGTCAATGCCTTTGCCCGCGCTTCTAGCTGCGGTTCGCGGCTTTTCGGTCTCCTCGACCAGGAGATCACAATCAGGGATGCTCTCGAGGCCAGACCGCTCGAGATAAGCGACGGCACTCTGCGCTTCCACAATGTCTCGTTTGCTTACCCCAGCGCCGAAACCCGCGCCATTCTGAAGAACCTCAGCTTTGAGGCCCGTAGAGGCGAGACGATCGCGATCGTCGGTCCGCCGGGTTCGGGCAAATCGACGATGGCTCATCTGGTCCCCCGCTTTTACGACGTGACCGGTGGCGCCATCACGCTGGACGGCCAGGACATACGCAATGTCACCCTCGCGACGCTTCGCAAGGCGGTCGCCGTCGTACAGCAGGATGCATTCCTATTCACCACCACGATCGAGAACAACATCGCTTATGGCGATCCCTGGGCGAAGAGACAGCGAATAGAACGCGCTGGCGAATTCGCCCAGCTCCACAACTACATCCTCGGGCTCCCAGCAGGCTACGAGACGGTCGTGGGCGAACGCGGCGTCTCTCTCTCTGGCGGCCAGCGCCAGCGTCTCACGATTGCTCGCACCATGATGCTGCGCCCCTCCGTCGTCGTTTTCGACGACTCAACGGCCGCGATCGATGCCGGCACCGAGCAGCGCATCCGCGCGGCGATGGGGCGCTTCGCCAAGGATCGGGTGACGATCATCATCGCGCACCGGCTGAGTGCGCTTATGCATGCCGATCAGATCCTTTTTGTCGATAACGGCGAAATCGTAGAACGCGGCACGCATCAAGAGCTTTTGGAGAAGCGGGGACGCTACAGGGCCCTTTACGATCTCCAGACGCGCCCGGGTGATGACATTATGACCCAGTATGGGGGCGCCCGCTGATGGCGCAGGGCCGCGCCGGCGAACTCGAAGCCGAACGTGACGACGGCAGACGCCCTCCGCGCGCGGTTGTCGGCTCGCACCGCATCGAGGAGGAGATGTTCGGCCGGGCTTTCGACAAGAGCATCCTCCGGCGCATCTGGGCCTTCGTCCGTCCCTATCGGGCCAGGGTAGTCATCACGATTGCAGCAATGCTGATCTTCACCGGGACGCAGCTTCTCATCCCGTTGATCATCCGCTACGCGCTCGACCAGGGCATGAACCCGGCAAGGAGCGATCGCTCAGCCCAGCTTGCGGCCGTCGGCGCGTTCGTTTTGGCGATTTTGGTCAATTTCGCTGCCGGGTACATGCAGGAAACCGTGGTTGGGAAAGTGGCCGAAACTGTCCTGTTCGACATCCGCCGCGCCATGTTTGGCCATCTGCAGAAGGTTTCGCTCTCCTTCATGGACAAGACCGAGGTCGGACGCCTCATGTCGCGCCTGCAAGGCGACGTCAACTCCATACAGGAATTCCTCGAAACCTCGGTATATTCGATAGGCGATGTTGCCCTTCTCTTCGGCATCGTTTTCGTAATGCTGTGGCTCGACTTCCGCCTCGGCCTCCTGACGCTCTCGGTTCTGCCGGTCCTGGTGATCGTCCGCATTGTCTGGCTGCCGCGTGCCCGCGAAGCCTTCATGGCTGCACACGAGACTAATTCCGTCGTCAACGGCGCGCTGGCCGAAGCCATTCACGGCGTGCGCACCGTCCAGTCAATGGACCGCCAGCAGGTGAATTTCATCCTTTTTGACGACAAGGCCCATGCCAACCTCAGGACCCACCTGATCGCTGCCAAATATGCACTGGTCATGGTGCCTATCGTCGATGGCCTCACCGGCCTCGCCATGGCCGCCGTTATTGTGGTCGGCGGCTCGATGGTCATGAATGGCCGTATAGATGTGGGCGTATTGGTTGCCTACCTATTTTACATCCAGCGCTTCTTTGACCCGATCCGCTCACTCACCCTGCAATATTCGGTCATGCAGCGCGCCATGGCCTCAGGCAAGCGCCTGACCGATGTGCTCGACGTCAGGATCGATGTTCAGGACAAACCCAATGCCGAGGTGCTTTCGCCCGAAATGGACGGCTCGGTCGAGTTCAGGGACGTCACCTTCGGCTACAATCCGAACCGTTCGGTGCTGAAAAATGTCTCCTTCCGGGTCAATCCCGGCGAGACGGTCGCACTGGTGGGGCCGAGCGGTTCTGGCAAATCGAGCGCGATGGCCCTGGTCCACCGCTTCTATGATGTTCAGCAGGGCCAAGTGCTGGTCGGCGGACATGATGTGCGCGATCTCACCCAGGAATCGCTCGGCCGCCAGGTCGCCATGGTGCTGCAGGAGCCGTTCCTGTTCACCGGGACGGTCTTCGAGAACATTCGATACCACAAGACGGAAGCCACGCGCGACAAGGTGATCGAGGCCGCCAAGGCGGTCGGCGCCCACGACTTCATAATGAGCCTCGCCGACGGGTATGAGACCCAACTTGGCGAACGCGGCGACAACTTATCTCTCGGCCAGCGCCAGCTTATCAGTTTCGCCCGCGCCCTCGTCGCCGACGCCAAGATCCTCGTGCTCGACGAAGCTACCGCCAACATCGACAGCTACACGGAAATGCAGATTCAGAAGGCTCTGATAAAGCTGCTTGAAGGGCGCACTGGCCTCGTCATCGCCCACCGTCTTGCCACGATCCGGGGTGCCGACCGCATCATCGTGCTTCAGAATGGCCAAGTTATTGCGACTGGCAACCACGATCAGCTAATAGCCATGGGGGGCCTGTATTCCAAACTCTACAATCTCAACTACGCCTCCTTTGACGATATTCCAGAACACGATACGACCGTACAAGCCGGCTCCCAGACCTGACGTCTTGGCGGCCTTGTGGTACTGACATTGACTTCGGGCGTGCCGGCGGACACTCAGGCCGCCGCAGACGAGGAAGCAGGCAGCATTCATGCAAAGCACTCGCGCGGATCGTGAAGACCGGCTGCGAAACGATTTCCTCCAGCGTCGTTATCCGACCGCGGTGCACGCCGCGACATCGGGCGAACTCGCTCCAGGTGGTGTCGCTCGGCGTAGCAAAGCCGCTCGCGAGCGCGCCCTCAACAGCGCCGTAGCGAGTGACGGCTTTGCTACCGCCGAGCCGCTGATGAAGCTGGATGCGGGAGCCGCAACCGGCGCCGCCCCGGTCGAGAAGAACCTCTTGCGGCGGGCTATGGGCAACGACTAGCGCGAGCGCGACGAGCAGATGCGTGCCGGCATCGTGACGCGCTCGGCCATCATCTCCTTAGGATCGTGCAGTCTCACACCGTGCCCAGATGCCGGCCAACGCACAAACCTGGTAATCTGTGCCGCCGGCTCGTCGTCAGTTTGGCCTCCCTCACGATTTCCCAATCCCCACCACGTGCACGCTCGAGCAATGTGAGGGAGCGCTGTTACAACGATTTACCTTCGGATCAGACCGCGAATTTCATGGTCAGCCAAGTCGAGCCATGATTTCGGATTGAATGGTCGTCGCGGTGTATAGGGAAGCATCTAGCGGCAGATTCCCAAATGCCAGTTGACAAAGAAGGTAGTTAGCACCTGCCTCTTCCAACTGACTGAGCAGAGCTTCTCGCACAGACGCTGCTGATCCTATCACGCACAATTCACTCTCGACTGCCGCATCGAAGGTCAGCGGCAGGTTGGGTGGTGTGGGGATAGCGTTAAGCTCGTAAAGGAATTGGAAGCTCTTGAGCCATCGTTCGTAAGCAGGTGCCGCGAGCGAATAGGCATGTGTGTCACAACGCCCAACCACGACCATGCGAAGCAATCCAATAAATGGCGCTCGATCGCCCGCGCCAGTGTTGTCCTCTTGATAGCCGCGGAACGCATCAGTAGTTTTGCGAACAGAAGAGGAAGGTCCTACACACGCGATATTTGCTCCATTCGCAGCGGCCCAGGCTGCGGACTCGGGTCGATTGGCGGCGACCCATGTCGGCGGATGTGGACGCTGATGAGGTCTTAGCGTCAAAGGAACGTCATTGAGCTCAAAATGGCGGCCTTGATAGCACAGCGTGCCAACCTTCATGGCATTAACAAGTATTTCAACAAGAATTTCGCTGGCTTCCGCATAGCGGCCCGGCACCGCATCCGCACCAATCCCGAAGTAACCCAATTCGATCGGGAGAGCACCGCGCCCTATGCCCAGTTCGAGCCTGCCACCGCTCAACTGGTCCAGCATACAGATCTCTTCGAACGCACGCAGCGGATGATAAAGCGCAAGCAGCATCACCAAGGGTCCGAGACGCAGGCGCCGGGTGCGCTGGGCGACGCTCGATAAGAACAGATTCGGCGATGGACCTCTCCCATGGGGGGTACAGTGGTGCTCTGCGAGATGATAGGCATAGAACCCTAGCTGATCGCACGCCTCTGCTAATATCAGGCGATCTTCGTACTGCCGGGCGATATCGAGGCCGTCCTCGTCCAGATGATCGAAGATCCCGAAGGCTAGGTTTGAAGGAAAGACGTTTGTCACTCGATATTGTCCCCGATTTTAAAGAAAAATGTTGTCGTGCTTGGGTGACCAAGCAAGTCTAAAGATAGCAATGTGTGATATCGGATTAGCGTCAGCGTACCGAACGAGCAGAGCCTGACGCTCCCCTGCCCGTGGTGCTTGGTATGTTTAAGCTTCCAACTATATCGCGAGCGGCAGCAAGAAATGCATCCAATTGCTCTTTTGTGCCGATGCTGACGCGGATGCAATGTTCCAAACCATTGTCCGGAAAGTAGGCAACGAGTATCTTTTGCCTTTCCAAGGCTGCTTGCCACCATGAGCCGTCCTGTCCCGCTGGCACACGGGCTAGCAAGAAATTTGCGTGGGAGGGCGTTACGGAAAATCCAAGTTGCGACAGTGCGGCTGTCACTCGCTGTCGTTCATGTCTGATGTGCTTGTGGTTCTCTGCGTAGGCGCCGCGATGCGCAAGCACGCTGATACCAACCGCATGCCCGATCACGTTCATGTTGAAGACGTTCTGGATGTTGCGCAGCCTGCCAATAATCTCAGGGTGACCGAAACCGAAACCGACGCGAATGCCGGCGGCGGCATAGCTCTTCGAAAATGTTCTCAAGATCAGAAGGTTCGAATAACGGTTGATGAGGCGCAGCCCGTGATCGGGTGCAAAGTCGACGTAGGCCTCATCAAGGACGACCAGGCGATCCGATTGTGCCACGAGGCGTTCGATATTGCTTATCGAGAGGAATGTTCCGGTCGGATTGTTTGGATTGGCCACCAGAATGAACTTGGCGTCTTTTGCCGGACCGGAAAGCAATTGCTCCATTGGCAGCGAATGAGTTTGACATCCGATCTCGAGAAACTCAGCACCATGCAACATGGCAAGTTTGCGGTTGAACGAAAACCCTGGCGATATCATCGCCACCTTGTCGCCAGGGGCGAGGAAAGCTCTGTAGATGAGTCCGAGCAGTTCAGACGACCCGTTGCCTGCGATGACCTGATCCGTGGATACCCCATAGGTATTGGACGCTGCTTCCCTCAAGCTGATGTTATCGTCGTCCGGATACAGATACTGGCGATTGAGGGCCGCCACTGCACTTTGCATTATGATTGGCGGCAACGGAAACGGGTTCTCATTCGTATTCAGCTTGACAAAACTTTTGTCCGGCGCTGGTCCGTTGGACGGCAGAGCATCTAACTGTCGCGTCTCTTGCGGAAGAGACGAAAGCACAGCTTGCAGTTTTGCATCGGACATATTTTATCTCCGTTTCAGTCGCACAGGGGCATCCGTATGAGCTCGCAACGAGAGCAACATGGCGGACGGATTGACGATGGCAGCGTCGCCTTTCACAAGATGGTCGCAACGCCGGCTGCCACGGGAATTCGGCCAGGCTGTCCTCGGTCGGATCGACTTGACGCGGACGCGGATCTGCATCCCTGCGCGGGCCAAGCCGCTAAGCGGTCTTAGCTAATCCGCCTGAGTCATGCTTTCACAGACGCTTGATCTCGATGCCGTATTTCCTCAGCACGTAGCCAATCTGGCGTGGGGTCAGTCCAAGCAGGCGCGCCGCCTTTGCCTGCACCCAGCCACAACTTTCCATGGCAGCAATGACGCGCTCGGCGTCGGCGGTCCTCGCGCCCAATGAGTGGGTTGCGCCGGCAGGCGGGACTGTGGTGGCGGCCGAACGAGCGGTCGCATCCGGCGGCGTGGCCGGATTCACTGCCTCTGGCAGGATTGGCGCTGGTTGCAGCGCGGCCTTGCCCGATCTGCTCTTCCGCAGCGCCTCGGCAAAGCATTGGTCATGGGAGCACGCAAAGTCGTTTCTCCCGATTGATAGTCCCTCCGCCAGGATCGCGGTCCGGTGCACGCAATTTTCAAGCTCGCGAATGTTGCCGGGAAATTCACATTTCATCAGTACTTCAATCGCACGCGGATCGAAGGTCAGCGTACGGCCGTTCTCATCGTTGAAATTCTTGAGAAACTCAGCTGCGAGGAGCGGAATATCGCTGCGCCTTTGGCGTAACGCCGGCACCAGCAAGGGAACCACGTTGATGCGATAATATAGGTCGGCGCGGAACTCATTCCTTGCAACCGCCTCTTCAAGGTTCCTGTTCGTGGCGGCAATCACGCGAACGTCGACCTTGATGGTCTGGTTGCTGCCGACGCGCTCAAACTCCTGCTCCTGCAGCACGCGCAGTAGCTTTGCCTGGAAGGAGGCCGAGATCTCGCCGATCTCATCCAGAAACAACGTCCCCTTGTCGGCGAGCTCAAAGCGACCCTTGCGGGAATTGAACGCGCTTGTGAAGGCACCCTTCTCATGACCGAACAATTCGGATTCCAGGACTGTCTCTGGCAGCGCTGCACAATTGAGTTTGATGAAGGGCCGCTTGGCGCGCGGCGACAACTCGTGAATTGCCTTCGCGACCAGCTCCTTCCCGGTACCGGATTCGCCTCGCAACAGAACCGTGGTCTTTGCCTTAGCTACAACTGCGATCTTCTCGAGCAGCGCGCTTAGCGCCGGACTATCGCCAATCATTCCCTTGACGTGAACCTTCTTGCGCTGCGGTGCAGGGTGCTTGACATCAGAGAATTGCGTTTGCAGCCCATCTTCCACCTCCGTCGGTCGTTCGCGGTCGCCCGCGGAGAAGCGGTGCAACTTGACTGTCTGTCCCACCATGTTGGCTATCATGGTGAGCAACCGGACATCATAATCGAGCCGATACGTTGACCTGCTGTCCAAGGCGCGATCGATAGTCAGCGTGCCTACGGCGTTCCCATCAACACGAATGGGAACGCCGATGAAGGACACGGTGTCGGAGGCCCCAAGCACCTCTATGTCAGCGGCAGTGAAGGCCGAATGCACCGCTATGTTCTCGGCGACGAGCGGCGTGTCCGTCGTCACAATCAGATCGATTGCCTTGCGCGGCAGGCGCATCCGGGAGCGCTCATCGCTGTTCTCGTCGGAGCCGGTGACTACGGTGATGTCCAGTACGCCCTCAGCGTCGAAGAGAGCGATGATGCCGTGCCGCATCTGCACAAACGAGGGCAGGAGATCGACGACCTTGGCCAACGTGACTTCGAGCCGGGCGGGGTTGGTGAGTACTTTCGATATTTCGAAGATGCCGGTAAGCGCGTGCTCGTGCGATGGCACAAAAGGGACCGCGGTGTTCATCTCGGACTTTGGGTAAGCCCTTTTCGCATCCGGAAGCGAAATGCGGCACTCGCTGGCATTTTGTTCTGATTTGGGAATGTTGTGGTGCATATGATCCTCGATCTCGCGCCATGAAATGCATGCCGGCGGCATGTGCGCCCGCGACGTCGCGGGCAAGCGCGAAAATGCTCTGACGTGAACTCGTGCCACCGCCGTGTGGTCGAGTGAAAAGCGGGTCGACCCCTGACGCATCGCTTGGCTCTCCCTCCACGAAGCTTGGCCACGTTCTCGGCTTGCACGGGGGCAACCACACGTTGATTTTCAAAAGACTGGAGCGAGGCGGGATAGTCAATCGAGCTTTCTTTCATTCGTGAAAGGAAACCTCGCGGCCTATGATAGAATTCATCAGTTCTAATTTTTGTCGGCGATGTTGAACGACAGAAATACGGCGCCGGCGATGCGGTGCCCGAGCGGCTGACCGCGCCGAGTTGCCGGGCCGTGCCAGTCACCAGCGCCTGCGAACCAGGGGCGGGAGCGATAATCACTGCCGACGACACTGGTCGGTCGCGGCAACCGCCATTTCCTCGATATTGATGACGCAGTTAAGGCGGCGGCGTCGCGTGTGAAGGCGCGAAGGTGGCGGTCGAGCGCGGCTTTCTCGGCGGTGCTCGGAACTTCTGAACCGCATCGTCGCGGTCAGCACCAGCGGCGTCAGTCCCTACGTCTCGACGTCGCTTTCAAGCTGTCGCTGCAGCGGCAGCGCGGCAAAGAACACGGCAATTCTCCGCTCTGGTGCCAGCGATGCGGCCCTTCCCAAAGTCGGCAAACCGAGGAGCCCACCACGATGTGCAGCAAAACCGCAAGCCAGAGAGATCGACCGGCAATCTGCCGGAGAACATCAAGCGCGTGCTGGACGGCGGCCTTGTCATTCCCGTCTTGTGCCACCGGACTCATCCCATCATTGGCGAGCCCAACGTCAGTTCAGGTCATGCGGATCCATTTGGCATGGGTATTGCGGCGGCGTTGGTGCAGCGTTCGACCGGAGCGCCGCGATAGGGAGAAGCCCGGGAGAAGTCACGCCACCTCGATCCGGTCAGGGAGAGAGAAACAGTGTCAGCTGCACAAGTCCGCGGCGCGAGTCCCGCGCCCCGCAAACCCTTCTATGCCAAGCTTTACGCGCAGGTGCTTGCCGCCATCGCGCTCGGCGTCGCAATTGGCTATTTCTATCCGGGGACCGGCGAGAGCCTGAAGCCGCTGGGTGATGCCTTCATCAAGCTGGTCAAGATGATCATCGCGCCTGTCATCTTCCTGACAATTGCGACCGGCATTGCCGGCATGAACGATCTTCACAAGGTCGGCCGGGTCGCCGGCAAGGCAATGGTCTATTTCCTCACCTTCTCGACGCTCGCGCTGATCGTCGGCCTGATCGTCGCCAATGTCGTCCAGCCTGGCGCCGGCCTCAACATCGATCCGGCCTCGCTCGATGTCCAGGCCGTGAATACCTACGCCGCAAAGGCCCACGAGCAGTCGGTCACCGGCTTCCTGATGAACATCATCCCGCCAACGATAGTCGGCGCCTTCGCGGAAGGCGACATCCTGCAGGTGCTGTTCTTCTCGGTTCTGTTCGGCATGGCGCTCGCGATGGCCGGAGAGACGGGCAAGCCTGTCGTTTCCTTCCTTCAGGCGCTCATCGCGCCTGTCTTCAAGCTCGTCGGCATTCTGATGAAAGCCGCGCCGATCGGCGCTTTCGGCGCAATGGCCTTCACCATCGGCAGATATGGCATCGGTTCGGTCGTCAACCTCGCGATGCTGGTCGCGACGTTCTATTTCACCGCCTTCCTCTTCGTGTTCGGGGTTCTCGGCGCGGTCTGCCGCTACAACGGCTTTTCGATCTGTTCTCTCATTCGCTACATCAAGGAAGAGCTGCTGCTTGTCCTCGCAACGTCCTCCTCGGAGGCCGCGCTCCCCTCGCTCATGCAGAAGATGGAGAAGGCGGGCGCCAGGCGTTCGGTTGTGGGTCTCGTCATCCCGGCCGGATATTCGTTCAATCTGGACGGCACGAATATCTACATGACCCTGGCGGCCCTCTTCATCGCGCAGGCGACGAACACCGATCTGTCAATCGGCGATCAGGTGCTGCTGCTGCTCGTTGCGATGCTTTCCTCCAAGGGCGCTGCAGGTGTGACAGGTGCGGGCTTCATCACCCTGGCTGCTACGCTCGCCGTAGTTCCGAGTGTTCCCGTTGCTGGGATGGCCCTGATACTCGGCATCGACCGCTTCATGTCCGAATGCCGGGCGTTGACGAATTGCGTTGGTAACGCAGTGGCATCCCTCGTCGTCGCCCGCTGGGAAGGAGAATTGGACCAAGCGCAGATGAAAGCCGCCTTCTGCGGTCATCAGCTTGCCGAGGCATCAAACCGGCTATCCTCCGCCGAGTAAGGGCGACGCACCGCGACCGGCTTCGCCAAGCTGGTCACATGACCTGAACGATCGACTCGCAGGCTCTAAACGGCGCCTCACGGACCATGTATCAGAAGCGCTAAATGTGTGAGTGCAAATCATCGCCGCCCTAAGCGAATGAACCTTCCGTTATACCCGGCCGGTCTACGTCTGGAGTAGTCCAATACGCTGTCGATCATTCAGTATGCGGGCGTCTTCACTTTGCCCACCCGAAACCATTGTCGAATCGCGCTAGGTGACAGAGAGCCAGCCTGCGTCAAAAACCAATCAGAATAGGACCCATGACCAAGCGCCCCACAATTGCCGATCTCGCCCGCGAATCCCGAGTCAGCGTAGCAACGGTCGATCGGGTTCTGAACGCCCGCCATCCGGTGCGCGAGGAGACCGCGCGGCGGGTCCACGACGCCGCCCACGCGATCGGCTATCATGCTGCCGGGCTCATCAAGCAGCGCTTGCGGCGAGACCTACCGTGCTACCGTCTGGGCTTCATCTTGAGAAAACCGGCCCAGCATTTCTACCAAGACTTTGCGCGCGAGGTCGAAGCGTCGGTCAATTTGGCCCAGTCCTTCCACGGCATTCCGCTCATCCAATTCGCCCCGTCACATATGCCGAGCGACCTAATCGCACCGCTCAAGGATTTGGGCGCACGCTGCCATGCGATCGCGATGGTGGCACCGGACCACCCAAAAATTACAGCAGCGGTTGAGGACCTCAAGGCCAAAGGCATTCCCGTTTTCTCGCTGCTTTCCGACTTCGCCGCCGGCGTGCGACAGGGCTATATCGGCCTCAACAACCGCAAGGTGGGGCGCACGGCCGCTTGGATGGTGTCCAAGGTCGCAAAACGGCCCGGCAAGGTGGCGGTGTTTGTCGGCAGCCATCGTTTCCAGGGGCACGAGCTCCGTGACGTCGGCTTTCGCTCCTATTGCCGTGAGAACGCGCCGACGTTCGAGGTGCTCGATCCGCTCGTGAACCTGGAGAAACGGCAGGTCACCTACGAGGCAACGCTTAATCTCATGCAGCGGGAACCCGAGCTCGTCGGCTTCTATGTCGCCGGGGGCGGCATGGAGGGCGCCATCTCCGCGGTCCGGGAAGAGGGTAAAAGTCGCGATCTCGTCGCGATCGTGAATGAAATCACGCCGGAATCTCGGGCGGCACTCGCTGATAACATCATCACGATGGCGGTCGCCACGCCAATGCGCCGGCTTTCCCAGGAGCTGATAACGCTGATGACGCGGGCTATCGAGACCGGCACTGCTCAAACACCAGGACAGACATTTCTGCCGTTCGACATTCATCTGCCGGAAAATATATGAAACTGATGGCTTCTATCGTAAGCGGGGAAGTTTCATTTCATAAATGAGAGAAAGTTGATTGATGATTCCATCCACGCGGGGTAGCCGCACCCCACAGGCCTCAGCCGCGGCCCAGGATGAAGCCAATTGGGTGAACGGATCGGCCACGCGTTCAGGCGGAAGCGCGAGGTAAATTGCCTACATCCGCAGCGTCAATCGCGACCGGCTTCATTGCCAACATCTCGACGTTGTCGGTGCAGGGCGGTGTCGTCAAGGATGCCTCACGCCAGTAGCCGAGCGAGGCCGGCACAGTCCATTGGGATTGACCTCGTCGACCGGCATCTCCTCGCCTGGCCGCGCGTGAAAAGCCGCGGCAAGGCCGGCAAAGTTGGCATTTGAGTGGGGCTAGACATCTTCTGGGACTTCGCACGCGAAATCGGAGGCGGCAGTCAACTCAGCACCAACCCGGGCATGTGTTCTGCTCGTTCCTGGCCCTCGTACTCAGCAAGAGAACTGCGCCGCTCTGCCGAGCCAAAGGCCTGACGCCCGAATGGCAACCGCTCCTACGCGATCGCGACCGCCTCCAGGAAGCCCGAGACGCTCAATAGCTTTCAAGCAAAGGCGCCAGGCGAGATGCCTCCTGCAACATCATTTCCCGCATCCACAGGCTTGCCGGATCAGTATTGTGAAGCGCAGGCCATTGGACGGCCTCGGTGAATGCGGGATGAGGAAGTGGCGGCGGAAGTCCGACAATCCGCAGGGGTGTTGTTTTTGCGAAATGCTGCGCCAGCCGTAAGGGCATGGTCCCGATGCGGTTGGTGCCTGATAGGACGGGCGCGATCAGGCTAAAGCCCTGTACGACGACCTCGATACGTCTCTCGAAACCGTGCTCGAGCAAATACCACTCCTCCATGGTGGGCTGCCGGGTGTGCCTGAATTTGAGCACGACATGCCCCATCGACAAGTATCGCTCGAATGTAAGTGGCTCTGACAGCTGCTTGTTCGTGCCGCAGCCTACGCATACGAGCATATCTTCGAACAGGGCTGCGCGAGGATGTTTCGACATGAACACTTCCGGCATAATCAGAAAATCAACGTCGCCGCGCCGGAGAAGCTCCTCGGGGTCGTCGCAAATAGGCAGACATTCGAAGCGGACGGCGGGAGCTTCCCGCGCAGTACGCTCTACGATCCTCTTAAAAAGCACGAGCGTGAGGTAATCGGAAAGCATGATTCGGAAGAGACGATCCGATTGGGCTGGGTTAAAGGCGTCGGAGGAAATAATCGATAGCTGGATGTGCAGCAATGCGTCCCGGACTGCTGGGGCAAGCCCCTCCGCGCGCGGTGTCAAAATGAGCTCGCGGCCGTTCATCGTAAATAGCTCATTGCTGAAGTAGGCGCGTAACCGAGCGACGGCGGCGCTCATGGCCGGCTGGCTCAGGTTAATACTGTTGGCCGCGGCAGTGACTTTACGCTCCCTGATCAGAGCGTCCAGCACAACGAGGAGATTCAGATCCAGCCCCTTAAACCGCATATCCTGATCTATCCAGCGTGTGGATGGGCATCATCTAAACAATCAATTTTACGAATTTACGAACCATGCATTAGAGGAACGTAAATGACCGACGTCAAGCTCAAATCGACGGCGCCGCGACACGGGCGGGAACATCGAGAGAGCTCACTGGCGAGCCCCACCGGCTGGCTCACCTTCGCTAACGACAACGGTTGAGTGCAGCCAACAACGCCGCCGCTTTGGCCGGGTAATGCGGCCCGCAAGAAACTATTTTGAAGAGAGGTCCTGAATGCGCCCTCAGGTGCAGTGGAAATTGTGCTGGGAAAACGAGTTGCAGCTCTCGGACCACGTCGAGCTCGCCCAGTTCTTTCGTAATACCTACGGGCCGACTGGGGCGTCCAACGCAGAACCGTTCGAAGGTAGTCGAAGCTGGGCCGGAGCCAGGCCTGAACTCCGCGCAATCGCCTATGATTCGAGCGGTGTAGCGGCTCACATGGGCATACTGCGCCGTTTCATCAAGGTTGACGCGGTCGATCTGTTGGTGGCTGAGCTGGGCCTGTACGGGGTACGTCCGGATCTTGAGGGTCTCGGAATCGCCCATTCAATCCATGTCATGCTTCCAATACTGCAGGAGCTTGGCGTTCCATTCGCTTTCGGAACCGTCCGGGACGCGCTGCGGAATCATGTTGAGAGGTTCGGGCGGCGATACAGCCCTATGGCCGTTTTGTCGGGAATTCGCGTGCGCTCCACCCGACCAGAGGCGCGCCTCGACCTGCCGCCCACACGCATCGATGACGCACTCACCATTGTTCTGCCAGTTGGACGGCCGATCAGCGAATGGCCCACGGGCACGATGATCGATCGGAACGGACCAGAGCTATGAGCCGTCCCGATTGCTTGTACGAAGTGCGCCGTGAGTGCTCTGACGGCACCGGCCGTCGCAGCGTTTATCTGACGTTTGACGACGGTCCCAATCCACTTTTCACACCGGAGATTCTGGATGTGTTGGCAGAGCAGCGGGTGCCGGCGAGTTTCTTCGTCATCGGCGCCTACGCCTTAGAGCACCCGGATCTAATCCAACGAATGTTTGCAGAAGGGCACGAGCTAGGCAACCACACGATGACTCATCCGGATCTGTACAAATGCGGCTTCGGCGAAGTGCAACGTGAGATCTTTGAAGCGAACGGCGCCATCATGAGGGCGTGCCCTCAGGCCTCGGTGCGCTATATTCGCGCGCCCTACGGGGCCTGGAGCGAAGAAGTCTTCACAGCGTCACAGATCGCCGGGCTGACGGCCCTCCATTGGTCCGTCGACCCTCGAGATTGGTCTCGCCCTGGGGCCGACGCGATTATCGATACCGTGCTCGCCTCTGTCCGGCCGGGCGCAATCGTACTCTTGCACGACGGATGCCCTCCCGGCGAGTTGAGCCAGGGCGCTCACGCCGGTCTGCGCGACCAGACGGTCACGGCGCTGTCCCGGCTGATTCCAGCACTTCATGAGCGCGGATTTGTAATCCGCTCACTTCCTCAACATCACTGAACAAACGAGATCCCATGACTCTTCTTGGTACAACCAGCACTGTGGCCATTTCGCTTTATGCACTGCTCTCGACTGCTTATAAGAGCATGCAGGGGATTTATGCTCTGCCGACAAACGACTCATCGGCGTTGGAGGATCTCGTCGGCTCCGATCAACTGCCCAGCGTGGATGTCATCGTCCCCTGCTTCAACGAGGATCCGCGCACGCTTTCAGAGTGCCTGGCGTCCATTGCAGACCAAGAATACGCCGGAAGACTTCGGGTCTATGTGGTTGA
Organism: Mesorhizobium sp. M0195; assembly: GCF_040322115.1. NCBI lineage: Bacteria > Pseudomonadati > Pseudomonadota > Alphaproteobacteria > Hyphomicrobiales > Phyllobacteriaceae > Mesorhizobium > Mesorhizobium sp. M0195. The sequence continues at coordinate 179,946 of NZ_JAMYSV010000008.1, read as the reverse complement.
TGACGGTTCTGGAAATCGCGAAGCCGTAGGAACTGTCCACGAAACCTACGCGCGCGACCCTAGGTTCGACATCATTTTGCTTCCCGAGAATGTTGGAAAGCGCAAGGCGCAGATCGCCGCGATACGCCGCTCATCCGGGGATTTGGTGCTTAACGTTGATTCAGACACGATACTCGCGCCCGACGTCATCACCAAGCTTGTACCGAAGATGCGAGATCCAGCGGTCGGCGCAGTCATGGGTCAGTTGATTGCCAGTAACCGGAGCGAGAGCTGGCTGACAAGGCTGATAGACATGGAGTACTGGCTGGCTTGCAACGAGGAGCGCGCGGCACAGGCTCGCTTCGGTGCCGTTATGTGCTGTTGCGGCCCATGTGCCATGTACCGCCGGTCTGCGCTCCTTTTGTTACTGGACCAGTACGAGTCGCAATTTTTTCGGGGCAAGCCAAGCGACTTCGGGGAGGATCGCCATCTCACTATCCTCATGCTGAAAGCAGGCTTTCGAACCGAGTACGTTCCGGGCGCCATCGCGGCCACAGTCGTTCCGAACAGACTCGGACCGTATCTGCGCCAACAACTCCGTTGGGCACGAAGCACATTCCGGGACACGCTGCTTGGGCTGCGCTTGCTGCCCGGCCTCAATAGCTATCTCACGTTGGACGTGGTCGGACAGAATCTCGGGCCGCTACTCCTCGCCCTATCGGTACTAACGGGCCTCGCACATTTCGCACTGACAGGCACTGTGCCTTGGTGGACAGGACTGATGATTGTGTCCATGACCATGCTCCGATGCAGCGTGGTAGCATTTCGTGCTCGACAGTTTCGATTTCTGGGCTTTTCCCTGCACACGTTCATCAACATCTTTCTCTTACTTCCCTTGAAGGCCTACGCGCTGTGTACATTGAGCAATAGCGATTGGCTGTCGCGAAGCTCTGCTGTCCCTACATCGAACACTGGGGGAAAACAGGCCCCCACCCAAACTCCGATCACTGGATCAAGCAGGGCAGAATTCTCACCGCATGCGGCTCCGCTTCGCAGGCTCAATCTTGCGCGGATTCTTCGGGATTAGCGCTGTCGAGCAACATCTGCGGCGACGAGTGATCGCTAATTACCTAGGTGGACGAGAGGTGGACGAGTTTGACCCAGAACATGAATCATCAGTTGCTCGATCGGGAATTGGCCGCAGACGATCCGTGGCGCCTCGACGGCAATCCGTTCGAGCGGGAGCGCCACACGCAAATGCTCCAGCTGGCGCTTGCCCAAGGCTCCATTACAAATGCCCTCGAAGTCGGGTGCGCTGCCGGCGCATTCACGGAAAAATTAGCTCCCAACTGCCAAGGGCTCACCGTCATCGATGTCGTGGCGCAAGCGATTGCTCGAGCACGTCAACGGATAAAGGAGCCGTCGCGCATCAACTGGATAGTCTCCGATGTTCAACAGTTTTCGACCGACGAGTTGTTTGACCTGATCGTTGTGGCGGAGGTCCTATACTACCTCGAAGACATAGCCGAGATGCGCGCGGCCGTCAAAAACCTGGTGCGGGTGCTTGCGCCAGGCGGGCATCTGATCTTCGGATCGGCAAGGGATGCTAATTGCCGTCGCTGGGGTCACGCCGCTGGTGCTGAGCCGGTCATCGCCATGCTGAACGAAACGTTGATCGAGGTAGAGCGTCTTGAGTGTCGGGGCGAGTCGGTCAACGAAGACTGCTTGCTCGTCCGTTTCCGGAACCCGCTTTCCGCTACCCATGATGGGGCGATCGCCCTTGTCGAGGATGGACGGCTCGTCTTCTGCGTTGAGCAGGAAAAGCGGCACAACAATCCGCGTTATCAAACCATCGATAATCTCGACGCAATTGTCGCCGCTTTGGCGGAACAGGGGCTAAATCCTTGTGATGTCGATCAGTTCGTTATCGACGGCTGGGATGGCGAAGACGAGTCACAGTTTCAGGTCCGGCAGGCAACCAAGCAACCGCCAGTCTTGGCGTCCCTCTCGGTAAAATGAACCCATGTCCATGGTAGCGATCGATCTTACTGACGTAAGCAAAACTTATGACAAGCTCGTTGTCGACAGACTGTCGTTCCGCGTTGCGGCGGGGGAATGCTTCGGGCTCCTGGGACCGAACGGTGCGGGCAAAAGCACGATTGCGCGTATGGTCCTCGGCATGACATCGCCTGATGCGGGGAAGATTACTGTGCTCGGCGCTCCAGTGCCGGCGCGCGCGCGTTTGGCACGTATGCGCATCGGCGTGGTCCCGCAGTTCGACAATCTTGATACCGCGTTCACTGTACGCGAGAACCTGTTGGTGTTCGGGCGCTACTTCCGGATGAGCAGACGCCAGATCGAAGCGGTCATACCATCGCTGCTTGAGTTCGCCCGCCTCGAGAACAAAGCGGATGCGCGCGTCGCCGAACTGTCCGGCGGCATGAAGCGGCGCCTGACGCTCGCGCGTGCGCTGATCAATGACCCGCACTTGCTGGTGATGGACGAGCCGACCACCGGCCTCGATCCGCAGGCCCGCCACCTGATCTGGGAACGGCTGCGATCGCTGCTGGCGCGGGGCAAGACTATTCTTTTGACTACCCATTTCATGGAAGAGGCCGAGCGGCTGTGCGATCGGCTGTGCGTTATGGAGGAGGGGCGCAAGATCGCCGAAGGCCGCCCGTCCGCACTCATTGACGAGCAGATCGGCTGTGACGTGGTCGAGGTCTACGGCGGCAATCCGCATGAACTGGGTGCGCTGATCCGGCCGTACGCACAGCGCATCGAGGTGAGCGGTGAGACGCTTTTTTGCTATGCACCCGATCCGGAGCAGGTGCTGGTGCAGCTACGCGGGCGCGCGGGTCTGCGCCTTCTGCAGCGTCCCCCCAATCTCGAGGATGTGTTCTTGCGGCTAACCGGGCGCGAGATGGAGGACTGAACAATGGGCGAACGTTATGCGGCGGCCATGCCCGCCAATGCGTGGAATTGGGTCGCGGTTTGGCGCCGCAACTATCTTGGATGGAAGAAAATCGGGCTTGCATCGGTTCTCGGCAACCTCGCCGATCCGATGATCTATCTGTTCGGTCTCGGCTTTGGCATCGGAACAATGATAGGTCCTATTGAGGGCACGTCGTACATTGCGTTTCTCGCGGCTGGCATGGTTGCCACAAGCGCGATGGCATCGGCGACTGCTGAAACGGTTTACGGGAGTTTCGGCCGCATGGACAACCAGCGCACCTGGGAAGGAATGTTATGCACTCAGCTGACGCTTGGCGATATCTTACTCGGCGAATTGGCGTGGGCAGCCACCAAGGCCCTGATGGCGGGCACAGCAATCACTGTTGTTGCCACCACGCTCGGCTACACATCGTGGCCATCCATCCTCTGCTTGCTGCCAGTCATCGCTCTCAGTGGCCTCGCCTTCGCGAGTCTAGCGATGGTCGTCACGGCGCTTGCGCCCAGTTATGAATATTTCATATTTTATAATACGCTTGTTATAACACCCATGCTGTTCCTTTGCGGCGCGATGTTTCCGGTCAACCAATTGCCCGGCACTTTTCAGGACGTCGCCTCCTTGTTGCCGCTCGCACATGCAATTGACCTCATTCGTCCGGCGATGCTTGGCCGTCCGGCCGGCAGCATGGGCCTGCATATCGGCGCGCTTTGCATATACACGGTTTTGCCGTTCTTCCTATCGGTTGCTCTATTTCGTCGTCGGCTGATGCGTTGACGCTACTCACCATTCGTAAAATTGATTCTTTGGGCGATACCCATCCACGCGTCGGATAGGTCAATACATGCGTTTTAAGGGACTCGATCTAAATCTCCTGGTTGTGCTGGACGCTTTGATCAGGGAGCGTAAAGTCACCGCCGCGGCCCGCAGTATTAACCTGAGTCAGCCGGCCATGAGCGCCGCCGTCGGTCGGTTACGCGCCTATTTCAGCGATGAGCTATTTACGATGAACGGCCGCGAACTCATTTTGACACCACGCGCGGAGGGGCTCGCCACAGCAGTCCGGGACGCATTGCTGCACATCCAGCTGTCGATTATTTCCTGGGACGCCTTTAACCCGGCCCGATCGGATCGTCGCTTCCGCATCATCCTTTCCGATTACCTCACGCTCGTATTTTTTAAGAAGATCGTAAAGCGTGCTGCGCGGGAAGCTCCCGCCGTCCGCTTCGAATGTCTGCTTATTTCCGACGACCCCGAGGAGCTTCTCCGGCGCGGCGACGTTGATTTTCTGATTATGCCCGAAGTGTTCATGTCGAAACATCCTCGCGCAGCCCTGTTCGAAGATATGCTCGTATGCGTAGGCTGCGGCACGAACAAGCAGCTGTCAGAGCCACTTACATTCGACCGATACTTGTCGATGGGGCAGGTTGTGCTTAAATTCGGGGACACCCGGCAGCCCTCCATCGAGGAATGGTATTTGCTCGAGAACGGTTTCGAGAGACGTATCGAGGTCGTCGTACAGGGCTTTAGCATGATCCCGCCCCTTCTATCAGGCACCAACCGCATCGGGACAATGCCCTTACGGCTGGCGCAGCATTTCGCAAAATTAACACCCCTGCGGATTGTCGAACTTCCGCCGCCACTTCCTGCCGCATTCACGGAGGCCGTCCAATGGCCTGCGCTTCACAATAATGATCCGGCAAGCCTATGGATGCGGGAAATGATGTTGCAGGAGGCATCTCGTATGATTACCCCGCCTAAGAGCACCGGACGTCTCAGTTGTCGGCCGACGACCCCTCGGTTATGAGAGGAGGCATGGATGGCGATTGGGATTGGGCGATTCCTGCATTGTCGAGAACGATGCAGGGAGAGCAGATCCTTCAGCCTGAAGAGGTGGCAGCGATGCTGCCGCTGCATGAGCTTGGCTGGGGAACCGACGGGCGAACGAATTCGGGTGCGCTCGCAACACGGTGCCTCGGTATCTAAGCGAGGGCGGGACTGTTCCGTTTCGCAAGCCTGTGCGGCCGACCGCGTTTGACGGACTGGACGATTGGCTGCGGGAGCGCTTCTTCCCCCATGGCTCGGGCTGGATGACGATCTCGACCCGCTCCAGATGCGCCGGGAACGCCTTGCGCGGTCGCGCAGCACGTCGCGGCTCGCCTGTCGGTCTTGCGGCCTCGAGCTCGGACTCAATCGCGCCGAGCCCGGTCTGGATTTCGAAGGCGAAGGCCTGCTAGGCACGTTCGAGCTTCTCGGAGCTGCGACCGAAGCGGCGCGCTCCAGCTGCTTGACGATCCCATGAAGGTCGGCGATCCTCACCTGGGCACGCTCGTTGAGTGTCGCCATCCGGACGATCTCGGCCTTGAGTGTTTCGCTCCGGAGTTGTTGCAGTTCGGCCTTCTCCGCCGCCATGGCGACGAACATCGCCTTGAGCGTATCGATTTCGTGGGGACGGGCCGAAGCGCTTCTCATCATGACGCCGACAGAAGCTTATTGTGCACGGCCTGAAGCCCGCCTTTTGCGCCTGAGTCACTTCGCCACCGCCTTCCGGCCGGACGCCGTCGCCGTTCGGCTCGAACGCGTGTCCAGTCCATGCCTTCGACGAGCGCCATCAGTTTCGGCGCGGCAAGCCGATCACGCCGTTCTCCGCCAGCGGAACTTGTCCTCGTCCAGCGCTCACGGTGCGGGTATGCCGGCGTCGAGCAAACAGAGAGAAGTTTGGGGCCCAACCAGGACGGCCCCGTTACGAAGTTCGTCCTAGTCCCGGTTTGAGTGTCGAATCTTCATCGATTGCTTGGGCGACCAGCGTCCCCGCCGCCAGCGAGCCCGCAACTGCTCAGCAGAAGGGCGAAGTGAACGTGAATGCATCCATTTCGTAAATGTGTGTCTATCCAAGCAATCGATTTCTCTAATTATCCGATGAGCAATATGAACGCGTCAGGCAGGGTGCATCATTAGGAGTATTTTCGATGGCAAAGATTATCGAGGGTGGCCCGGGTGCCGAAACACTCATCGGCACCGAGCTTGACGATTGGATGGAGGGTTTCCAGGGCGGTGACTGGATTGACGGTCGTGGCGGCAACGACGAGATCTCGGGTGGCCCGGACAGTGACCGACTCATCGGCGGCAAGGGTAACGACCGCATCTTCGGCGGAGATGGCTGGGACGATCTCTCCGGCGACAACGGCCGCTTCAACCCGCGCGTCTCCGGTGAGGACAATGACAGGCTCAGCGGCGGTCCCGGCCAGGATGTCCTCTACGTGGGTGACGGCCAGGACACGCTGACCGGGGGCACCGACAGTGACACGTTCGTGTTCCAGTTCCACAATCCGGTGCCTGGGGTTGTCGGGTCGAAGTCGGACATTACCACTATCACCGATTTCAACCCGGCGGAGGACAAGTTCGCCTTCGATGCGGTGGGCCTCTACAATGACGGTTTTGGCGCGAACTTCGTCAACAACGCCAGCATACAGTCCGGCTACCCGGTGAGCAGCTTCTACAGTGGTGCGGCCTCAGGTGCGAACGGCGAACACGTCGTGGTAATCACTGGCGAATCTTTCAACTCTGCTTCTGAAGCCGCGAGTGCGATCTCCGGCGAGCACGCCGGCGACATCATTGTCTACCAAAGCAGCTACACCGACAGAGTCGCAACTCTGGCCTATGTCACCGCCGACAACAACGCGCATGAATTCGTCCACCTGGGCGGTGTGGTCACCGTGGCCGACCTAGGCCTGACCGCGTCGGACTTCACCTTCGTTTGATCCAGAAAACCCATACGGAACAGCGCCCCGCCCCCCGGGGGCGGGCGCTTCCGTTTCCGCTACTTGCGATGGGCCGGGGCGCCCGGGAGCAGTCGCAGCGTGTACAGCTTGACGAAGCCCTGCACGTCGCGCTGGTCGTACACCGAAATCTCCCTGAAGGCGTGGAGGCGGAAGCCTGTTCGGGCCCTTGCGGCCGGCCACGATGACGTTGCCCTTCCAAACCTTCAGCCGGACGGTGTTGTTGTTGACCCGCTCCATTAGATGCCAAACCAAACACATTCGGCGGGAGCACTGATCCTGAATCAGCGAGCGGATGCAGTCGGTTGCCGCTCGGGGAGCAATATAGGGAGCTGGGTCGCCAGATCCTCACGGAGACCTACGTGAGTAACCATTCCTTGAAGGATTCAGCTTTGAGACCTTTCCCTCTGACTTCCGCTATTTGGGGAATTCTGTTGATCAGCGGCGTGGTCAACGTGCTTGCGCTGATCTCGCCGCTGTTCATGCTTCAGGTCTACGACCGCGTTCTGGCAAGTGGCAGCGTATCGACGCTAGTGGGGCTCGTCGTGCTTGCTGCAGGGCTTTATGCGTTCCAATGCCTGCTCGACGTTTTGCGCGCCCGCGTGCTGCTGCGGATTGGCGAGCGTTTCGATGAACAGTTTTCCGGACGCGTTCACGATGCGATCGTTCGCCTTCCGCTTTTAACGCGCATGCCGGGCGACGGCTTGCAGCCGCTACGCGATCTCGACAATGTTCGCGGATTCTTAGGTGGAAACGGCCCGACAGCGTTCTTCGATCTGCCATGGATGCTGCTTTATCTTGGCATTTGCTTCCTCTTTCATTTCTGGATCGGCATGACGGCACTTATCGGGGCGATCGGTCTCACATCTCTGACACTCCTTACCAACACTCTCTCGCAAGGGCCGATACGCGATACCATTGACCACAACATGGTACGCAATGGTCTACTGGAAGCAGCGCGCCGCAATGCCGAGGTCGTGCAAGCTCTCGGTCTCGCAAAGCGGATCGCTGCCCGATGGCACAAGGCCAATGCCAAGTATCTGGCCGCCAACCGGAAAGTCGGGGACGTGGCAGGTGGGCTGGGTGGCATTTCAAAGTCGCTGCGCGTGCTGCTGCAATCGGCCATTCTTGCCGTCGGCGCGTACCTTGTCATCAGGCAGGAGACTACGGCCGGGGTCATGATTGCCAGTTCGATCACGATGGGGCGTGCGCTGGCTCCGGTCGATCTGGCCATTTCAAGCTGGAAACCCTTCCTCATGGCGCGCCAGGGTTGGGCGCGGCTGGAGGACCTCTTGGGAAAGGTTCCTGAAACCGCTCCTGTTATGCCAATGCCTGCACCTGAACGCGAACTCCGCCTCGAAGGCGTGACAATCGTTCCGCCCGGCGAAAGGAAGCCGACCGTGACCGGCCTTGCGTTTGCCGTTCAGGCGGGAAGCGCACTCGGGATCATCGGTGCATCGGGTTCGGGCAAGTCGACACTCTCGCGCGCCATCGTCGGCGCATGGGCGCCGGTCGCCGGAAAGGTTCGCATCGACAGCGCAAGCCTCGATCAATGGGACCGGGAAGCGCTAGGCCGTCATATCGGCTATTTGCCGCAAGGTGTTGAACTATTCGACGGCACCATTGCCGAAAACATCGCTCGTTTTGAAGATAATCCTGACCCTGAGGCTATTGTCACCGCGGCGAAAGCAGCGGGCACGCACGAACTGATCCTCCGATTTGAGCACGGCTACGAAACTCCGATTGGTGAGGCCGGATCGGCACTTTCCGCCGGGCAGCGCCAGCGTATCGGTCTTGCCCGTGCTCTTTATCGAGACCCTTTCCTTGTTGTGCTGGATGAACCCAATGCCAATCTCGATGCGGAAGGCGAGGCTGCGGTTGTCAAGGCGATCGCCTCCGTGCGCGAGCGCAAGGGCATTGCGGTTGTCGTTGCCCATCGGCCGAGCGCCATCCGCGCCGTGGATTTGGTGTTGGTGATGGAAGGTGGACGGCAGCGAGCATTCGGTGCGCGTGATGAGGCGCTTTCCAAAGTCCTTAAGGGGGCAGCGATGGCATCAGGCGCTGGGGTCAAGGCCATCGAGTCTACACAGGATAACGAGCGCGCTGACATGGAGGATCCCGGTGTCCGGCATTCATCAGAACAATGACGTTTCCAGGTCCATTCGCCGGCACCTGGTGGCGGGCCTGCTGGCGAGCGTGATCTTTGTGGGAGGAGCCGGAGCCTGGGCGGCCTTCACGAATCTCTCCGGCGCGGTTGTCGCGTCCGGACACTTTGTCGTCGATTCCTATGTGAAGAAGGTGCAGCACCCGACCGGCGGGGTGGTGGGAGAAATCCTGGTGAGCGAAGGGGATAAAGTAAAAGCCGGCGACATCCTCATGCGGCTCGACGCCACCCAGACGCGCGCCACTCTCGCTGTAGTCACCAAGCGGCTCGATGAGCTGGCCGCCAACCTGGCACGACTCGAAGCTGAGCGTGACGATCTGGCGGAGATCGCCTTCCCGGACTGGCTGCTCGCCCGCAGAGATGTTCCGGACGTAGCTTCGGCAGTACATGGCGAGACGCGGCTGTTCGAATTCCGCAGACAATCCCGCGACGGAAGGCAGGCGCAGCTAGCGGAACGCATCACTCAATATGAGCACGAGATCGAGGGGCTCAAGGCGCAGGCAATCGCTTGTGAGAAAAGCACCGAGATCCTCCAAAAGGAAATTGCTGCCCTGAGTGGGCTGCGCGACCAAGGCATTGTCTCGGACCAACGCTTGAACAGTCTGAAGACGCAGGTTGCCACTTTCGGCGGCGAACGCGGTGAGAAGATTGCACATCAGGCACAGACGGCAGCCCGCATAGCCGAAACGCGCCTGCAGATCCTGCAGATCGATCCGGATTTCAAGACGGAAGTCGGCCAGGAGCTCAGAGAGGTTCAGGCGCAGGTTGGGGAGTATGTTGAGCGCAAGGTGGCGGCTGAACAGGAACTGCGACGGATCGATATTGTCGCGCCGCAGTCAGGCGCCATTCAACAACTCGCAGTTCATACGGTCGGAGGAGTGATCACGCCCGCCGATCCGATTATGCTAATCGTGCCGGAAGGCGACGATCTTGCGCTTGAAGCACGAATCGCCCCGAAGGACATCGACCAAATCCAGCTTGGTCACAAGGCCGTGCTGCGGATGTCAGCCTTCAATCTGAGGACCACGCCGGTATTGAACGGATATGTCAGCCGGATCGCAGCCGATCTGGCGACGGACGAAAAAAACGGCGTTTCGTATTACCTGGTGCGTCTGTCGGTTCCGCATGCGGAACTGACGAAGCTCAAGGACCTGACGCTCGTGCCCGGCATGCCGGCCGAAGCGATGATCCAGACGGGCGAGCGTACGGCGCTTTCTTATTTTGTGAAGCCGCTGTCGGACCAAATCAGTCGCGCATTCCATGAGGAATGAAAGTAACCACAGAAACATTTTGTTGGTATTCTTGTTGGTTGTTACGCATGCATGAGAGTCATAACCGTCTGAAACCACAGCCATGATTCCGCCTCTGACTCAGATTCGTGGTTCCACGGTCATTTTGCCCTTCCAAGTCGCCGACCATTCAGTTCTTGGCCTCGAGCGCATTAAGATACCCATCATCGTACACAAAGGCTGGAAAAGAGTCCGGTGTCTTGAGCGATCCTGAGGTCTGGAGACCTAGGGTGAGCCTGCAAGCACAGGGCTAGGACATGATTGAGCGTCTGCAATATTCGGACAGGTACATAGGAAGACTGGCAGGCGTCAAAAACGCGCTTTCAACGCGCTAAACCGATGCTACGCACCCCGAGCGTCTTGCCGCCCTCGCTCCCGCCGGTAGGAATCAATCGCGAGCAGGCTGCGACGTTCATCGGCGTAAGCTCAACGACCTTTGATGAAATGGTCCAGGACGGCCGGATGCCCCAGCCACGAATGCCGAGCAAGGGGCGCATTGTTTGGGACGTCGAGGAACTTGTATTGGCCTTTCGAAAGCTCCCTCACCGCCAAATCGGAGGAGCACCAAAGCTTGACGAAGATTCGCCGCCACTAGACAATCCTTGGGATCGAAAACCACGAACATGACGGATGAGCCCGTGAAAATCGATCTTAAGGGCGTAGTGAAGGACACTGATCGCCACGGCAATGATCGGTACTATTTTCGCGCACCGGGTCGGAAGAAGGTCCGGCTCCGTGAACCGACCGGCAGCGACGAGTTCCTCGAGGAACTGCGGTGCGCGCGCGCCGAGGTCACTTATGTTCGGCCCGGCACTCTTCCCGAGATTTGCCGGCGCCTCCCCAAGCCTTCCGAGCCAGCGAAGAAAGGCACGTTGCTGTGGCTTTGCCAGGAGTATTACCGTCGGGGCGGCACGGAAATCACCCAAGACACTATGGCGCGCCGACGAGCAATTCTGGAGCGCGTATGCGAATTACCTCATCCCCTCGAAGGTGACCCGGATCCTCAGTATCCCACCAAGGGATCTCTGCCATTCGCCGGTATGAAACGGTCTCATGTTAAGGAGATCAGGGACACCAGGCTCGACGCCCTTGGCGCGGCAAACAATATCGTAAAAGCCATCAGCGCGATGTTTGAGTGGGCAAAGGACACAGAGATTCCGGGCGTCGACTCCAATCCCGCCCGCGGCATCAGACGGCTAAAGAGCGGCGACGGCTGGCACCCATGGGACGTGTCGGAGATCGTTCAATATGAGAAGCGGCATCCGCTGGGTACCGCAGCCAGACGTGCGCTCTCGATCTTCATGTTTACTGGCCTGCGGTTGTCCGACGTCGCGATCTTCGGTCGACAGCACATCACGCTCGTCTACAACGAGGAGACCGAGCAGTGGGAGAAGTGGATCAGAATTAAGCCTGGGAAGACCAGTCGTAACAAGGATGCGGTGTTGGTGGAGCTCCCGCTTCTGCCCGAACTAGAGGCGGAACTTGAGCACACGCCCTCCGACCAGATGACCTTCCTGGTCAATGAGTATGGTCGCCCGTTCTCGGAGAACGGTCTGGGCAACAAGATGCGCCAGTGGTGTGATCAAGCTGAGCTGCCGCACTGCAGTGCTCATGGAATTCGCAAGGCCGGCGCGACGATCGCCGCTGAGAACGGCGCGACGCACGAGCAGCTGAAGGCGATATATGGGTGGACTACGTACCAGCAGCCCGACCACTACATCAAGAAAGCGCGTCGCCGGAAGGTAGCGAGAGCGGCGAAATACCTGCTGGTTATCGATCGAAAAGAGAACAAAATTGTCCCACTTTCTGAGGGGGTTGAAAGAGGTGGGACAAAAATGGCCAAAAAATCCAATTAAATCAACGGCCACAAAAGCCAATGGTGGGCCCGGAGGGACTCGAACCCCCAACCAAGCGGTTATGAGCCGCCGGCTCTAACCATTGAGCTACAGGCCCCACGGCGCTGGATTAGTGTTTTTCCCTGAACCGCACAAGGCTTTCCAATGGCTTTCCGAGCAGGCGTTCCAAGGGGCTGGCAGAGATCGCCCAAATCAGCCCATATTGATAACCTATTGCACGTCGCCCATTGGACGCGGCCTACTCGGCGGCCTTGGGATCCCAGATCGAGGAGATTTTATGACCAGACGTATTTTGCCCCTGGCGATCGCCGCCGCAGTCGCATTTCCGGCGATCGCGGCCGCCGCCGATTCACCACCGCCGCCGCGTATCGTCGTCACCGGTGAAGGCGAGGCGGCGATAGCACCCGATCTGGCTCTGCTGACGCTCAGCGTCATGCGCGAAGCCAAGACGGCACGTGCAGCGCTCGATGCCAATAACGACGCCATGGCCGCGGTGATCGCTGCAATGAAATCATCCGGCATCAAGGAGCGCGACCTGCAGACCGCGGGCATCCAGATCAACCCGCGCTATAACTACACCAACAAGCCCGACGGCAGCCAGGAGGCCGAGCTTGTCGCCTATCAGGTGACCAACACGCTGTCGGTGCGCATCCGCGACATCGACAAGACCGGCGACATTCTCGACAAGGCGGTGTCGCTCGGCGTCAACCAGGGCGGCGGCATCTCCTTCTCCAACGACGATCCGGCGGCAGCCGTCACCGAGGCGCGCAAGAAGGCCGTCGCCAATGCCATGGCCAAGGCCAAGACGCTGGCCGAAGCGGCCGGCGTCGGCATCGGCCGGGTCCTGGAAATCACCGACCAGAATTTCGCACCACCGCCGATGCCGATCAACGCCAAGGCATTCGATGCCGCTGGCGCGTCCGTCCCGGTGCAAGCCGGCGAGAATTCCTATACCGCACAGGTGACGGTGACTTTCGAATTGAAATGATCATCGCTTGCAGCATGCAAAACCCCGGAGGATCGATCCTCCGGGGTTTTTGAGCCGCGCTTTCCGTCCTGGCGGAAAGGGCTCCGCTACTCTACCGGCTGCAAGTCAACCGGCCGCACGCCCGAAGACCTTAGCGATAGATGATCGGACAGCCGCGCTCGTTGGCGAATACGATCACGACACGGTCGCCATACTGGCGGCCGGCGACCTTGACCGTGCGGCGGTTGATGTCGATGATGCGGGCGCGGTGCAGGCCCATGCGTTCGGCCTTGTCGATGGCACGCTCCGGCGAACAGAACCGGCGCCAGCCGCCATGACGGCGGTGTTCGCGATAGTAACCATCATCTTCGTCGCCGGCATAGACGCCGACGCGCGGGTCCTGGTTGTTGCCGAAGCCGAGATAGATGCTGTCAGCATGAGCGGGGATGGCAGCAAGCGTGCCAAGGCCGACAAGAGCCGAAAGAGCCGCCGTCTTGATGGTGTTGAACATTGTCTTCTCTCCTTGTTGAGGGTTTCCACCCGTTTCGTCGAACCGATGGGAGGAGAATGCACCCGCCTGTCTGAATTTTTTGCGAACCGGCCATTCATCTCCAGTTCATGAGGCAGACCGGAACAGTCTCTCGCTTCTGAAGGCGGTGCTATGGACGGCGGTGCTACATAGGGTGGATAGCATGGTGGATGGACAACGTCCGTTTTGCCGTCGATTCCGGATTCTCGATTTTGCGATAAAATCCTAAGGCTCGTCCGCGAGAATATGGTCGAAATAGTCGTCCGGCTCGGCAAGGTCGATCTCGCTGGCGCTGACTCGGCCGCGCATCGAGATGCCTGCCTCGTGCACGGTCTCGTCGCTTCCAGACACCAGCCTGTGCCACCAATAGAGATCGCGGCCCTCGGCGACCAGGCGGTAAGCGCAGGTCTTGGGCAGCCAGCTGATGGTGCGCACATTCTGCGGCGTCAGCCCGACACAATCCGGAACACGCGCCAGCCGGTTGGCATAGTCGGAGCAGCGGCAGCTTCCAGCGTCGAACAACCGGCAGCCGACGCTGGTCCAGTAGATCTCTCCGGTGTCCTCGTCTTCGAGTTTGGACAGGCAGCACTTGCCACAACCGTCGCAGAGTGATTCCCACTCGGCCGGGGTCATCGCCTCGAGCGTCTTGGTCTTCCAGAACGGCTTGTCCATTGTCGGCATGTGGCCCTCGGACGCCTCAAGGTCAAGCACGGCAACCTTTGCGCCTCGTCCGAACGATACGCCAGGAACATACGAATGACACGAAGTCGCCTTCAAAACGCCGGTCAATCGCCCTGTGCCACCGCTAAGACCTGCAAACAGGAACCAAACATGGTTGCTGAAAGTTTGGGCACGGATGGGACGCCACAAGGAGTGTTTATGATGAAACGCCAACCACGGATTCTGGCAGGCACGGCGCTTGGCCTGTTGATGGCGTCCGCGCCGTTAGGCGCGTTCCCGCTGCAAGGCAATGCTGCATTCGGCCCCGCCCGGAACAGCGCAATGTTTATCCCGGCGCAGTCGAATTGTGCCGAGGGCGAATCGGCCGAAGCCTGCGCTCAAGGCGGAAAGTCGGAGCCGGAACAGAAGCCCGGCAAGAGGCGCGACCGGCAAAAACAATCCGAAGCGGCGCCCGCCGAACAATCGGGCGAGCCCGAGCAGAAGCCGCGCAGGAACAAGCGCGAGCAGCAAAAACAGAGTGAATCCGCGCCTGCTGAACAGCTCGCGCCTTCCGGCGAAGAGCAGCAAGGAAATCAACGAAGGAAGAAGAGGCAGCAGCAGATCGAAGCCGCTCCGGCTGACCAGCAGACCGCGCCTGCTAACGACGATCAGCAGCAACTCAAACCGCGCAGGAAGAAGCGCGACCAGCAGCAGATCGAAGCCGCTCCGGCTGACCAGCAGGCCGCGCCTGCTAACGACGATCAGCAGCAACTCAAACCGCGCAGGAAGAAGCGCGACCAGCAGCAGCAGGAGGCCGCGCCTGCCGAACAGCCGGCCGAGCAAGCTGCACCCGCGAACGACGATCAGCAGCAGCTCAAGCCGAGGAGAAAGAAGCGCGACCAGCAACAGCAGGAGGCCGCGCCTGCCGAACAGCCGGCCGAGCAGGCTGCACCCGCGAACGACAACAACGAGCAAGTCAATCCGCGCAAGAGGAAGAACAAGCAAGACCAGCAGATCGAGGCGGCACCGGCCGAACAGGCGCCGCGCAAGAAGGAACGCCCCGCCGGTGAGCCTCTCCCACAGGCCGAGCCACTTCCAACCGAGAAGCAAGCGGCTCCTGCTCAAGGCGAACAGCCCGAGAACCAGGCGAAAAAGCGTGGCAAGAAGCCCGTTGTGGAAGAGCCGGTGACCGGCGAACAGCAGCCCGCAACCGGTGAGCAGCCCACGACGACGGGCGAACAGGCAGCACCCGCCGAGGGTGGGCTCCCTGCTCAGGGCGAAGCCGCCGCCAACCCGAACGAGGCGCCCATACTGGACAGCCAGAAGGATGTCTTGCGCAAGCGCAAGGGCGGCAAGGAGCGCGGCCAAAATGCCGGTAAGCAGCAGGGCAACCAGCCAGCCCAGCAGGGCGAGAACCAGGTGGAAGCCCCGAAGCCTGCTCCGATCGAGGAGGGACCGCCACCTACCGACGACAAGGCAGCCCAGCAGGAGATCAAGCCTGAAAAGATCGTTCCGGTGACCGAGGAAAAAGGCAAGCGCGTCGAGCGTGCGCCCGACATCGAGGATGTTCGCCGCCGTCCGCGCCCGCAGGGCGCCAACGTCGTCAGGGAATTCGGCGACCGCGTCATCCTGCAGTTCAACAACCAGACCTTCGTGGAAAGCAGCGATGCCCCGCGCATGCACCGCGGCGCCAGGAATGTCTATTATGAGGACCTGTCGGGCGATCGCACCCGGGAAATCGTCGAGCGTGACAATGGTGTCCGGATCGTCACTATCCGCAACCGCTACGGCGACGTCATCCAGCGTTCACGCATCGCGCCTGACGGGCGCGAATATGTGCTGAGCTATGTCGACGAGCGCTACTATGACGATGATGCAGACTGGCGCGACCCGGGCGACGACCTGCCGCCGATGCGCCTTACCATTCCGCAAGAGGAGTACATTTTGGATTCCGAAGAGGTCGAGGATCCGGACGACTATTACACCTTCCTCGAACGGCCGCCGGTGGAGAGGGTCCAGCGCCTCTATTCGGTCGACGAGGTCAAGCGCTCGGCCCGAGTGCGTGACATCGCCCGCCGGATCGACCTCGATACGCTCAACTTCGAGTTCGGTTCGGCTTCGATTTCCGACACCGAGGTCCAGAAGCTGGAGGGTGTTGCCAACGCCATGGAGAAGCTGCTGAAGAAAAACCCGGCCGAGACCTTCCTGATCGAAGGCCATACCGATGCAGTCGGCACGCCGGAGGCGAACCTCGCTCTGTCCGACCGCCGCGCCGAGGCGGTCGCCGAAGCTCTGACCAATGCCTTTGGCATCCCGCCGGAGAACCTGACGACGCAGGGTTATGGCGAGGAGTATCTCAAGGTCAACACGTCGGGACCCAATCGCGAGAACCGGCGCGTCGCCATCCGCCGGATTACCCCCCTGGTGGCGCCGGTGGCCAGCGCCCAATAAACCGCAATGTGAACCGCGCGATTCGATCAACCATTGAGTCGCGCGGTCATCAATCTTGAAACGCGCGGCTACCAATCCCAAATTCTGGACAGGGCTTCCCTGCCCTGTCCCGACTCCAGCGGGACACGCGAGCCCCGCCGGTCCCCTCCCGGCGGGGTTTCGTTTTTTTAGGACCTTGCAAACCGCCGCAGCCTGCCCGAAATACGGCGCTCCGCAAAGAAGCCCGGAACCGTCACATGAAGCGCATCGAACTTGCCATCGAATCGATCATTCTCGCCTCGCGCTGGCTGCTGGTCGCCTTCTATCTCGGACTGGGCGCGGCACTTGCCATCTATGCCGTGTCCTTCGGCAAGAAGCTGTTCGAGTTCGTTCCTGTCGCCTTCACGCTCGATGACACCGACACCATCCTGAAAATGCTCGGCCTCATCGATGCCGCGCTGGTCGCCTCACTGGTGGTGATGGTGATCATCTCGGGCTACGAAAACTTCGTCAGCCGCTTCGATGAAAATGACGGCAAGGTGCATTGGCTGGGCACGATCGATGTCGGCTCGCTGAAGGTCAAGGTCGCCTCGACAATCGTAGCGATCTCCTCGATCCACCTCTTGCAGGTGTTCCTGAACTCGGTCTCCTACACGACCGACCAGCTGATGTGGCTGACCATCATTCATCTGGCCTTCGTCGCCTCGGCATTCATGCTTGCTTATATCGACCGGCTGATGGGCCTGGGCAAAGCCAAGAAAGCCGGGGAGTGAGCATGCGTCTGTGCCGGTCTTTTGAGGATACTTCTGTAGGTAGATACTTCCGTCAGTAGATAGCTTTGATTTTGGTATCAGTCCGCCCGAACACCTCGTCCGGCACAAAAAAGTCGCCGGCGAGCGGGCCTGTCGCGCCCGGCGCATAGGTCGAGAAATCGCTGACGCCCTCGGCACGCAGCACTTCTTCGTCGATGTAGAAATTGCCGGTCGCCTCGCGCGACGGCCTGACCAGGATGGCGTATGCCGCATCGGCCATGATGTCGGGCGAACGGCTCATCGCTGCCACCGTCGCTCCGCCCAAGAGGTTGCGCACCGCCGCCGTGTCGATGGTAGAGATCGGCCATAGCGAATTGACCGCGATGCCATCCCTGGCGAACTCGGCGCTCATGCCCAGCGTGCACATCGACATGCCGAACTTCGCCATCGTGTAGGCGACATGGTTCTTGAACCATTTGGCCTTCATGTCGAGCGGCGGTGCCAGATTCAAAATGTGAGGATTTTCCGCCAACCTTAAGTATGGAATGCACATTTTGGAGACGAGAAAAGTGCCGCGCGTATTGATCTGGTGCATCAGGTCGTAGCGTTTCATGTCGGTCTCCAGCGTGCCGGTGAGTTGGATGGCGCTGGCATTGTTGATACAAATATCGATGCCGCCGAACCTCTCCACGGTCTTGGCGACGGCTTCGGCGACCTGCGCTTCATCACGGATGTCGCACGGCGCTGGCAGCCCCTTGCCGCCGGCCTGCTCGATCTCTTGCGCCGCCGTGTAGATCGTCCCCGGCAGCTTCGGATGCGGCTCGGCGGTCTTGGCCGCGATCGTCACGTTGGCGCCGTCGCGCGCCGCGCGCAACGCAATCGCCAGTCCGATGCCGCGCGACCCGCCGGAGATGAATAGCGTCTTTCCCTTGAGCGACATCGTTGCGTCTCCTTGTGCTACGCTCTTTTCCGCTATCTTTTCTCTTTGCGATCCTTGCCCGCACCAACGACGGATACAAGGGCCTGCGGCCGTAACGATGTGACGCCACGGAGGGTTGTGGATTTCGTGAGACGCGTTGAATCGCCGAGCAAAATTGTTATATTCTACCTAAACAGGAAGAATATATAAGTGGCTTTGTCTATCAAGAATACCAAGGTCGAGCAATTGGCGCGTGAGCTCGCCCGCCGCCGCCGGGTATCGGTGACGGAGGCCATCCGTCAAAGCCTTGAGCGGGAAGTTGCGCGCGAACGGCTTGTGCCCCGCGAGGAGACCGGTGATCTCTTTCAACGTCTGATGGCCATTGCCGAACGGGCCGCACGAATACCGGAGCGCGAAGACGCGATGAGCGAAGATGAAATTCTCGGTTACGATGAGCTGGGCATCCCGACGCGATGATCATCGATTCCTCGGCGCTGGTCGCCATCTTGCGCGCGGAACCGGGCTACGATCGATTCGTTTTGGCAATCGCCCAGGCTGAAAGACGTTTGCTTGCGGCACCGACATTGCTCGAAACGACAATGGTGCTTGTCGGTCGCTGGCAGGATCAGATTATCGATCGTTTCGAAGCCTTTTTGCGCACTGCCTCGATCGAAACGATACCCTTCACGGCCGACCACGCCGCTGTCGCCCGTCAGGCTTTCCTGCGCTACGGCAAAGGCCGGCATCCTGCCGCTCTGAACTTCGGCGACTGCATTGCTTATGCTACGGCCCGTCTCGAAGCCATGCCATTGCTGTTCAAGGGTGACGACTTCCGGCTGACCGACATCGAACCGGCCCTTTGATCCACGTTAGACCAGCACCAAGCCTTGCCGCATGGCGATGGCGATCGCATCGGTGCGGTTGACGGCACCGAGCTTGGTCAAGATAGCCGCGACGTGGAACTTCGCCGTGTGCACGGAGATGTCCAGTCGTCGCGCGATAACCTTGTTGGGCGCGCCTTCGGCCAGCAGCGCCAGCACCTCGCTTTCGCGCGGCGAAACCGTCGGCCGGACGATATGCTCGTCAGTTGGTTCTTCCTCGAACCGGCCGCTGTCGTGGAAGGTCAAATCGTGATGCAGATCGGATAGAGCATGGCTGTCGCGCGAAATCCGGTAGCCCGCCGCCGCCAGCCGCGCGGCGGCGGCGATCAGCAACTCGTCCGCTTGCACCGGCAGCACGGCAAACACTGTATCGGCCGGCCGTTCACGGGCCGCTCGCGATAATAGCAGCACGCGAGGCATAGCCGCGTCGAAGAGACCGCCTTGTACTCCATGGTCATCGACGATGGCGACATCCGCCGCCCCGTGCCCGTCGACATCGCCCGCCAGAACCGGCCGCAGATCATCGGTCGCGGCGAGAGCCGCGGACAGACTTCGTGCGCGCTCGGCGTCAGCGAGCGCGATCAGCACCGTCAGCCGTCTGCCAGCGACCTCACCGCTTACCATCTATCCCTCAGCTCAGTGGTTTTTCACCGATGGTCAGGGAAACCTCACGATTCTCGCCGCCGCGCACCACGCCGAGTGTCACCAGGGCACCGGCACTGTCTGGCCCGAGCTTGCGGATCAGCTCGCGCGGGCCATGCACCGCCTCTGCGTTCCACGACACGATGATGTCGCCGAGGCTGAGACCGGCTGCTTTCGCCGGGCCGTTATCGTCCAGGCTCATCACCATGGCGCCCTGTGTATCACCATTGCGGACCGGATGCAGGCCGGCGCCAAGATAGCCGCGCGCCACATGACCCTTCTCGCGCAGTGTCGTGACTGCCCGTTCGATCGTTTCGTAAGGCATGACCAGTGCCCGCCGGCGTGGCCCGAACAGCAGCATGCCGATCAGTCCGCCCTTGGCGTCGAGCACAGGGCCGCCCTCGAAACGGCCGCCGGCATTGACGGCAAGGTTGATGCGCCGGTCGATCGTGCCGCCCCGCATCGAGCGCCAGGCCGGACCGACCTCGCCGACCGTGCCGCAGGTGGCGAGTGACGTACCGTCACTATTGCCCGCGATGATTGCCAGATTGCCCGGCCGCACCGCCTCCGCCTTTACCAATGACGGGGCGCTCGGCGCGCCGGCCGGTTTCAAAACGGCCGTGCCGGTGGACGGGTCGCGGCCGACCAGTTCGGCCTTGACGGCTTGGCCCGAAGAAAACGTCAGCTCGATCTCCTCGCCGGCCTCGACCGCCTCCTCGGCAGTGACGAAATAGCCGTCCCGCCAGTGGAAAGCAGTTGACGTCCGCTGGTGCGTCGCGAAGCTGGCCGTCGCTGGTGCCGCAGCTGCCGCGATGTCGGCAATGGCGTCGGATAACATGCTCAGATTGAAATCGCTCATGATTTGTCTCCTGGGTTCTTCGTGACCCAGATATCGCCCGGCGGGGGTTGGCGGATACTCGCCTGACGGCTAGTTGAGCATTTGACTGGCCATCTGGTCAGGTCGCGGCCGGTCCGGCTGCTCCGCACATATAGGCATTGTTCATCTTGTTCCAAACGGAGTCCTCAGGTGGCCCTGCCCGCTTAGCAATTGCAATATGACGATGCCCTTCTCGATGCCTATTCGGCGACGGTCGCCGATGCCGTCGACCGCATCGGGCCCGCCGTCTGCCGCATCGAGCGCATCGGTGGCCCGGGCGGCCATGGTTCCGGCTTCGTCATCGCGCCGGACGGGCTGGTCGTCACCAACTTCCACGTCGTCGGCGATGCGCGCAGCGTGCGCGTATCAATGCCGGACGGCGCTTCCAGGGAAGGCCGCGTGCTCGGCCGCGACCCCGACACCGACATTGCGCTGGTGCGCGCCGACGGTGACTTTGCCGACGTTGCGCCGCTCGGCGATTCCAAGCGTTTGAGGCGCGGCCAGATTGCAATTGCCATCGGCAACCCGCTCGGCTTCGAATGGACCGTCACCACTGGCGTCGTCTCGGCACTCGGCCGCTCGATGCGTGCCTCCACCGGCCGGCTGATCGACGACGTCATCCAGACCGACGCCGCGCTCAACCCCGGCAATTCCGGCGGACCACTGGTGTCCTCGGCCGGCGAGGTGATAGGCGTTAACACCGCGATGATCCATGGTGCGCAAGGCATCGCCTTCGCGGTTGCCTCCAACACGGCCAATTTCGTCATCTCGGAAATCATCCGCTTCGGCCGCGTGCGCCGTGCCTTCATCGGCGTTTCAGCCGACACCACCAACCTGCCGCGCCGCGCAGCCCTTTTGTCGCAAGTATCGAGCCGCACGGCGGTGCGCCTGCGCACCGTCGAAAAGAACAGCCCGTCGGACAAGGCCGGCCTCAGGGAAGGCGACATCATTGCCGCCATCGACGGCCGCCCGGTCACCGGTGTCGACGATCTGGTGCGCATGCTCGACGCCGAGCGCATCGGCCACGAGACGCTGTGCACGGTGGTGCGCCGCTCCGGCATTACTCAGGTCACGGTGATGCCAGTGGCGCGAAGCTGAGTGCTCGACCTTGATCCCGAACCGAAGGTCAGCGCAGCAAAAGTGGGAACCGGTTTTTCGGACAACATCATGGTCAAACAAGATAGAGCCCATCCCGAACCTATCGGGATGGGCAGGCTCTATCGCGGCGCATAGATCCGGCCAAGCAGCGACACCAGCAGCGCGGCCAATTCGCCGGTCGGATCGAGATCCGGATCGAAAATGGTCATATCCATTCCGGTGCAGCGCGGATCCGCCACCAGCGCCGTGAGAATGTCGACGAGATCGTCAGGATCGATGCCGGGGCTGCCCGGTGAATCCACTGCCGGCATCACTGTCTGATCGAGCGCATCGACGTCAAAATGCACCCAGTGGGGCCAGCCGGTTCGCGCCAACGTGCTCCAGGTCTTGTCCAGGACCTTCGCCGCGCCAAGCTCGCGCACGGCAAAGACGTCGATCAACGTCATCGCGGTCGAATGGATGTCCGGCCAGGCGAAGTTGGCGTTGCGGTTCTCGCGTTCGCCGATCTGTATCACCTGTTCGTCCGCGACAAGCGGTCTTGCGATGCCGGGCCAGTCGGTCAGCAACGGCTCACCACGTCCGGTTGCGAGCGCAAGGTCCATGCCGGCGGCCGAGCCGAGCGAGGCGTTGACGTCGTAATTGCCCGGATGGCGGAAATCGCTGTGGCCATCGACATGGACCAGCGCAACCGGACCAGATCGCCGTGCTGCGGCCAGCGCGCCAAGCAGGACAGCGCAGTCGCCGCCCACAACCAGCGGAAACTCGCCTCGTCCCAGCGCGCCGGCAACGATTTCGGCGAGTGCGAGATTGAAGCTGCGTATGGCGTTGCCGTTGCGCAGCCGGGTGCCCGGCTGTGGCTCGGTGCTATAGGCGGGCCGATCAAGATCAACCACTTTGGCGGGCGAAAGCATCTCGACCAAGCCGGCTTCGGTAAGCGCCTGCGGCGCGCGCCAGGTCCCCGGAATATGCCCCGGCCGGAGCGGGCGGAGGCCAAGGTTGGAGGGTGCGCGGACAAGGCAGATTTCACGCATGGAGAAGGCCCAGGGTTGATTAACCCCAAAGCATAAACCGCAAAGGCGTGACCGGCCACGCGGCTAAAGCCCTCACGTCGCGTCTGCGGACAGTTCCTGCCAGCGGCCGCTGTCTCGCTCAGCCCGCCGCGCCATCGGCATATTGCGCTAGGAATTCCGGGCTCGGCGGGATCGGCTTGATCACGTCGATCAGCACGCCGTTGGGATCCCTGGTGATAAAGTGGCGCTGGCCGAAGGGTTCGTCGCACAGCGTTCGCAGGATCGGTAGCCCGGCGGCGGTGATCCGCTCATAGACGGCATCCGCATCCCTGACCTCGAAATTGATCAGCAGGCCGGAGGTGCGGCCCCGCCCCTCCTTCGGGATCGTCTCATGATCGCCCTGGACGATGCCGAGGTTGACGCGACGATCTTCTGCCGAGCGCAGATGGACGTACCAGTCGGCCTCGAACAGCGGCTTGAAGCCGAAATGCGCGATATAAAAGGCTGCAGTGCCGGCAACATCGCCCGTCATCAGCACCGGATAATAGCTCGTCGTCCTCATCTTTCCTTCTCCCGGCGAATAACATACAGTCTGCATGTAAATTGAACTAACATACAGGCTGCATGCATGCAACAGGGATTCGCTCGTCGCTCCAATCGTGATCGCACCGAGGCGACACGCGCCGAGCTCATCGCCGCAGCGCGAAAACTGTTCACCGAAAAGTCCTATGCCGAGACCAGCACACCCGAGATCGTCGCCGCTGCTGGCGTAACGCGCGGCGCGCTCTATCATCACTTTGCCGACAAGCAGGCGCTGTTTGCCGCTGTGGTCGAACAGGAGGCGCAAGCCATCGCGGAAGAGATCGAACGCGCGTCGCCGCCTTCGCTATTTGCCCACGATGCGCTGATTGCCGGCTCGGATGCCTATCTGGCTGCCATGCGTGCCCCCGGCCGCACCCGACTCTTGCTGCTTGATGGCCCGGCCGTGCTCGGCCGCGCCGCCATGGATGCGATCGACAATCGCCATGGCAACCGTTCGCTGCGCGAGGGCCTTATCGCCGCGATGCGGTCGCACTCCACGAAGAGATTGCCTGTGGAAGCACTGACCGCTTTGCTCGCCGCTGCCTTCGACCGCGCAGCGCTCGCCATTGAAGCTGGAGCTTCGATCGAGGATTACCGCGCCGTTCTCATGGCCCTGATCGACGGCCTGTCTCGGGCTCCTTCGCAGGCATCTCACCCGGCTCGAACTCGTTGAAACAGCCGAGCTGGCGCTTGAACTGGTCGATCAGCCAGGCGGCCGCCGGTTTCGGGCTGCGATCGGCGCGATGCATGGCATAGAGCGGCGAGCGGACTTCGCTGTAAGGCTCGAGATCGAGTTCGACGAGCCGGCCGTTCGCCAGATCATCGGCAATCAGCCATCGCGGCAGCCCGCCCCAGCCCAGCCCCTCGCGCATCAGCACGTGCTTGGTGCGCACATCCGTCAGCCGCCAGGTGCGGTAGGCGAAGACGCCATAGTCACGCCCGCGCGTACGCTCGGATTGGTCCGAGACGACCAGTTGGATGTGTTCGCGGACATCCTCTAGCGCCACTGGTCTCGGCAGCAGCGCCAGCGGGTGTTCAGGCGCTGCAGCTGGCACCAGGGAGATGAAGCCGATGCGAAGCAGATTCACGTCCGTCTCACCCAGAAGCCCCCCGATGCCGAGATCGGCCTGTCCGCCGACAACATGATCGAGGATCAGGCCAAGCGAGCCGATATGCAGACGCAGCGTCACTGCCGGGAACTGCGCCTCGAATGCCTTTAGCACCCGAACCAGCACCGGCGACGGTAGTGTCACGTCGACCGACAGCGTAACTTCCGCCTCCAATCCCTGCCGGTATCCGTCGACACGCGAGCGGATGCGTTGCATCACGCCGACCATGCGTCGCGCATCTTCCAGCGTCGCCTTGCCGACATCGGTCAGTTGCGGTTCACGCGTGCCCTCGCGCTCGAACAGCTTCAGCCCGAGCTGCGCTTCGAGGTTGGCGATAGCGTAGCTGATCACCGATTGCGCGCGATTCAATTTGCGCCCGGCGGCCGAGAAGCTGCCGGTCTCGGCCACCGCAACCAGTATCTGCAGTTGGTCAAGCGTCGGGTTCGGTTGCATCGTTCAATCCACAATTTAGATGGATCATATAAAAAATATACCAGTTTTTCAAATGGGTCTGCGCACACATATTTGCCGGGAGATTTTAAGTCCAACCCTGGAGACCCATCATGTCGATCCTTCTTGTCACATCCAGCCCACGCGGCGCCGCCTCGCACTCGACCCGCATCGCCACCGAACTCGCCGAGAAGCTGCTTGCCGCCAATCCCTCGGCCAGGCTTGTCGCCCGCGACCTCGTAGCCAACCCGCTGCCGCATATCGACCCCGACTATTCGACCGGCATATATATGCCGGTCGAAGCGCGCAGCCAGCGCCAGGCTGAGGTCGTCGGCGTTTCCGACACGGTACTGGACGAGCTGTTTGCGGCCGACACCGTCATTCTCGCCACCGGCTTCATCAACTTCAACATCTCCTCGACGCTGAAGTCCTGGGTCGATCACATTGCCCGTTCCGGCAAGAGCTTTGCTTATGGCGAGAACGGCCCCAAGGGCCTCGTCACCGGCAAGAAGGTCTATATCGTACTGGCTTCGGGCGGCATCTATTCCGAAGGTGCGGCCGTGCAGTTCGATCACGCCATTCCCTACCTGCGCAGCGTACTCGGCTTTCTCGGCATGAACGATGTCGAGGTCATCCGCATCGAAGGAGTCGGGATGGGCGCCGATGCGGTAGCAGCAGCGCTGGCCAAGGCCTCGGCCAAGGTCGACGCCATTGTGGCCGCGACCGGCAATGCCGAGCGCGTCGCCACCGCGGCGTAAAGCGTCAGCATAATCTGAATTGTACAAGGGCAGGCGCCCGGCGCCTGCCCTTGTTTTCGTTGGCGACAACCTATTGTGGTGGGCCACACAACTGCCATTGGTTATTCGTCAGCCGTGGCAAGAAGGGGCTCATCCAGCCGGCGCTGAAGGTCCGCGGCCCGGAATATTGCCCATCATCTATGGTCCCGAATATGACGCGCCCGACAATCTCGTCCGCCTCCGAGAACGCGGCCTGGCCGGCAAGCGCAGCCTGACGCTCCGGGAGTTCGCGCTCGGTCACGAAGCACTGACGCGATTTGTCGCCAAGCAGCCGCTACGCCGGGTTCACGAGTGTGTCTTCGCCGTGCTGGCGTTGGAAAGCGGGCCAATCGACCCAAGGCTGTCGTAGCCGATCTACCCGAAGATCTTTTCGCCTTGCTCGTCGACCAGTTGGATGCCCTTTTTGATCGAGATGTCGACAGCGTCGTCAAGCCCGGCAAAGCGGTCGGCGCGGATGAATTTGTGCTCCTTCATCACGCCGTCGATCTCCTTCGAAACCACGCCGCAGGTCTGGTACTGGCCCTCCGCCTTGTAGGGCGTGGCGCTGATTAAAAATCCCTTGTGCTCGATCTGCTTTGCCGGCGCCGCTGTCTTTGGCTCGGCGGCTTCGTTGCCTCCGCCGAAAAGACGCTTCAGAAAAGACATGGGGGTATCCTCCAACGGCAATCATCCTGCACCACATAGCGCGGTGCAGGATGATTTTCAGTACCGGTCCTTGGCCGAGCGGGCAAGGGCCGCAACTGGCTTGGCACTCAGAGGTCAGTCGCGCGACAACGCTTCCAAGGCCTCTGCGGCAGCTTCCAATATGCTGATTGCCTCGGCCTGCTTTGCTTCAGGCGCATCGACGATTTCGCCGAGCGCGGCGCGCAGCCGGTGGCGCACGGCGCGAAACTCGTCGCGCTTTTCCGAGCGGCCGCGGCCGCGCCGGCCACCGTCGCCGTCATCGTTCCAGCCGAACCAGTCGCGCGCCTTTGCCATCTTGCGGCCGAAGCGCTCGAGATGTTCGAGCACGTGGTCGATCATCTCGCGATTTTCGTTGAGGTGCGCCTGCCCAGCCTCGGTGATTGAAAACACCTTCTTGTTGCCGTCCGCCGCAGAAACGGCGTAGCCGGCCTCTTCCAGGAAGGTCAGCGTCGGGTAGACCACGCCGGGGCTCGGGCTGTAGAAGCCGCTGGTGCGCTCCTCCAGCGCCTTGATGATGTCGTAGCCGTGCCGCGGCGCCTCGGCCAGAAGCGACAGCGTGATCAGCTTGAGGTCGCCGTCGGCCAGCATGCGCCCGGCGCGGAACATGTCGCCCGGCCCGCCGCGTCCGCCTCTCATGCCATGCCCAAACGGGCCGAAGCCGCCGCCGCGTCCGCCGAACTTGCCGGCCATATGCATGAAAACGCGCTCGGCGTGTTCGCCAAAACGATGACGCCCGAAATGATTGTCTTTGTGCATTGTTTGCTCCTTGAGTTATGTCTTAAGATATATCTCAACTACGTATTCACAGCGGCGGAGTCAAGATATATCTTACGATGTATCTGAAGATGGCGCCAGCAGGATTGGTTTTCGCCGGCAAGGGCGGAGGAAGCGCGCGAGGGGCCGAAGGCCACTCCCCAGGCGTCTAACGTGAAGCAACGGCCCGTTCCGGGCAGTTACGCCGAAGACCGGCGAATGGATGCAAGGCGACGGACCGGATGCTTCGGCGAAATCCCAGACGAATGTGAAAACCTCGCGCAGAAAGCTGCCTCCAACGCTGCTGCTGGTGCTGCCTGCGGTGCGCCGCATCGTTGGCTGGCTTCGCGACCCCGCGGCTTGATAGCGGGGCATGCGAAACGCTCGGTGCGGGAGGAATGGATACCTGTTACCAGCGGCCTTTGCGCCGGTTCCAGGCATAGAGCAGATCGGCGAAACGATCATAGGCATAGCGCGTCAACGGCAGTGCGGCGGGATTGCCGAACAGCGTCGCCAACCCGCCCTCGCCCGGCGTTATCAGCCACACCGCAACTGCAACATCTGCGCCGACCAGCAATTTGCCACCGGCGTCGGTCGCATGCAGCCGACGCCGGATATCCTCCAGCCCTATGCCGTAGCGGGCCAACGCCGTCGGTTCGGTATTGATGTCGCGAAATTCGATCCGACCGGCCTTGACCGCCTCGATCAGCCGCCGTTTCTGCCGGCTGATGCCGGCATCACAGACCGGACAGCGCGTATTATACCAGACGGTCAGCAGAGGCTTGCTCATGTTTCGAAACGGCACCAGAGGGACGCACCGACTATCCGGCAAACGCCGTTGCGCCGCAACGCAACACGACAGCCGCGAAATGGCCGGCTAGGCCTGGAGCGCAACTTACCCTAGCGAGGTGATGATCTCGCGATAGGCATCCTCCGGGAAAGCCTTGAGTGTCCGCGTCCTGACGTTTCCGGCCGTCGCCAGCATCAGCGAGAAGCGAGCCAGGACGGCATCGTCGGGCGCTTCGACCACAGCCACCATGTCGCAATCCCCCATGGTGAGATAAAATGCCTTGAAGGACCCGCCCATGTCGCCCAGCAGTTTCTTGGCGGCATCGAGCCGCTTCGGCGACTCGCGCACATTTTTGGCGCCTTGTTCCGTCCAGTTGATCAGCACGATGTAAGTTGTCATGGCACACCTCCCTCCGGTGCCACGGAGCACGGCGTCCAACCGCCGGGGCGGGCATCCGGGTTTGTCGCCCAGAGAATGCGTCCGTCGCGGAATTATCCTCTCGTAAGGCACGACCCGCAAGAGCGGCGCGTTCAATCGTGATCGCCTGTGCCTAAACGGAAAAGGGCGCCACCGGCGCCCTTGAAACTGCTTATCCGTCACCCGGCCTCAGCTGTCGAGGAAGCTTCTGAGCTTGCGCGACCGGCTCGGGTGTTTGAGCTTGCGCAGCGCCTTGGCTTCGATCTGGCGGATGCGCTCGCGGGTGACCGAGAATTGCTGGCCGACCTCTTCAAGCGTGTGGTCGGTGTTCATGCCGATGCCGAAGCGCATTCTGAGCACGCGCTCTTCGCGCGGCGTCAGCGAGGCCAATACACGCGTCGTCGTCTCGCGCAAATTGGCCTGGATCGCCGCGTCAATCGGCAGGATCGCCATCTTGTCCTCGATGAAGTCGCCCAGATGCGAATCCTCCTCGTCGCCGACCGGCGTTTCGAGCGAGATCGGCTCCTTGGCGATCTTCAGCACCTTGCGCACTTTTTCCAGCGGCATGGCGAGCTTTTCCGCCAGCTCTTCCGGCGTCGGCTCACGGCCGATCTCATGCAGCATCTGGCGCGAGGTGCGCACGATTTTGTTGATCGTTTCGATCATGTGCACCGGAATGCGGATGGTGCGCGCCTGGTCGGCGATAGAACGGGTGATCGCCTGCCGGATCCACCACGTCGCGTAGGTCGAGAACTTGTAGCCGCGGCGGTATTCGAATTTGTCGACCGCCTTCATCAGGCCGATATTGCCCTCCTGGATCAGATCGAGGAACTGCAGGCCGCGATTGGTGTATTTCTTGGCGATGGAAATGACGAGGCGCAGATTGGCCTCGACCATTTCCTTCTTGGCGATCGCGGCTTCGCGCTCGCCCTTCTGCACCTGGTTGACGATCTTGCGGAATTCCTGGATCGAAATCGCCGTCTCGGTGGCGAGGTTCTGGATCTCGGCGCGCAGGTCGCGGATGGCGTCCTTCTCGTTCTTGGTGAATTCCTTCCAGCCGCGCGAAGTCAAATTGCCGATCGAGCGGGTCCAGTTGGGATCGAGCTCCGAGCCCTGATATTCCTTGAGGAATTCCTCGCGGCGCACACCATAGCTTTCGGCCAGCCTGAGCAGCTTGCCCTCGTTCTGCACCAGGCGCTTGTTGATGTCGTAGAGCTGCTCGACCAGCGCCTCGATGCGCGCCGTGTTCAAGGACAGCGACTTCACCGCCTTGATCAGTTGGTCCTTCAATTCCTTCAGCCGGCGGTCCTGACTGGGCGACAGCGTGCCGGCGGCAGCCAGCCGGTTCTCGACCTGCTGGTCCTGCAGCTTGCGCAGTTTCTTGTAGGTGTCGGCAATGACGTCGAGCGTCTCCATCACCTGCGGGCGCAGTTCGGCTTCCATCGCCGCAAGCGACAGGCTCGCCTCGTCATCGTCTTCCTCGTCATCGTCCACCAGGCCACGGGTGTCGCCGCCGACGTTGGTGATGTCGTCCTCGTCCTCGCGCGAACGGCGCGACTTTTCCTCGGTCTTGGCTTCCTCGATACGCTCGACAACCGGCGCCTGCTTGGCCTCCGGCCCGGCATAGGTCGCCTCGAGGTCGATGATCTCGCGCAGCAGGATCTTCGATTCGTTGAGCTCGTCACGCCAGATGATGATGGCCTGGAAGGTCAGCGGGCTTTCGCACAGGCCCGCGATCATCGTCTCGCGGCCGGCCTCGATGCGCTTGGCGATCGCGATTTCGCCCTCGCGCGACAGAAGCTCGACTGAGCCCATCTCGCGCAGATACATGCGGACCGGATCGTCGGTGCGGTCGGTCGGCTCTTTCTTGGTCGTGGTGGCGGCGACGGCGGTGCCGGTCTGCTCGGCGAGTTCGTTCGCGTCTTCCTCGGCGTCAGCGGCAGTATCGGCGGCTTCGGGCTCCTCGCCCTGCTCGTCGTCCTCGACCACGTTGATGCCCATGTCGGAAAGCATGGCCATCGTGTCCTCGATCTGCTCGGAGGTCACTTCCTCCGAGGGCAGCACCGAATTCAGCTCGTCCATGGTGACATAGCCGCGCTTCTTGGCGGCCTTGATCATCTTCTTGACAGCATCGTCGGAAAGGTCGAGCAGAGGGCCATCGGTCGCGGCCTCGCGTTCGGTCTCGACTTCTTCCTTTTCCTTTGTCGCCATAGTCTTTATTTTCTCCAAGCGGCTGAGTATCAAAGCCGCGTAAGCTGCCGGTCCGGTCAAATTGGATGCGCTCCTTCCAGAACGCGCTTTACCGGGCCAGTAACTGCATCTCTCGTTAAGTCCAGATTAACCCTGATATCTGTGGCAAGCAGACTGCCTGTCCAGTGATCAGTACCTTACATCGCTGCATTCCCGTCGATGCCGGGGCGGGTTAACGTTTCGAATCGACCTGATTCCGCCATTCTGCCGGAAGGTCAAGCGCCTCTCGCATGATTCGCATGAAAAAAGCGAATCAATTACCCGACTTAGAGCACCGCACGCTTGATTCAACGCGCAAGCACGTCCTTACA
This sequence comes from Mesorhizobium sp. M0195, assembly GCF_040322115.1. Classification (NCBI taxonomy): domain Bacteria; kingdom Pseudomonadati; phylum Pseudomonadota; class Alphaproteobacteria; order Hyphomicrobiales; family Phyllobacteriaceae; genus Mesorhizobium; species Mesorhizobium sp. M0195. Next base: position 149,021 of record NZ_JAMYSV010000008.1, on the reverse strand, counting down.
TTTCAGTCTTCTGGAGGCTTCGATCTAAACGCGCCCAGCTCTGCCCGACGATACGCCAAACCCTTCGATCAGCGCTTCCGTTGCCTGCACATCACGAAATTGCGCCTGGATTTCGACCAGGTGCCGGTAATTTTCGTCCGTGGGATCGCTGGCGAGCGCTGCTTCCGCCTGCTTCAGCTCCTTATGTAAGGTGCGCGCGCTGCGCTGCAAGTGGAGAGCTTGGCTGAACGCATCACGAGCATCGTCGAGTGCTGCCGTTTCCAGCGCCGGCCATTGCCGCGCACGTTTGATCAGCGCCACCGCGCGCCGCCAGATCTCACCGCAGCCGGCCCGCTCGATCGTCGCGATTACAGCCTCGCGGTTGTTGGCCATATCGTGCGCCATGGCGTCGAGGATGGCCGCATGCAGCCGCTTCAGATCGGAATTGGCGAGATCGAGGAACTCGACATGGGCGAAATTCTCGTCGATCAGCACGGGATGGTTGACGAGGGCCGCAATGATCGTCGCCTCGCGCACCGACATGCCCTCGCCGCCGCGTTTGACCAGCGCCGAGCGGCCGAGGCTTTCGGTGATCGCGGTGCGCCCACCGGCACCGCCGCCACGTGCAAACTGTCCGCCGGGTGCTGAGACCCTGCCCGGGAAGCGCTCACCGGGCCGTCCGTCCTGACGTCCCTGGCGTCCGCGCTGGGCACCGAAGAAGCTCTGCACGCGCTCGCGCATTTCCTGTTGGTAGTGATAGCGAAGGCTCTCGTCGCGGATGCGGCTGGTCAGTTCGCGGAGCGTCTTTTCGAGCTCCGCCCGCCGTTCCGGCGTATCGAAGATGCCGCCGGCGGTCTCGCGCATCCACAAGAGGTCGGCCAGCGGCCGCGCCTCGGAAAGCACGGCGCGGAACGCATCCGGTCCGTCACCCTTGACCAGATCGTCGGGATCCTTGCCCTCCGGCAGCAGGGCGAACCGCACGGAGCGGCCCGCCTGGACCGCCGGCAGCGCCATGTCGGCGGCGCGCCATGCTGCCTTCAGCCCGGCCTGGTCGCCGTCGAAGCACAGCACCGGCTCGCCGGCCATGCGCCACAGAAGTTCGAGCTGGTTTTCAGTCAATGCGGTGCCGAGCGGCGCCACCACGTTCTCGAAGCCGGCCTGCGCCAGCGCGATCACATCCATGTAGCCCTCTACGGCAATGACCGTGCCGCCCTTGGCCAGCGCTCCCTTTCCGAGCGCTTGGCGCGCACGGGCGAAATTGTAGAGCACGTTGCCCTTGTGGAAGAGCTCCGTGTCGGGCGAGTTCATGTATTTGGCCAGCGCATCCGGCGCCAGTGCCCGCCCGCCGAAGGCGATGATCTTGCCCCTGGAATCCGGGATCGGGAACATGATGCGGTCGCGAAACCAATCATACGAAACCGGCACGTCGTCGCCATGTCGCACCAGCCCGCACGCCTCTATGTCGGCCTTGGGGACGCCCTTGGCGGCAAGGTGCTCCTTCAGCGCGTTGCGGCTGTCAGGGGCATAGCCGAGGCGGAAAGACTGCTGCGTCGCCGGTGTCAGCCCCCGGTCGCGCAGGTAGGCGCGGGCCTTTGCCCCTTCCGGTCCCTGCAGCCGTTCCTGGAAGAACACCGTCGCCATCTCCATGACATCGGTCAGGCTGGCGCGTTCCTTTTCGCGCCGTTCCTCATCGGCATCGCGAACCGGCATCGGCACGCCGGCCATGTCGGCGATCTTCTCGACCGCTTCGGGAAAGCTCATTCCGTCGAGCTCGGTCAAAAACTTGAAATGATCGCCCGAAACCGAGCAGCCGAAGCAGTGATAGCGGCCCTTCTTGTCCTCGCAGTGGAAGGACGGGCTCTTCTCGCCATGGAACGGGCAGCATGCCCAATAATCGCCGCGCGGCGCGTTGGTCTTCTTCCTGTCCCACGCGACGCGCTGGCCGATTACCGATGAAATCGGCACGCGATCGCGTATCTCATCGAGAAATGAATCTGGGAAACGCATCACTTACTCTGGGGCGAGCCGGTCAGGGGTTCGGCAGAATATCACACTTAGGATAAAAAACCTAGGACGTTCAGATTATAGATTCGTATGGAATTTGGCCACGTCCCTCTTTCGGTTAAAGCGTGGATATCGAGGAAAACCGAGACGGGCTCGACGGAAAGGCGGCCGCTGCGGGCCGCCTTCTATCCAAACCGGCGCAGCGCCGGTCAGCCGTTCCGCGCTCACTGCGCGGCGATGGCACCGAAGATCAGGCCGGAGAGAACGCTGACCAGCAGATAGTCGTTACCGACCCGGATCCATTCCTGACCGGGACCCGGACGGCGCAGGCCATAGTGGCGATAGTCGCGGATCGGCTGGTGACGCTTCCAGCTCGAATATCTCTGGCCGTTGCGCCAATGGCTGCGCCTCACCACGATCTTCTTCTTCACTATGACGCGCTTGGTCACGTCGACATGCTTGTTCACATGCCTGCCGGGCTTCTGCCAGTCGACCTGGCTGTAGTTCGACTGCGGCGCGTTTGGTGTGTTCAGGGGTGCAGCCTGGCCCTGCAAGGCGGTTGCAGCCAGCATCGAGAAGGCAATGGCGGAAAGAATGATACGTTTCATGGCGGGTACTCCTTGGTTGTCGATGCCTCCGGAATAGAGCCGGAAGGATGAACCGAAACTGAATGCATAGATTACGTTTTCGTAATGATTTCTTATATTTAGCACGACTAATTCAGCGATACATTTAAAGCGACCGTTCGAGAATGGGCGCATGACCCTCCGCAACCCCGCAGGCTATGCAACCATTTTGTCAGCCAACCATTTCCGACACGCCCCGTCGTGTGGCAACACGCGTCCGAACCGGGCAAAATTTATTATTCGGCTAAAATAAATCGGAGTAATATCAACCTCTGCAATGTCCACGATTCGCGCCCACTTTTGCCCCTTTGACTTCACCGCGCCCGCGTCGCTGGCACTTGTCGCGTTGCGGGGCCTGGCATGAGTGGCTCGGTCGTCTTGCTGCACCTTGCCGGTGCGGTGGCACTGATGCTGTTTGCCACCCGTCTGGTGAAGACCGGCGTCGAGCGCGCCTATGGCGACGTGCTGCGCCACAAACTGCGCGCCACCATGCGCAATCCGTTCATGGCGGTTCTGGCCGGCTGCGGCCTGGCGGTCGCATTGCAAAGCTCGACCGCCGTCACCTTGCTGGTCGGCTCATTCGCCGGCTCCGGCATCGTCAGCGGCATGTCGGGCCAGCTTGCGGTGCGCGGCGCCGAGATCGGCTCGGCGCTGGTGGTCAAGCTGCTTACCTTTGATCTGTCGCTGCTGGTGCCGGTCTGCCTGGTCGCCGGCACCGTCATGTTCATGGCCACAGAGCGGCGCGACTGGCGCCAGTTCGGCCGCATCCTGGTAGGCATCGGCCTGCTGCTTCTGTCGCTGGAGATGATCGGCCAGGCGTCGGAGCCGCTCCGCCAGAGCACACTGATGCCGCTCATCGTCGATTACTTCTCCGGCGATCCGGTCACCGCCTATCTTCTGGCAGCGTTGGTCACCTGGCTGTTCCATTCCTCGATTGCCGCGGTGCTGCTGATGGTGACGCTCGCCGGCCGCGGTTTCATCCCGCCCGAACTCGGCATTGTGCTGGTGCTCGGCGTCAATCTCGGCTCTTCGATCATCGCGCCGCTTCTAACCCGCAACGCAGAGCCCGGCGTTCGCATCGTGCCGATCGGGAATCTCCTGATGCGCGGCATGGGTTCGCTGATCATGCTGATCCTGTTCCTGACGTTCAAGCCGCCGGTCGCCTTCTTGGGCAGCACCGTGCCCGAGCAGATCGTCAATGTCCACATCGCCTTCAACATCTTGATCCTGATCGCCGGCGTGCCGCTGGCGCGCCTGGTCTATCGCGCCTCGGAAAAGATCGTGGCGCTGGGCACCAAGCCGCAGCCCGCCAACGCGCTCGATGTCGTCGAGCTTTCCGCGCTCAACGAAAGTGCGCTCGACGTGCCGAGCCAGGCATTAGCCAACGCCACCCGCGAGGTGGTGCGGGTCTGCGAAACGGTCGAGATCATGCTGAAACGGATCATCGAGCTCTATGAGAGCGCCGATGCCGACAAGATTGGCGCGCTGGCCGCACTCGACGACCGTGTCGACAGAAAGCACGCGGCAATCAAGCTCTATCTGGCCAGGGTCACCAAGAACCCGCTGAGCGAGGACGAGGCCCTGCGTTGCCAGGAGCTGATCGGCGCCTGCGTCAAGCTGGAGCAGGTCGGCGACATCATCGTGCGCAACATGCTGGTCCACGTGAAGAAGAAATTCGAGCGCGGGCTGGAGTTCACGCCGGAAGGATGGCGTGAGCTTTGCGCCTTCCATGCCTTGGTGCTTGCCAATGCCAGGCTTGCCTTCAACGTGCTGGTGTCTCGCGATCCGGAGACCGCTCGCCAGTTGGTGCTGGAAAAGGACCGGCTGCGCGACCGCGAGAAGGAAACCAGCCAGAGCCATTTCGTGCGGCTGCGCGACGGCACCGCCAAGAGTGTCGAGACCAGTTCCATCCATCTCGACACCATTCGGGACCTCAAGCAGATCAACTCGCTGCTCGCCTCGATGGCCTATCCCGTGCTTGAGGAGCGCGGTCTGCTCACCGGTTCACGGCTGAAGGCTGGATAGATTGCGTCCACAGGCCAGGTAGCTTCAGAACATCGCCTATGAAAATTGCTGTGGGCCAATGCGCAAAAATTATCTTTGCGCGTTTTCCCGTCTGTCGGCTAAAGGATCGTCCCATATCTACCGGGAGGAAAGTCCATGGACACCCATTCTCGCAGTTTCGCCAAGGCGCTTTCCTGGCGCGTCACCGGCACCATCGACACAATGATCATCTCGCTCGTCGTGACCGGAAGCATCAAGCTCGCCGCGGCCATCGGCCTGACCGAGGTCGTCACCAAGTCGCTGCTCTATTATCTTCACGAACGGGCGTGGCTGAAAATTCCTTACGGGAGGAAGGCAGCCGCCTAGCTCTTGCCTCCGCGGCGGGCGCCAGACCGGCGATCAAGAAAAGCTAAAGCGGCGTCGCCAATTTCTGGATTGCCCGCCGCCCTCATCCGTGGTTTGAGGCCAGCTTGTCCGAGGATCTCCTTCGCGCCATGCTGCCCCTCATTGCCCTGTTCATAGCTGCCTTCGCCTTCGGCACCACCGAATTCGTCATCGCCGGCGTGCTGCCGCAGGTGGCGGATGGCCTTGGCGTCGCGATTCCGACCGCCGGCTATCTCGTTTCCGGCTATGCCGGCGGCATTGCAGTCGGCGGCCCGCTGCTGGCGCTCGCCACCAAAAGGTTCTCCCGCAAGGCCCTGCTGCTTGGACTGACTGCAGCCTTCACCATCGGCCAGGCCGCCTGCGCGCTGGCGCCCGACTTCGCCTCGATGCTGCTGTTGCGGATAGCGGTGGCCGTGGCGCATGGCGCCTATTTCGGCGTTGCCATGGTGGTGGCCGTCGGCCTCGTGCGCGAAGACCAGCGCGGCATGGCGGTGGCGCTGATCCTGTCCGGCCTCACCGTATCGAACGTCATCGGCGTCCCGGCCGGCACGGCAATCGGCAACGTCTGGGGATGGCGTGCAACATTCTGGGTGATGTGCGTGTGGTGGCCTTCGCGGCAATCGGCGCCCTGCTGCCGCGCAACACGGGATCGTCGAGCCCGTCAGTGAGCCTTGGAAGCGAGGTCCGCGTGCTCGCACGTCAGCAGGTCTGGACCTCGCTCATTATCATGCTGATGCTGATGATCGGCCAGTTCGGCCTGTTCACCTATATCACGCCGACGCTGCTTGAGGTCACAGGCCTCGACGAGAAATGGATACCTTGGGTGCTCTTGCTGAACGGGGTCGGCGCAACGATCGGCGTCTTCGTCGGCGGGCGGCTCGCCGACTGGAAGCTGATGCCGTCGCTCATCGCCATGCTTTTGCTGCAGGCGGTGATGCTCGCCTTGATCTATGCCGTCAGTTCTTACCCACTGCCGATGGTGATAGCGATCTTCGTCTGGGGCGGCCTCAACTTCGCCATCGGCACGCCGATCCAGACCCGGATACTGACCTGGACCGCGGATGCCTCCAATCTTGCCTCGTCGCTCATTCCGTCGGGCTTCAATGTCGGCATCGCGCTCGCCGCATCGCTCGGCGCGGCCATGCTCAATGCCGGCTATGGCTATCGCAGCCTGCCGGTGGTTGGCGCGGTCGCCATGCTGGTCGCGGTCGCGGTTGCGCTTGCCTCGCATGTCTGGGAATGGCGAAGCCGGGCTGCGCCGCCGCTGCCGGCTGCCGCCGAATAGGGCTACAGATCGATCCGGTAGCGCAGGCTTTCCGCGCCGCCATAGGCCGCGTCCTCGAAGAAACGCCCGACGAGCCGGCCGCCATTGGCCAGAACGACCTTCTGCGAGGGCACATTGTGAGGCTTGCAGGTGATTTCGACGAAGGGCAGGCCAACAGCCCTCGCCTCCACCAGCATCAGCCGCAGCGCCTCGGTCGCATAGCCGCGTCCCCGTTTCCACGGCACCACCGCATAGCCGATGTGGCCGAGCACATGCGACGGCAGCGCCGCGGTGCCGTGTTGCCAGCGCAAGCCGATTGAGCCTGCGACTTCCCCGTCCCAGATCCAGCGCCGGAATCCGGGCAGCCGCGGCACCGTCGAACCGTCGGGCAAGGTGATCGGCGGTCCCTTGCCATCGGAATCGTCGAGATCGCCAAGGAAAGTCGCTGGATCCTTTTCGATAGCCGCAAGCTGCTCGCGCGTCGCGTCGAGCAGCCGCACATTGTCCGGCGACCAGCCGCGCTCGAGAGCCGCCTTGTAGGACGGCAGGTGTTCAAGCGCCGGTTTGACGAGTTCGATCACGGGCGCGAGCTTTTGGCTGCCGGATTGCGGGCGCGACGGCAAGGGCCTTCGGCAGCTTACTGAAGCAGGCTCTTGACGATGCCGCTCGCCTTGGAGAAATCCATCTGACCGGCGTATTTCTCCTTGAGCGCCGCCATCACCTTGCCCATGTCCTTGACGCCGCTGGCGCCGGTCTCGGCAATCGCGGAACGGACGGCGCTTTCCGTCTCAACCTGGCCCAGTTGCGTCGGCAGGAAGTCGCGGATGATGGCCATCTCGTCGCGCTCCTGCGCCGCAAGCTCCGGCCGCTTGCCGTCATCGAACGCCTTGGCCGATTCCTCGCGCTGCTTCACCATCTTGGCCAGGATCTGCAGGATCTCGTCGTCGCTGGCCGGCTCCTTGCCGGCGCCGCGATTGGCGATGTCGCGGTCGTGAATGGCCGCCTGGATCAGCCGCAATGTCGGCAGCCGGCGCTTGTCCTGCGCCTTCATCGCGCTCTTCAGGGATTCGGCGATTTTGCCTCGCATAGTGCTTTCTCCTTCGAATGCGGCGGACAATAGCCGTGCCGAAAGCCCAACGCAAATGCGACACTACCGGCAAATCCCTGATATTGTTCGACGAAATAAATCCGGGCTCGCACTTCCTGGCATCATTGACCGCCTTGGCGCCTTCCCCTATGTACTGGGCCTTGCATGAACTGAATTCTAGTGCACGTCGCCCAAAAGTGCGTAGCTGTTTTGGGGCAACGACATGCACAAGTGAAAACTTAGCGCGCCGAGGCTGTGAGATCGCCGCTTCGCGCTTTTTGTTGCGCCGACTGAGGGCGCACCTTTTGGAGTGCCGCCGTGGCAACGATGACCGCCGCATCGCCCCCCCCTTGGGCCACCGACAAGCCGACTGCCCTGCTGGTGCTGGCCGACGGCACCGTCATCGAGGGCCGCGGTCTGGGCGCCGCCGGCTCCGCCGTCGCCGAGGTCTGCTTCAACACTGCGCTGACCGGCTATCAGGAGATCCTCACCGACCCATCCTATGCCGGCCAGATCGTCACTTTCACCTTTCCGCATATCGGCAATATCGGCACAAATGACGAAGATATCGAGGACCTCAACCCGCTGGCCCGCGCCGGCGCCGTCGGCGCCGTGTTCAAGGCCGACGTCACCAACCCGTCGAATTATCGCGCCGGAACCGGTCTCGACCAGTGGCTGAAGAAGCGCGGCATCGTCGCACTTTCAGGCATCGACACGCGGGCGCTGACCGCGTTGATCCGCGAAAAGGGCATGCCAAATGCCGTCATCGCGCACGCGCCCGACGGTATCTTCGACGTCGATGATCTCAAGCGCCGCGCCGCCGCATGGTCGGGGCTTGTCGGGCTTGATCTGGCCAAGGAGGTCACCTCCGGTCAATCCTCGGTCTGGCGCGAGACGCCCTGGGTCTGGAACGAGGGCTTTGGCGAACAGGCTGATCCGTCGATGCACGTCGTTGCCGTCGACTACGGGGTCAAGCGCAACATATTGCGCCTGCTGGCCGGCCTCGGCGCCAAGGTAACTGTGGTGCCGGCAAAAACCGGCGCCGAGGAGATCCTGGCGATGCGGCCCGACGGCATTTTTCTATCCAACGGCCCTGGCGATCCGGAAGCAACCGGCGACTACGCCGTGCCGGTCATTCAGGATCTTTTGAAGACCGATATCCCACTGTTCGGCATCTGCCTCGGCCACCAGATGCTGGCGCTGGCGCTGGGCGGCAAGACTGCAAAAATGCATCAGGGCCACCACGGTGCAAATCATCCGGTCAAGGATCACACCACCGGCAAGGTCGAGATCGTCTCGATGAACCATGGCTTTGCCGTCGACGCCGACTCGTTGCCGAGCGGCGTCGAGGAAACCCATGTTTCGCTGTTCGACGGTTCGAATTGCGGCATTGCGCTCACCGGCAGACCAGTCTTCTCGGTCCAGCATCATCCCGAAGCCTCGCCCGGGCCGCAAGATTCGCACTATCTGTTTCGCCGCTTCGTCAACCTGATCCGCGAAAAGCGCGGCGAGCCGGCACTGGCCGAGCGTGTTTAGCGCATTGCGTAAAAACGGATTCGACTAACGGCGCCGGCCGGGCTCCCGGCGCCGATCAAGCCCCGTCCGTCACCGCTTCCTGCGCGTGCATGCGTTTGACCTCCTTCGGCGTCGGCTTGGCCACCCTGGTGACGAAGACGACGAGCGCCAGCGTGAGGAAAATCGCGCCGAGCAGATACGGGGCACCGCCGAAAGCTACGGGCGCGTTCGGCCCCGTGAACCAGGAAAAGATCGCCGTATAAAGCAGCGGTGTGATGATCGAGGTGATCGAGAAGATCGAGGTCATTGCGCCCTGGAGTTCGCCCTGGGCGGAAGGTGGCACTTTGGCGGCCGCAAGGCTTCTGAGCGGCGGGTCGGCCAACGCCTCGAGACATCCGACGACGATCACTGCATAGATCATCCAGCCTTGTGACGCGAAGGCGTAGCCTAAGGCGCTGAGTGCGGTAAATGCCAGACCGATTACCGCCGTCTTCCACTCGCCAAGCTTAGGGATCACGCGCGGCAGGACAGTCGCCATGACGATCGCCCCGCACAGGCCGAAAGCGCCGAGCGAGAAGCCGATCTGTTGTTCGCTCCAGCCATAGCGATAACTGGAGACGAACGACCAGACCGCAGGATACATCATGTGCCCCAGCGTCATCAGAAAGAAGACAAGTCCGATCCAGCCGATACCTTCGTAGTTGCGCATCTGGACGAGCGTGCCGACCGGGTTGGCGCGTTTCCACTCGAAGCGGCGACGGTGCTTGTTATCAAGTGTTTCCGGCAACAGAAACAGCGCGATCAGAAAGTTTGCGAAGGCAAGCCCGGCAGCGAAATAGAACGGCACACGCGGCCCGAACGTGCCGAGCAACCCGCCCAGAACCGGCCCGATGACGAAGCCGACGCCGAAAGCAATGCCGAGCAGCCCGAAATTCTTCGCACGATTTTCGTCGGTCGAGATATCGGCGATGAATGCCGATGTCGTGGAATAACTGGCGCCGGAAATGCCGGCCAGCACGCGGCCGATGAACAGCATCGGATAGGACCAGGCGATAGCGCAGATCAGATTGTCGATAGCGAACGTCAACACCGAGGCGAGCAGGATAGGCCGCCGTCCGAACCGGTCGCTCAACCCACCCATCACTGGTGCGAAAACGAACTGCATCGCCGCATAGACGAAGAACAGCCAGCCGCCCTCGATAGCCGCCTCGCTGATGCCGACGCCGGTCAATTCCCTGAGATAGGCCGGCAGCACCGGCATAATGATGCCGAAGCCGATGACGTCGAGCAGCAGGGTGGTAAAAACAAGCGCAAGGCCCCGCCTGGCGGTTTTGGGGTCTATCATGATGGTATCTCCTCGGGCCGCCCGAGCGAACGGGGACACACCTTATAGGCGAGCACATCGCCGGGAACAATGAGGGAACGGGCAGAGTGTTTTCATCCTGACATCCCCTGACTGCGATGCAGTCTCTCAGATAATTACGAGAAAACTGTCGGCTCAGATCGGGTTGTTGAACGTGTCGCAGTCCGAAAGCTTGCCGTTCTGGAAACCTCGCGCCAGCCAGGTCTGCCGCTGCTGCGACGTGCCGTGGTTGAAGCTTTCCGGTACGACGTAGCCCTGCATCTTCTTCTGCAGCGTGTCGTCGCCGATCTGTTTGGCGGCGTTCAGTGCCTCCGCCATGTCGCCCTGTTCCAAGATGCCCTTCTGACCGGTGAAATGTGCCCAGATGCCGGCAAAGCAGTCGGCCTGCAACTCGACCTGCACCGACATGTGGTTGGCGTCGGCTTCGCTCATATTCTGCCGCATCTGGTTGAATTTGGGCAGGATGCCGACGAGGTTCTGCACGTGGTGGCCGACCTCATGCGCGATCACATAGGCCTGTGCGAAATCGCCGGAGGCACCGAACTGCTGATCGAGCTGCTGGAAGAAGGTGGTGTCGAGATAAACCTTGCGATCATTGGGACAGTAGAATGGTCCGGCCGCCGATGAGGCAGAACCGCAAGCAGAGCCGATCCGGCCGCTGAACAGGACCAGCTTTGGATCCTGATAGGTCAGGCCCTCGGACTGGAAAATACCGGTCCAGGTATCCTCGGTCTCGGCCAGCACGGTCGACACGAACTGCTTCATTTCGTCGGACGCGGGCGCACCGGTGCCGCCGTCCTGGCCGCCGCTATTGTCGGTGATCTGGCCGCCGCCACCGGGCTGCAAGCCGCTGTCATCGAGGATCTGGCTCGGGTCGAAGCCGAAATACCACCCTGCCAGGAAAATCAACCCTACGATAATGATGCCCGACATGCCGCCGCCGCCGGCGCGACCGCCGATCGGGATGCGAAACTGCCCCGGCCCACCGCCAAACCCGCCGCTCTGGCCGCGCTCGTCCTCGACATTGTCACTCTGACGACGGCCCTTCCAGAGCATGGCAACCCCCATGACGCAATTTCTTCCGGCCGATCGGGCCGTGTCCCGGTTCGATCGGACACGACCACAATTATCTCAACGGTTACGCCAAGTCACAGTATTTTTCGTGCGAACAAGCAATGCTTGCTGACGCTTGTTTGCTCTGGCCGAAACATCGCAAGGTCTGTGGCGTTCGCCCTGCTCGTGGGAAGCGAGTCGCGCCACGTGCTTTTCAGCGGGCGGCGATTATTGCCTTGCGAAAGGCTTCGAGCGTCTCGGCGCTGACATGATGCTCGATGCCTTCGGCGTCGATGCGCGCCGTCTCGGCACTGACGCCGAGCGAGCGCAGGAAGGCCTCGACCGTCTGGTGGCGAATGCGGCTCTCTTCCGCAACCTTGCGGCCGGCCTCGGTCAGGAACACGCCGCGATAAGGCTTCCGGGAGACCAGCCCGTCGGCGCACAGCCGCGTCAGCATTTTCGCGACCGTCGGCTGAGCGACGCCGAGCCGTGCCGCGATATCGACTTGGCGCGCCTCGTTGCCGTCCTCGATCAGGTCGGCGATGAGCTCGACATAATCCTCGACCAGCGCGCTGCGGCGCGCTTCACGCGTCTGCCTGAAGCCTTCCGAGTGGATTTCTGCATCAGGCAGCGGCTTTTCGCGAGGAACCGGTCTTTTCTTCAGCGCCAATACGCGCTCCTCCCGGCAGTTTGAATCGACATTGCAGTCATAACACGGAACCCTATTTGTTCTGGCCGTTTATTTCCATTCGGTGACCGGCGCAACCGGCGGTCATTACGGTCCGGTCGCACGGCCAAGCGGCTACACGAAAAAGCTCCGACAATGAAATATAGCATATTGCATAATGTTCAGCCGTGGCATAGATAAAGAGAGAACATCGATCGTTCCAGTGGAAAGCCATTTCATGTCGGAAGCCGAAGCCACCTCAGCCCCCCGGTCCATGTGGCGATTTGCCCGCCCGGAGGACGACGAGCAGCCCAGCCTGCGCGAAGTCAACGCAACGATCGCGGTGCCGCACTCGGGGATCTGGCTTCGCCGGCTGTTCGCCTTCATGGGGCCGGGCTACATGGTTTCGGTCGGCTATATGGATCCGGGCAATTGGGCGACCGACCTCGCCGGCGGAGCCCAATTCGGCTACACGCTGCTTTTCATCATCATGTTGTCGAACCTGATGGCGATCCTGCTGCAGGCGCTCGCCGCCCGGCTCGGTATCGCCACCGGCCGTGACCTTGCGCAGGCGTGCCGCGCCTATTATCCGCGACCGGTCAATTTCATGCTCTGGGTCGCTTGCGAATTGGCCATCATCGCCTGCGACCTGGCCGAGGTCATTGGCACGGCAATCGCCTTGCAACTGCTGTTCGGCATTCCGCTGATCGGCGGCGCCATTATCACCGCGCTCGATGCCTTCCTGCTGCTGCTGCTGATGAACAAGGGCTTCCGTTTCCTCGAGGCCTTCATCATAGCACTTTTGATTGTCATCTTCGGCTGCTTCGCCATTCAGATCTTTGCCGCCGCGCCGCCGGTCGGCTCCATCCTGCACGCCATGTTCGTGCCGTCGTCCGAGATCGTCACCAATCCAGCGATGCTTTACATCGCCATCGGCATCATCGGCGCCACGGTGATGCCGCACAATCTCTATCTGCACTCCTCGATCGTGCAGACCCGCGCCTACGAGCGCACCGATCGCGGCAAGCGCGACGCCATCAAATGGGCGACGACCGACTCGACCATCGCGCTGATACTGGCGTTGTTCGTCAATGCTTCCATCCTGATCGTGTCGGCGGTGGCGTTCCACGGCACCGGTCATCATGACGTTGCCGAGATCGGCCAGGCCTTCGAGCTTCTGTCGCCGCTCCTCGGCCTCGGCATCGCTTCGATCCTGTTTGCCGTGGCCCTGCTTGCCTCCGGCCTGAACTCGACGGTCACCGCGACACTGGCCGGCCAGATCGTGATGGAAGGCTTCTTGCGGCTGCGCATCCCGCAATGGGCGCGCCGCCTGCTGACGCGCGGCATCGCCATTATCCCGGTGGTGGTCGTCACCGCCCTCTATGGCGAGAAGGGCACCGGCCAGTTGCTGGTCTTCAGCCAGGTGATCCTGTCGATGCAGCTTCCCTTCGCGGTCGTCCCGCTGGTGCAGTTCGTCTCGGACAAGCGCAAAATGGGCAATTTCGCCATTTCCCGCGCCGTTGCCGTGCTGGCCTGGGTGGTTGCCGCCCTCATCCTGGTGCTCAACTTCAAGCTGCTCTACGACACGGTCGTCGGTTTAGGCTGAGCGTCTGCTCCAAACTGACCCAACAACGTCGGCAATCATCCGTCCTTCCAGCCCTGGAATTTTGCCGGCCGCTGTCGGACAAATGTCCGTCTGCCCGTCCTTGGCTCGAAGTCCAGCCATGACGGCACGGATCAGGGAAAGGGAGCTCCAATGAGGAAGATCATCGCCGCAACATTCGTCAGCCTCGACGGCGTCATGCAGGCGCCCGGCGGCCCGCAAGAGGACCCTGTCGGCGGCTTCAAATTCGGCGGCTGGACGTTTCACTACTGGGACGATGTGATGGGCGCCGCGATGGGCGAGACGTTTTCAAAACCGTTCGCGCTGCTTCTCGGCCGCAAGACTTACGACATCTTCGCCGCCCATTGGCCTTACCAGAAGAATGACCCGATCGCCGACAGCTTCAACGCCGTCACGAAATATGTGGCTACGCACAGGCCGGATACGCTGTCCTGGCAAAACAGCCGGCCGCTCGGCAGCGATATCGTGGCGACGTTGCGCCGGATGAAGCAGGACGACGGCCCCGACCTGCTCATTCAGGGATCGAGCGAGCTGATCCAGACCTTGCTCGCCAATGACCTGATCGACGAGATCAGCCTGCTGATTTTCCCGCTGGTGCTGGGCAAGGGCAAAAAACTGTTCGGCAGCGGCGCGATACCTGCCGCCTTCAAGCTGACCCGTTCGCAGGCATCGACCACCGGCGTCCTCATGGCGAGCTATGAGCGCTCCGGCGAGATCAAGACCGGGTCCTTTGTTCCGGAACAGCCTTCCGAAGCCGAGATCGAGCGGCGCAAGAACTGGAAGTAGATGCCGCAGGGCAATCAAGGACGGCTGAACACTGGCCGTCCTTTTTGCTGTTTTTAAGCCGCCTCTCGTCGCCGTGCCAACCCGTCGCGGAGGTGGCCCGCGAATGCCAGTACGGCCGGCGCAACGCCGTGCTTAGGCAAATGCAGATTGATTGAAAAATTCGGCAATGACGGCAAATCCGGATCGTTGGCCAAAATATCGAGGTCCGCAGGTACGGTCGACGCCAACCAGGTGGTGACGGCCAAGTCCGAACGCACTGTCGCCGTCGTCGCGTCGATGCTGCCGTTTTCGAACACGGTGCGCCATTCCAGCCCGTGCTCGTTAAGCGCCTCCAGTACCACCGGACGGAACGCGCAGGTCTCGGCGACCATCGAAACCGGCAACGGGCGTTTGCTGCGGGCGCCGCCGCCTTTGGCGCCGACCCAGACCAGCCGGTCGACAACAAGGCATTCGCCGGCCGACCGACCGACCGGCTCCTCGATCACCGCGAGCTCTATCGTGCCGGCCGCCAAGGCCGCAGCCAGCTCCGGCGACGAGGCGCAGACAAGCGAGATCTCGACCTGCGGATACGCCTCGGCATAGGCCTTGAGCACCGGCGCAAGCAAGGTGCCGACAAGGTCGTACGGCACGCCAAGCCGCACCTGACCGGCAACTGCATCGCCCGCCATCTCCGCCAGGATCTCGTCATTGAGGGAAAGCAGGCGCTTGCCCTTGCCGAACAGCCGCTCGCCGGAGCGGGTCAGCCGCAATCCGCTCCGATCGCGGTCGAACAGCCTGCAGCCGAGAACCTCTTCCAAACGCTTGACCTGCTGGCTGACGGCACCTTGCGTCAAATGCAGCGCGTTGGCGGCTGCCGTCATGCTGGCCCTGTCGGCAACGGTGACAAAGGTTCGGATCAGGGCGGTGTCGAGGTTGCGGAGCATCAAGCCATTATATTTGCTAATGCATGTCATAGCAAACATTGCATTTACTGATGAGCCAAACAGCCTACCGTGCGGGCTTCAAAGGAAGCAGCATGTTTGAAACCGTCCTTCCCCTCGTCCTGTTCGCGCTAGTCTCTACCTCAACGCCCGGCATCGCCACGACGCTGTCGACGGCGTCCGGCGCGCAGTTCGGGTTTCGCCGCTCTATCCCGCTGATGGCAGGGAGTGCGGCCGGCCTGGCCACGGTGGCTGCGGCAGGTGCTGCCGGGCTCGCTGGTCTGCTGGCCGCCGCTCCTTCGCTGCAACTGGCGATGAAAATGGCCGGTACCCTCTATCTGGTATGGCTTGCCCTCAAGATCGGCCGCAGCGGTCCGCCCAATCTGGACGTGGCCATGGCAAAGCCGAACAGCTTTTTGGGCGGCGCCGGCCTGCAATGGACGAACCCAAAGGGCTGGGCCATGGGGCTGGGAGCGGCGGCATCTTTTGCCGCGCTCGCCAAAGGGCCGCTGCAGCTCGCCTTGCTGCTCGGCGCCGTCTTCGGCCTTGCAGCGGCTCTATCCCTGGCAGCATGGTGCGTGGCGGGCACGCTGCTCGCCCGGTTGCTGCGAACCGAGCGGCAGTGGCGCATGCTCAACGCCGTGCTTGGCCTGCTGCTGGCCGCCTCGATCATTCCGATGTGGCGGACAGCGTAAGGTTAGTCTTTAGCTATGTCAGGCAGTGTAACGCGCCGCCGGCTTGCCGGCCAGAAGACTGCCGAAGAAGCCTTGCCGAACGCCAAGAAAGGCATCCACCCCGGCAACATCGGCAAGACCCGGTGCCGTGAACGCTTCACCCTTTGCCAGGCCAACCAGCGCTGCATCGACCAGATCGTCGGCCGTCATCACGATCTCTTGCGGCACATTGGCAATATCGCTTCCCGCAACTTCCCAGAATTCTGTCCGCGTGGCCCCCGGCAAGACCACCTGCACGGCGACCTTCGTGCCGGCGACTTCCCGCTGCAAGGCCTCGGTGAAGTTGACGACGTAGGCTTTGGTGCCGCTGTAGATGCCGCCGAACGAGGTATCGAAGGCAAGCACCGAGGCGATGTTGACGATGGCGCCGCGGTTGCGCGACAGCAGCCCCGGCAGTACCGCGCGCGTCAGCCGAGTCAGCGCCACGACATTGACCTTGATCATGCGCTCGGCGACATCGGCTTCAGCCGTTGCCACCACCTGCGCGCCGCCAAGGCCGGCATTGTTGACCAGCAGCGTCACGCTGTCGTCGGTTGATATCGCCTGCTCGACCCGTCGCAGATCGCCGTCGTCGGCCAAGTCGGCGCCGATGACGCTGACCTTTTTGCCATACGCGTAGCGGAGCCTCTCCGCCAATTCCTCCAACCGATCGGCGCGCCGCGCCACCAGCACCAGATCATAACCTTGGCCGGCGAGCCGGTCGGCATAGATCGCACCGATGCCGGACGAGGCGCCGGTGACGACCGCAGTACCTTTGTCCTGATTGCTCATTGTCTTGTTCCTTCTGGTTCGATTCCAAATGCCGGTGCCGCAGGGCAACACCCCTGCTTCGACTGGCACACGAATTACTGGCATATGCCATCATTGGAACGTAGGCATATGCCACCACCTTGTCAATCCGGGAAGCAAGGACTATTTCTGGTTTGCATCGAGGGGCCCTTCCGGTCCCTCATCGGAAATCCGCCAATGTCCCAAACCACCCTGCCCGGCCTGGCGCTTTGCAACAACGCCATGCTGCGCCGTGCGACGCGGAAACTGGGCCAGTTCTATGACGATGTGCTGGCCCCATCGGGTCTGAAGGCCACGCAGCAGGGCCTGCTCTACCAGATCCACATCGGCGACGAACCGACGATGGGTGCCATTGCCGCGGCTCTCGTCATGGACCTGTCGGCCCTCGGTCATACGCTGAAGCCGCTGATCAGGGATGGTTACATCGAGACCTTCGCCGACCCTGCCGACCGCCGCATCAGGCGCGTCAGGCTGACATCGCAGGGCCGGATCAAGCTCGAAGAAGCTCTGAAGCTGTGGCAAGTCGCTCAGCAGCGCTTCGAGGAGATGTTTGGAAAAGAACAGGCGGCAAGCCTGCGAGCGGCGCTGGACGAAATCGCCGCGCTTGATTTCGACGTACCGCCGGCCGCGAGTTGAATTATCGGCGGCCGGCAGCCAAGCTCCGCTAACAGCCCTATTCGGCCGGCATCGCCACCGGCCGCGCCGCCAGGTGGCCCGCCAGCACTACGCCCAGACCGATGATCGGGAATGCCGCCGCGACCACGCCGAGGTCGGCCGGTGCGCCATAGCGCAGCACCGCGGCGCCGACCACGGCACCCAGTGCGACGCCGAGATAAAGTGCCGAAGCGTTCAGCGACAGCACGATGGGCGCGGCATCGGGCGCCAGCTTGATGATGCGGCTCGCCTGCGCCGGCGGGAATGCCCAGCCGACGATGCCCCACGGCACCATCATGGCCATCAATGCCGGCCCGGCGATCTCGCGCGGCAGGAACATCGGGATCAGCGAAAACGTGACCAGCATGGCGGCACTCAGCGCCAACGACCAGCAGACGGTGCGTGTCGCGCCGAAACGGTCGGCGGCCTGACCGCCGCCGATATTGCCGATGACCGCGCCAACGCCGAAAGCGAGCAGCATTCCGGGAAGCGCGATCGGGTTCAGTCCGCCGCCTTCGATCGCGAGCGGCGCGACAAAGGCAAAGACGGTGAAGGCGCCGATCAGGGCCAGGATGGTCGTCACCAGGATAGGCATGACGCCGGGGCGAAGTGCCGCTGCCAGCCGCATGCGGAGCGGCAGCCTTGTGCCGACGATGCCGCGCGGCAGCCGGTACCACAGGATCGCGCCGGCGAGCGCACCAAGGCCGGCAATGGCAAAGAAGGTGCCGCGCCAGCCGGCAACCGTCGCAACGAGCGCGCCGAGCGGTGCTCCGACCGCGACCGCAACCGTAGTGCCGCCGACGACCACGGCAATGGCCCGGGCGCGGTGATGATCGTCGACAAGCGCAACGGCCGTTCCCTGTGCGGTCGCCGCAAACAGGCCTGACGACAGCGCCATGACGATGCGCGCGATCAACAGCAATTCGAAGGAGGAGCTTAGCGCCGCGGCGACGTTGCCCAACACGAAGAACACCAGCGTCCACAGGATGACGCGGCGACGGTCCCATTCGCCGGTCAGCGTTGCCAGGATCGGCGTGCCGATCGCATAGGCGAGCGCAAACGCGGTGATCAGCGTGCCGGCGAGCGGGACGGAGATGGCGGCATCCTTTGCAATATCGGGCAAAAGGCTGGAGATGACGAAACCTTCGGTCGAAATCGTGAACGATCCGAGCGCAAGCCAGATGAGACGCTTATCCATGGCAATTTCCTTAGTTCAAAGGTTATTGAACAATTGGACATAACAGGGCATGATGTCAATAAAGCCGCTGCAAAATAGCCGAACCATCCTGACAGCCCGGTGTCAGGACGGGGCGACGGGACGAAACTATGTGTCCATTGGCCACGTTGAAATCGGCTCCAAATGTGCTTAATTCCTGGGCATGACCTTGCCCCATCCCACCGCCGACCAGATCAGCCTGCCGAACGTGCTTGCTGTGCTCGGCGACCCGACGCGACTGGCCATCGTGCGCTATCTCGCCAGCAAAGAGGGCGTGCCGCTGAATTGCAGCCGGTTCCTCGACTTCGCCTCGAAAACCAATCTGAGTTACCATTTGGCCAAGCTGCGTGAGGCCGGCGTCACCCGCACCGAGGCGGTTGGCACCAGCCGATTGATCACGCTGCGCCGTGACGATCTCGACCGCCGCTTCCCGGGCTTGCTCGACAGCGTTATTGCCGCGGCCGGCGACGACGCATCGTTGCCGGCGGTCGGCGGCCACGAGATCGAAGTCCGCGCCTGACCGGCGCGAAGCTGGGTTCCGCTCTCGCCCGCTTCGCGAGACGAGCAAAGTAGCTTCACCTGCCCTCCAGCCATTCCAATTAACGGAGCCTGCCATGCGCATTGCCGTCCTCGCCGACATCCACGGCAATGTCCTGGCGCTCGACGCCGTGCTCGACGGTCTGCGGCAGCGTGGCGGCGCCGACCTCATCGTCAATCTCGGCGATTGCGTTTCCGGCCCGCTGTGGCCGCGCGAGACCATGGAGCGGCTCGAGGCGCTCGACCTGCCGACGGTACGCGGCAATCACGACCGCCGCGTTGCCCGCGACACTGCCGACGAGACCATGTGGCCGTCCGACCACTACGCGCAGGAACGGCTGACCGCAGGCCAGCGCGAGGCGCTGTTCGCGCTGCCCGTCACGCTGGAGGTGGCGCCCGGCGTGATCGCCTTCCATGCCCGGCCCGACCACGACGAAAAATACCTGACTGACGCGATCGTCGAGGGCCGGCTGGTGCGCGCGCCGCTGGCCGCCATCGAGCGGCGCCTCGGCGCGGTCGATCCCGCCTGCCGCATCATGCTTTGCGGCCACAGCCACCGCAGCGAGCTGATCCGCATTCCCGGCGGTCCGGTCATTTTCAATCCGGGCAGCATCGGCTGCCCGGCCTATGACGATTCGACCCCACCGGCGCATGTCTCCGAGCAAGGCTCGCCACACGCCCGCTATGGTATCGTCGACTTGCACCGCGATCGCTTCGAATCCATCGCCGTCGACTATGACCATGAGGCGGCGGCGCGTCAGGCCGAGCAGGCGGGGCGGCCCGAATGGGCTCACGCGCTGCGCACCGGCTTCATGCCGGACTGAGCTTGGTCATGCCGGGCTGAACCGATGACCGCCTTCGAGCGGCAGAAGCCGCAATCTTCAGTTGTCGGACGCGGATCGCTTCGATCGGTTGGCAGGACGTCGGGCGCCGGCCGCCGAAGTCTTGGGCGTCGAAGTCTTGGTCTCCGAAGCCTTGGGCGGTGAAGCCTTTGGCCGTGACGTACTGGGCGTTAGATGCCTTGGGTTGAAAGTCTGTGCTGGAGCCGATTCGGAACCGGCCCGAATGTCGGCGTCGCGCACCTGCTGGCCAAAGTTCAGACCGGTCAGCTGTTCGATCTCGGCCACCGTCGAAAGAAATTCCGATACCCTGGCAATTTCAAGCGGGTCGTCGAATGCTTCGGCACGCTCGCCGAACGCTTCGGGCATCACTTCCAAAACCGGCTTCTGGTCGGCCAGCAGCGCGATGGCGCGCAGGCCAGCTTGATCGGACCACAGCGCGATCTTCCAGAACTTCAGCGGAACATGGCTGTCGAAGCGGTAGGGAGGATCGTCCTCGCGGAACACTGGCCCGGCAAACACCGAGACCCGGCCTCGCGTCGTATAGGCGTTGCGCAGCACATAGGTTTCCACCGCGCGCCATCTCAGCTTCCCCTTGGAGCCGGGATGGTCAAGCGAGCTTCCCTGATTGAAGAAGCCGACTTGCGGCGCAGCATTGGTATAAAAGAACGTGTCGCGTTCTGCCGCGACCGCCTCCTGATCGACGCCCCATGCGGGGTCGCCGCGAAGCGTAATATGGCCCTTCTGGAACATTCGAGCTACTCGTTCCTTGGATTTTGCGACGGGAAATCCGGGCACATTCTGGCTCGAATAGAATTCCTGGGTCATCTGCTCGCCAAGGTCGATGCGGCGATCGGGCCGGAAAGCATCGCTGGCTTCCGAACCGGAAATCGACTCCACCCCCAATTCGACAAGCGACGGGTTGTCGATGACCGTCTTGTCCTCACGATCGACCGCCTTGGTGTGGGATCCATCGATATTGCAGGCGGTGGCGAAGGCAAGCCTGCGATCGGCGTTCATCAAGATCGAAAAATGATGGTAGCGCAATTCGTGTGGGTCCTCGCCCGGTTTGGCAAGAAGGTTTTTGGCCAACCGGTAGGGTGAATTGGCAACCGTCGGCATTGGCAGGACAAAGCCCGGTATGAAGCCGGGCTCATACCCTCCACGATCGTCGAAATCCTCTGTTTTCCAACCCGCGGCCTCGGCGATGGCCACGACCTTGGCGGGTTCGCTTGCTGGACCGTCGTTTCGTCTCGCATCGCCTCCGTCGCCGTCGATCAACGGCGCCCGGACATTTATCTCGACGGGAAAAGTCCACGTGACCGAGCCATCGGCATTATGTCTCGTCGCCGGCGCGCCGCGATCCGGTTCAGGCCGCTGCTCCGGCTTGTCCGGCACGTCTCCGCGACTGTCGGCGTTCAGCCGAACTGTCTCATCCATCATGCGCGGCGTGCCGGACCAAATCGCCAGAGCTTCCGAAACCGCCGATGCCGATGAGCCCGGCAGCCTGGACTTTCTAGCGCCCAGATCGTCAACGATGGCGCTGATCCGTATGCCTTCGTTGATCTCGCGCGCAAGCGCGTAGCCAGCTATGCCCGTCACCTCGTGGAACGGGCCGGCCCAATGGTGCAGGGCAATGGGCTCCCATTCGTTGTTGAAGACCGGTGAACCGGACGAACCCTGTTCGGTATCGGCAACATAGTGCAGCACTTGAACCGTTTCGTCGCGGGCCACCAGCCGGTTTTCACGCAGGACCAGTTCCTTGAAGCGGCCATCGGGATGCTGGACGATGTTGGCGATTTCGCCGAGCATATGCTTGTCGCGCGCGTCCGACAGCGAGATAAAACCGAACTCCCCCAGTTCCTTTGGGCCGGAACGCCGCTCGCCGACCCCGATCAGCGTGTAGTCCAGACCTTCTATGCTATCGGTCACGAAACAGGATTCAGGATCGAACATGAACGTCGTCGGCGTGCGCACGGCATTTGCACCGTCCTGCTCATAATCGAACTGGACCTGGAAGCGCCGGGAATCCGCCGGCGACGAAATCACATGGTTGTTTGTGAGGAACAGCCTTGGCCCGACCAGAAAACCCGATCCTTGCGGATTGCCGTTGAGAAAGGCAACGCGGCCGACCGCATCGGCAGCACGGCGCCCACGCTCCAGAAATGCGACCCCGATGAAATCGAGCGTTGGGCCGAGAATTGCCTCCGGTCCTGGCTGTTTGGCGGCCGCCTTTCTCTCCCCGGCAGATCTCATGTCGATTGCTGCCGATATCATCTCCGCTTCGGTGCGGCTGAGCGACGCCTTTACCTGCAACCTGTCGAGGCGCCTGGAGAGGGTCTGTTCGGCGGCCAGCGGATTGCCGTTGGCGATGTGACCAAGTGAAGCCTCAATTTCGGTGCGGGTTTTCCTGATACGCTGGCGAACTATGTTTTCCACTTGCGCGAATATTTCAAGGTCGACCATATTGCCCTCCTCAACCTTACTTGAGAGAGTGCATATTTACATGAAATGTGCAATATTTTGCCGGCTGTTAGTTCACGGAAGTGGCCTGGTCGCGATTCAACACGCGGCGCCTTTTCGGGCTTACACAGCGCCGCCTCGTCGCCTATAAAAACCGGCTGGCGTGCGGCGGCGCTTTCGTGCCTGGCCGCGCCTTCGGCAATTGAACCTACCGCCCATGGCAGATGATTAGGCGCACAGTAACACTCCCGACGACGCTGCTTGCGGTGGTTGCCGCTCCGCTGATGCTGGCGGAGCTGCCGGCCAACGGCCAGGAGCCGGAGCCCATCATCTCGATTGTGACGGGTCTCGCTCCCGATGACCTTCTGAACGTGCGCGCCACGGCGTCGGCCATGGGCAAGATCGAGGCGCGGTTGCCGAGTGGATCGAGCGTGAAAAATCTCGGCTGTGGCGAGGTCAGCGGCTACAAGTGGTGCAAGGTCGAAGACATTGACGACCCGAAGCTGAGCGGATGGGCACCCGCACGCTACCTCGACCCTATCAATCCCCGGCAAGTGACACCCCAGGCGGCGGCCGATACGAAGAGCCCTGCCTCTCAACCGCTGCCCGATCTGACGACGCGCCTCGGCGCAACTGCTCCGGAAACGTCGCTGAACTCCGCTGACGCAATCGGCAGGGTGGCTATCGAGGACGCTTACCGCCTGGCCCTGGCCGCTGGCAATCCCTCGACTGGACAGGTTGATCGATCGGCGCCCGCGGCAGTGGATCCCGTCCAGAATTTCGGCGCGACCAATGCGGCGCCTCCGGCCGACGCGCAGACTGTTGCACGGCTGCAGCCGCCGGGGACACCATTCCCGGGTGCCGGCAACGTCATTCCTTGCGCGCGCTATCTCGGCCAGCCGATGACCAACTGCAAGGCAGGCGTCGCGCGCACCGGCGACAAAACCGACGTGACCGTGACCTGGCCCGATGGCGGCACGCGCATCATCAGCTTCCAGGCCGGCAAGCCGGCCGGTTCGAATGGGCCGGGCGAATTCCGCTTCACGCGCGAAGGCAGCCTCAACATCATCCGCGTCGGCGCGTCCGAACGCTTCGAGATTACGGATCAACTGGCGCTGGGGGATAGTGGTAAGGGGAATAAGGCAGTAGGGCAGTAGGGCAATATGTTTAAAGGGCGCTCAACCTCTGCCCTACTGCCCTACTGCCCTACTGCCCTACTGCCCTACTGCCTCATTTTCGGGGTTACATCCGGCAAAACTCTTCCCTATAAGGCCCTCCTAGCCTGATACCAGAATCGCGAGCACAACCGGCCGGGTCTTCCCGTCCGGTTTTTCGTGCAAGCCGCCTGCCGAACGGACCTTCGATATGCCAAGACGCACCGACATCAAGTCGATCCTGATCATCGGGGCCGGCCCCATCGTCATCGGCCAGGCCTGCGAGTTCGACTATTCCGGCACCCAGGCCTGCAAGGCGCTGAAGGAAGAGGGTTTTCGCGTCATCCTG
Source organism: Mesorhizobium sp. M0195 (assembly GCF_040322115.1). Taxonomy (NCBI): domain Bacteria; kingdom Pseudomonadati; phylum Pseudomonadota; class Alphaproteobacteria; order Hyphomicrobiales; family Phyllobacteriaceae; genus Mesorhizobium; species Mesorhizobium sp. M0195. The sequence goes on along the minus strand of NZ_JAMYSV010000008.1, from coordinate 125,010 downwards.
GTCAACTCCAATCCGGCCACCATTATGACCGATCCGGAGCTGGCCGACGCCACGTACATCGAGCCGATCACGCCCGAAGTGGTGGCCAAGATCATCGCCAAGGAGCGGCCGGACGCGCTGCTGCCGACCATGGGCGGCCAGACCGCGCTCAACACCGCATTGTCGCTGCGCCGCATGGGCGTGCTCGACCGCTATCAGGTCGAGATGATCGGCGCCGACGCCACCGCAATCGACAAGGCCGAGGACCGCGCTTTGTTTCGCGAGGCGATGAACAAGATCGGCCTGGAAACGCCGAAGTCGATGCTGGCCAACGCCACCGACGTCAAGAATGCCGACCGCAAGACGCACGAGGCCGAACGCGCCGCGCTGAAAGCCGAGAAGCCGGAAAACCTCGACGCCGCGCTCGACGCGCTGGAAACCCGCTGGAACCTCGGCGAAGGTGACCGCAAGCAGCGCTATATCAGCCATGCCATGGCGATTGCAGCACAAGCGCTCGACCATGTCGGCCTGCCCGCCATCATCCGCCCGTCCTTCACCATGGGCGGCACCGGCGGCGGTATTGCCTACAACCGGGCCGAATTCTTCGAGATCGTCCAGTCCGGCCTCGACGCCTCGCCGACCACCGAAGTGCTGATCGAGGAGAGCGTGCTCGGCTGGAAAGAGTACGAGATGGAGGTCGTCCGCGACAAGGCGGACAATTGCATCATCGTCTGCTCGATCGAGAACATCGACCCGATGGGTGTGCACACCGGCGATTCGATCACCGTCGCCCCTGCCCTGACCTTGACCGACAAAGAATACCAGATGATGCGCAACGCCTCGATCGCGGTGCTCCGCGAAATCGGCGTCGAGACCGGCGGCTCCAACGTGCAGTTCGCCGTCAACCCGGCCGATGGCCGTCTGGTGGTCATTGAGATGAACCCGCGCGTCTCGCGTTCGTCTGCGCTGGCCTCCAAGGCGACCGGTTTTCCGATCGCCAAGATCGCCGCCAAGCTCGCCGTCGGCTACACGCTGGACGAGTTGGAGAACGACATCACCGGCGGGGCGACACCGGCGTCGTTCGAGCCGAGCATCGATTATGTTGTCACCAAGATCCCGCGCTTTGCTTTCGAGAAGTTTCCCGGCGCCGAGCCGGTGCTGACCACCTCGATGAAGTCGGTTGGCGAGGTCATGGCCATCGGTCGCACCTTCCAGGAATCGCTGCAGAAGGCTTTGCGCGGGCTCGAAACCGGCCTGACCGGTCTGGACGAGATCGAGATCCCAGGCATCGGCCACGGCAGCGCGCCCGCCAGCCACGTCGACGACCGCAACGCCATTCGCGCGGCATTGGGCACGCCGACACCGGACCGGCTGCGCATGGTGGCGCAGGCGATCCGCATGGGCACCTCGCTGGAAGACGTGCACGCAATGTGCAAGATCGACCCGTGGTTCCTTGAGCAGATCGCCGGCATCCTCGCCATGGAGGATCGCATCCGCGAGCACGGCATTCCTGAGGACGCCGCCAATCTGCGCATGCTGAAGGCGATGGGTTTCTCCGACGCCCGCCTCGCCTCCCTGGTCAGGAAAGACGTCGAAGAAGTCCAGAAGATTCGCGACAAGCTCGACGTTCATCCGGTCTACAAGCGCATCGACACCTGTGCCGCCGAGTTCGCCTCGCCCACCGCCTACATGTATTCGACCTATGAGGTTCCCTTTGCCGGCGCCTTGGCCAACGAGGCACAGGTCTCATCGCGCAAAAAGGTCGTCATCCTCGGCGGCGGCCCCAACCGCATCGGCCAAGGCATCGAGTTCGACTATTGCTGCTGCCATGCGGCCTTTGCGCTGCGCGACGCCGGCTTCGAGGCGATCATGATCAACTGCAACCCGGAGACCGTCTCGACCGACTACGACACCTCCGACCGGCTCTATTTCGAGCCGCTGACGCCGGAGGATGTGTTGGAGATCCTGCGCACCGAACAGGCCTCGGGCGAGCTGGTCGGCGTCATCGTCCAGTTCGGCGGCCAGACGCCGCTGAAGCTCGCCGATGCGCTGGAGAAGGCCGGCATCCCGATCCTCGGCACTTCGCCCGACATGATCGATCTGGCCGAGGACCGCGACCGCTTCCAGAAGCTCTTGCACAAGCTCGGCCTCAGCCAGCCGAAGAACGGCATCGCCTATTCCGTCGAGCAGGCCCGCCTCGTCGCCGGCGAGCTCGGCTTCCCGCTGGTGGTGCGCCCGTCCTATGTGCTGGGTGGCCGCGCCATGCAGATCATCCACGACGAGAGCATGCTGCAATCCTACCTGCTCGACACCGTGCCCGGCCTGGTGCCGGAAGACATCAAGCAGAAATACCCGAACGACAAGACCGGCCAGATCAACACGCTGCTTGGCAAGAACCCGCTGCTGTTCGATACCTATCTGTCGGGCGCCATCGAGGTCGACGTCGACTGTCTCTGCGACGGAAAGTCGACCTACGTCTCGGGCATATTGGAGCACATCGAGGAGGCCGGCATCCATTCGGGCGACAGTGCCTGCTCGCTGCCGGTGCACTCGCTGCCCTCGGAGCTTGTCGACGAGCTGGAGCGCCAGACGGCAGCACTTGCCCGCGCGCTCAATGTCGGCGGTCTGATGAACGTGCAATATGCGATCAAGGACGGCACGGTCTATGTGCTCGAGGTCAACCCGCGCGCGTCGCGCACCGTGCCCTTCGTCGCCAAGACCATCGGCCGTCCCATTGCCAAGATTGCCGCCCGCATCATGGCCGGCGAGAGCCTGGAAGACGCCTTCGCCCATTACGGCGCCATGCCCGACCCCCGCAATCCCGGCCACATCGCGGTCAAGGAAGCGGTATTCCCCTTCGCCCGCTTCCCCGGCGTCGACATCTTGCTCGGCCCGGAAATGCGCTCGACTGGCGAGGTCATGGGCCTCGACCGCGACTTCGCACTCGCCTTCGCCAAGAGCCAGCTGGGGGCGGGTGTCGATCTCCCCCGCGCGGGCGCGCTGTTCGTCTCGGTGCGCGACGAGGATAAGAAGGGCATCCTGCCGGCGGTGAAGCGCCTCGCCGGCCAGGGTTTCAAGGTGCTGGCCACCTCCGGCACCGCCCGCTTCCTCGCCGAGAACGGCGTCGCCGCAGAGAAAATCAACAAGGTGCTGGAAGGCCGCCCGCACATCGAGGACGCCATCCGCAACCGCCAGGTGCAGATCGTCTTCAACACCACGGACGGCCAGAAGGCGGTCTCGGACTCGAAGTCGCTGCGCAGAGCGACGCTGATGCAAAAGGTGCCCTATTACACGACGCTTTCGGGCGCGGCTGCGGTGGCGGAAGCGATTGCGGCGCTGCGGGCGGGGAGCCTAGAGGTGCGGCCGCTGCAGGAGTATTTTGCGTAAGCTATGGGGATTGGAAATCCATCATGAGTGTGCCGCCTCCCCGCCTTTTCCAGACGTACATTGTTACGTCACGCTGATTTCGATCTCCCTTCGCGTCGAAGGTCAGGTTCCCCAACACGGTCGGAATTGGCTGGCCGGATTTTATAGAAGCCGCAACAGCCCTTGGCGCCTGACCACCTGCCATTTCGATACCCTTGGCCGCCACTTGGACTGCCGCATAGGACTTCAGCGTGTAGTCTGCCGGCTCGAATCCTTGAGAACGAAAGCGCGCGACAACGTCGGCTGCGGCGGGATTGCTCCGGTCCTCAAGCGAAAATGCTATTAGCACGCCTTCCAAGGCGGGCCCCGCTTTCCCGGGCAGATCGTGAACTAGAGCCCCATCTCCGGAGATGAACTGAACCTTCAGCCCAGCTTCCTTGGTTTGGCGAACGAGCGGACCAAAATCATCGGCAAGCCCCGCGAAGAAGAGAACTTCGATCTTCATCGATTTAAGTTTGCTGATGAGGTCTGCAAAATCGCCTTGGCCGGGTTTGATCTTTTTGGCCAGCTTTTCAGGATGTCCCTTTGCTCGCAGCGCTTTTCTTGCCTTGTTCGCTAAGCCATCACCATAGGGCGTACCATCGCTAACGATGGCAAGATTTTGTGCTGAGAAATGATCGGCCATATACTCGCCGGCAAACATCCCCTGAACATCGTCACGACCGACCGTGCGAATGACATTCCAAAGTTTGAATTCGGTAAGAGCGGGATTTGTCGACGCGGGGCTGACCATCAAAGTGTTGTTCTTGGCATAGATCATCGCGGCAGGGACAGAACTGCCTGAGTTGAAATGGCCGATAACAAAGCGAACCCCCTCTTTTGCCAATCTCTTGGCGAGGGCTATCGCGGTGGCTGTTGTATACTGATCATCGAGCACGGTGAGTACTATCTTGCATCCTCGTACCCCGCCCTTGGCATTAATGTCGTCTACTGCAAGTTGAGCGCCCCGCCGCATCTCCTCACCGTCGTACGCCCAATCGCCGGTCATAGGACCGACCACCGCCATGGGAATATCGGCGCATTTTGCAGTGGCGGGTTGAGGCAACGCCATAAAAGCGACGAACATCGCCAGCGGCAGCCTGATCCATAAAAATGTCTGGTACTTTCGTAGGCTAATCCACAACATCGACGACGGCTTCCTTCACGATTTTGTTCTTTGTTCTCTCCAACTTGCTTGCAGCCTTGCGCATCCTGGTTACAGCTTCCTTCGCCTTGTCGCCGTCAATTGTGTCGCGTTTGATCACTTCATTTTCGACAAGCTGAAGCGACGAATTTTTTCGGCAGCTTGTTCATGACTCGCCCTCCCTATCCCCAGATGGATTTGGGGACGACTTTACTTTAAAGACAAGCGGAAATTATCCTGGAAGGGCAGAAGTTGACGCTTCACGCCACCGCCACGCACTCGATCTGGATATCAAACTCCATCGGCCACGAGGCCACCGGCACAAAACTCCGCGCCGGCGAGTTCGTCGAAAAATACTTCGCATAGACGCGGTTGATGGTTTGTAGAAGCCGGAATTGACGGCGTAGATGCGCACCATGACTATGTTTTCCAACGAGGTGCCGGCCGCTTCGAGGCAATGTTTCAGCGCCTTTCAGCCACGCCTCGGTCTGCGTTTCGAGCCACGAACCATCTCGCACGTTGCGAACGCCAGCGCCTCGCTCGCCTCAGCCGAGAAACCCGATAAACCGCCCCGCAAACAGCACGGACGTCCACAACACCAGCGACAGCACAACCAGCACGGCCGTGACCCCACCGGCCGGGTCGCCACCACCCTTTGCCCGGCGCATGAAGACGAGGAAGTTGACACCAGCGAACAGGATCAGCCCCATCTTGGCGAGGAAGATCGGCATCGCCGCATACTCCCTCGCCCTGATGGAAAACAGCAGCGCGCCGGTGACAAGCGCCCCACCAAACGCACATAAGGCCACCCGGCGCAGCAGCGCGACGAACGGCGCCTGCGGCAGCGAGCGGAAGGCGCCCAGGATCCTGAGGTCCATGAGCCAGACGCTGGTCAGCAGCGCGCCGATCGACATGATGTGCAGCGCATTGACGATGGGGTAGGCCACGAAGGAGGCCTTCAGTCCCCGCACCAAGGCGAGTTGCTCGATGCCGGCGAAAAACCCGTCCATTCAGGCCGGCGGCACGCGGTCGGGATAGACGTCATAGGGCTTGCCGCCGACGATGACGCGCACTGCCTTCATGCGCTTTTCGCTCTCGTCGCGCGAGCGGTGGCCGATCGCGGTCACCTCGTCGCCGACCTTGGCGACCTCCTCGGTGAAGCCGGCGGCGATCGTGCGCGACGGCGGCGCCATCTCCACCCGCCAGGCCTCTCCCTTCGCGTCAACATCGAGCGTGGCGTGCGGGTTGCCGATATAGATGGCCGTGATCCTGCCCCTGAGTTCGAAAAACCCGTCCTGCGTCCACGACCAGCCGTGATGGGCATAGGCTGCGGTGCCGGCGGCAAGCATCACCGCCGCTGCCAGCGTGGCGCCCCGAATGAAAGGTGACAGCATCGCTCGTCTCCTCGGTTCCGGCATTAGAGGGTAGGTCAGCGCGCCGCAGCGTCAAATCACATAGGGTCTGCGCCGCCCCTCATTGTCCTGCCGGGCATTTCTCCCCGTATAGTGACGGGGAGAAAGGTTGCCGTCGCCACGCATTTCGCCAATCTCCAGAGTTGAAGAAAGTGAGCTGAGTTTGCCGCCAGCCCCCTTCTCCCGTCCCTCTACGAGGAGAAGATGCCGGCAGGCAGATGAGGGCGGCGCCGAGCGACGCTAGTGGCAGCATCCTTCCCCATACTGCAGCTGCTCCTGCCAGCTCTGCGCCCTGCCCTCCGGCGTGAAATCCATGAGGTTCCACAGGATCTCGCAGGTGCCTATGGCGCGCGGATCCTGGCCGGGTTCGGGCGGCGCGAAGCCGAGTTCGGAGCTCCAGAAGTGGCGGATGCCGTCGCCGTCGCGGTGGAACACCGACAGCACGGGGAGCTGCGCGCCATCCTCGGCCTCGGCGTGATAGTCGCGCTTGAAGCTGTTGCCGGCCGACGAGACCAGCCGCATATTTTTCCAGCCGCGGTCGCGGCCGAGCGTCAGCAGGTTTTCCAGCGCGGTCTTGGCCACGACAGCGAAATTGTAGCCGGCGGCCTCGAGGTGGCCAATGGCGCCGTCGAACTGATCGAGCAGCGCCGTGCAGGACGGGCAAGGCTGGTCCGGTCTGGGCAGCTTCGCCGTGCCGCCGCTCGTCGCCACGTCGCGCGTCTCCTGCGGATGGCGCGGAAACATCATCGAATAGACGATCAGCGTGTCCTTGCCCGGCGCAAACAGTTCCGAAAGCTTGATCCTGGCCGGCTTGCCGTCCGTGCCGAGCCCGTCGAACACATAATCCTGCGGCACCAGCCCGCCCGTCGGCAGCGCGCGGCGGGCGACCGCCACATCCTCCATGGCGCGGCGCAGCTCGATCTCCTGCTGCAGCAGTTTTTCGCGGGCGGCGCGATATTCCTGGGATTCATTGGGAAAGCTGATCATCGTCATCTCCATCTGCCGTGCTTTTTGGCGGCGCGCCGTTCGTGGCAACGCGCCTTGCCTCCCAAGGACGCATCGCGCGAAACGGTTCCGACATTTTTGCGCAGGCGCCGTGGCGACAAGAACCCGGGCTGCCGCCTTCAAAAAGGACGAACGGCGCTCCTCACCCCGCCCAATCCACCTCGATCATCCCCAGCCGCTGATAGAGCCTGACCGCGGCCGCGTTCTCGACGGTATTGGTCTTGAGATCAACATGCGCCGCACCCCTTGCCTGAAACACCGCAAACGCGTAGCGCATCAGCGCCTCGGCTATGCCCTTGCCGCGCGCCTCGGGATGAACGGCAAGATCCTTGACGAACCCCGTCGCCCAGCAGAGCGCCGCGCCCGCCAACCGCCCCTTGCCGTCGATGACCAGGAAACACAAAGCGGGATCGAATTCCGCGTCGCCCGAAATGCGGGGCCACCATTCGTCGAACGGCCCATCGGCGCCGTCGTCGAACACCGCGGTCAAAAGTGCATGCAAAGCGAGCGCATCGGCGGCTTCGAAGCCGCGCATGAAAAAACCTTCCGGCCAGCGCGGCGCCAGAAGCGTGTCGTCGAGGATCTTGCGCAGTCTTATGTCGTTCGGCGCCGGTGGGCGCGGCTCAGGCATCGGGCTGCATGCGGCGGCGCAGGCTGTCGCTGCCGAGGCCGGTTTCGCCCAGCATCCCCTTGCGTTTGGCGTCATAGTAGTAGCCGCTCTGGTAGAGCCGGTCGGCGCGCTTGGGATTGCCGCCCGACACCAGCCAGGCGCCGCGCAGATATTTCACCGCATATTTCAGGTTGGTCTCGGCGTCGAACAGGCCGCTCGCCGGCCCGTCATAGCCCATGCCGCGCGCCGTCGCGTGCTTGATCTGCATCAGCCCCCAATGCCCGTGATTGTAGGCTTTCGGGTTGAAGGTGCTCTCGCGGTTGACGACGCTGCGCACCAGATCGACCGGCACCTGGTAAAGCGCGGAATATTTCTCGATCAGCCGCTCGATCTCGCTGCGGGCGCCGGCGTTCGACTGGCCCTCCGCCGGGTCGGTCGCGGCCAGAACGGCCGGGTTTTGCGGCACCGTGTAGGCGACCGGCTGAACGCCGGGCATGGCGGCAGTCTGGCCGGTGACTGGCATGGCGACGGCAGCCACCGCGGTGGCTGGCTGGGCATTGGTGGTCATGACGGCCGGGGTCGTTGCCGGCAGCGGCGTCGGCCCGGCAAAGGCGGCCGCAGGCTCGACCGGCAGTGCTGCTGTCTGGGCGACGCCGGACGGTTCCGGCAGGACCGAAACAGTGTCGGGCAGCGCCAGCGTGAAGCCAGCATCGGTGTTGGCCGAGTTTTCCGTGAAGGCAGGGGCCGGGGTCACCGGCGAAGTCGAGGTGCAGCCGCTGAGAGCGGCCACGGCCAACACCGCCGCTAGGACGGGAAAGAGGAATTTTGCTGGCAAGCGGCGCTCGGGTCCGGTTCGTCGGGTGTTAAGAAGTCCTTACACCAGCATCTTTCCCCGGGCAATCCGCGGTAGACGGTGGTTTTCGGGTGGCGATCCGGGCCGGGAAATGCGATATTGTTCTGGATTTGTACTTCGAAGGATTCCGGAAAGGAGCACGCCATGGACGCCTCTCATGCCACCGCTGGCCACGCGGTCTTCGAAACCGTGCTCGGCTTCATGGGCATCGCCTGGAGCGAAGCCGGGCTAACCCGGCTCTGCCTGTCGCAGCGCAACCAGGACGCGGTAGAGCGCCGGCTGCTGCGCCATGCCTCCGACGTCGAACAAGCCGTGAAGCCCGAGCCGCAATGGGTTGCCGAGCTGATCGCGTCGATCAAGGCCTATGCCGCCGGCGAGGTTATCGATTTCTCCGGCGTGCCGGTCGATCTCAGCGGCGTCGACGAGTTCCGCCTGGCGATCTATGACGCGGCGCGAAAGCTCGCCTTCGGCGAAACCACCACCTATGGCGAACTGGCCAAACGCGCCGGCCATGCCGGGCTGGCGCGTGAGACAGGCGCGGCGCTCGGCGCCAACCCGGTGCCGCTGGTCATCCCTTGCCATCGCATCCTTGCCGCCGGCGGCAAGATCGGCGGATTTTCCGCGCCCGGCGGCTCGGCCACCAAGGAAAAGATGCTGGCAATGGAAGGCGTACGCGTCGGCCCGCCGCCCCCAGCGCAGGTGTCGTTCGGGTTTTAGCTGTGCTGATATTTGTGCTGATATTCAGGTGAGGCCGGCACCCCGCGCACCATCTCGACCAGCCTAATCCGGAAGCAGGCGCCGGCGGAAGCGCCGGTCGATCTCCACCCGCTTGCACTTGTAGACGGTGCACGAATTCGTATCGGCACTCGGCACCGAGGCCCGCGCCCTGACCTCGCCGATGTCGCAGAATTGCTGGCTCCGCACATAGCGGTCGTAGAGCGCCAGGCCCGGCACGCGCGTCGATCTGTAGCGCAGGATGACCGCCCCCTCGCGCGCGATCGTCGCCTGCACCTTGCCGCAGCTCATGCGGGTCGGGTCGTAGCGCGAGACCGCCTGCGCCTCGGCGGCCACCAGCGTCAGGCAAGCGGCAAGCAGAACGATTTTCATGTCCCTCTCCCCAAAACCCAGTCGCGCCCGAAGCCGGCGCGATCCTCCCGCGTCAGGCGCGCAACGACGACGCTCTCACGCGATTGGGGCGGCCGTTGGGCAGCGTTGCCGCCGTGCCATTTTCCGCCCCGTCTTGTTTTTTGCGCGAAGGCATATTATATGCGGTCCATTGATATTTCGGCCGATCGATCCGGGCCTCGCGATATTCGCGTTTGCTGACGTTCTATCTCCAAAATCTCGATACAAACCGGCTGGGTTTCGGTCCAGTCAAACTAAAGCAAACGTAAGGACTATCGAAATGGCAACAGGTACGGTCAAGTGGTTTAATTCCACCAAGGGTTTCGGCTTCATTCAGCCTGATAGCGGCGGCGCGGACGTTTTCGTCCACATCTCCGCAGTCGAGCGTGCTGGACTGTCGACCCTGGTCGAAGGCCAGAAGATCAACTTCGAGATCGAGCAGGACCGCCGCACTGGCAAGTCGTCCGCTGGATCTCTGAGCAAGGCGGCCTGATTTGAAAATGGCGCGCGCCGGGCGATAGCCCGGGGCGCGCGGCAAGTCACGGATGTACTGGCGGTCGCGCGAGAAGCGCGCCGGAGCGAAAGACCCGACAAGCCGAAGCAGCAGATTGCTGCCGGCCCGGCCAAAACGCTCCCGATCAGGCTACCAAGCATGGGAAGGCGGGATTTTGTCCCGCCTTTTTGCTGTCTGAAATCCGGTGAACCGTCGCCTTGGTCCTATGGGACCACTTTGTGGTTGTTTTTACCCCGGTCATTGTACCATCGACCATGAGCAAGCTTGAACAGATTGAGAAATCCGTCGCCGAACTAAGGCCCCGAAGAGCTCAAGGCGTTTGCCGCATGGTTCGAGGCGCTGCAAGCCGACATGTGGGACCGTCAGTTCGAAGCCGACGCCAAGGGCGGCAGACTGGACAAGCTTACCGAGCAGCCATTGGCTGATCATCGCGCCGGCCGGACCCGGCCTCTGTGAATCATTTTGCCACTCCCTCGTTTTGGGAGGCTTACGCAAAACTGCCCTCGTTGAGCAAAGGCGAACAGACGTTTCGCCAAACTGAGTTCCGACCCGTTCCACCCATCGCTGCATTTCAAACAGGTCGGCCGCAACTGGTCGGCGCGGGTTGATCTGTTCGCGACCACGACGACGTGGTCTGGTTCTGGATCGGCCCCCATTCCGAATATGACCGCCTGCTGAAATAGTACTATCCGGATTTCACGCCACCGGCCGAAGGCCGCAAGCCCGACCGGGCGTCGCGCCTTTTGGCGCGCCCGTCCGGAGCGAGCCGCGAAGCGGCGGCAGCGTGAGGACAGAACTAAGGCAGCCACTCCAGCGGCACATGCCCCGGATCGGCCTCGACCCTTTTCAGCCAGGCCGCCACCGCCGGATAGGCGTCGAGCTGAAACCCACCCGTCTCGGCCGTATGCGTATAGGCATAGAGCGCGATGTCGGCGATGCTGAGCGCACTGCCCGCGAAGAAGCTGCTCCCGGCCACGTGCTTGTCCATGACGCCAAGCGCCTTATTGCCGCGCTCCAGCGTCACCGCCAGCCGCTCGGGTGTCGCGTCTTTCGCGCGTTCTGGAAAGGTCAGTAGCGCCCTGCGCACCGCGATATAAGGCTCGTGGCTGTATTGCTCGAAGAACAGCCACTGATAGGCCAGCGCGCGTTCGTATCTGTCCGCCGGCAGGAACCGCGTGCCTTCGGCGAGGTAGAGCAGGATGGCGTTGGATTCGGCCAGCCGCCGGCCGTCGTCGAGTTCGAGCAGCGGCACCATGGCGTTCGGGTTCTTGGCGACATAGTCGGGCTTGCGCGTCTCGCCGGTATGCGAGCTGACCTCGACATTGGTGAAAGGGATGCCGAGCTTGGCCATCAACAGGCGCGGCTTGTAGCAATTGCCGCTGTCGATCATTCCATAGAGTATCATCGGTGCTCCCCTTGCTCGCAACCACCCGTCTCAGGGCTTGATCCAGCCTCTATCGCGGCAGCGGCGGCGTCATCCAGTGATTTGTTTTGGCGTAACCATCAGCGCCGCTGATGCATTTCAGGATATGTCGAGATTCAAGTCAGGCCGAGCCGAGAAGGGCGGGTTCCGAGAACCGGAGCGGAGCGTACTTTTTGGGTACGTGAGCACCGGAAGCGCAGGACCCCCCGTTCGCAGGCCGGCATCACTTGAATATCGGCATATCCTAGCCGAACAAGGGGATGACGTTGCTATCCCTGCCAAGCAGCCTGTCGATCGACAGCGGCTCCTCGTCGAACAGCGTACCGGCCAGCGCCGGCCGGGCAAGGTAAAAGCCCTGCAGCAGGTCGACGCCGCCATCCAGCGCGACGCGCAGATGCGTGGCGTTCTCGATGCCTTCGACCAGCACCTTGGCGCCGCGATCGTGCAGCGTCGAAACCAGTGGCCGGAAAAACCGCTCGGCGGCGGCATGGCGGCAGAATTCGGCGAACCAGGTGCCGTCGATCTTGACGATGTCGGGCTGCACGAGGGCGACCCTTTCTTCGGTAGAATGCCCGGTGCCGAAATCGTCGATGGCGATGCGGACGCCGTCGCGCCGCATCTCGCGCGCCAGGCTGACAAGCACCTTGTCGCCGGCAGCCTGCTCGGTGATCTCGCAGACCAGCATGCCGGGATGCAGGCCGAAATCCGCCAGATGCCTGGTCATCAGCCTGATTTCGGCCAGCGCCCGTGCGGGGTCATCGTTTATCAGCGGATTGTAGTTGAAGAACAGGTCGAGCCCGTCGACGCCGATGTTGCGGAAGTTGCGCAAATGCAGCACCCGGCACATGGTTTCGACAAACAGCCGATCCGCTGCCGGCACACCTTCGAAGAAGATTTGCGGCGCCACCGGCCTGCCTGCACGATGCGGCTCGATCAGTCCCTCGACCGCGACGGCGGCGAGAAACCTGCCGCGCGGCGCGAAGACCGGCTGGTAGGCGCTCCTCAGCCGGAATGCGCCGTAGACGCCATATTCGATGCCGACCTCGTCGGCAAAGATCGCCTCGCCGACCTTGCGCCGCATGTCGGCCCGCCCGGTCACGATGTCACCCTGCGGCCAAAGGCCCGCATCGGCCGCCGCGATGGCGAAACGGCCGCAGAAACCTTCTCAGCATCGGCCGACACCGCGGCCGCCTGCCCGCTCTTGTCGAAGACGTGGAAGCTGGTCGGCGCAAGCTCGGGGCGCGCCAGCACATAGCCTTGCACCATCGAGGCGCCCGATTTTTCGGCAAGCTCGAGCTGCCAGCCCGTCTCGATGCCCTCGAACACCGTACGGATGCCTTGCTCTTCGAAGCTTGTCACCATGGCGGTCAGCAAGGCGAAGCCGGCACCGGACTCCATCAGCGTCATGATCCAGTCGGCTTCGAACTTGACGATGTCTGGCCTGAGTTCCTTGATGCGATTGATGTCGGATTCGTCGGCGCCGTAATCGTCGACCGCAATGCGCAAACCATTACCCCTGAGCGCCTCGACGAAATTGTAGAGCGTTTCCTGCGACGCCGATTTCTGTTCGGTGACCTCGCAGACGACGCGGCGCGGATCGATGTCGGCCTCGTGCAGCACCAGCCGCATGTCGCGCAGCGCCTTGTCGGCGATGCCGCGGTCGGTGAACACCGATGGATCGAAGTTGATGAAGATGGAGGCGTCTCGCGGCAGGCAGGCGCCGGCGTTCAGAAGGTGCAGCGTCCGTGTCAGCGCCTCGATATGCAAGCGGTCGACCGCCGGACAGCTGTTGAAGAAACTCATTGGCGGCTGCGGCTCGCCTTCGCGGAACGGCCGGATCAGCCCCTCGAACGCGACGACGGACAGCTTGCCCTTGTTGAAGGCGAAGATCGGCTGGAACGCGCTTTGCAGCGTATAGAGCCCCCAGACACCGCTGGCGGTGCCGTCATCGTGGCGGATGATATGGGCAAGCTCGATGCTGCGCGTCACGGTTCCTCGCTATGCGAGACTGGCGGACCGGCTACGGTCCCTGCCGTTCAAGCTTTTACCGATCGTTGATGAATTTATTGTTGCCAGCATTGCGCGCTGGCTCATTCGACAATGCCTGCGCTGGGCTTGCGCTTGACCAGATGATGCGACATGAGAGGCGCCGCGGCGCCTTCGCCGCGCCGGTCCTTCCTGGAGATATCTGTCATGGCCTTTCTTGCCGACGCCCTTTCCCGCGTAAAGCCTTCCGCGACCATCGCGGTGACGCAGAAGGCGCGCGAGCTGAAAAACGCCGGCCGCGACGTGATCGGGCTGGGCGCCGGCGAGCCGGACTTCGACACCCCCGACAACATCAAGAGCGCCGCGATCGAGGCCATCCGCCGCGGCGAGACGAAATATCCGCCGGTCTCCGGCATCGTGCCGCTGCGCGAGGCGATCGCGAAAAAATTCAAGCGCGAGAACAATCTCGACTATCGACCGGAGCAGACCATCGTCGGCACCGGCGGCAAGCAGATCCTGTTCAACGCCTTCATGGCGACGCTGAACCCCGGCGACGAGGTGATCATCCCGCGGCCTTACTGGGTGAGCTATCCCGAAATGGTGGCGATCTGCGGCGGCACCTCGACCTTTGCCGACACCTCGATCGACAACGGCTTCAAGCTGACGGCGGCCGTGCTGGAAAAGGCGATCACGCCGCGCACCAAATGGCTGTTGATGAACTCGCCGTCGAACCCCTCGGGCGCCGCCTATACCGAAGCGGAGCTCAAGAGCCTGGCCGACGTACTGTTGAAGCATCCCCACGTCTGGGTGCTGACCGACGACATGTACGAGCACCTGACCTATGGCGACTTCGTCTTCAAGACCATCGCCGAGGTCGAGCCTAAGCTCTATGAGCGCACGCTGACCATGAACGGCGTGTCCAAAGCCTATGCCATGACCGGCTGGCGCATCGGCTATGCGGCAGGCCCGGTGCCGCTGATCAAGGCGATGGACATGATCCAGGGCCAGCAGACCTCCGGCGCCTGCACCATCGCCCAATGGGCGGCGGTCGAAGCGCTGAACGGGCCGCAGGATTTCATCCCGAAGAACAAGGCGATCTTCCAGGGCCGGCGCGATCTCGTCGTCTCGATGCTCAACCAGGCGCGCGGCATCACCTGCCCATCGCCGGAGGGTGCGTTCTACGTCTATCCCTCCTGTGCCCAGCTGATCGGCAAGACGACCAAGAGCGGCAAGGTGATCGACAGCGACGAAACCTTTTGCTCGGAACTGCTCGAGGCCGAGGGCGTGGCGGTTGTTTTCGGCTCGGCCTTTGGCCTCGGCCCGAACTTCCGCATCTCCTACGCCACGTCGGAGGCTCTGCTCGAAGAAGCCTGCACGCGCATCCAGCGCTTCACCGCCGCGCTGGTCTGAGACGTTTCAGCCGCCATACTGCTCGTCGCTGACCTTCTCCAGCCAGTCGGCATGCACGCCCTCCAGCGCCTCCTGCATGGCGATGTGCGTCATCGCCGATTTCGGCGCGGCGCCGTGCCAGTGCTTTTCGCCGGCCGCAAAGGAGATGACGTCGCCGGCCCTGATCTCCTGGATCGGCCCGCCCCAGCTTTGCGCGAGACCGGCGCCGGAGGTGACGTAGAGCGTCTGGCCGAGCGGATGCGTGTGCCAGTGGGTGCGGGCGCCGGGCTCGAAACTGACCAGCGTGGCGCGTAGCCGCGCCGGTGCCTCCTTCTCGATGATCGGCGTCTGCAAAACCCGGCCAGTGAAGTATTTTTCCGGCGCAACAATCGTCGGCACGCTGCCGCAGCCAATAATCTTCATCGTCGCAAAATCCTCGATCCAATCCAGTGTCCTAGAGACTACCACTTTCGTCCGATGCCGGCTGCATCTCCTGCCGGCTGCGGGCAAAACGCGGCCAGAACAGGCCGGCACGTCCGCTATAGGCCTGGTAGGCACCGGCCAACCTTGTACGTGAAAATTTTCGCTCTTCGTCCAAGGCCGCGATCACATAGATCGCAACGATGCCGGCGACCGGCACGACCGCCCACACCGACCAGGTCGCGATACCCCATCCGATCCAGAAGATGATGTAGGATGTGTAGAACGGGTGACGGACATGGCTATAAGGGCCTTCGGTCACCAGGCTGTCGGGATTGTCCGGATCAAACGCGAAACGCAGCCGCGCCTTGCGTGAGACCGAGATCGCCCACCAGAACAGCGCCGAGCTTGTCAGTTCGACGGCAAGCCCGCCGATCTTCGCCGCAACCGGTTGCCGCTCGATCCACAGCAGCGCCAGAAAGAACAGCGCCGTGCCGACCACGACGGCCGAAATGATCATGGCGCCTTGAGACATGCTCGGCGACTGGAAATGCCCGCGCATCGACCAGGCATATTGGCCGAGCGTCGCGATGCTGCTGATCGAAAGGAGAAGGTCGAGCGTGGATTCCATCATCAGGCTCCGGGGGTTAGCTGTGGTGGATTCGGTCATCATACCCGGCAGAAACCGAGAAATCATTTCTTAACCACCGTTCTAAACAACATGGTGACCTTGGCATGCGATGTTGACCTCGAGACAATTCGAAGGTCCAACCGGATATGGCCGTTTCCCACCGCACGATCCGCACGCCGCAAGCGGATTTGCGCCTCAGCCAGTCGTCGGGACCGGGCATCCCGCTTGTCCTGATCCACGGCTCGGGCAGTTCGCGCACCGTATTCGCCCGCCAGTTCGACAGCCCGTTGGCTGCCGCCCATCGGCTGATTGCCTTCGACCTGCCCGGCCATGGCGAATCGTCGGACGCCCGCGATCCGGCGACGGACTATACCATCGCCGGCCTTGCCCAATCGGCGGCTCAGCTCCTCGATGCCTTGGGCATCGGTCGCGCCGTTGTCTTCGGCTGGTCTCTTGGCGGGCACGTGGCAATCGAGCTCGCGAGTTTTCACCGCGCCGTCGGCGGGCTGATGCTGACCGGCGCGCCGCCGGTATCGAAGGGTCCTTTCGGCATGCTGCGCGGCTTCCACGCGCATTGGGACATGCTGCTGGCGTCCAAAAAGACGTATTCCGAACGCGATGCCGAGCGCTTCGAAACGCTGTGTTTCGGCGACACCGCCGACCCGTCCTTTCGCAAAACCATCCTGCGCACCGACGGCCGGCTGCGCGCCGCGGTGACGCGCGGCATGCTCATCGGCAAGGGCGCCGACCAGAGACAGGTGATCGAGCAGGCCGCGTTTCCGGTCGCCGTCGTCAATGGCGAGAACGACCCGTTCGTCCGGCTCAGCTATTTTGAAACGCTCGCCTACGGCTCCCTGTGGGAGCGTTGCCACATCATTCCCGGCGCCGGGCATGCGCCTTTCTGGGAGCGTGCGGACCTGTTCAATCCGTTGCTCGCGCGCTTTGCCGAGACGGTGGCAGTACAGCGCGTCGAGGCAACGCCACTGGCGTCGCGCCGAACCGGCACCGGCTGAACCGGCCCCAACTTCAAATCCCTTCAACCTCAAATCCCTTGCCCTCCCGGCCTGCCCGTGGGACGATGCCCTTTGGGTAGGTGGCAAATTGAAAAAAGCCTCGCCCGCGACGGCCGACAGGCCGGCCGCCGCTCACAGGGAAACGCCTGAGTGGAGGTCAGCCATGGGTACTCGCGCCGGAGGACGACGCACGGGACCGAAATGCATTGCCATAGTCGGTCCCTTCGCAAGCGGTAAGACGACACTTCTCGAAGCCATACTCGCCCGTACGGGCGCCATTCCCCGCCAGAATCCCGTTTCGTCCGGAAATACCGTTTCCGATCATTCGCCCGAAGCGCGCGCTCACGGCATGAGCGTCGAGGCGACCTTCGCCACAACCGATTTCATGGGCGAGCCGTTCACCTTCGTCGATTGTCCCGGCTCCATCGAATTCTCCTTCGAAGCCGAGCCGGTGCTGGCTGCCTGCGACGTCGCCGTGGTCGTCGCCGAGGCTGACGAGAAGAAGATCCCTGCCCTGCAGCTGATCATGCGCAAGCTCGACGATCTCGGCGTGCCGCGTATGCTGTTCCTGAACAAGGTCGACAAGGCGATATCAGGCGTGCGCGACACGCTGAAGATGCTGCAGCCGGCAAGCTCGGTGCCATTGCTGCTGCGCCAGATCCCGCTGCGCAAGGACGGCGTCGTCATCGGCTCGATCGACCTCGCTCTGGAGCGTGCCTACATCTATCGCGAATATGCCGAGAGCGAGGTCGCCCAGATCCCGAGCGACGACAAGGCGCGCGAGCTCGAGGCGCGCTTTTCCATGCTGGAGACGCTCGCCGACCATGACGACCGCCTGATGGAGCAATTGCTGGACGAGATCGAACCGCCAAAGGACGCGATCTTCGATGACCTCGCCGCGGATCTGCGCGACGGCACGGTGACCCCGGTGCTGATCGGCACCGCCGAGAAGGGCAACGGTGTGCTGCGCCTGTTGAAGGCGATCCGTCACGACGCACCCGATATCGCGGCGACGCGCCAGCGTCTCGGCGCTCCCGACGGCAATGCCACCGTGGTCCAGGTGATGAAGACCATCCACACCGCGCATGGCGGCAAGCTGTCGGTCTCGCGCATCCTGTCCGGTCAGGTCGCCGACGCCGCCGAGCTGTTCCTTCCCAGCGGCGAGACGGCAAAGGTCTCCGGCATCTACAAGATGCTCGGCAAGGACCAGGTCAAGCTGACGTCGGCCAAGGCCGGCGACATGGTGGCGCTCGGCAAGCTGGACGCCGTCAGGACCGGCCAGACGCTGAGCTCGACCAAGGGCGGCATCAAGCCGCTGGTCACGCTGACCCCGCCGCAACCGGTCTTCGCCTTCGCGCTGCGGCCGAAAGAGCGCAAGGACGAGGTCAAGATGTCGGCGGCCATCCAGCGCCTGGCCGAGGAAGATCCCTCGCTCAGTCTGCATCACAACCAGGATTCAGCCGAAACCGTGCTGTCCGGTCATGGCGAGATGCATCTGCGCGTCGTGCGCGAGCGGCTGGAAGGCAAGAACCAGATCCCGGTTGAAGGCCATGCGCCGGCCGTGCCCTATCGGGAGACGATCCGAAAAGCGACGCAGCAGCGCGGCCGCCACAAGAAACAATCGGGCGGCCACGGCCAGTTCGGCGACGTAGTGCTGGAGATCAAGCCGCTGCCGCGCGGGTCAGGTTTCCAGTTCACCGATACGATCACCGGCGGCGTCGTGCCGAAGACGTACATCCAGTCGGTCGAGACCGGCGTGCGCGATTACCTGAAATCCGGCCCGCTCGGCTTTCCGGTCGTCGACGTTGCCGTCAACCTTTCCGACGGCTCCTACCATGCGGTGGATTCCTCCGACATGGCCTTCCAGATGGCGGCGAAGCTGGCGATGAAGGAAGGCATGGCCGCCTGCTCGCCGGTGCTGCTCGAACCGGTGATGAAGGTCGAGATCGTCACGCCGTCGGATGCGACGTCGAAGATCATCGCGCTGATCCCGCAGCGGCGCGGCCAGATCCTCGGCTACGACGCGCGGCCCGACTGGCCGGGATGGGACGTGGTCGAGGCGACCATGCCGCAGGCCGAGATCGGCGACCTCATCATCGAGCTGCGCTCGGCCACGGCTGGTGTCGCCAGCTATCGGGCCGTCTTCGACCACATGGCCGAACTCACCGGGCGGTTGGCCGACGAAGCGCTGAACGCCAACGGCAAGGCCGCCTGAAACAGCAGCTTGCGGCGGCCAGAGCACAAGGATGCACACAAGGAAACGGCGCCCGGATCATTCGGGCGCCGTTTCGTTGCGGACCGTCTTCGTGGGAGGCGAAACGGCAGGTCCGCCGCATGCTTGCCGCCGGTGTCTGGAGGCGGAGGAAGGTTCGGACGCGGTAGCTGCCTGAGCCCGGGTCGTCCGAGTGATGCCCCCATCCCCCGGACGAGCCACACCGCGTCCTATGCTCTGCTTACCCGATTTAGCGTGCCAACGCATGTTACCCGAGGTTACATGTCACTGTTACGCGCCAGTTCCGGCCGATTTTCCGGCGAAGTGTTGGTTTCGGGCAACAAAAAAGCCGGATCAATGAAGACCCGGCTGAGTTTGATTGGAAGTGCCTGTTAAGGCTAACCTCCAGAGGGGAACACTCGAGAGCGCTAATGGGAGGAGAACGCGCTCAGGAGATGATCTATATATGTGCTCTTCATGCCCAAGAAACAAGCATCTATTTTGCAACACTCACATGCAAAAAGGCGCCGGCTGTGGTCTAATCCGTCCCGAAGCGCAATAGGACCAGTTGAATCGCTGAAATACAGCCTGCGGCAAGGCAAAAATCGATCCGCGGCCGCGAATCAGCAGCGATTCCTGCTCGGAAAGTTGAAAAACGCAGGATGACGTGGAATCGTGCAGCACGCGTTTGTTTTTTCGGCAGCCAGACCTTGCTGGTGCATGCCGCCCAAAAAGCCCGCCATCGAGCTTGACCTGAGGGTGTAGTGGTTTGAGTTACATGCCGGACAAGACCTGAAGCGCTTTGCAGGAGACCGTTCAAGGCCGCGCCCGTAAGGAGAGCTATATGCGAGCCACTTCGGCGATCGCCGGCAGCGTCATCTTCCTTGCGGCAGCGCCCGGCGTGGTCGCCGGACTGCTGCCTTGGCTGCTGACCGATCGCTATCGCCTGCCCTGGTCGAGACTGCTCGGTTTCGTTCCTGTGGGCTGGCTGCTGATTGTGGCCGGCACAATCGTGCTGCTGCACGCCTTTGCCCGTTTTGCTCTGGAGGGCCTGGGTACGCCAGCCCCGGTCGCGCCGACCGAGAGGCTGGTCGTCGGCGGCATCTATCGCCATGTCCGCAACCCGATGTACGTCGCCGTGCTGTCGATCGTCCTCGGCCAGGCACTGCTGTTTTCGAGCGGGACGGTCGCCGCCTATCTAGTCATCGCCGCGGCCGCCATGATCTCCTTCGTAAAACTATATGAGGAACCGACGCTTGCCCGCCGCTACGGCGCCGAATACGAAGCCTACCGCCGGGCCGTACCAGGCTGGCTGCCCCGGCTGACGCCTTGGCGCGGCTAATTTCTGGACGCCGACAATTGGCGAAACCGGTGAGACAGCTCCTTTCTCCCCGTCACCATACGGGGAGAAGTGCCCGGCAGGGCGATGGGGGGGCATCAGGACTGCCCATCGAAGGGCAAGTGCGACGAAGGCTGGCGCTGCCCCTTCTCTGGCTGCCGCCATCTTCTCCACGTATAGTGACGGGAAGAAGGACGAATTCGCCGAAGCCTTCGCCATCGCCCGACGTTGCTCAGAAGTCGACGAGCGGCACTGGTAACTAAAACGACCAGCTGCGCGCCTTGGCGATGATGAAATCGCGGAAGACATGCAGCTTCGCCTGGTTCTTCATCGCGTCGGGATAGGCGAAATAGGTATCGAAGGACGGCACTTCGGTTTCGGGCAACAACTGCACCAGCCCGGAATCCTTGCTGACCACATAATCCGGCAGCATGGCGATGCCGGCGCCGCCCTGCACCGCTCGCTTGATCGACAGGATGTCGTTGATCTGCAGCGTCGGCACCCTTTGCCCACCTTCGAAATCGCCGACCGTCTCCAGCCAGTTCAGTTCCGACAGATGCGCCGGCACCGGCACGCCGAAGGTGACGATGCGATGGGCCTTCAGCTCGGCGATCGAATTCGGCTTGCCGTATTTGTTCACATAGGAGGGCGCCGCGTAGAGATGGAAATGCACGGTGAACAGGCGGCGCTGGATGAGGTCCGGCTGCTGCGGCTGGCGCAGCCTGATGGCGCAGTCGGCCTGGCGCATGGTGAGATCGAGCTCCTCATTGGCCAGGATGAGCTGCAGGCTGACCTCGGGATAGAGCTCGATGAATTCCTGCACGCGCTCGGTCAGCCAGCCGGCGCCGAGGCCGACCGTGGTCGTCACCCTGAGCACGCCGGAGGGCCGGTCCTTGGTTTCGGTCAATCGTGATTTGATGGTTTCGAGCTTCATCAGCACGTCGTGTGCCGTGCGGAACAGCATCTCGCCCTGCTCGGTCAGCACCAGGCCGCGGGCATGGCGATTGAACAGCGGCACGCCGACGTCATGCTCGAGCGCGCTGACCTGCCGCGAGATCGCCGATTGCGACAAATGCAGTGTTTCCGCGGCATGGGTGAACGACCCCGCTTCCGCCGCGGCGTGAAACACGCGTAGCTTGTCCCAATCCAACGCCATGATTTCCCCTCGTCCTGTTTTCTGGCGTCCGCCTGTTTTGGCGTCTGAATGAAAAATCAGGCTTTTGCGCGGCTTGTCTCAGCCGCTTGTTCAACAATCACTCCGCCGCTTCGCGGTGAACCTCGATCCCCGCCAAATATTTTTCCGCCTCGAGCGCGGCCATGCAGCCGAGACCGGCCGCCGTCACCGCCTGGCGGTAGATGTCGTCGGTCACATCGCCGGCGGCGAACACACCCGGCATATCGGTGCGGGTCGAATCCGGCGCCGTCCACAGATAGCCGTTCGGCTTCTGCTTCAGCTTGCCGGCAAACAGCTCGACCGCCGGCGCGTGGCCGATCGCCACGAACACGCCGTCGACCACCAGATGCATCTCCTGCCCGGTCACCACGTTGCGCAGCTTCAGCCCTTCGACCGACGGCGGCAGCGGCGCCTTGCCGGGCCTGCCGGTGATCTCGTCGACCACCGTGTCCCAGATGATGCGGACATTGTCTTTCTGCAGCAGCCGCTCGCGCAGGATGCGCTCGGCGCGGAAATCGCTGCGCCTGTGGATAACGGTGACGCTCTTGGCCAGGTTGGAGAGATAGAGCGCTTCCTCCACAGCCGAATTGCCGCCGCCGATCACCGCGACATCCTTGCCGCGATAGAAGAAGCCGTCGCAGGTGGCGCAGGCGGAGACGCCAAAACCCATGAAGGTCTGTTCGCTCGGAATGCCCAGCCATTTCGCCTGCGCGCCGGTGGCGATGATCAGCGCGTCGGCGGTATAGATCGTGCCGGAATCGCCCTTGGCGCGGAACGGCCGCACGTTCAGATCGACCTCGGTGATGATGTCGTTGACGATGTCGGTGCCGACATGCTCGGCCTGCCTGAGCATTTCGCTCATCAGCCATGGACCCTGGATCGGTTCGGCGAAGCCCGGATAGTTTTCGACGTCGGTGGTGATCATCAGTTGCCCGCCCTGCTGCAGGCCGGCGACCAGCATTGGCTTGAGCATGGCGCGGGCGGCATAGATTGCCGCCGTATAGCCGGCGGGGCCGGAGCCGATGATGAGAACAGGCGCGTGCTTGGTGATCATGAAAAGCCTCTGCGGGGAGCAGCCATGGATTGTGGCATGAACTCTCGTCGATTGTTGCGCGTAATGTAAGTGTTGCCTGCGACGCCAGCAAGGCAAGTTGCCGTTCGTCCCCGGAAAGCTTCGGCGCGGGCGACGGCGACAAGCAACCCGCAGCAAGATGATGCGAAAATCCTCGATCCAGCGGATGGAATAGACAGCAAAGTCGTTTAACTACAAAGTCGCGAAAGATTCTTTCGCGTCACCACGGAAGCCGCCATGCCGATCAAGGCCGATCTCGATGCCATCGACTGGAAGATCCTGCGCGAGCTTCAGCAGGACGGACGCATGACCAATGTCGAACTGTCGAGCCGCGTCGGCATTTCGGCGCCGCCGTGCCTGCGCCGCGTCCGGCGGCTGGAAGAGGCCGGCATCATCCGCGGCTACCGTGCCCTGCTCAACGCTCCGGCACTCGGCCTCGACGTCGTCGCCTTCTGCCTGATCGGCCTGCATCACCAGGCCGACGCCGAGCTCAAGACCTTCGCCGAGCGCACCCGCGGCTGGCCGATCGTGCGCGATGCCTGGATGGTGTCGGGCGAATCCGATTTCCTGCTGCATTGCGTGGCGAGCGATCTCGGCACCTTCCAGACCTTCGTCATCGAGGAACTGGCCTCGGCCCCCAATGTCGATACGGTGAGAACCGCGCTGACCATCCGCCGGGTCAAGGACGAAGGGCTGGTGGCGTTTTCGGCTTGAGGCAAAGCGCCGGAGAACCAAAACCCGGAAACCAAAAACCCGCCTCGGCGGGCGGATCGTCGGTGGGAATCATCACCGTAGTTGAATTAGTAGCATAGCTGCCGGCACAAAGCAAGAACAAAATGTGGCTATGCGTCAAATAATAATCGCTACAGACTGGCGCTGCCCTCACCCTTACCCTCCCCGTGAAGGACGGGGAGAGGGGTCGCCAGCGTTGCGGCTACCTCTCCCCGTTGACAGACGGCCTTTACCGGCCTGGCGCAATCACCCTGCGTCGCAGAGGCGCGTTTCGACCATTTCGCAGAGATGGTGGTAAAGGCACAAGTGCCCCTGCTGGATGATCGGCGTCGAGGTCGAGGGTACGTTGAGCAGGATGTCGGAGAGCTGCTTCAGCTTGCCGCCGGTGTCGCCGGTCAGGCTGACCACCGTCATGCCCATCATGCGCGCTTGCTGGGCGGCGGCGAGGATGCTTGGCGAATTACCGCTGGTCGAGATGGCGATCAGCACGGCGCCTGCCGAACCATGCGCCTCGACCTGGCGCGCAAACACCGTGTCGAAGCCGTAATCATTGCCCCAGGCCGTCAGCACCGCCGCGTTGGCCGGCAGCGCGATGACGTTGTAGGCCTTGCGCTCCCTGAGGAAGCGGCCGACCAGCTCGCCGGCGATGTGGATGGCGTCGCTGGCCGAGCCGCCATTGCCGGCTATCAGCAGCGCCTTGCCCTGCGAAAGCGCGGCGACGACGGCGCTGACCGCCCGCTCCATCTCACGGGTCAGGTCGCGCTCGACCATCGCCGAAATCGCGGCCGCCGAGCGAACCAGGTAATCGTTCAGTTCGGACATGAAACCCTCAGTTCCCGGCGCGCAATCTGCCGATGGTGCCGGTCGTGCTCTTGCCGGCGACGAGATCGACCAGCACGACGCGCCCGCCGGCCTTCCGCACGACATCGGCGCCAACCACCTGATCGACCGTATAGTCGGCGCCCTTGACCAGTATATCGGGGCTCAGCGCCTCGATCAGTGAAAGCGGCGTATCCTCCTCGAAGATGACGACGGCGTCGACCGAGGCAAGTGCTGCAAGCACGCAGGCCCGGTCATGCTGGTCGTTGACCGGGCGTCCCGGCCCTTTCAGCCGGCGCACCGAGGCATCGCTGTTGAGGCCGAGCACCAGCCGGTCGCACTGGCTGCGCGCCGCATGCAACAGGCTGACATGGCCGGCATGCAGGATATCGAAACAGCCATTGGTGAAGCCGACGCTCAAGCCCTCGTCCTTCCAGGCAGCCACCAGCCGCGCCGCGGCCGCGGCATCGAGGATCGCATCCTTGTGGGCGACCGGACCATGCGAGCGAAACAGCGCACCGGTGAGTTCCTCGATCGTCAGCCGCGCGGTGCCGCGCTTGCCGACGACGACGCCGCCGGCGGCGTTGGCGATCGATCCGGCCATCACACGATCAGCCCCTGCTGCAAGAGCCAGCGCGAAGGTCGCGATTACCGTGTCGCCGGCGCCCGAAACGTCGAACACTTCGCGCGCCTGCGTGGCGATATGGCGGGCGTCGTCCGCACCGACGACGCTCATGCCCTTTTCGCTTCGCGTCGCGACGACGAAATCGAAACCGTGCGCCGAAATCAGCTGGCGCGCCGCCGCCTCGATCTCGTCATCGGCAAATACTGCGCGGCCGACCGCCTCGCCGAGTTCCTTGCGGTTGGGCGTGATTGCCGTCGCGCCGGCATAACGCGCATAATCCCTACCCTTCGGGTCGACCAGCACCGGCTTGCCCGCTTCCCGGCAGATCGAGATCAGCTCACCGGCGACGCCGTCGAGCAGCACGCCCTTGCCATAGTCGGACAGGATGACGATGTCGGCGCGCACCAGCGCTTCGCGAAAATGCCCGACCAATGTCGCGTGCTCGGCATCGCCCAGCGGCTTGATTTCCTCTTCGTCGAAACGCAGCACCTGCTGGTTGAGCGCGCTGAAGCGGCTTTTGGACGACGTCATGCGATCGGCATCCTGCGCCAGCCCGCCGGTGTCGACGCCAAATTCGCCGAGCATGCGCATGAGGTTCTTGCCGGCCTCGTCGGCGCCGATCACCGAGACCGGTATGACGGAAGCGCCAAGCGAAACGATATTGGCGACGACATTGCCGGCGCCGCCCATCGCCAGCGTTTCGCCGCGCCCGTGCAGCACGGGGATCGGCGCTTCCGGCGAAATGCGCTCGATCACGCCGTTGACGAAACGGTCCAGGATGAAATCGCCGACCACCAGCACGGTGGCGCTGCCGAAGCGCGAAATGGCGCGGTGAAGCGGTTCGGGAGAGGGCAGCTTGATCATGTCAACGCGTGGGAGAGCCGATTTTCGGTGACGGGGAATTCGATTGGCAGGGCCGGCCGTTCATGGCGATGCCGATATACCGCAATTTCAGCCGACGCAACGGCAGGCCTTCGACCGATCGCGGCGGCGAGGCAATGCGTCAGCTTTTCTGCAACGCGACATCCACGCCCAGTCCGACAAGCACCGCACCGCCGGCGCGCCGCATCAGGCGCTGCGCCCGGCTCGACTGCCGCAGCCTGGCGATCACTGCGCCGGCCAGCACCACGCAAACAATGTCGGCCGACGAGAACATCAAATTGACGATCGTTCCAAGCACGACGAACTGCAGCCACACCGGAAACGCTGCCGAGGCATCGATGAATTGCGGCAGGAACGCCATGAAGAAAATCGCCGTCTTGGGGTTGAGCACCTCGACGGCAACGCTCTCGAAAAAGGCGCGGCGGGCGGATTTCGGCTGAATTCCCGGCAAGACAACGTCGCTTTGCGCCTTGGCGCGAAACAGCGAAACACCGAGCCAGATCAGATACAGCGCACCGACCAGCTTGACCGCCATGTAAAGCACCGGCACGGCATGGAACAGCACCGACAGGCCGACAGCGGCGGCGAAGACATGAACGTAGCCGCCAAGATGGATGCCGAGCGCCGCCATCAGGCCCGACCAGCGGCCGCGCGCCATGGTTTGCGCAGCGGCATAGAGCATGGCGGGGCCGGGGATATAGGCGAAGATCGCCGTGGTGGCGAAAAAGGCGACAAGCAGTTCGGTTGACGGCATTACCTTGCTCCTGTCGCCGGTTGGCCGGCAGGCCCACTGAAACGTGACGTTTGCGGCGGCACTGTGGCGCTCATCCAACCGCCCCGCCACCTGCTTTATCGACAGGCCTGCCGGCCTCCCCTATAAGGGCCGGAATCGGCAAGCAACGGCAAGTCAGGGCGTACTAATATGATCATCGTCACGGGCGGCGCCGGCATGATCGGTTCCAACATCGTCGCCGCGCTCAACGCCGACGGTTTCAGCGACATCCTCGTCGTCGACGACCTCACCGACGGCCACAAGATCGCCAATCTCGCCGACCTCGAGATCGCCGACTATCTCGACAAGGACGACTTTCTGGCGCGGATGGAGGCCGGTGACCTCGGCCGCATCGAGGCGGTTTTCCACCAGGGTGCCTGCTCGACCACCACCGAATGGAACGGCAAGTTCATGATGGAGGTCAACTACACCTATTCGAAGCACCTGCTGCACGCCTGCCTGGCCTTGCGCGTACCCTTCCTCTATGCCTCGTCCGCTTCGGTCTATGGCGGCGGCGCCGAGTTTCGCGAGGAGCCGGAATGCGAGCGGCCGCTGAACGTCTATGCCTATTCGAAAAAGCTGTTCGACGACTATGTCCGCCGCACCGTTTTCGATACCGACCATTCGCCGGTGGCGGGCCTGCGTTATTTCAACGTCTACGGTCCGCGCGAGGCGCATAAGGGCGCCATGGCCTCTGTCGCCTTCCATTTGTTCAACCAGGTCGAACGCGGCGAAAACCCCAAGCTGTTCGGCGCCTATGGCGGTTTCGGGCCCGGCGAGCAGAGCCGCGACTTCATCCATGTCGGCGATGTCGCCGACGTCAATCTGTGGCTGTGGAAACGCGGTTCCAGCGGCATCTTCAACTGCGGTACCGGCAAGGCCCAGCCGTTTCGCGCCATTGCCGAAACGGTGATCGATACGCTCGGCAAGGGCCAGATCGAATTCATCGAGTTTCCCGACCACCTCAAGGGCAGCTACCAGAGCTTTACGCAAGCTGATATGTCCCGCTTGCGCGCAGCCGGTTACAATGGCCAGTTCCGCACAGTGGAAACCGGCGTCAGAGACTATGTCGAATGGCTGAAAGCCCAACGATCCTCGTGATCGGCCCACGCTGGGTGGGCGACATGGTGATGGCGCAGTGCCTGTTCCAGGCGCTGAGGGAGCTTCATCCGAACGCCGCCATCGACGTGCTGGCGCCGGCGTGGGCAGCACCGCTGGTCAAGCGCATGCCCGAAATCCGCCAGCAGATCGACCTGCCGCTGCAATCCGGCGCGTTCGAATTCCGCGTCCGAAGGCGCTTCGGCAGCCTGCTGCGCGGCCGCTACGACATGGCCTTTGTCCTGCCGGGAAGCTGGAAGTCGGCGCTGATCCCGTTCTTTGCCGGCATTCCGCGCCGCGTCGGCCATCTCAAGGAAATGCGCTATGGGCTGCTGACCGAAATCGTGCCGTTGCCCGATCGCCTGAAACGGCGCACCGCGCAGGCCTATTTCAGCCTTGCCCGTGGTGGCGCCTTCCAGGCGCCGAAGCTCGCCGTCGATCAAGCCAGCCAGGCGGCACTGCTCAGCCGTTTCGGGCTGACGGCGGGGAAATTCGTGGCAGTCATGCCCGGCGCAGAATTCGGCCCGGCCAAGCGCTGGCCGAGCGAACACTATGCCGGCCTTGCCCGTGAGATGATGGCGAAAGGGTATGGCGTCGCGCTGTTTGGGTCGAAGAACGACGCTGAGGTGACGGCTGAAATCGCCGCGCTGGCTCCGGGCGCCGTCGATCTTGCCGGCCAGACGCGGCTCGAGGATGCCATCGACCTGATCGCGGCGGCGAGGCTGGCCGTCTCCAACGACAGCGGGCTGATGCATGTCGCCGCCGCCGTCGGCACGCCGGTCGTCGCCGTCTACGGCTCGACCTCGCCGCAGAACACGCCGCCGCTCGCCGAGCGCCGCGAACTGGTCTGGCTCGGCCTGTCCTGTTCGCCCTGCCACAAAAAAATCTGCCCGCTCGGTCATCTCAACTGCCTGAAGACGTTGGAGGTCGAACGCGTCGTGGCGGCGGCGGAGCGGCTGCTGGAAATGCCGGCCGCCGCATGAAGGTGCTGATCGTCAAGACGTCGTCGATGGGCGACGTCATCCACACCTTTCCGGCGGTCGAGGACGCGCACCGCGCCCGCCCAGATATTTCCTTCCACTGGTGCGTGGAAGAGGCCTTTGCCGGCATCGCGGCGCTGCATCCAGCCATCCAAACCATCCACAGCGTGGCGATCCGGCGCTGGCGCGGGAAGCTGCTCGAGCCCGGCACATGGCGGGAAGTGGTCGGCCTGCGCAGCGCCTTGCGCGCGTCCCGCTACAATCTCGTCCTCGATGCACAAGGCTTGCTGAAATCGGCGCTGGTGGCGCGGCTGGCGGCAGCACCGATCGCCGGCTTCGACCGCTCGAGCGCCCGCGAGCCTTCGGCGAGCCTGTTTTATGGCCATCGCTACGCCGTGCCGGTCGGCCTGCATGCCATCGAGCGCACGAGACGCCTGTTCGGGCTGGCGCTCGGCTACGAGCCGGATTTTGCCCGGCTTGAATCGGGCATCGTGCCGCCAGCCGGAAAATCGACTTTTGTCGGCGAAAAGACAGCCTTCCTGCTGCACGGCACCAGCCGCGAGGACAAGAAATGGCCGGTCGCGGACTGGGTCGAAATCGCCAGGCTTCTCGTGGCACGAGGGATGACCCCGGTCACCACCTGGTCGAACGACCGGGAACAGGCGGTTGCCGAAGCGATCGCCCGCGCCGTTTCGCAAACCGTGGTGGTTCCCAGGTCGCCGCTTGCCGAGATCGCCGCCGTCATCGGCGGCTCGACGCTGGTCATCGGCGCCGACACCGGCCTGACCCATCTCGCCAGCGCTGTCGGCGTGCCGACGGTGGCTGTATTCCTGGCGACGGAGCCCGGCCTGACCGGCCCGCGCGGGCCGTTCTCATCGACGCTACTGGCCGCGCCTGGCCGCAGCGTCACGCCGCCGGAGGTGATGGCGGAAGCAGAGAGATTGCTGGCGCTTAAATTACAAGGCTCTGCATAGGACCTTTTCAGAATTCGCTCTGGCGAGTCGAATAGCGTGGTTTTCGAGAACCGGAGCGGAGCGTACTTAAAGTACGTGAGCACCGGAAGCGCAGAAAACCGCGCTAGTCGGCCGCCAGAGTAGAATTATCAAAAGGTTCTAAATGAATTGCACCTGGACGATCTCATAACCCCTGGCGCCGCCCGGTGCGTTGACCTCGATGGCATCGCCCACTTCCTTGCCGATCAGGGCGCGCGCGATCGGCGAGGAGATCGAGATGCGGCCGGACTTCACGTCCGCTTCCTGGTCGCCGACGATCTGGTAGGTCTTTTTCTCCTCGGTATCCTCGTCGACCAGCACCACGGTGGCGCCGAACTTGACCTTGTCGCCGCTGAGCTTGGTGACGTCGATCACCTCGGCCCGCGCGATCAGGTCCTCGAGTTCGTTGACCCGGCCCTCATTGAGGCTCTGTGCCTCTTTTGCCGCGTGATATTCGGCATTTTCGGAGAGGTCGCCATGCGAGCGCGCTTCGGAAATCGCCTCGATGATACGCGGCCGCTCCTGTTGCTGGCGCCAGCGCAGTTCTTCCTTCAATGACGCGAACCCCTCGCCTGTCATCGGGACCTTGTTCATGATGCCTGACCTTTCCTGCCGCCGCCCCCGCAATCGGGA
Organism: Mesorhizobium sp. M0195; assembly: GCF_040322115.1. Lineage (NCBI taxonomy): Bacteria > Pseudomonadati > Pseudomonadota > Alphaproteobacteria > Hyphomicrobiales > Phyllobacteriaceae > Mesorhizobium > Mesorhizobium sp. M0195. The sequence continues at coordinate 94,771 of NZ_JAMYSV010000008.1, read as the reverse complement.
GCGACCTTGTCGATGGTACAAAAAGAAAACGGTCCGGCAGCCTCGCTAACGGAACCGTCTCACCACAATCTTTGCAAGATATAGCAATCTTCGCGGGTTTTTCACGTCCAAAAAGTCGGATTTTGAAAAATCATCCACCGATTGCGCGGCTGACCTAACGTCAAGGAGCGCATCACGTGTACCGTGATGCCAAATTCCAGTTCGGAGCAGCATGTGAGCACAGCAAAAAACCGGCTGCGATCGCCGCAGCCGGTATGAGCAGCGTCCGGAGGTCGGATCAGCTCCTCATGAAATGATCGATCTGCTCCGACAGCATGCCGTATTCGCGAGATCCCTTGCCCGTGCGCTTCTCGATTTCGCGGAGCTGTTCCTGGGCGCCGGCAAGATCGCCGATCTGCAGGTGCGCCTCGCCGAGATATTCGCGTACCAGCGTGTAGTTCGGGTCGATGCGCAGCGCTTCCTCATAATAGCCGAGGCCGACGGTGACGCGGCCGGAATGGCGGTGCGAATAGCCGAGATAGTTGAGGATGCGCGGGTCCTGCTTGTTGGCGGCGAGGCTGAGCACGGCGATCGCCTCGTCATAGCGTCCATCCATCGCCAGCGCGCGACCGGCATCATAGATGCTGTCGTCATCCAGCATACCTTGCTTCGGCGAGACACATTTCTTCTGCTTCTTGTCCCAGGCCTCCCCCTTCTTGCACTGGCTCTGGCCGCCGCCGCCACCACCACCTCCCCCGCCTTCACCAGCCGAAAACGCCGGAGCCGCAATCAGCGGCAGGGCGGCAATGGCCATGGCGTAAATCAGCAATCGTCTGCGCATTACACTCTCCTTTGAACCTGACAATGCAACACTAACGCCGGGCCAAAGCCGTTTCGTCCCGGAAAATGTCATCCTATCTCAAAACCGCGATCTCTCCCAGCAAGGGCATCTTATTCCGGGAAGAGAGGGCATCATAAATCATGGTTCACGATTAACGCCCACGCGCAAGAGAACGTGACGAGCGCTGCAAATCCGCTATCATCGGGCCGACCGAGCACGAAGCAGGGAGACGGCCGGTGCAGCAACGCGTTGAACGAGACTGGGAGCTTTCGATCGGTCCCGACACCGTGCGCCTGTTCATCCTGAAGGCGAAGGCGCTCAGCGCCGCCGTCAACGAAGACTATGCCGACGGTGCCGAGCACGAGGTAGAGCTTGACGGCAACGCGCACGACAACCACCATCATGACGGCCTTGCCGAGGAAAGCTCCGAAGATCTCACCGAGGAAGAACTGCGCGAGCTGATCGACGATCTCAATGTCGACGAAGCGGCCGAACTGATTGCGTTGGCCTGGGTCGGCCGCGGCGACTATGACGCGACGGAATGGACGGACGCGCTGACCGCCGCCCGCGAGCGCGCCAACAAACGCACGGCAAAATATCTGCTCGGCATGCCGCTGCTGGCGGACTGGCTCGAGGAGGGGCTGGAAGCGATCGGCGCGTAACAGCGCGGTTACCGATTGTGATCGCCAGCCCTCCTCGCCCAAGGCAACTTCCCTGCATTCTGGCCGTTGCGATCCAATGGCGGCGTTTGGCTTTTTCAGATTGGGCAGATTGCTGCTGGCCGTTGCGGCTACGCCGCTGGCGGGACCCGTTTCAGCCAAGGCGCCCGAGCTGCCGCCAACCGCACCGGTTCCGCAACTCAACCAGCAAGTCACTCCGCCAGCACCAACCGAGATCCCGGTCCCCGAACCACGCCCCGCTCCGGAGGCTGAGCGGCCCAAAAACGGTCAGCCTCAAAACGATCAGCCCCAAAATGGCCAGTCCAGGACCGAGCAGCCGAAACCGCCGGCGATCGCACCACAGCCGCCTGAAAAGCCGGCGCAGGCCGAGCCGCCGGCAAACTCATCGGTCGCGCCACGAAACCCGGCCGAGGCAGACAAAAAGACGGAGCAAGAAATCCTTCCCGATCCTCGATCGGTCGCCATTGCCGAGAAAGAAATGCCGGCCGAGGAATTGGCCTGCCGCAGGCGGCTGAAATCGATGGGCGTCGATTTCGTGGAGCGCAAGCCCGAGCGCGATGCGGCGGTCGGTTGCTCGATCCCCTACCCGATCGTGCTGAAGACGCTCGGCAAATCCATCGCCATCGGTCCGGAGCCCGAGCTGAATTGCCAGATGGCCGAGGCCGCCGCACGCTTTGCTGCTTCGGTCATCCAGCCTGCTGCAAAGGCGGAGTTTGGCGAGGACCTCAAATCGATTGGCCAGGCCTCCGCCTTCGTCTGCCGGTCGCGCAATGGTGGCGGCAAATTGTCGGAGCACGCCTTCGGCAATGCGCTCGATATCGCCAGCTTCAAGCTTTCGGACGGGAAGGAGATCGATGTCGGCCCGGCGCCGCCGGAAAAGGACGCGAAATTCCTGGACACAGTGCGCAAGGCAGCCTGCGGACCGTTCAAGACCGTGCTTGGCCCCGGCAGCGACGCCGATCATTCGCAGCATCTCCACTTCGACCTCGAACCGCGCCGCAATGGCGGCACGTTTTGCCAATAACGCCGGCCGCCGATAGCGGGCGCCGCAATTTTGCCGCAGGCGTGAACGGCGCCGCTGATTTTTCCTTTACTCTTCAGGTTTAGAGTCTGTGCCATCTGGGGACAGGAACCCTTCCGATGGCCGGGCTACTTCGCGCTGCGCTTGTCGCTGCGCGGCACACAGGACGCGCGCGCATGGCCGGCAGGCTTGCCGTCGTGCTTGCCATTGCGGCGGTCTCCGCCTGCAACACCGGCAGCGTGCTGTCGCTGCAGCCGGCCGTCGACGTCGGCAGCCAGACCGCTGCCGTTCCGCCCTATTCCGACCCACAATATTCCGGCCAGCAAGATTCCGGCCCAGAATATTCCGGCATGCAGCGCCTCGTCCCGTCCAACCCCTATATGACGGCCGCCTATCCGCGCATGGACAATCCGATGTCGCCGGCCGAACAGATGCCGGCCGCAGAGATCGATTGCCGCAAGGAGCTGAAACGCCTCGGCGTCGTCTACACCGACGTTGCGCCGATCCATGAAGGCCAATGCGGCATCGATTATCCGGTCAAGGTCTCGGCCATCGGCAGCGTCGCGATGAAGCCGGCCGCGACGCTGACCTGCGACATGGCCGCCAGCTTTGCCGGCTGGACCAGGAATGAACTCGTCCCGTCGGCCCGCTGGCGCTATTTTTCAGGCGTCAAGACCATCCACCAGGGCTCGAGCTATTCCTGCCGCAGGATCGCCGGCGAAGGTGTTTTGTCGGAACACGGCAAGGGCAATGCGCTCGACGTGATGAGCATCGAGCTTAACAATGGCGACGACATCGACGTCCGCAAGCCCGGCCTGTTCGCCTTCCGCACGCGCGGCTTCCTCAACAATGTGCGGGCCGACGGCTGCCAGTATTTCACCACCGTGCTCGGCCCCGGCTACAACTACGACCACCGCAACCATTTCCATTTCGACATCAAGAATCGCAAGAACGGCTACCGCGCCTGCCGCTGACCGTTCCGGTTTTCAGATGAAATGCGACAAGTTATTTCGTGCAACAGCGCCTGGATCAGCCGCGTTGTGTGCCGCCGGTGGAGCCATGCTGCGCCACCAGGTCCTGGACGTGCCACAAGTTTCTGTCGCGGATTCCGCTTTCCTCGAGCATGCTGACGGTGCGGAACAGATACTGCGCGGACGAACCCCAATGTCCGGCTGCCCGCGCCAGCGTCTGCGTCCAGATCAGCGAGCCGTAGGCAAAGACCCAGAGCGCTTTGGCGCCGGTATTCCAGAAGCAGCTGCTCGACAAGATCATCGAACTCCGCGTCGCTATGCTCGGTCGTCCCCGGCTCGGGGCCGGGATCCGGCTCGACCCGTTCGACCAGCGCGATAAGGTCGGCGGTCAACGCCATGGCAGTGCCGCGCGCCGGTTTACCCTCCATCACGCCCTCATTCGTGCTAGCCGGTTCTACGCCATTTCATGCTAAAATATGAGGATAGACCGGCTGCGCGCCGCTTGCCAAGGATTTCGACGGCCCGACGGGCCTGCCAGTTCGAGCCAATGCATGAGCCAACGAAGCCTTCGACGACGTGCAACGACCTGGCTGGTGGCATGCTGTGCCGCTTATCTTTCGCTCGCCTATTTCGCCGCGCCTGAGTTCTGGACGTTACGGGACCGCAATTTTCGCAATCAGCAATTCGAGATGGTGACGCACACGCCGCAAGGCATTCCGGGCGATCCGATCAATGTCGGCCTTGTCGGCACCAAGAAGGAGCTTGTCCATGCTTTTGCCGTCGCCGGCTGGGATACGGCAGACGCGGTCTCGCTGAAGACGGCGATCGAGATCGGCGAAAGCGTGCTGTTTGACCGCCCCTATCCCGACGCGCCGGTCAGCCGGCTGCTGTTCGAAGGCCGCGCCCAGGACCTAGCCTTCGAAAAGCCGGTCGGCGACAGCGCCGACCGGCGCCACCACGTCCGCTTCTGGCAGACCGCTGCGACCGGAGACGACGGCCGGCCGCTTTGGCTTGGCTCGGCAAGCTTTGACCGCGGCGTCGGCCTCAGCCATGACACCGGCGCGATCACTCATCACATCGGCCCCGACATCGACGCCGAGCGCGATGGGCTGATGCGCGACCTGTCCGCCGCCGGCATGCTGATCTCGACCAGCGACATACCAGGGGTCGGCGCCACAAAGACCGGGCGCAACGGCGAAGGCGATCCCTATTTCACCGACGGCAAGGCCATCATCGGCGTACTGCTGCAACTGCCGTAGGCGCGCAATCGGCCCGTCTGACAGCCATTTCGCCCGATGGGCTCAGGGGACGGTGATCACGATCTTGCCGAACGGTCCGGTCTCCAGACGCTCGAATGCCTGCGACACCTCGTCGAAGCCAAACACCCTGTCGATCACCGGCCTGATCGCGAGCGTCTCGATCGCCTGGTTCATTCGTTCGAAGGCGCGGCGGTGGCCGATCGATATGCCCTGCACGACGATCCGGTTGCGCAGGAACGGAATGATCGGGAAACTGAGCTCCATGCTGCCGAGAAGGCCGATGAGCGACAGCCTGCCGTCGGCGCCCAGCGCATTGAGCGAGCGCCGCGCATTGTCGCCGCCGACCATCTCCAGCACGTGCCTGACGCCGGCGCCGTCTGTCAGCTCGCGGGCGACCTCGTCCCATGCCGGATGGCTGCGATAATTGATCCCCTTCCAGGCGCCGAGCGCTTCTGCCCGCTCGAGCTTCTCGTCGCTGCTCGAGGTGACGATGGCGCGCAGGCCGAAAGCGGCGGCGAACTGCAGCGCAAACAGCGACACGCCGCCGGTGCCCTGGATGAGAACGGTCTCACCCGGGATAGGCTTGGCCGCCTCGACCAGCGCGAACCACGCCGTCAGCGCCGCGATCGGCAGCGTCGATGCCTCGACATCGCTGAGCGACGGCGGCGCCGCCACGGCGGCATCCTCGTGAAAGAGCACATGCTCGGACAGCATGCCGGGCAGTGACGAACCAAGCGTATGCTTGTGCAGCACCGGCGGGGCGTTGCCGTCCGGCCAGTCGGCGATCACCTGACCGAGCACGCGCTGCCCGATGCCGAAGCGGCTGACTTCGCTGCCGGTGGCGACAACTTCGCCAACCGCGTCCGATGTCGGCACGAACGGCAAGCTGAGGTCCGGTATCAGCACGCCATCGACGATCATCCTGTCCTTGTAATTCAGCGATACCGCTGTGACGCGTACCAGAAGATCATGCGGCCCGGGTCGGGGCAGCTTTCCCTCGGCCGGCTTCAAACTGGACAGGCCGAAACCGGTCATCTGCCAGGATCTGTTTTGGGTGCTCATTTGGTTCGCGCTCCGTGGTTGATGGTGCGCGAGACATTTATGCCGTTTCACTATGGAGAAAAGTGCTTCCATGTGGCATGTTATGAAACAGATTAAGGAGCAAAACTCTACAATAGGAGCGCTTCATTGGAATCGGCCGATTTGCAAGGCATCGTCGCATTCGTTCACGCGGTGGAGGCCGGCAGCTTCACCGGCGCCGGCGCGCGGCTGCATGTCACGAAATCGGCGGTCGGCAAGTCGATCGCGCAGCTGGAACAGCGATTGGGCGTTCGCCTGCTCAACCGCACCACCCGCAGCCTGAGCCCGACCAGTGAGGGCCTGAGCTATTACGAAGCCTGCGTCAGGGCACTGGCCGAGATCGAAGCCGCGCAGTCACTGCTGGCTTCGCGCAAGCAGGTGCCTTCCGGGCGGCTGCGCGTCGACCTGCCTTTGGCCTTCGGCCGGCGGTGCGTCGCCCCGGTTCTGTTCGACATTTCCAAAAAATTCCCGGACCTGACGATGGAAATCTCGTTCAACGACCGGCGCGTCGACCTGATCGAGGAAGGCATCGACCTGGCGGTGCGTATGGGCGACCTCGACGACAGCTTGTCGATCGCCGCGCGCCGCATCTATGCCCAACGTTCGGCCATCTGCGCCGCCCCCGCCTATCTCGACGCCCATGGCAGGCCGCTATCGATCGAGGACCTGGCCAGGCACAGCCTCATCGGCTACGGCCGCGACGGCACGGTCCACCCCTGGACCGTCAGGCATGTCGACGGCCGTCTCGAAAAATTCGCGCCCAAGGCGCGGCTGGTGCTCGGCCACGGCGAACCGATGCTCGATGCGGTACTGGCCGGCTGCGGCATCGTCTATCTGCCGACATGGCTGACGGCCGACAGCATCAGGCGCGGCGAGCTCGAAATGGTTCTGTCGGACTGTCTTGTCGAAAACACCGTGGTGCATGCCATCTGGCCGGTAACACGCAATCTCGCGCCAAAGGTGCGCGTCGTCGTCGACGCCCTGATCGAGCATTTTTCCGCGCCGCCCTGGGATGCGGCATGGATGCCGCCTGATTGCCCGGCTCGCTAAATTTAAAAAGCGCGACCGTCCTATTTTCGAAAACCGCGCGGCAATGCTATGGACCCGGCATGCTTTATGCTGAAATTGCCATCGTGGTCGTCCTCATCTGCGTGAACGGCCTTCTGTCGATGTCCGAACTCGCCATCGTCTCGTCGCGGCCGGCGCGCCTCAAGACGATGATCGACCGCAACGTCAAGGGCGCCGGCCGGGCCCTGGCGCTCGGCGCCAATCCGGGAAAATTCCTGTCCTCGGTGCAGATCGGCATCACTTTGGTCGGCGTCTTGTCCGGTGCCTTTTCCGGCGCCACGCTCGGCGAGCGGCTGGCCACCTCCCTGGCGTCGGCCGGCATCCGCGAAAGCCTCGCCGATCCGCTCGGCGTCGGCATCGTCGTCGCCCTCATCACCTATGGCTCGCTGATCATCGGCGAACTGGTGCCCAAGCAGATCGCATTGCGCGACCCCGAACGGGTAGCCGTCAGGGTCGCCCCGGCAATGACCATCCTCGCCAGCGTCTCGGCGCCGCTGGTCTTCCTGCTCGATTTTTCCGGCCGCGCCCTCCTGTGGCTGCTTGGCCAGCGCGGCCAGAGCGAGGACAAGGTCACCGACGAGGAGATCAAGATGCTGGTCGCCGAAGCCGAGCACCACGGCACCATCGAATCCGACGAACGGCGGATGATCGCCGGCGTCATGCGGCTCGGCGACCGTGCCGTGCGCGCGGTGATGACGCCGCGCACCGAGGTCGACTGGATCAATCTGCAATCCGACGAGGCGGCCATCAGGAAGCTGCTGATGGACACCCAGCATTCGCGCCTGCCGGCCGGCGACGGCGGCGTCGACGCCATGATCGGCGTCGTCCAGACCCGCGACGTGCTGGCCGCAATGCTCGGCGGCCGCGCTCTCGACCCGCGCCGGCACGTGCGCGCCGCGCCAATCGTGCATGACCAGGCCGACGCGCTGGACGTGCTTGCGACGCTGAAGGAATCGGACGTGCCGATGGCGCTGGTGCATGACGAATACGGCCATTTCGAAGGCATCGTCACCCCGGCCGACATTCTGGAAGCGATCACCGGCGTCTTCCGTTCCGACCTCGACGCCGGCGACGAGGAAAACGCCGTCAAGCGCGAGGACGGCTCATGGCTGCTCGCCGGCTATATGCAGGCCGACGAGATGGCGGAGGTCCTCGGCATCGACCTGCCCGAGAACCGCGACTACGAAACCGTCGCCGGCTATGTGCTGTCGCATTTGCACCATCTGCCGGCGACCGGCGAATGTGTCGACGCGCAAGGCTGGCGCTTCGAGGTCGTCGACCTCGACGGCCGCCGCATCGACAAGCTCATCGCCACCCGCCTGCCCGGCCGCCACCGCGAGGTCGTGCGGTAACGATCGACGCGACTTATGGGCTATATGCTCGCGGCGACACCGCTCGCACAGTCAAAGTTGATTGGGAATACCGCCTATGGTCGACCACCTTTTCGCCGACCCATATCTCGCTGCCGTCTACGATGCCTGGCACCCGAGATCTGCGCGCGACGACTATGATTTCTACCTGCCCCGCATTCTAACAGCAGACGCGGTGCTTGATGTCGGATGTGGAACGGGCACCCTCCTTCACGAGGCACGCCTGGCCGGACATTCAGGGCGGCTCTGCGGCATCGACCCAGCACCCGGCGTGTTGAATCGCGCACGAACACGCGCGGATATCGAATGGGTTCTCGGCGATCTCCAATCGGCCGGCTGGACAGCTGAGTTTGATCTCATTGTGATGACGGGGCACGCATTCCAGGCCCTTGTCAGCGACGAAGACCTGAGGGATTTCATGGCGGCTGTCCGACACGCCCTTGTGCCAGGCGGATGCTTCGCGTTCGAAACGCGGAACCCTTCGGTGCGGGCGTGGGAGCACTGGACACCCGAAAATGCGGTCGTCGTTGAGCTGCCTGACGGGTCGCTGGTGCAGATCACAACAGAGGTGATCATGCCGTTCGATGGACAGACGGTGACATTCACCCACAGGTTCGGCGGAAAGCATCCGAGCCTTCCGCAAGTTAGTCGCAGCACCTTGCGATTCTTCGAGACGGACGCCTTATCGAGCCTGCTGGGGAACGCGGGGCTACGGATCGAACAGCAATTCGGCGGCTTTGACGGCAGCCCACTTGGCCCTTCGAGCCCAGAGATCATCACGTTCGCGATGAGATGAAAAGGAGCATCCGCTCTCCAGCCCTGCAAGCAACGACAACTCGCGGACCCATTGCGGACGTGGAGCCGTATTTCGCGGGGACTGCTGCCGACCGTAGGCTAGGGCCAAACTTGGCAATTCAATCGATCGCCTCGATGCCTTGTGCCTTCAGCCGTTCGAGATGGTCCTTCATCTCTTTCAGCCGCTCGGGGGAGTGGCCCTGCCACTCGGTGACCTCGCCCGTGATCCTGAGCGGCTCGCGGCAGCGATAGGACTGCGTCGGATTGCCGAGAAATTTCTTGTCCGTAAGATTGGGGTCGTCCATGACCGGGCCGGTTGGTTCCACGATGTAGATCCTTTCGCGTCCGTCACCGGCGGCCAGTTCTGCACCCCAGATAGCGGCATCCAGAGTGCCGGTTAGATAGACCCAGGCTGCCTGCTTTCGCGCCCCGTAATTGGAGCTGTAACCGGCTTCGATCAGGTCTCCCGGTTTAAGGTCGGCCCGGGTGCCGTGGTAGAATTGGCGCGGCTTGTCGGGGGCTGTCATCGGCTCATCCTCGCTGTCTCAGGCGTCATGGTGTTGTGGTGCGCACTATTTCATGCACGTCATCGAATCAACCGTCTGGCCGTTCGGTTATCGGACGTCCCCCCATTCCGGTCGTCCCGCCCAAAGCACGCTTCCGGTCGGCTGCCGGTGCGGGTATTATCGGCGCCCTGAACGTCGCTATGGTGGAAAAATGGATCTGCAAACCTTCAGGGATTCGATTGCAAAACCACAGCCGCCAGCCGGCTTGAGCCCTGCCCTGCAGGCGTTGTGGTGGGATGCAAAGGGCGATTGGACTAAGGCGCACGAGTGCGCGCAGCAGCGCGACAATACGGCGGGCATGCACGTGCATGCCTATCTCCACCGCAAGGAAGGCGACCAGTCGAATGCGGAATATTGGTATCGCCGCAGCAACGCGGCGCCGTCGACCTTAACGCTTGACGAGGAATGGCAAGAGTTGGCACGTACACTTTTGCAGCAAAGCTGACGCTTGCTCAGTCATCGTAAAATGGCCGGTCCTGCATCCACTCTCCGGGGTTTCAGCTGGCGCCCTGTGGCTTGTCCCTGCCGTTCCATTCCGCATTGCGCGCCTGCGCCTCTTCGGCGATCAGCTTGAACTCCCGCATCTTCGTAGCTTCGATGGCAAATGCGCGGCTTGGCAGGACGCCAGGGTCCTCCTGACTGTTCTGAAACTGAAAACGGGCCTCCAGTTCGGCCCATATTCGCTCGGGTGCCGTATCCTTGCTGGCAAGCAGCGCAACGACCAGCGCCAGAGTCTCGCGCTGGGCGTTCAGCCGCCCTTCGATCTCTTCATTCGGCAATTCGGACATGCGGGTCGCTTCCGGTTTCTGGCTCAACGGCAAAATCGCACCCTTGTTCCGGAATTCGGGGCTGGCGCGGTCCGGCTGGGCAGCAAATGCTCGCAATCGCAATCGAGATGATCTCTCCTCCTCGATCCTGTTGACTCGGGCCGATGGCACTTTTCGCGCCGCTTGCGTCCAGCCTCTTCGAATGCAGCATGCGGACAAATCTTGAGAGCCTGAGCGAATTCTGCCCCGCAACGATCAAAGCCTGTCATCGAGAACGACCATAGGCTGCTGCGAGCACCGGAACAGCTGCGAAGCCTTGGCGTTGTTGGCATCTCGGATCTCGAGCGGACGCTGTGAAACCTTCTGATTTTTAAGCCGTTATCGCCGGATGCCCCAAGCTAAATTCAAGCTGAAATCGGTTGATGGCGCCCAATCGCGCGATGCCGAGAAGTCGCGCCAGACGACTGTCGAGGTCGCGTCCGAGGTCGTCGGCAAGCCCCCGCCGCCGCCGGATGTCACCGAACCCGATCCTAAGCTGACACCTGAAGAGGCCGAGCGGGCGCGCAAGAGATATCTGCTTAAGCGCTTCTGGATCAGCGCCCGCGGTTACTGGAGCGGCAGTGGCGACAGGGTCGCCTGGCCGTTGACGATCGGGCTGTTGGTCCTGATCGTCGCCAATGTCGGCTTCCAGTATGGGATCAATGTCTGGAATCGCGCAATTTTCGACGCCATTGAGCAACGCAATGCCCACACCGTATATTGGCTGAGCGCCGTATTCCTGCCACTCGTGATCGGAAGCGCCAGCCTTGTGGTGGCACAAGTCTTCTTTCGCATGAGGATACAGCGCCGCTGGCGGTCCTGGCTCACCACCGCGGTCATCGCGCGCTGGCTGGCAAGCGGCCGCTACTATCAGCTGAACCTCGTCGGCGGCGATCATAGCAACCCCGAAGCCCGCATCGCCGAGGATTTGCGGATTGCCACCGAATCGCCCGTCGATTTCATCGCCGGTGTCATCGTCGCATTTCTGTCGGCCTCGACCTTCATCGTGGTGCTCTGGACGATCGGCGGCGCCCTGACCCTGACGATTGCAGGTTCGACCGTCACCATTCCCGGCTTCCTGGTCATCACCGCAGTGCTCTATTCCGCGATCACGTCCACTTCGATGGCGGTCATTGGCCGCCATTTCGTCCACCTCTCCGAGGAAAAAAATCAGGCGGAAGCCGAGTTCCGCTACACGCTGACGCGCGTGCGGGAAAACGGCGAGAGCATCGCATTGCTCGGCGGCGAGGAGGAGGAGCGCAGCGGCATGGACAAGACATTTGCCCATGTGCTCAGGCAATGGGCGCTCCTTGCAGGCCAGCACATGCGCACGGCGCTGGTGTCTCAGGGGTCGAGCCTGTTTGCGCCTGTCGTGCCGGTCTTGCTTTGCGCTCCAAAGTTCCTCGAAGGCAGCATGACACTTGGACAGGTCATGCAGGCTGCCTCGGCCTTTGCCATCGTGCAGGGCGCGTTCGGATGGCTGGTCGACAACTATCCCCGTCTCGCCGATTGGAACGCCTGTGCACGGCGCATCGCCTCGCTGATGATGTCGCTCGACGGGCTCGAGCGGGCGGAACAGAGCAACACGCTGGGACGCATAAAGCGCGGCGAGACCGGCGGCAATGCGATGCTCAGCCTGAACAATCTCTCCGTGTCGCTCGACGACGGCACCGCCGTGGTCAAGGAAACCGAGGTCGTGATCGAACCAGGCGAGCGGGTGCTCGTCGCAGGCGAATCCGGCTCGGGCAAGAGTACGCTGGTGCGGGCCGTCGCGGGTCTGTGGCCATGGGGTAGCGGCAGCGTCAACATCCGCGCCGACAGACGGTTGTTCATGTTGCCGCAACGGCCCTACATCCCGACCGGGACGCTTCGCCGCGCTGTCGCCTATCCAGGCGCCGCCGACAACTGGACACTGGATAAGATCAAGGCTGCTCTCGACAAGGTGGGACTCGACTACCTCAACGACCGGATCGAGGAGGACGCGCCATGGGACCAGACCTTGTCGGGTGGCGAAAAGCAGCGCCTCGCCTTCGCGCGTCTTCTGCTGCACCGCCCCGATATCATCGTGCTGGACGAGGCAACGTCGGCACTCGATGAGAAGAGCCAGGACAAGATGATGGAGATGATTATTCGCGAATTGCCGAAGGTCACCATCATAAGCGTAGCGCATCGCGCCGAGCTGGAAGCTTTCCATAGCCGCAAGATCACATTGGAGCGGCACAAGGGCGGCGCAAAACTCGTCAGCGATATCGAACTCGTCCCGCGCAAGGACAGACGGAACTTGCTCATGCGCCTTCTGAGGCAACGGCGCGCCAACGGAAAGCCAGCGCGACCTTGAGCAAAGCGGCGCTGCCCTACGCAAAGAGTGAGGCCGCCGGTCGGACCAGGCGGATCTCCGGTTCGAGTCACTGCCCGCATCTGGTCCTGAAAGCACCAGCCGTGGTACGTTGGTTCCGGGCAGCTGCTGTCGGAACGTCGATGGCACGAGCGCATTTCCATGTCCGGTGCAACGCCGAGGCCAGCTGTGAAAAACCCGGGTTGATTTCAAAAGCCCAGATTGATTTCGAAAGCAAAGGGACCAGCAATGACAATCGCCAAGAACACGATCTGCCTTTGGTACGACAAGGACGCCGAGGCTGCGGCCCGTTTCTATTCCGAGACTTTTCCTGACAGCTCGGTGAAATCCGTCCACCGCGCTCCCAGCGACTACCCGTCCGGCAAGGCCGGCGACGTGCTGACGGTCGAGTTCACGGTCGCCGGCATCCCCTGTCTCGGCCTCAATGGCGGGCCCGCGTTCAAACACAACGAAGCCTTCTCCTTCCAGGTCGCCACCGACGATCAGCAGGAGACCGACCGCTATTGGAACGCCATAGTCGGCAATGGCGGCCAGGAAAGTGCGTGCGGCTGGTGCAAGGACAAATGGGGCATCTCCTGGCAAATCACGCCGCGCGTGCTGACCGAAGCGATGGCCGCCGGCGGCGATGAAGCAAAGCGCGCATTCGAAGCGATGATGGAGATGAAAAAGATCGACGTTGCAGCGATCGAGGCGGCGCGGCGCGGCTGACAGTTCGGGGTTAGCCCGACGCGAAAAGATCAGGGCAGAGCGGCCGGAAATGCTGCCGGCCCACCTCCAGACAGGCGTGCGATGGTGTTGAACTGCGCTGAGTTTTACGACGCCGAACTGCGGCGGCACAACGAGGTATTCAGGGCTGCGGTCAAGGCGGGAACGCGCGATTGCGTGCTCGATATCGGATGCGGTTCGGGACAATCCTCTCGTGATGCCGCCCGTGTCGCGGTGGAAGGGAGCGTGCTCGGCGTGGATGTATCGGCGCAGATGCTCGAGATCGCCCGGAGCCGTAGCGCCGAAGAAGGATTGCGAAACGTCGCCTTTGAGCGCGGCGATGCGCAATTGCTGGTATTTCCGCCTGCCGGCTTCGATCTGTGCATCAGTCGATTTGGCGTGATGTTCTTTGCCGATCCGGCGGCGGCGTTCGCCAATATCGGCCGGGCGATGCGACCAGGGGCACGTCTTGTGTGGATGGTATGGCAATGCCAGGACCGTAATGAGTGGGCAACTGCCATTCAGGGGGCAATTGCGCCGGGGACCGCCATATCGGCGGGCGCCGCCACCCCGTTTTCGCTTGGCGACCCCGCCATCACCGCGGAGATCTTGCGTGCATCCGGTTTTGTTTCGGTCGACTTTGCCGAAGTGCGTGAGCCGGTCTTCTACGGCCAGGACGTCGATGCGGCCTATGACGCTTTGCTTGGCCTGCAACTGGTCAAGGATCCGCTCGCCCGCGCGGATGTGGATGTCGACGCGGCGCTACGGCGGTTGCGCGATCTGCTCGACGCGCACTTGACCGCGGACGGTGTGCTTTTCGACTCGCGCGCCTGGATCATCACCGCAGTTCGGGCGAGCCGACAGTCACCGGGCGATTGACCCGTAGACGATCCTGTTCTCTCGGCCTTCCTGTCAGTCCATTTGCGGCGTGACTTCTGAAAGCAGCCAATCCCTGAAAGCCTTGACCTTGCGCTGACGGATCGCCTCCGGCGGGTAGACGAGATAGAAGCTGGAAGGGGATTTCAGGGCGTGGCCGAAGGGGCGGACAAGCCGCCCGGCGGCGAGGTCGGCCGCAACGAGCATGGTCCGACCCAGCACCACCCCCTCGCCTTGTGCAGCCGACTCCATGGCAAAGGTGGCAGAGTCGAAGGTAATCCCGCTCTGCGGGTCCACGCCCTCGACCCCGGCGCTCGCCAGCCAGGTCGCCCAGTCGATCGGAAAGCTGTCACGGATCAGCGTGTGGTGTCTGAGGTCCTGAGGCGTGCGCAGCGGATGCGCACCCTCAAGAAGCTTTGGGCTGCACACTGGAAACACCTCCTCGCCGGTGAGGAACTCCGACGTGAGCCCCGGATAGTTTCCGCTGCCATAACGGACGGCGACATCGATGCCGTCGCCGAGGAAGTTGGTCAGCTTCCCGCTCGTCGAAACCCGTACATCGATGTCGCCATGCGCACGGTGAAAGCGGTAGAGGCGTGGCACCAGCCATCTCCCCGCGAAGCCATCGGAGGTGCTGACGTTCAGTGTCGAGCTCGAATAGCGGGCCGTTGCCGCAGCAGTGGCGGCGGCCAACTGGTCGAGCACCTCGCGCACCGCCCGCGCATAGGGCTCGCCGACGGCGGTCAGGCTCACCGAACGCGTACCGCGCTCGAACAACTGCACACCGAGCTGATCCTCAAGGTTCTTGATCGCCCGGCTGATCGCACCGTGGGTGACATGAAGTTCCTCTGCCGCCTTGGAGAAACTCAACAGGCGCGCCGCCGCTTCGAAGCTCGGCAAGGTGGTGAGGGGAGGCAGCTTCCGGGGCATGGATCGATACCTATATGTGAGCGATGCTCACACATTGTCGCCGATAAGTCGTTTGTCGTCCAGGCCGGAAGACGGCATGTTTGCTCGCGTATTCAGTCATTCACCGCCGCTGCAAAAGGCGATTTGATGTGACTTATACTCTCGCTGACGAAAGTCGCGGGGCAACTGCTGAAACCAAAACTGCCGCCACTCTGGGAGAGCACCATGAACGCCAAACGAGTTGAACCCATCGTCGACGTCCTGACCGGCATGGCCGGCCGCATCCTCGCCTCGAGCAGCCGGCGCCGGACCGAGCGGCAGATTGCACGCTTCTCGACCCGCCGGCTCGAAGACCTCGGGTTTGCCCGCGACTGGGACGGCTCGGTCTATCGGCCGTCGGACTACCGCTAAGCCTGAATGAAAGCAACAGCGGACAGGCTCTTCGCCAAAAATCGCTGCCGCAAGGAATTAACGGAGAACGGACATGGCCACCATCCACCCATTCCTCTGGTTCAACACCGACGCCAAGGAGGCCCGCGATTTCTATCTCTCGGTCTTCAAGAACAGCAAAGCGCTCCGGACCGTCGAATACACCGACTGGGTGTCCGGAACCAACAAGACGGTCCCGCATGCCACCTTCGATTTCGAGCTCGAAGGACTGCACCTTACTGCGCTCAATGCCGGGCCGCAGCCGCCCTTCAACGAGCGGCTCTCGCTCTACATCGAGACCAGGGACCAGGCCGAGACCGACTACTACTATGAGGCGCTCACCGCCGGCGGCGGCAGGGCACAACCCTGCGGCTGGCTCACCGACAGATACGGCGTCTACTGGCAGGTCATCCCGGAAATCCTGCCGCGGCTCAGCGCCGATCCGGACCGCGAAAAGGCCGCCAGGGTCCGGCAGGCGATGTACGGGATGCGCAAGATCATCATCGCCGACCTCGAAGCCGCCTATGCCGGCAAGGCCTGAACCTCACCGCAATCGCAACGAACGGAGAACCCTCATGACATCGCTCGTGGACAGGAAAGTCATCGTCGTCGGCGGTAGTTCCGGCATCGGTCTCGGCGTCGCGGAAGCTGCTCTCAACGGCGGAGCGAAGATCGTGATCGTCGGACGCTCGCCCGAGAAACTGCTGGCTGCCGAACGGACGCTCAATGCGGGCCGCGTGACAAGCGTGGTCGCCGACATGACCGACGAAGCGGACGTCGCTCGCCTGTTCGACGAGGTCGGTCCCTTCGATCACCTCGTATCGACCGCCGGAACACTGCCGCCCGGCGATCCCATCGGCAGAACCGACATGGAGGCTGTGCGAGGCTTCGTCGATAACAAGCTGATTGGCGCCGTCTTGCTCGCCAGGCACGCTGTGCGCACCCTGAAAGCCGGCGGCTCGATGACCTTCACCTCGGGAATAAATAAGGATCGGCCGCCGGTGCCGGGAGGCTCGGTCGTCTCCGCGATTGCCGGTTCATTCAGCTACTTCGCCCGCGCCCTGGCGCTCGAACTGGCCCCGACGCGCGTCAATGTCGTGTCGCCCGGATGGGTCGACACACCGATGTGGGACATTGTTGGAGAAGCCAAATCCAGCTTCTTTGCCGACATGGCTGCCCGGTTGCCATCGAGAAAAATTCCGACCGCTGCGGACGTCGCCGCCGCCTACCTCTACCTCATGGAAAGCGACTTCACGACCGGCGAGACGATCCGCATCGATGGCGGCCATAACCTGATCTAGCCGCCATTTGCATGCCGCCTGAATGGGTTGAGGCGGCATGACCGCTAGACCGGTGCACTGCTGCCGAAGGCGACGAACGCCGGCGGGTCATGCCGGCGTAGCCCAATCGGGGTTTACATCGGCAGCCAGGTCCCTAGTTTTAGCGTTTCGCGCCGCGCACCCGAGTGCGTGGATGATCGAGGACGGGACTGTGAGCTCTGGCCGGCCCCTCGAAACTTTCAAAGGATGGCTATCATGACACAGGCCAAGAATGGCGACACCGTGCGCATCAATTACAATGGCCGCCTGGCTGACGGCACTCAGTTCGATTCTTCCGGCAACGAACCGCTGCAATTCACGTTGGGTGAAGGACAAGTGATCGCCGGTCTCGAAACCCATGTCGAGGGTATGGAGGTGGGCGCGAAAAGCACCGTCACCATTCCCGCCGACGCCGCCTATGGCCCCCACCGCCCCGAAGCGGTGATGACCGTCGACCGCGCCCGCGTGCCAGACAACATCAACGTCGATATCGGCACTCGATTGCAGGTCAGAACCGCAGAGGGGCGCCCGATGCCGGTAACAGTCGTCGGCGTGGACGACACCAGCGTCAAGCTCGACGGCAATCATCCTTTGGCGGGACGGGATCTGGTGTTCGACGTTGAACTGGTCGAGATCGTTCAGGCGGCGTAGGCACGGCAAAGCGCGTAACGGCATGATTTTTCGGGTGACGCATTTCGACCGGCGGTTCCGGCGGTGCGTCACCTGTCGGGGGCAAAGACCGCGACGGCGGAAATCGTGTAGCGTGCAGCAACCCATAGAGACATTCGGCATCTGGAATGTCCAATTCAGCGTCGCAGTCTCGAGGACCTGTGGAAGACCTCGCTTGACAGCCGACTTCTCGTGACTGCAAAGTCTCGTGATGCGGGCGATTGGTTGGAATAGAATTGCGCGTGTCGGGGCAATCGTGCTGATGATCGGCACAAATGTTCCTGGGCCGGCGCGTTCCGACTCGCTCCTTCTCACAAGCCCGTCCCAGCCAGCCAATGTCGGCGATGCGATGCTGGCGGCTGCCAATTATCATGATTCCGGCGACTATGATCGCGACCTTGCCGCTGTGGCGAAGCAGGCAGGCGACTGGGTCGTCAAGCGCGCAATGGAGGTGCCTCGCCCCGCACTGGTGCTCGACATCGACGAGACGGCGTTGGCCAACTGGGAAGTGATCACACGTGACAATTTCGGCCGCCCGATCGGCGGCGCCTGCGACATCGCAATCGACGGCCCCTGTGGCTGGGCCGCCTGGGATCAGCTTGCGAAGGATCCGGCTATCGACCCTGTGCTGGAGGTTTTCCGGCAGGCGCGAACGGCGAAAGTCGCGGTGTTCTTCATCACCGGACGTCCGGAGGACCAACGTCAGGCAACCGAACAGAACCTGCAGTCGGCCGGCTATGCCGGCTATGAGCACCTTTACATGGTCCAGCCTGGGGCCAAATACGGCTCCGCAGCAGATTTCAAGGCACCCATAAGGGCCGAAATCGAAAAGGCCGGCTACACGATAATTGCCAATGTCGGTGACCAGCCATCCGACCTGTTCGGGGGGCATGCCGAGAAGCTGTTCCTGCTGCCTAATCCGTTCTACCGGGTTCGCTGACGGCCTGTACGGCACAAGCCCGGATCCTCGGCTCCTTGCCGACCACCTGCTAAGGTATCAAGACGACCTTGCCGGTTGCGCCGCGCTCCTCCAGCAGGCGGTGTGCGTGGCTGGCCTGGTCGAGTGGGAAGCGGCCACCTTTGGTCACCACAAGCTGACCACCAGCGGCCAGATCGAAAAGTTCCAAAAGGCCGTCACGGAGCCCGTCCGTAGACAGCAACGGAAGCAGGGCAAAACCCCTCAGCGACTGGTTGCGGCCGATCATCGCCTCCATCTCCGGGGCGCCGAGCGCGTATCTGCCAAGGGCGGCAAACACCAGCTCTCCGCAAGGCGCAAGGGCCTCGAGCGCGGCCGCCGTAAGCGGGCCGCCGACGATGTCGTAGATGGTGTCGACGCCAGCGCCACCTGTCGCTGCCCGGACGTGCTCCGGCCAATCCGTGTTGCTGTAGTCGACGGCGGCATCGGCTCCCAGCGACAAAGCAAGGTCGAGCTTGGCCTTGCTGCCGGCTGCCGCGATGACACGGCTCGCGCCGGCGCGCTTGGCAAGCTGGACGAGCAACGAACCGACGCCACCCGCGGCAGCGGCGACCAGCACCGATTTGCCGGCCGGCCGGCTTTGCCGCGATAGATGCAGCGCCGTCAGCCCTTGCACCATCAATGCCGTCGCGTCTTCGAACGAGAGCGCATCCGGCAGCGGCACGGCCAGGCTTGCGTCGATCGTCACATACTCGGCACAGCCGCCAAACGGCTGGCTCGAGGCGAACAACGGCGCAGCGACGCGCATGCCGAGCAAGGAAGCCTCCACCCTATGCCCAAGCGCCTCCACGATCCCGGCGGCTTCGACACCAAGGATCATCGGCAGTTGCGGCGTTACCGCATAGCGATCCGCGCGCATCAGCACTTCGAAGAAATTCACCCCGGCCGCATGAACGCGGACCAGGACCTCGCCGGCTTGCGGCTCAGGCTTCGGCACCGAGACTATCTCGAGAACGTCGGCCTCGCCGAAACGGTTCAGTTGAATAGCTCTCATCCCAGGCACCGATCGTTATTGGCATCGGCCACTGTTTGCCACTATCTGCCTGGCTTCGACTACACACCGATTTGTCCGCTGCTGACCGGGAGGTGACCATGGCCAAGCTGATCAAGAGGCTGCCGATGCTGCCGGCGGAGCGCGCGCTGAAAGTGATTTCGGGCCGCTGGAAGGCCGTCATCCTGTACCATCTCTTCGACAGGCCCCGGCGGCTGTCGGCGCTGCAGGCGCTGATGCCCGGCATTACCCAGAAAGTGCTGATCCAGCAGCTTCGCGAAATGGAAGAGCACGGCCTCGTCCGCCGCGAGATCTTTGCCGAGATCCCCTCGCGCGTCGAGGATTCGGCGACGCGGCTCGGCCTCAGCCTCGAGCCGATCCTGCTGGCACTTTGCCAGTGGGGCCAGCATCACGCCGACGAGCTGAATGAGATGGACCGTCTTGCCGATTGCATCATCAGGCCACGGCAAGCGCGGGACGCCCATGCGGTGTGAACAAAAAGGGCGGCGCATGCGCCGCCCCAATGCTTGGGAGAATTAATCCTTGGGAGGACTGTTCGAACCTGCTCAGGCCGCCTTGACTTCCTCGGCGACGGCATCGGCCTGACGCGCCGTGTTCAGCACCCTGGCCCACCATGCAATGTCGTTGACCAGCGCGGTTGCCGCCTGGTTGAGGTGCTCGAACTCGTCGAGCTTCTTGTCACCTTGCTTGACCGCAAGGAAATCAACCCAGGAGATGTGTACGGCGGACTTCACCGGCGCCATCTGCAACTCGACCGCATGCAGCCTCAGCTGCTCGACGGCGCGCGCGCCACCGACGCTGCCATACCCGACGAAGCCGGCCGGCTTCTTGTTCCACTCGTTGGCGGCGTAGTCGATGGCGTTCTTCAGCACGGCCGTCGGGCCATGATTGTATTCGGCGGCGGTGAAGATGAAACCGTCCAATCCGGCGACCTTCTTTTGCCAGCGCTGCGCCACTTCGTTCTGCGACGGCGCCCAGGCGGAGGATGCGACCTCATCGAAGAACGGCAGCGGGAAATCGCGCAGGTCGACGACTTCGACGTCGATATCGGCATGCGACTTGGCGATCCTGGCAATCCATTGGGCCGGCACGTCGGCAAAGCGCGCGGCGCGGGTCGAACCAATGACGATGGCGATTTTGGGTTTTGACATAGGGGGGCTCTCCTTACAGCAATACTGGTATCGTTTAGATACCTGAGCTATATGAGTAACCGGCCGCTCAATGTGCAAGGAGGCACTTTTTTGTTACCAAGGCACCCGTACCGCACCGAGGACTGCCGCGCCGTCTCGGAAATCCTGCAGCGCGTCGGTGACAAATGGACTGTGCTCGTCGTTGGCAAACTCGGCAACGGGCCGCTGCGTTTCAACGAGCTGCGCAGCGCGGTCGGCGGCATTTCGCAAAAGATGCTGACCACCACCTTGCGCGGGCTCGAGCGCGACGGCTTCGTCACCCGCACCGTGTTCCCGACCATCCCGCCGCGGGTCGACTACGAATTGACTGACCTTGGCTACGAGCTGCTGGTGCCGGTCGATGCGCTCGGCGAATGGGCACGCAAGAACACCGAGCGCGTCAAGGCCGCGCGAGAAAAATTCGACGCCATGCACAGCTGAACCCTTGCGCTGTAAGGGTTTGAACCTGTCGCGGATGCTCCGGACGAGCCCTACTGCTGTAATTGCATCTTGCTCTTCGGCAGCTTCTCGATCCGGTTCCATTTCGGGTTGGGACTGACCACCTTGCCGCCAATCGTGCAGGTCGTGGTCGTCTCCTTGCGGCAATTGCTCACCGTCGTGCCGCTGGTGTCGCATTTCGTCGCCGAGCAGATCTCGCACTTGGCCGCCTGCCCGTTGATGGTGCGGTTTTCCGACGTGCAGGTGGCGCCTGGATCGCCTTTTTTGACCTCGGCAAAAGCGCTTGCGGACGACAGGCAGAGCAAGGCTGCAAAGGCACCCGCCAGGGCAGCGTTCAGCATGTGTTGACGCATTGTCTTTCCTCCCAAGATCCCATCGGTCGCGCTGCAGGCGCGCATGCGGGAACCCGTTAGCCAAAGACCACGCGGGATTGCTGTCCGCATCCCCCGCGCGGGAGAGACGGCTATTTAAATCCGTCTTCTGGAATCAGGCCGGGTCAGCCTTCGGCCGGAACCGCCTTCGGCTTGCCTTCGCCGTCCAGCGCCACCATGACGAAGTCGGCATGGGTGACCTTCTCCATCAGGTCGGAGAGATAGCGCTGCGCCCAGGCCTCGACCTTGAGCGTCATCGAGGTGCGGCCGACGCGTTCGACATGCGTATAGATGCACAGCGTGTCGCCGATCTTCATCGGCTTGGCGAAGGACATTTCCTTCACCGCCGCCGTCACCACGCGGCCCTTGGCGCGCTCGGCGGCGCGGATGCCGCAGGCGAGATCCATCTGTGCCATCACCCAGCCGCCAAAAATGTCGCCTGCCGCATTGGCGTCGGAAGGCATGGCCAGCGTCCTGAGCGTCAGATCGCTGATCGGCCGCCCGTCCGCGTAATGCACCATTTGGCCAATCCTCTCGAAGCCGATTGTCCCGATCCCGTATCGTCATGGCACGGACTGGTCAACGCGCCACTGAACAGGTCGCGGCCTGAGGTTCGGCTATCGGTCGACGGTGTTGAAAAGATGCTGTGCGGAGCTAGACGAGCGCACCAGCAGGATTGCATTCCATGGCCGAGGTAAGAAAGCTTACCAATAGGCGTGCTTCACAAAGCGGGCCAGGGCGTTGGGACGTAGGCGTAGGCGTTGCCCTCGCGAATAACATGACCGATGCCTGGAAAGGGCAGGTGCATGCCTGCGACGAGCAGGCCATCCGCCGACACCATGTCGAGCACCTTCTTGCGTGTGGCGATTGCGGCCTCCTGGTCCACGTCGAAGGCGATTGCCCATTCCGGATGCGCAAATTGCAGCGCGGAGGCGTGGATTACGTCAGTGAAGAGCAGCAGGTTGGCGTCACCAGAGCCAATTCGAAGCGCGAGATGCCCCGGCGTGTGTCCAGGCGCAGGCAACGCCCTGATCCCGGGCGCGATCTCGACTTCGCCTTCGATCTTCCGGACCTTGCCATGGTAAGGCACCAGCGATTTGCGCGCTATTTCGAAGTACGGTTTCATCTGGTCGGGCGCCTTGGACCGGATCCCGTCATCGTGCCAGAAAGCGAATTCCGGCGCGGCAACCACGACCTCCGCTGCCGGGAAGGCGGCCTTGCCTCCAATACCGACAAGGCCGTTGGCATGGTCGGGATGGAGGTGGGTGATGATTACCGTGTCGATTTCTTCCGGCCTGACGCCGGCGGCGGCGAGCGCCTCTGGTATATGTCCCAGTATGGGCCCCATCGCCGATGCCGTGCCGGTATCGATCAGCACCCGTCTGTCGCCTTTGGTGACAAGGTAAGCATTGACCGAGGTCGGAAGGAGTGTTTTTGGCAGGAATGCCTTTGCCAGCAGCGCTTCGGCGGCAGCGGTATCTGCGGAAGGGAAGAGTTCGAGGCCGAGATTGAGATAGCCGTCGCTCAGTGCTGTGATCTCGAGGTCGCCGAGCATGAACCTGTGGGCGCTCGCAAGCGAAGCCGGAGACGGGGCGGCGATAGCCGCAGCGTTGCTCCCAAAGAGGCTGATCGGGGGAAGTAGCAGGGCGCCGGCACTAAAGGTGCCGATGCCGAACGTTCGACGGTTGATATTCATGGTCTTGTCTTTCGAATTGCAGCTGAAAGCTGGGCGCAGGCTACGGGATCGCCGCCAGGGCGGATGCCGACCGCTCGGACCCCTCCATGGAAGTGGAAGAGCGGGTCGGCGCGGTTCAACGGCGAACTCCTGCGGCATCAATAATGCGCCTCATAAACAGCGGGAATAGCGATGGGATGCAGTTAACTGCTGCAGATTAGGCAGCAATCAATTTTCTGCGCCGGGCCGGAGAACGGCGGGGATGCTGAGCGAAATCCCCTTTTCGAACATCACCCGCATGGACTGCAATCTATGATGCGGTAGCGCGCAGCGCAGGCTAGACTGGGCAACATCGATAGCGGATGACGGCTGACATGAAGCTTACCTTTCGCCCACTGACGCCCGATCTGTGGCCGGCACTCGAGGACCTGTTCGGTGACAGCGCCGTCTGCAGTCGTTGTTGGTGTATGTACGGGCGGATCGGTCGTTCCTATCGAAAGCGATCCGGTGAGGAAAACAAGGCAGCGTTCCGGCAAGCCGTCCAGCATGGTCCGCTTCCGGGTTTGCTTGCTTTCGACGGCGACATGGCTGTCGGCTGGTGCCAGGTGACGCCGCGAGATGCTCTGCCCTGGCTCGATCGGCTATTTCGGCTCAGGCGCGTGGATGACAGGCCGGTCTGGTCCCTGTCCTGCCTCTACGTGCGAAAACAATACCGCCGGCGGGGCGTAACATCCCAGCTGATTGCACAGGCCCTGGAAGTCGCAAGGCACGCAAATGCTCCGGCGCTCGAAGCCTATCCTTTCGATGCCGACGTATCGCCGAGCGCTTCCGGCAGCGGATATGCCTCCACCTTCGCGCGCGCCGGGTTCAGGGTCGTCGCCCGCAGGACCCCGGCCCGCCCGATCATGCGCTATGATTTCAGGCAGATTGCCGATCATCGCCTGTGATGCTCGGACGGGCTTGCCGACAAAGCACAGGCGAAGGCGTGACAAACGTCCTGAGCTCAGATGGCGGGGCTTGAATTCGAATTACGGTGACAGTGCACTAAATGATCGCAACCCGTTGCGCAGAGTTCGCGCTCCAATTAGTGGCACTGTCACTGTAACGCACTGTAATGCTTTGGGCAGGACACTGAATGCAAACGAACCGCCAGTCGCTTTTTTCACAAGCGATGCCGGAAGCTCCGGTGATGGCGGCGGCTTGCGGCGTCTAGGCTGAGCGAAAATTCGGAGCCAGCCGCAGCCACCATGCAGACCTATGACTTCATCATCGTCGGTTCCGGCTCGGCCGGCTCGGTCCTGGCCGAAAGGCTGTCGGCTTCGGGCCGCTTCTCGGTGCTGGTGCTTGAGGCCGGCGGCAGCGACCGCCGCTTCTACGTGCAGATGCCGCTCGGCTACGGCAAGACCTTCTTCGATCCGGCAGTCAACTGGAACTACAAGGCCGAGCCGGACCCGGGTCTCGCCGGCAATGTCGACCACTGGCCGCGCGGCAAGCTGCTCGGCGGTTCGAGCTCGATCAACGCCATGGTCTGGATCAGGGGCGCGCGCGAGGATTTCGACGCTTGGGCAGCGGCCGGCAATCCCGGCTGGGGCTTCGACGACCTGCTGCCCGCCTTCAAGGCGCTGGAGGATAACCAGGCCGGCGCCGACCAATGGCGCGGCGTCGACGGGCCGCTGCATATCACCGACTGCTCGACCTCCGTCCATCCGCTCACCAAGCGCTATCTCGCCGCCGCCAACCAGGCCGGACTGCCGCTCAACCCGGATTTCAACGGCGCCTCGCAGGAAGGCGTCGGCGTCTACCAGATCACCACCAGGAACGGCCGCCGCATGTCGGCGGCGCGCGCCTTCCTGCGCCCGGCGATGAAGCGCAAAAACGTCCGCGTCGAGATCAACGCGCTGGCGACCAAAATCCTTTTCGAGGGCAAGCGCGCCATCGGTGTCGAGTATCTCCAGAATGGCGCCACGAAAACCGCCCGCGCCGGCCGCGAGATCATCCTGTCGGGGGGTTCGGTCAATTCGCCCCAACTTCTCCAGCTCTCCGGCATCGGCCCGTCGGCGCTACTTGGCGCGCTCGGCATTCCTGTCGTTCACGCCAACGAGAATGTCGGGGCAAACCTGCAGGACCATGTCGGCGTCAACTACACCTTCAAGGGCAGGCAGCCGACGCTCAACCAGATCCTGCGTCCGTGGTGGGGCAAGCTGCTGGTCGGCATGCAGTACCTATTTTTGCGCTCAGGCCCGCTGTCGCTGTCGATGAACAATGCCGGCGGCTTCTTCCGCACCGATCCGGCGGCGACGAGGCCCAACATGCAGCTCTATTTCCAGGCGTTTTCGACCGTCATTCCGAAGAGCGGCGAGCGGCCGATCCTGACGCCCGATCCGTGGCCCGGCTTTTCCATCGGGCTGTCCAACTGCCGTCCATCGAGCCGCGGTGAAATCATGATCCGTTCCGCCAATCCGCGCGATTATCCCAAAATCGTCGCCAACGCGTTTTCAACCGAGGCAGACGTCGTCGAAATGCTGGCGGCGGTGAAATTCGTCCGGAAGATCGCATCGATGCCGGCAATCGCCGAGATCATCGAGGAGGAGGTTTTGCCCGGTCCTTCGATCACCTCCGACGCGGATCTCATCCAGGATTTCAGGAAGCGCTCGGGCACCGTCTATCATCCGGTCTCGACCTGCCGCATGGGGCCGGACGCGGCGCACGCCGTCGTCGATCCGCGCCTCAAGGTACACGGCATCCAGGCGTTGCGCGTCATCGACGCCTCGATCTTTCCGGACAACATAACCGGCAACACCAACGCCGCCGCGATCATGACCGGATGGAAGGGCGCCGAACTGGTTCTGGAGGATCAGAAATGAAAATCACCGACGTCAAGACCTGGGTGGTCGGCAATCCGCCGCCCGGCATCGGCGGCAAGTATTTCATCTTCGTCAAGCTCACCACCGATGGCGGCATCGTCGGCTATGGCGAAGCTTACAACGCCACTTTCTCGGCCCATGTCACCGCAAAAATGGTCGAGGACATGGCAGAGCGCTATCTCGTCGGCCGCGATCCGCACGACGTCGAAAACTTCTTCCGCCGCGCCTATTCATCCGGTTTCACCCAGCGCCCGGACGTGTCGGGCATGGGCTGTTTCTCGGCGCTCGAAATCGCCTGCTGGGACATCATCGGCAAGGAGGCCGGCAAGCCGGTCTACAAGCTGCTTGGCGGCCAGGTACACGAAACGCTGCGTTCCTATACCTACCTCTACCCGCACAGCGGCAGCGTCCACTCCGAGGACGCACGCGGCAAGAACGTCTACAACGACCCCGATCTGGCCGCCGCCTGCGCGCTCGAATATGTCGAGCAGGGTTTTAACGCGGTCAAGCTCGACCCGGCCGGCCCCTACACCGCCTTCGACGGCCACCAGCCGCGCCTCGTCGACATCGACCTCTCCGCCCGGATGGTCAAGGCGATCCGCGAGGCGGTCGGCACCCGCGCCGATATCCTGTTCGGCACGCACGGCCAGTTCACAGCTTCGGGGGCGCTGCGCATGGCCCGCGCCATCGAGCCGTATGACCCGCTGTGGTTCGAGGAGCCGGTGCCGCCCGACATGCCCGAGGTGATGGCGCAGGTCGCCCGTGCGACCTCGATCCCGATAGCCACCGGCGAGCGGCTGACGACCAAGTTCGAATTCGCGCGTGTGATCGAGAACCGCGCGGCGACCATTCTGCAGCCGGACCTTGGCCGCTCCGGCGGCATTCTCGAAACCAAGAAGATCGCCGCCATGGCCGAAGCCTATCACATCCAGATCGCGCCGCACTGCTATTGCGGGCCGATCGTCGGCGCCGCCAACATCCAGCTCGCGGTGACGCTGCCCAACTTCCTCATTCTGGAATCGCTGAAGCAGTGGGGCGGATTTCACGAGAAGCTGCTCAAGAAGAAGATCGAATGGCAGGACGGCAATGTCATCCCGTCGAAGGAGCCCGGCCTCGGCGTCGAACTCGATGAAGCCGTTTGCGAAGCGCATCCCTGGACCGGCAAGGACCTGCATTTGCAGATGATGCAGACACCGCTGATGCCGTGAGCGCCAGCCTGATCCGCAACGGCTTTGCCGTCACCGTCTACGACCGCGGCCCGGCGCCTGGTTCCTCGGCACAGAGGATTTGACGGGTCGCTTGCGTTGACGGACCGCATGCCTTGGTGATTAGCGCAAACGCCCATCGCTTCGTCATCCTGGGGCGGAGCAAGGAGCGAAGCGACGCGGCGCAGACCCCGGGATCCATGCCGCGACTTCAGAGCGCTGCTGCGGTGCAAAATTCTGCTCCGCTGCACTCTTTGATCAAGGTTACGGCATGGATCCCAGGGTCTCCGCGACGGAGCTTCGCTCCTGCTTCGCCCTGGGATGACGAAGTTGGGGGGGATTCGGCCAATCTCCAGGGTTTGCGATTTACCACCGACAGGAACGACCGACGTTCGCTGCCGATGGGCCGCCACCTGCCAAAATCACTGTTTCAAGGAATTGGTCGACCATGATCGTCAGGCTTCTGGAAGATGCGATCGGAACCGATCTTCGCGCGCCTGGTTTCCCGGCCAAGCTCGAGGCCTGACATCAGGCAATTGTCACGCGATTTCAGCACATTGGCCGGATCGCTGGAATCACCGCCGAAAGAACTTGAATCAACCCCTCAATGCCTTGATTCAATATCTCAGCGTCAAGGCGCCGGGTAGGATCTCGAAGGTCGCTGGTATGCGACCCGGCGATTCGCCGTCTATGTCGATCAGCGCGGCGTTCTTTTGCACATCGCCGAGCGGCTCGACAACCACTTTCTTGCCGCGCAGGATGGTGATCGCAGGATGGTTGCGGTGCCGCCCGCCATAGAGCAGGCGGATGTCCCAGATCAGCTTCAGCTTGCCGGCGGCGCGCAGGATGACGATGTCGAACTCGCCGTCGTTAAGCTCGGCGTCGGGCGCGATCATCATGCCGCCGCCGAAGAATTTGCCGTTGGCCACCGCCACCAGCGCCATGCGCACCTCGACCGGGGCACCGTCGTCGATGGTGATCGCAACGTCCTGGAAGCGGTAACGGAGGAATTCCCAAACCGTGCGCCAGTAGAACAGCGCCTTGGCCGAAACCTTGCCCTTGCGCTTGTCGGCATTGACCGCGCGGTCGGTGGCGCCGGACAGCCCCAGGCTGGCGATGTTGATGAAATGGCGGCTGGCCAGCGCGCCATGGTCGTCGACATAGCTGATGCAGCCGGCATCGACCTTGCGCGGCTTGGCCCCGGCAATCCGCTTCAGCGTCAGATCGACATTGTTCGACAGGCCGAGCCCGCGGGCGAAGTCGATGCCGGTGCCGCAAGGCAGCAGCCCGAGTTCGGCCGTCCGGCCGCTTTCCCGGAAAGCCTTCAGCAGCCCGTCGGCGACTTCGCTGGCGGTGCCGTCGCCGCCGGCCGCGATCACCAGCTCGAAGCCGATGGCGGCAAGGTCGAGCGCCAGCCGTTCGGCATCGCCCTCGGCCTGCGTTTCACGCAGCTCGAAATCGCCGAAATGTCTTTTCAGCGAAGCCGCAACCTCGGGCCAATGCCGCTTGAGCCTGCCGCCGCCGGCGATCGGATTGAGAACCACCGCGACCTTCAAGCCTGCCTCCCCAAGGCCATCGAACACGCCTTCCAATCATTTGCCGGCATTGAAGCCCGCGCCGGGCCGCGGGGCAAGGGTCGATTACCCGGCAATGCGGCTTCGGCATCGAGGCGGCAAATCCCGACCGGCGGCGGCAGAGATCGGAAAGTCGCTGTTTTGGCAGGGTCAGTCCCCGATAATCCCGCTATCCACAGGCATGCGGCGGTTCCGCCAAACACTTATCCGACATACATTAAACCCATCTCAGGCGGCTACCGATCGCCACGCCGAAAGGCAAAGCGGAACGGCGGATTTCCTGAGGCCCGTACGGCCCTGAACGAGAACAGGCTTGCCTGTTGGAGGGATGGAAGCCGAGACCTACGGGGCCGCGGAAAGCGTGCGAACGCCGACGGCGGACCGATGCTGCCATGAAGGACGGCAAAAACCTTCGATGGCGCGCCGGGCAAAGCTCGCAAGAGCGGAGACCGGCGTGGTCCGGAACGGACGTTGCCCTCGGGCGGCGACTGGCAGGACCGTCAAAATCAAGGCCGGCATGGCGCGACATCTTTCGGGAGTTGCTGCCGCGACCGTGTCCTGATCTGACAGGGAGGCGCTGGGAGAAATCCCGGCGCCGACTGTCTTTGTGGCCTCGCTTGACGATTTTGCCGGCGACGCTTCACCCTGCGCCAAAATCAGCTACTATCCATTTGCCGTCGGGGGCCGTTTAAAAGGGCTGACGGCAGGGGGACATTTCATGACGCTCATCCAGAAGCTTGCTGTTGCCTATGCTTTCCTGTTCTTCGGCGTTGTTGCGATCGGCTATGTGCCGGCCTTCAACGATGCCGGCGGCAATCTATTCGGCCTGTTCTCGCTGCAATGGTATGATGATTTGCTGCACGCCTTCTCCGGCGTCTGGGCGCTGGCCGCCGCCTTCATCTCGCACCGCCAGGCGGTGTTCTATTTCAAGCTGTTCGGCTCGGTCTATCTGTTCGACGGCGTGCTCGGCCTGGTCACCGGTTCCGGTTGCCTCGATGGCGGCATTTTCATCAACGGCTTCCGCTCCTTGAATGACATCGAATTCCCGGCCCGCTTCTTCGCGAACCTGCCGCACATCGTCATCGGCGGCTTTGCCGTCTATGTCGGGTTCTGGCTGTCGAAACGTGTGTACGACCATTTCGCCACGGCCTGACCGGCCATGTTCCTGTTCCGCTGGCTGAAGCGCATCATCAAGGCGATCCTCTGGCTCGTCGTCATTGTCGTGTTGATCCCGATCGCCGGGCTGGCCTATGGCTTTCTCACGACGCGGTCGCTGGACACAACGCCATTGCCGGGCGTCGCTGATGGTGCCCCGCCGAAGGCGCTGGCCGGCAAGGTCCGTGCCGAGATCCCCGGCTACCAGCGGCCGGAGGAATCGACCTTTCTCACCTATCCGGAATGGGCCATCGTCTACGCCGCCCGCGAATATGCCGGCTTCGTCGACAAGAACCAGCCGAGCGGTTTTCCCTATCTCTCCTATATCGGCCGTTTCTGGCAGGACTATGCGACGGTCATCCGCGCCAGCTCCGCCTACAGGTTCAACCTCGACAACCACCAGATGCTGGTGATCATCGGCACCAGCCACACGATCGAGCACGCCATCCAGTGGGCCTATGAAAATACGGTCGGCCGTGTCACCGAAGCGACCGCCGGCAAGCGCACCGCCGTCGACATCTACCAGGCCAAGGTGGCGGCGGACTATGCCGGTTTTCTCGACCAGGTGCCGTGGTACCAGTTTCCCTATGCCGAAAAGCGTGCCGGCCTGTTCGCCGTCCAGCCGGCAGCGGACGACAGCGCCTTCCGCACCAGCGAATGCAAGCTCGCCTTCGGCCTCGCCGACGCCATCAAGCAAGGCTACGCCGATCTGATCAAGTCGGCGCTCGCCACCACCACGGACCCGGCCTTGCTCGACATTCACGTCTGGGCCAAGGGTCCGGTCAGCGAGGTGACGCGCAACGAACCCGACACCTTGCTGGAGCGCGATCTCGGCGCCGATGGCACGGTCTTCGTCACCAGGCGCTATCAGGTGTTCACCGACATGATCCCGCGCCTGATCGGCAAGGGCATCTCCTTCGTCGAGATCGGCGGCAATGACGAGATCATGGTCACCATGCTTTCCAACGACGAAATCAAGGTTCCCGAAGGTGCACGCACCTTGTTCAGCTACCCGCTTCCGGCGGAACCTTCGACGCGACGCACCGGCCTGACCGTCGCCGTGCGCAAGCTGCACATCGTGCTGCCGGCGTTGATGACGGCGGGCGCCAGGCTCGAGCACGTCTACGATTACTGAGGCCTTTCGGCCACAGCCGGCCCCGGCAAGACGTTGCGTGATGCTCCGCCACGCTCATTCCACAATCGCGGCCAAATCCCGCCTTGTTCCGCAACGATTGATGACGCCGCAGCACTTTGTCCTGCGCACATGAGCCAGGCAACTTGGAGGGACAAGACCGTGATCAAGACCGCCCTTGTCGCCATGACCATCGTCGGCTGCGATTGCGACGCCAGGCTTTGCGAATATATCGGCGAGACGCCCGCCAAATGGTCGACCATCGCCGAATGCGAAGCGGCGATGAAAAGCCAGATGCTGCACGAGCGCAATTTTGACTATCCGCTGGTCTCCGGCATCTGCCGGACACAGAACTCGTCATCTCAGCTCGCGGCGACCACTTCCGAGCCCGAATTGACGACGGCCAGCACCGCCGCGACAGACCCGCTGCCACCGGAACTGAGCCATCGGCCCAGTGCTGCCGTCGGAACGCAGGCAACGGCGACGGAAACGGAAACCGTCCGGCCGCTCGCCTATGAAGCGGCGGTCGATGGCGGCCGCGCCGTGCTCTACCGCACGAAGGCGGGTTACGCCGTGGTCAAGACCGATCTCGGCCGCGCCGCAGCGGCAACGATCGGCATCGCCAAGCGCTCGGCGAACTGGCTGGCGGCGAAACTGCCTGACGGTCTGTAACCGACGCTCAGGCCGTGCCGATCAATGCCCTGATGGCGCGATAAAAAGTCGACGAAAACAGCTCACCCGGATCGTATTGCCGCTTCTTCGCCAGGAAGGACGGCAGTTCCGGATAGGACGCAAGCAGTTCCTTGCCCGTGTAGTGGAGCTGGTAGGGCAGGAAGAAACGCCCGCCATGCTTGATCGTCACATCGATCAGCGCCCTTGTCAGCGCCCGCATCCTGGCATTGCCGTCGGCGTCGGTCGGCTGATTGATGTAGAGCACCAGCGAATAGGCCGGCTCCGGCGCATAATTCAGCGCCACATCCTCTTTGTGGACGACGCGCACCGACGCGTTGAGCACCGGCAGGCTCTGGTTGCGCAGGATCTCGCGCGCTTCGGCGATAAACGGGTTATAGGCGGCGCGCGGGATGAAATACTCGTGCAGGATGTCGGTCTCATCGAGCAGATCGTTGAACAGATAGGGCACTGAATCATGCATCGGGTTGTTGCGGGTGACGAGGCAGGCCTCGCCTTCGGCCATTGCCGTCGTGCGCGCCACCGTGCAGCTCTCGAATTGCGGCTCCAGCGTCTTTTCGGTGAACCATTTCAGTTCCTGGAACAGGCTTCCCCATTTCGCCAGGTTGATGATCACCCGTTTGAGCCCGACTGAACCCGGTTCGCCGATTGCCGGCTGGTCGGCCGGCGGCTGGTTGGCCACCTTGTCATAGCGGTAGACGATCATATCCTCGAGGAAATTACCCGGCGCTGTCGACAGGTGCCCATAAAACAGACCGATCGCCCTGTTTGGCTCCAGCACCTCGGCGAAAAACCTTGGAAAGTCGTCCGATTTGATGATCTCGCGCGAGGTCCGGTAGACGTCGTTGTCGACAATGTCGAGCGTCGCCTCCAGCACCACGCCGAACAGGCCGTAGCCGCCGACGACGTGGCGGAACAGCTCGGTGTTTTCGGTCGGTGAGCAGGTTGTCACCGAACCGTCCGCCAGCATCACCCGCATCGATCGAATCGAGCCGGCGACCGAGCCGGCCTGGTGGTCCATGCCATGCGCGTTGACCGACAGCGAGCCGCCGACCGAAAAGATGTCGGTCGATTGCATCGCCTTCACCGCAAAGCGCGGGTGCAAAAGGTTCTGGATATCGTGCCAGCGCGCGCCCGGCTGCAAGGTCATCGTCTTCGCAGTCGGGTCGACGCTGACCTTGTTGAATTTGCGCATGTCGAGGACCAGTGCGTTGTCGTCGAAGGCGTGTCCGCCCATCGAATGGCGCACAGCCGCGACCGAGACCTTCAGGCCATTGGTGCGGGCAAAGGCCAGCGCGCTCGCAATGTGGCCTTCCTCGCTGACTTCGACAACGCCGTAGACCGGCGTCATCGACAGGCCGCTGGCATCGTTGATGTCGCCGCCCTTGGTCAGCCATGGCAGCGACGGATCGTAGGCTGGCGGGCCCTCCAGCGGCTTCTGCGCCAGATCGATGCCGTCAATGTCGTCGATGCGCCCGGAATTCTTCTGCCCCGACGGACCGCGCGCCAGCCGCGCCACTGTCGTCCCGCCCCAGACCATCGCGCCGCCGACCACCGTCGCACCAAGCAGCAGCCGCCGCGACAGGCGAAACCCCTTGCGTTCTTCGACCATGATACCCCTCGCTGCCTAGGGATAGCGCGGGTTTCCGGCAAAAACCAGAGCCGGAGTGCGTAGCAGAACTAGCGGCAGTTGCGGCATCAGGAGCATTTTCTTATGGTTGCAACTAAGGTATGCTTCGCGCTATGATTGAA
The DNA here is from genome assembly GCF_040322115.1 of Mesorhizobium sp. M0195. Lineage (NCBI taxonomy): Bacteria > Pseudomonadati > Pseudomonadota > Alphaproteobacteria > Hyphomicrobiales > Phyllobacteriaceae > Mesorhizobium > Mesorhizobium sp. M0195. Next base: position 61,038 of record NZ_JAMYSV010000008.1, on the reverse strand, counting down.
GATCGAACGGATCCATGATGATGCTGACCATTGTATGGGCGCCCATTCCATGAAGCTCGTGTCCCGCGCGATACTGTCCCTGATGCTAGAGCTTGCTCCGATATGCGCCGAGGCTCACGACTCCAGTCAGGGTGACGACAGCGTCGTCGCAGTCGCGCCTGACGATCCAGATATGGCGGCGGCGACTGCACAGGCACGTGCCACCCTGGATGCATTCCTGGCATTATCCCAGACACCGCCACCTGGAACGGACACATTCAAACTGAAGGTGATGATCAAGGACGGACATGTGACCGAACACTTCTGGGTCATCCCGTTCCAGCGGAACGAAACCGGATTCGTGGGGATATTGGCGAATGAGCCACATAGTGTTCACAACGTCGTGGCTGGCCAGTATGTCGAATTCAACCGAGACGATATTTCCGACTGGGGATATACCAAAAACGGTCACCAGGTTGGCAGTTTCACCGTCTGTGTGATGTTCAAGTCGATGCCGAAGGAAGAAGTCGACTACATGCGTAGCCAACGCGGCTTCGATTGCTGACCGCCCAGCCGGACTACCTCGCCTCCTCGTCCTTCGCCCCGATCTTGCGCACCAAAGCCGCCGTCGCCAGCATCGCGCCCATATCGGCGATCATCGGCGCGACATGCCTGGTGTAGTCGAGGCGCGTGGAGACATCCGGCAGCTCGAAGAAATTCCGTTCCTGCGGCAGCAGGAGGAAGCCGTCGCTGCCGTTGAGCGCGACGCGTGCCGGATCGTTCGGCCGGGTCTCGCCGAGCCATTGCAGCGCCTGCGCCAGCCGGCCGGTCACCAGCGGCCGCGCCGCCTCGATATTGTCGGTGCGGAACTCATAGGCGGCGTCGAGTTCGGGTACGCCGCTGGATAGTTCCTGCATCCTGCTGCCGAAGATGCCGCGGAGAAAGCCGACGACCTTGTTGGTCCGGCGCGCGGCCACCAATGTGCCGGGGAACGGCACGATCGTCTCGAAGGCGGCGATCACGCCCTTGAACACTGCCGTCGTGCTCTTGCCCGTCCCTTCCCGTAGATCTGCTTCGTACAGTTCGAATGGAAACCCTTCATAGCGGCCGGAGAAAACATCGTCGAAAGACTGTCGGTTGAACGAACCAACCGTCTCACGCGGCAGCCGGTCGAACGAATTCGGCTTGACGTTGTTCCGATACCGCATGTCCTCGATGAAACCGAAGATGGTCGGCAACAGCATGCTGCGAAACGACTGCTGCAATTTGCTCGCTGGCTTGATCGCCCGGAAATAGAGCAAGATCGCTGCCAGGAGTCCGCCGACATAGAGGAACACATGCGGGGTCGAGACCCACTGCTCGTTCGGGTCGGCAACCCCGTTGAAGAGCCAGGCCACAAACACCACGAACGCCAGCACCAGCCCGATGAAAAGTGGGACCCGCAAGCGCGTCCGGCGATGGGCCGAAGCTCTTTCGGGCTCATAGGCCTCGATGTTCTTCCTGAGGCCGGCGATCACCGCTTCGCTCGGCATGAAATCCGCAGTTTCCATCACCCACCGCCGCCACAAGCCTGCCCGCGTTGGGCATGATAAACGGTTTGGTGGACCGCGTCAGCGCAGCCGTCAGCGCCCGGCACTGAAGATCGCATCGAGGCGGTCCAGAACCCTTTGCCTTGATTTTCCCTTCAACATTTCAACCCGCACCAGCCGCTCGTGATCGCCGGCGCGCAGCCGCATGAAGGCATGCAGCCGGTAGGCGGCAATGGCGCCGCGCGTGCCGGAATCGGCGCTGATGTCGACGACGAAAATGGCGCCGATGCGGCCAGGCCAAGGCTGGCGCGCGAAGGCGGTGCCGAAGAAATCGCCGAGTCCATAGGCGACGAGCGTCTTGCCGATCCGCTCGATCGGCTGCACGACATGAGCATGATGTCCGGCGACCAGGCCGACGCCGTGTTCGGCCAGAAGCCGCGCCAGTGCCCGCGTCCTCGCACGTGGAAAATGCCGGAATTCCCAATCCCAATGCGGCACCGCGCACAGGAGGTCGACACCCGAAGCGGCATCGCGCGGCCATTGCGCCGGATTGCTTTCCATCGAGACACGGCCCGCGAACTGAGCCGCGTCAGCATTGCGCCACAAGGTAAAGGCGGCAAGGCCTATTGTCAGCGTTCCAACCGCAAACCGCTCGACTGGAGCCGCAGCGCCGATCGTGCGGATGCCTAATTGATCCAGCGCGGCGACACTCTCGTCGAAGCCGACGATGCCCTGGTCGAGCACGTGGTTGTTGGCCAGCGACAGCACCAGTTTTTCGCGCGAAATGCCGGCAGCGGCCAGTGCCTCGGCAAGAAACCGCTCGCTCATCGCGTGGTGCGTGCCAAACCTCGTACCCAAAACAGCGCTCGGCCGTTCCACCACCGGGCTTTCGCAATTGCCGACCACCAGATCGGCCGAGGCAAGCAGTGCCGCAATCGCCGGATCGCAGTCCGGCGGGCTGCGATTGGCCACCGCCGAGATATCGCCGACGAAAGCCAGCCGCACCGTGCGCGCCGGCGGCGGGTCGAGCAGGGCTGCGGCCGCCGGAGCAAAGCCGCGCGCGTCGCCATTGAGCGAAGGCCGGAGGAAGCGTGGCAGCCAGGACAGTTTGTAGGAAAGCGGATAATTCGACACGCGACGGCCCAATGGTTTGCCTTGTGTAGACCGCCAGCCGGATTGATTGAAGCGCTGACTGTTGTCGTTGAACCACAGGGCTACAGGCGCGCGAACCAAATGCGTGTATGATCCATTGCGGAGCGACAAAAGGGGTGATCACGATGACGCGTTTTTCCAGGCTGGTGGCGTGCGCCATCGTTCTTTTCCTGCCGCTGTCTTCGGCCGGCGCCGCAGTGCGGGATGCCGCGGCACTGTTCGAGGCAAAAACCGTGACTGAGCGTAACGGCGCTCTTGCCGCTCTTGAAACCGCCGCGCCAGGCGATCCGGCAGCCGCCTACGCCGCCGGCGCCGGCGAATTCTTCACCGCGCTGGAGATCCTGGCCGGCGGCCTGCATCGCCACGGTTTCGAAAGCCCGCAATCCTTCATGCTGCCGCTGATGCGGCTGCCGGTGCCGGACAACCCCGATCCCGAGCCGCTGACCTACGGACAATTCCGCGCCATTCTCGTCGCCTTCCGCGACCGGCTGGAGAAATCCGCAGCCACGCTGGGTTCGGTACCCGCCGACGCGGACATCGGCATGGTCATCGACCTCACCCGCCTCGGCATCGATCTCAACGAGGATGGCCAGATCGCGCCGGACGAAAGTGCCGCCGCGATCATGGCGTCTCTGTCACGCGGCGGCGGTGTGCCAGACGCGGCCGCACCCGCCCTCACCTTCCGCTTCGACCGCGCCGACGGCTATTGGCTGCAGGGCTATGCCGAGTTCCTGATGGCGCAGGCCGACTTCTGGCTGGCGCATGATTTCAGGAACACGTTCGACGGCTCCTTCCACATGCTGTTCCCGCGCGCAAAACTGCCGCTGCAGGATACGCTCGTGCCGCTGGACGGTGGCATGAATGGTGGCATCCTAACGTCCGAATGGCGCCTCGCCGACTTCATCTCCCTGGTGCATCTCGTCAACTGGCAAGTGGTCGAGCCTGAGCGCCGGCAAGCGGCGCGCCGCCATCTGATGGAAATGATCCGGCTGTCGCGCGAGGACTGGAAAGCCATCCGCGCCGAAACCGACAATGACCGCGAATGGCTGCCCGGGCCGCAGCAGAAAGGCGCCAGCCCGCTGACCGGTCTCGAAGTCGGCCAGCAGCAGGTACAGGCCTGGCTCGCCGCCCTTGATATGGCCGAGGATCTTCTGGAAGGCCGCACCTTGCTGCCGCATTTCCGCATCGCCGACAAAGGCATCAACATGAAGCGCTTCTTCGACGAGCCGAAGCCCTTCGACCTGGTGCTGTCGATCACCGGCCCGGCCATCGCGCCCTATCTCGAACACGGCAAGATTCTCACCAGCGAGGAGTTCAACCAGATCCAGCGCCAGTTCGGCGGCGCCGGGTTTCTGACGTTCGCGCTTTGGTTCAATTGAGGGAGTGCGTCGACGCTATTCCTGACAGCCTGCTGTCAGCAGCCAAATTGCCCCTCGCGCCACCCGCCACTCCGCTCTTTCCATTTTGGCCGATACCTCCCATATTCGGGCCATGGCCAGACTCTCCGACAAGAAAACGCCGCCGCCGGCGAATGACGAGCGCGCTTCGCCGCCCAAGCGGCGCAGTCCGCTGACCGATTTCCTCGATGCCTCGGAGCCCCTGTACAAGAGCGGCTTTGCCGAGGCGCCGCAGGCCGAGTTCACCGGCGCGGCGCTGACCGGCTCGATCGCCGACTGGGCCGAGCAGATCGAGCAGGAAGCCGAGAAGGAAGGGCGCGTTTCCGGCAAAGTCGGCGGCAAATCGCCGAAACCGGCGAAGAAAATCCCCGAGCGCTCCTCTTCCCCCGGCCGGACGGCACGCGGCACCTCGATGGGCGGCGCGGCTTCGGCGCGGGAGCGCACTGCGGCCGGTCTCAACCCTGTCGCGGGCCTCGACATTTCGCTGGAGGACGCCGAGACCATGGCCTCGGGCGGCGTCACCGCCACCGTCGCGGCGCTGTCGGCGCTGATCGAATCCGGCAATCCGCTGCACAAGGACGGCGTGCTGTGGACGCCGCACCGCCCTGCCCGGCCGGAGAAGTCCGAAGGCGGCATCGCCATCAAGATGGTCTCGGATTTCGAGCCGGCCGGCGACCAGCCGACCGCGATCAAGGATCTCGTCGAGGGCGTCAACAGCAACGACCGCACTCAGGTGCTGCTCGGCGTCACCGGCTCGGGCAAGACCTTTACCATGGCCAAGGTGATCGAGGAGACGCAACGCCCTGCTCTGATCCTGGCGCCCAACAAGACGCTGGCCGCGCAGCTCTATTCCGAGTTCAAGAAATTCTTCCCGGAAAACGCCGTCGAGTATTTCGTCTCCTACTACGACTACTACCAGCCCGAGGCCTATGTGCCCCGGACCGACACCTACATCGAGAAGGAATCCTCGATCAACGAGCAGATCGACCGCATGCGCCATTCGGCGACGCGCTCGCTGCTCGAGCGCGACGACGTCATCATCGTCGCCTCGGTGTCCTGCATCTACGGTATCGGCTCGGTCGAGACCTATACGGCGATGACCTTCCAGATGCAGATCGGCGACCGGCTCGACCAGCGCGCGCTGCTCGCCGACCTCGTCGCCCAGCAATACAAGCGCCAGGACATCAACTTCGTCCGCGGCTCGTTCCGGGTGCGCGGCGATACGATCGAGATCTTCCCGGCCCACTTGGAAGACCGCGCCTGGCGCATCTCGCTGTTCGGCGACGAGATCGAAGCGATCACCGAATTCGATCCGCTGACCGGCCAGAAAACCGGCGAGCTGAAGAGCGTCAAGATCTACGCCAATTCGCACTACGTCACGCCGCGCCCGACCTTGAATCAAGCCATCAAGTCTATCAAGGAAGAACTTAAATATCGGCTGCAAGAGCTTGAAAAGGCTGGCCGCCTGCTTGAGGCGCAGCGGCTTGAGCAGCGCACCCGCTTCGACCTGGAGATGCTGGAGGCGACCGGTTCCTGCGCCGGCATCGAGAATTACTCGCGTTATCTGACCGGCCGCAAGCCGGGCGATCCGCCGCCGACCTTGTTCGAATACATTCCCGACAATGCGCTGGTCTTCATCGACGAAAGCCATGTCACCATACCGCAGATCGGCGGCATGTATCGCGGCGACTTTCGCCGTAAGGCGACGCTGGCCGAGTATGGTTTCCGCCTGCCGTCCTGCATGGACAACCGGCCGCTGCGCTTCGAGGAGTGGGACGCCATGCGGCCGCTTTCCGTCGCGGTTTCGGCGACGCCCGGCGCCTGGGAGATGGAGCAGTCCGGCGGCGTCTTCGCCGAGCAGGTCATCCGCCCGACCGGCCTGATCGACCCGCCGGTTGAAGTGCGCCCGGCCAAGACACAGGTCGACGACGTCGTCGGCGAAATCCGCGAGACCACGAGGGCCGGCTACCGCACGCTGGTCACCGTGCTGACCAAGCGCATGGCCGAGGATTTGACCGAATATCTGCATGAGCAAGGCATTCGCGTCCGCTACATGCACTCCGACATCGACACGCTGGAGCGCATCGAAATCCTGCGCGATCTGCGCCTCGGCGCCTTCGACGTGCTGGTCGGCATCAACCTGTTGCGCGAGGGCCTCGACATTCCCGAATGCGGCTTCGTCGCTATTCTTGATGCCGACAAGGAAGGCTTCCTGCGCTCCGAGACATCGCTGATCCAGACCATCGGCCGCGCCGCCAGAAACGTCGACGGCAAGGTCATCCTCTATGCCGACCAGATCACCGGCTCGATGGAGCGGGCGATGGCCGAGACCAACCGCCGTCGCGAAAAGCAGATGGAGTGGAACGCGGCCAACGGCATCACCCCGGAATCGGTCAAGTCGCGCATTTCGGACATTCTGGATTCGGTCTACGAGAAGGATCATGTCCGCGCCGACATTTCGCAGTTCACCGACAGCGCCGGCGCGATGATGGGCAACAATCTGAAGGCGCATCTCGACGCCCTGGAAAAGCAGATGCGCGACGCCGCCGCCAACCTCGATTTCGAAAAGGCGGCCCGCATCCGCGACGAGATCAAGCGGCTGCGCGAGATGGAACTGTCCATCTCGGACGACCCGCTGGCCAAATATGCCGACATGGAAAGCCCGGTTTCGGGCCGCGAAAAGGGCAAGCACAACAAGGGCGTGGCCAAACATCGTACAGCAGAGGAACAGGAGCGTTTCCGCAAGCTCGACGAGGCACATGCCGCCGAAGAGGCGGCCAAGGCTGCCCGGCCCAACCTCTTCCGCAAGCCGGAGCTCGACGAAATGGGCGCCGACGGCGCCGTACCGGTCAAGAAGCCGCTGTTCGCGAAACCTTCGCTGGACGATATGGGACCTGGGACCGACATGCCGACGCCGTCAGGCGCGGTCTCCCGTTCGCTGTTCAAGAAACAGTCGGCGCAGGAAGCGCACGGTTCGGATTTCGGTATACCGGGTGAACCGACCAAGCCGCTGTTCAGGAAGAACTCACTGGACGAGATGACGGTGCGGCGGACCGAGAAGCCGGTCCAGGGAAAAGCGCCGGCGAAACCACAGCCAATCTCCCCCCTCGTGGGGGAGATGCCAACTGGTGGCAAAGAGGGCAGGGCAGAGGGGGGCGCGAAGGATCGCGACGATTCCGCGAAGCCAATCGTCCGCCAGCGTGCCGGCATCGGCTCCTACGAAGATCCCGCCGACGCCCGCCGCGAAAAGCGCCGCCCCGGCAAGACTGGTCGGCCGGGACGGTAGAGAGCTTCCCTTCTCCCCTTGTTGTGGGAGAAGGTGGATCGGCGCGCAGCGCCGAGACGGTTGTGGGTGTTGGACGGAGCGCCGTCGATGCCAAGCTGGAACACCCCTCATCCGACCGAGCTTCGCTCGGCCACCTTCTCCCACCAAGCAAGGGGAGAAGGGGGAGCCTAGCCACTTGCCATGGGCCCTACCCTTGGTGTAGCCAGTTTCTACAACTTGAACGTCTTGAAAGGAGGGCTGCGTGTTATTTTCTCACCACCGTCAGCGCGGCCCTGTCTCTGCCCTGCGAGCTTGCTTGCCGGGCTGATCAGAGACGGTCCGGGTTCTTCTTCCCGCTTCGATTTTCTTGGTCTGCCCTTCATGGTGCTGCAACGCTGAGCCTGATTGCCAGCCTGCGCACCGTCAAAGTGCATTGAACCGGAGCTCACTCCGGCCAGACCAGAGAAATCGATATGGCCCTGATCAGCCTCAAGTCCCTCGGCGTCACCCTGAGTGCGCCGCTCTTCTCCAACCTCGACCTCAGCATCGGCACCGGCGACCGGCTCGGCATCGTCGCCGCCAATGGTCGCGGCAAATCCACTTTGTTGAGGTGCCTGACGGGCGAGTTCGAAGCCACCACAGGCGACATCGCCCGCACGCGTGGCCTGCGCGTCGGCTATGTCGAGCAACTCATCCCCGCAGCGCTCGCCGGGCGCAGCTTTCATGAAGTGGTGGCCGACGTTTTGCCGGCCGAGCAGGCCGAAAGCGAACAATGGCGCGTCGATGTCGTTCTCGACTCGCTCGACGTGCCGCAGCCGATGCGCGCGCGGCCGATGCGGGCCTTGAGCGGCGGCTGGCAAAGGCTGGCACTGATCGCCCGCGTCTGGGTCACCGATCCCGACGTCCTGCTGCTCGACGAGCCGACCAACCATCTCGATCTCGGCAAGATCAGCCAACTCGAGACCTGGCTGAACGCGCTGCCGCGCGAGGTGCCGGTGGTGATCGCCAGCCATGACCGGGCGTTCCTCGACGCGACGACCAACCGCACGCTGTTTCTACGCCCCGAACAATCGCCGGTGTTTTCGCTGCCCTATTCGCGGGCGAGGCTTGCGCTGGACGAGGTCGACGCCTCGACCGAGCGCAAATTCCAGCGCGACATGAAAGTGGCGCAGCAGCTGCGCCGGCAGGCGGCCAAGCTCAACAATATCGGCATCAATTCCGGCTGCGACCTTTTGACGGTCAAGACCAAGCAGCTCAACCAGCGGGCAGAGCGCCTGGAAGACGCGGCAGCGCCGGCGCACCGCGAAAGATCGGCGGGCACGATCAAGCTCGCCAATCGCGGCAGCCATGCCAAGGTGTTGATCACGCTCGACGATCTGGTGGTCGGAACGCCTGACGGCACGGTTCTGTTCGGCACCGGCAAGCGCCATATCTGCCAAGGCGACCGCATTGTCCTGCTCGGCCGTAACGGCGTCGGCAAATCACGGCTGATCGGCCTGATCCGGAATGCCATCGTCGAGCCGCAAACGGCGGCGCAAGGCGTGAAGGTGACGCCGTCGACGGTGCTCGGCTATAGCGACCAGGCGCTGTCGGGCATCGGCGGCGACGACACGCCGCTGGCGATGCTCTCGCGCAGATTCGATGTCGGTGAGCAGCGCGCCCGCTCGCTGCTGGCGGGCGCCGGCGTCAGCATCGACATGCAGGAGCGCAGGATCGGCGTGCTGTCCGGCGGGCAAAAGGCGCGGCTGATGATGCTGGCGCTGAGGCTCGCCAATCCCAATTTCTATTTACTCGACGAGCCGACTAACCACCTCGACATTGATGGCCAGGAGGCGCTGGAAGCGGAATTGCTGGAACGTCAGGCGAGCTGTCTGCTCGCCTCGCACGACCGCTCCTTCATCCGCGCGGTTGGCAACCGCTTCTGGCTGATCGAGAAACGGCGGCTGACCGAGATCGATAGCCCGGAAGCTTTCTTCCAGGAGGTAGCCGAAGCGGGCGGTTAAAAAATTGCGGAAAAAAATCCGGCGCTCTGTCGGATGATGATCGCATGCCACGTCCTTGGGACGCCGACACGGTGATGCCGGCGCCAATCGAGGAGAAAGCATCATGTCTATTCTGTCATCCATAGGTCACGCCGTGACGCGTTACTCGGCGGCTCGCGCCCGTTATCGCAGCGAACGCGCCATCCTTTCATTGCCGATCGAGTTGCGCAAAGATATCGGCTGGCCGGAAATCGTCGTCGACGCGCAAAACAGCCCGCGGATTCGCATCGAAGGTTGAAAGGTGGCAGTTGGCCGTCGCGGCAGGCGCCATTTCGAATCCAAACCATCGGCCGTGTAGGATCTTCGCCGTTGAGTTCGTCCTGTGGTTCGCAAAGGCCAACCAGACGCAAAGAGGAGCATGACATGAATGATCAGCCGCAGACCCAGTCCGCCGCCAAAGTGCTTGGCGGATTGACGCCCTACCTTCAGCTGGACGGCGCTTTCAAAGCCGCAGAATTTTACCAAAAGGCCTTCGGTGCCGAGCAGGTCTTTGCCTATCCGCCGGATGAACAGGGCCGCACCATGCATATCCATCTCCACATCAACGGTTCGACCCTGATGCTTTCCGACTTCTATCCCGAGCATGGAATGGCCGCTGTGAAGCCGCAGGGCTACACCATGCAGCTCCATCTCGGCAGCGACGACATCGACGCCTGGTGGAAGCGGGCCATCGAGGCGGGTTGCGAGGCAGTCGTGCCGTTGCAGGTGATGTTCTGGGGCGACCGCTGGGGCAATATGCGTGATCCGTTCGGCGTCGAATGGGCAATGAACGCACCGGTGAAAGCAGCTTAACATCCAACACAGGCTGTGTCTGAAATCACCTCTCCCCGCTATAAAGGGAGAGGAAAACGATCACATGGAGGAAGTCAGATGTCCTATGTCGACGGTTTCGTGCTGGCCGTGCCCAAGGCAAATCTCGATGCCTACAAGAAAATGGCGCAGACGGCCGGCGCCGTCTGGAAGGAGCATGGCGCGTTGGCCTATGTCGAATGCATTGGCGACGACGTACCCTATGGCGAGCTCACCTCGTTCCCGCGCGCCGTGCAGGCCAAGGAAGACGAGGTCGTCATCTTCTCATGGGTGGTCTACGAATCGCGCCAGAGCCGCGACGCGGTGATGGCCAAGGTGATGGCCGATCCTCGTCTCAAGCCGGACTGGGAGACCATGCCGTTCGACGGCAAGCGCATGATCTTTGGCGGCTTCCAGCCGTTTTTGGAGCTGTAGGCCCGCAACGCATTACGCTAGTCGGTCGAGCAGCGGCTTCAGCCGGTCGCCATAGCGCTTCCACAGATCGACCGAGCCCTGATACATCGGCTGGCGCACTTGCGCGGCCGACGCCGTGCGCACCGGCCGGTCGGTCTGGTGAAACGACAGCACGGCGTCGTCCCAGGGCAGGCCGAGATGGGCGATCAGCGCCCGCGACTGGCCTTCCTGGTCGGCGACGAAATCCTCGTAGCGAACGTCGTGCACGACATCAGGCAGCACGGCGTGCCAGTGCGCCATGATATCGGTGTAGAGATTGTGGAAATCGGCGAGCTCGCCGAGGTCGTAGCCGTAGCGGTGGCTGTCGCCGCGGAAATGCACTTTGTAGATCGACAGGCAGGTCGCCGCCGCATCGCGCGCGCAATGGATGATCTTGGCCTTCGGCAGCATCATATGGATGAAGCCGACCAAGAGGAAGTTGCCGGGCATCTTGTCTGTGACGTGCCGAAAACCTGGATAGCGGGCGCGCAGCATGTCGAGATACGCCTGGCCGGCCTCAGCATAGGCCTTGTCGGGCATGTCGGCGATGCCCCAGGGAAAGCCGCCCTTCATGCTGAGCGGAAACTGCTTACCGACCGCCGTCTTCAATATGCTGAGCTCGCCGGCGCCATAGACCTGCGGATGGCTGGCGATGATCTGCTCGACCAGCGTGGTGCCGGATCGCGGCATGCCGACAACGAAGATCGGCGTGTCGTCGGCGATCCCGCTCGGCCTGTGTTTTTCAAAAAAGGCCTTGTCGAATACCGCCTTCATCGCCTCGAACTCGCCGCGCGTCTTGCCGGCGTCGTAGTCGATGCCCTGGCGGCGGATCGCGTTGCCTTCGGTGAAATAGTCGAAAGCGCGGCCATAATCACTAAGGTCGTCGTTGGCCTTGCCGAGGCCGAAGGAAAGCTGCATGCGCGCAAGGCTGCCTTGGGGCGCCTTGGCGTGCTCCGCCTCCATGCGGGCAAGCTCGGCGTCGCGCTCCTTCTGGCGCTTGACCTGGGTGAGCATCAGCCAGGCCCTGGCCATGCCGGGGTCCACCGCCAGCGCCTGCCTGAAAAGATCCGCAGCCTCGTCGAGATTGCCCTTTTCCATCAGCCCGACGCCCAGGCCGTGCAAAAGATCGGCATCCTTCGGCCGGATCGTCAGCGCCTCGCGAAAAACAGCCAGTGCTTCATCCAGCCGGCCCGCTTCCTGCAGCGTTTCGGCAAGCCCGACGCGGGCGCGGACATGGAACGGGTTGCGGCCGATCGTGCCGCGATAAATATCTTCGGCGCCTTCGAATTGGCCGAGCTGCTTCAGCGACGAGCCGAGATTGTCGCGCGCCGCCAACTGGTCCGGCCGAATCGCCACCACCTTGCGGAAGAGATCGGCCGCGGCCGCCACCCGGCCGAGGTCGCGCAGCACGGTGCCGAGATTGTTGAGGAAATCCGGATTGTTCGGCTGCAGACGCACCGATTGTTCGATCAGCGCCAGCCCCTCGGCGCTGCGCCCGGTCTGGTGCAGCAGAAGCCCGAGGAAATGCGCAGCAGCGGGGTGGTTGGCCTTTTGCGCCAGCACCTGACGGTAAAGCGCCTCGGCTTCCTGCCGGCGCCCCGCCTGGTGCAGCTGCAGCGCCCGCTGCACGTGCTGGTCGAGCCCCAGCGGCGGCTGTCCGCCTGAGCCGTAACGTGTGCCTGCCGGTTGTCTCGGATCTCTGTTGATGGGAAACCTGCCGTGTTGTCCGCCTGCCGCGATCTAGGCCATCGCTGCGGCACGTGCAAGAGCAGACGGCGGTCGCTACGAAGCAAACCTCCGAACCCGGGGAACTTACCGAAAGTCGGCCGGCGTCAGCACATACATGTTCTTGCGGCCGTGCGAGTAGGCTTCGCGCGCAATATCGTGGATCGACGAACGCTTGGCGTCGAAGGCACTGAGGAATTCGGCTTCGGCTCCGCTTGCAGCCGGGTTTACCGTCGAAAGTGCCGTAACCTCGATAAAGAACGGGACTTCGAACATGCCGTCATGCCCGACGAAACGAACGCGCTTGGCTGCAGCGTCGTAGGACCGGCTGGGATTGGGAAAATTGAGTGTCATGGCTTGCGCGTCAAATCAGGCGGTTGCTTTCGGCAAGCTGGCGCGCCCGCCGCACCGTGCCGTCGGTGTCGGCAATCCTTCGCCTTGCCGCCTCGTCGCTTCTTATCGTGAGGCGCGGCGATATGACCTTTGTCGGCTTGACGACAGGATCGACTGCAACTGTCGGGACATTCGCTGTTCTTACGGAACTCATGACTCTATTCCCTTCATACCTAAATAAACACAAATGCCGGAGGAACTCTTCCGGAACTTCTTCAAACAATTTTTGAGATGCCCGGCACCGTATCATCGTTTCGCAAATAACCATAGAAAAGTAATTTTACGTTGGTAGCGGCAAAAAGCCGGAATCTTCTTGAATAAGCCGCATTTTCAGAATATTGGTATGGAACCGTTTTTGGGCCGTGCTTGGTCCCCTCGCGGCGTCAGGGGTTCTCGGCCCGCCAAAACTCATTCAAATCGCCGATACCCGATACCGCAATGCAGGCCCCGTTTTCAGGGCCAGGCCGGAAAGAAACTTCAAGGCACAAGAATGTCTGCCCGCACCACTCATTCCATCGCGCATTTCGCGGCACCTTTCGTGCTTGGCGGGCTAGATGGCGTGCAGCCGGCCGGCGACTATGACATCGACCACGACGAGGAACTGATCGACGGCATGTCGTGGCTTGCCTGGCGGCGCGTCGCCACTTTCATCCATCTGCCGTCAAGGACGGTGAAAAGCCCGACCAGCCAGCTTGTCGCCGTCGACCACGCCGAACTCGAAGCAGCGCTTCGGCACGATCAGGAGAATGTTACATGATCCGCTTCCAGCAGAGTGCGCGGCGCACGGATACGCCGTCGCATATCTTCACCATCGGCCAGACCGTCCGCATGAAGAGCCGCATCGGCCTTGTCCAAAAGACCGCGGAGCTGTTCCAGATCAAGAGCCGGTTGCCGGTCAAGGACGGCTCGCCGCAATACCGCATCCGCAGCGAGCAGGAGACCTACGAGCGGGTCACCACGGAAGACAATCTCGAACCGGTCGACAACCCGGCCGGCTGAGCGATAGCACTCTCGACATTACCACCCACGCACGAGGGATCAGAAATGGCCAAGGGTCAACAGCGAAGCAACCGCGAGACACGCAAGCCCAAGAAGGACAAGGTGGCTGCAAAGCCGGCCTCGCCGTTCGGCTCGGCGGTCAAGCAGGCGGAGACCGGTACGAAACCCAAGTCCAAAGGCTAGGGTCGATCGGAGACAATCTGCTGGAGGCGTGCTTGAACTTCGTCATCGAGTTCTACCGCTTGCGCGATGCCGACGAAGCGACACTCGACCGGGTGTCGCTGGAGGCGCCGAACCTGCGCGCCGCCCTGCAAGGCGCCGCCACGCTGCTTCACACGTTGATGATGCCGCAGATCCCCGATCGCCTGCGCATCTCCAACGAGGACGGCGCCGAGCTCTACGTCGGCCCCGCCGATGGTGCCTATCCGGACGAACAGTGAGGCCGGTGCGCTAGCACGGCCCATCATCGACGACCCGATAATCAGCCGCGCGGGCCTCGCATTCATTGGGGAACGTGCGCAGTTCGCCATGGCGACGGGCACAGACCGGGCGGTATTCGCGGGTACAGAATGTGTGCTCCCCGCCGCCACCACCGCCACGGCACTCGCCTTCACGGATGATGCGGTATCCGGCCCGTTCGGCAAGGCAGGCGTTGGCGAAGGTCTGGCGGTCGCCGCCGCGCCTGGCGCAGACCGGGTCATATTGCCTGGTGCAGAATTGCGGTCCCGGCCGTGGCGGGCGCGGCCCCGGCCCCTCATCGACCACGACGGTGCAGGCCGCGAGAATTGCCGACAGGAACAGGATGGAAAAACCCTGCCGCGAGAAGATTGCCGCAAGAAACCGCATGAATGTTCCCTCCCTCGAAACTCGTGCCTGCACAAATGGTGCCTGCGTCCGGCCGATCCTCGTCATTCCGCCGCCAAATGCAACCCCTGTTTGCAACCGGCGGCATGGCCAACCAGGGCGACGGTAGGCCGGCGCAAAGGCAAAACAGCACCGGCCCCGCTTGCTGGACCATGCCTGGGCTGCGTCTGGCCGATGACCGCGCGGAGAACCGGAACTATCGGTGCGATGCGTCGGGATGCGCCTGTTGGGCCGCCCGCGGCTCTATCTTGCAAGCATCACGTTTCCGTGCGATAAATTTTGTGTTCGGGCATTTGCGACCCGGAGAGCGGAACGTTTTGGACGACCTTTCCCCGATACTGTGAATCTCTGACAGCCCCGTTTTCGGCGGGGGGTTTTACCATGCGCCAGTGCATGACTGCCGAAGCAACCACCGGGACTTGCCCACGGCGCCAGGCGGCGGGCGGAACCACCAAGACTGACACGGGTGAAGGAGTTTCCCCAATGGCCCAGACCGGCACCGTTAAATTCTTCAACGCTACCAAAGGCTTCGGCTTCATCACGCCCGATGGCGGCGCCAAGGATGTGTTCGTCCACATCTCGGCGATCGAGGCTTCCGGGCTGCGCACGCTCGTCGACGGTCAGAAGGTCACCTTCGATGTCGAGCCCGACCGTATGGGGAAGGGTCCGAAAGCGGTCAATCTCCGCGCCGCCTGAACGGCGGCGTGCCGCGCGTCCTTTCGGGGTGTGAGGATGCTGCAAGGCTTTGGTGTGACGTGAATTTTATAAAGGCGCGGCGGCTTTCGTCGCGCCTTTTGTGTTCTGGGATGCTTGCCGGCACCCGCAAAACTTTCTCTTGCCGATGGCACTAAAATAAAGGACAAATTTCCGTCCGGGCATTTGCCGGCCCGAGACTGGACTTGTGGGATCAAAGGAGCTTCCCATGCCGCAGACCGGCACCGTCAAATTCTTCAATCACGCCAAGGGCTTCGGCTTCATCACGCCGGACGACGGGGCAAAGGATGTCTTCGTCCATATTTCGGCCGTGCAGGCGTCGGGTCTTCCCGGTCTTGAGGATGGGCAGAAAGTGACATTCGACACCGAGCCGGACAAGCGCGGCAAGGGTCCGAAAGCCGTCAACCTGTCGATCGGCTGAACCGGCCCTGGACAGAATGGACGCGGGCCGGTCTGGCCTGCGGTGTTTGCCGCACGCTTGAATCGCCCGGTTGGATGAACCCGCCTGGCCAAATTTCGTTCAGCCCCCGTTCAGCCACGGTCCCATATTAATCTTCGTTAAAGCCGGACCGCATCCCCCGAAAACGACCCGGGCCGGCACGAAGGAGACCGACATGAACCGAATTTTCAAGACTGCCATCCTGTCCGCCGCGGTCGTTGCGACCACGCTTGCGACCTTGCCCGCGGCCAGTGCCGATGAATGGCGCCATCACCGCCAGCACCACGGCAACGGCGACGCCGTTGCGGCAGGCGTGCTCGGCCTTGCGGCCGGTGCCCTGATCGGCGGTGCGCTCGCCAGCCCGCAGCCCCGCTATTACGACCCGGCCTATGATGATGAATACTACCGGCCTGCCCCGGTGCGCCGTTATTACGTGCAGCCGCGAGTGGCCTATGCCGAAAGCTATGCGGAGCCCTGGACCCGCGGCTGGTACGAATACTGCTCGGACCGCTACCGGAGCTTCAACGCGCGTACCGGCACGTTCACAGGCTATGACGGCGAACAGCATTTCTGCACCGCCAATTAACGGAGGCAGTTTCCTGCCGGAAAAAAGCGCGGTCGCACAGGCCGCGCTTTTTTGTTTCCGGCAAGCGGTTCAGATCAGGAACGGATTGCTCCGCCGCTCCTCACCAAAACGGCCGCCGGGACCGTGGCCGCAGATGAAGCCGATGTCGTCGCCCAACGGCAAAAGCTTCTCCTTGATCGAGGCGATCAGCGCGGCGTGGTCGCCGCCCGGCAGGTCGGTGCGGCCGACCGAACCGCGGAACAGCACGTCGCCGACATGCGCGAACTTCGCCGCCCGGTTATAGTAGACGACGTGGCCGGGTGCGTGGCCCGGACAATGGAGCACCTCGAACACGTGTGAGCCGAACGAAACGGTCTCGCCTTCGGCAAGGAACCGGTCGGGGACACAGTTGCGCACGGGATCGGTGATGCCGTAGCGCTTCGCCTGGTTCTCGAGATTGGCGAGCAGCGGCCGGTCGGCGGCATGCGGGCCGATGATCTCGATACCGAGCGCCTCCTTCAGCTCCATGGCCCCGCCGGCATGGTCGATATGGCCATGCGTGATCCAGATCGCGCCGGCTGTGATCGCATTGTCCTCGAGCGCCGCCAGCACCTTGTCGATGTCGCCGCCCGGATCGACGACAACGCCTTGCCTGTCGTCCATGTCGAAGAGAATGGTGCAGTTCTGCTGGAACGGCGTGACCGGCACGATGCCGGCGTTGAGACCCATATTCGTCCTTTCACGCTGTCGGAGCGCTGCGCGCCCCCTCGAACGCGTCAGGAAAGCCCTAACCTTACCCTGATGTAGAGACACACGCGAACGGCGTCCACCGCTCCACAAACGGCAAACGGAAAAACGCAAAACGGAAAACGAAATGGGCGGCCGAAGCCGCCCATTTAAAACCCTGAAACGTCAAAGCTTATTTCTTCATCGCGTTCATGACCGCACCGATGATGCCGGTCAGGATGGCGCCGCCGCCGGCACCGCCAACGATATTTGAAATGTTCAACGCGCTGCCTGCCCCTGCCGCCGTGGCCGCGGCTGTCGGATCGACCGCCCCACCCAGCAGACTGTTGAGGATGGCCGCACCGCCGACGCCGCCAACAGCGCCGCCCAGGATTTTGGTAAGCTGCCCCATCGCCGCCGTCTTGATAGCCGCGCCAACCGCCTGACCACCGATGATACCCGTAATCACCTGAATAATGATCGGAAGAAGCGTGTTCATATCCATATTTCCAGTCCCTCCATAGCTGCCAGCCTCCCGGGCCGACCCCATCATGAGACGCCGAATTGTGTGAAAGTCAAATGCAGAAGCGCTTAAATAAAAAGGGCGGCCCGAAAACCGCCCTTACTAGTTAAAAAAGCTGTGACTTTCGTTATTCTGCAGCGATTGCGTGCTTGGGCTGAACGGCCGCAGAATAGTCATTCATCAGCGTCTTGGCGATTTCGCCGACCTCGAATCGGTATGGACCGATCTCCGAAACCGGCGTCACCTCGGCTGCCGTCCCGGTGAGGAAGCACTGCTGGAAGCCTTCAAGCTCTTCCGGCATGATGGCGCGCTCGATCACCTCCAAACCGCGGTCCTTGGCAAGGCCGATGACCGTGCGGCGGGTGATGCCGTCGAGGAAGCAATCGGGCTTGGGCGTATGGATCTTGCCGTCCTTGACGAAGAAGATGTTGGCGCCTGTCGCTTCCGCCACCTGGCCCCGCCAGTCGAGCATCATAGCGTCGGCATAGCCCTTGGCCTCGGCGGCATGCTTGGACATGGTGCAGATCATATAGAGGCCGGCCGCCTTCGATTTCGACGGTGCGGTGCGCGGGTCGGGGCGGCGCCATTCGGCCATGTCGAGGCGGATGCCCTTGAGCTTCTGCGCCGGGTCGAAATAGCTCGGCCACTGCCAGATGGCGATGGCGCAGTTGATCCGACTGTTCTGTGCGGAAACGCCCATCTGTTCGCTGCCGCGCCACGCGATCGGCCGGACATAGGCGTCCTGGAAACCTTGCTTCTTCAACAGCGTGCGGCAGGCGTCGTCGATCTCGGCGACCGAGTAGGGTATCTTGAAGCCAAGCAGGCGCGCCGATTCATGCAGGCGTTCGGTGTGGTCGGTCAGCTTGAAAATTTCGCCCCCATAAGCGCGCTCGCCCTCGAATACCGCGCTGGCGTAGTGCAGCCCGTGGGTCAAGACGTGGATCTTGGCGTCGGCCCATTTGACGAATTCGCCGTTCATCCAGATAAAGCCGTCCAGTTGGTCGAAGGGAACGGATGCCATGGTAACCTCCCGCGGGCGGCAGCCCGCACAGTGTCGTTGCGTGTTTCGCCTCGGCCGCTGCGGACGGCCATTGTCTCAAAGCGTAGGCGGATATTTAAGGTCTGGCAAACTCAGGAAGTTCCGGAAAAAAACGGCTTCGCTTGCCTTTTCGTTCGCAATCCGCCGAAAAGCTTGCCAAAAATTACCATCGCGCGGAAAATACGTCAATAGTGCTGACATAATTTCCTGCTTCACACGGAGAAAAGATGACGAGCCACGCAGCCGCAGAGCCGATCAGGACGGCGATCACCGACGAGGACGGCATCGATTTCGCCATCATCGAGTTGTTCTTCTTCGCCTATCGCGACTTTACCTCCGATCCGGACCAGATCCTGGCCGATTACGGTTTTGGCCGCGCCCATCATCGGGTGTTGCATTTCGTCAATCGCCGGCCCGGCCTGACGGTCGCCGAGCTCCTCGACGTGCTCAAGATCACCAAGCAGAGCCTGGCGCGCGTGCTCAAGCAACTGATTGACACCGACCATATCGTGCAATTGCAGGGCCCTCGCGACCGCCGCCAGCGCGAGCTTTATCCGACGGCCAAGGGCCGTGCGCTGGCGCTGGCGCTGGCGCGGCCACAGTCGCGCCGCATCCATGCTGCATTGGAAGATTCCGGAGCCACCGAACGCGCCGTTATCGAACGGTTCCTTGAAGCGATGGTCAATCCGGAACTAAGGGCGCAGATCGACATTGTGCCCGCAAAGATGTCAGGGAAAAGCCATGGAGACCATTGAGAGGGTTGATCATCCGACAGCACCGGAAGACGACGCGCCGCATCTGCTGGTGGTCGACGACGACACCCGTATCCGCAATCTTCTGAAACAGTATCTGACCGAAAACGGCTTTCGCGTCACCGTCGCCGGAAATTCCGGCGAGGCGCGCCGAAAGCTCGCCGGCCTCGACTTCGATCTGATCGTGCTCGATGTCATGATGCCGGGTGAAAGCGGCGTCGATCTCACCAAGGCGCTGCGGGCGGAGAAAAACGTACCGATCCTGATGCTCACCGCACTGTCCGAAACCGACAGCCGGATCACCGGGCTCGAGGCCGGCGCCGACGACTATCTGCCTAAACCGTTCGACCCGCGTGAGCTGATCCTGCGTATCAACAATATCCTGCGCCGCGGCGGCCCCGCGACGACGCCCAAGGTCGAACAGCTGGTCTTCGGTCCCTATACGTTCCAGATCGCCAGGCGTGAGCTGAAGCGCGGCGGAGAGGCGCTCAAGCTGACCGACCGCGAGCAGGAAATCCTGGCGATCTTCGCTGCCCGTGCCGGCGAGACGATACCGCGGCATGAGCTTGTCGGCGACGAATCCGAGGTCGGCGAGCGCACGATCGACGTCCAGATCAACCGGCTGCGCCGCAAGATCGAACGCGATCCGTCCAATCCGGTCTGGCTGCAGACCGTGCGCGGTATTGGGTATCGGCTCAGCGTGGAATAGAATGCCGCCGACAGCGGCCCTTTGCCGGGTCCCGGTGAGCGAAAAGACGAATGGCGACCACGCAACTCGAACGGCCGGGAGATGGCGGCTTCGGCGCCCGCGCGACGCGGGCGCTGAAGGCCGTGCCGCGCGCCTGGAACCGTTTCTGGCGCCTGGTGTCGCTTTACATGCCGAAGCGGCTCTATGCCCGCTCGCTGATCATCGTCATAGCGCCAATGATCATGCTGCAGTCGGTCGTCGCCTTTGTCTTCATGGAGCGCCATTGGCAGACCGTGACGCAACGCCTGTCACAGGCCACGGTGCGCGACATCGCCGCCATCATCGACCTGATAGAGACCTATCCGCATGACGCCGACTACGCGAACGTCATCCGCATCGCCCAGGATCGCATGCAGCTGAAGGTCGACCTCCTCCCCCCCGACCCGCTGCCGCCACCCGGGCCAAAGCCGTTCTTCTCGATCCTCGACGAGATCCTTTCGTCCGAGATCACCCGCCAGATCAACCGTCCGTTCTGGATCGATACGGTCGGCAATTCCAATATCGTCGAGGTCCGCGTCCAGCTTGAGAACAAGGTGCTGCGGGTCTTCGT
This sequence comes from Mesorhizobium sp. M0195, assembly GCF_040322115.1. NCBI lineage: Bacteria > Pseudomonadati > Pseudomonadota > Alphaproteobacteria > Hyphomicrobiales > Phyllobacteriaceae > Mesorhizobium > Mesorhizobium sp. M0195. The sequence continues at coordinate 40,395 of NZ_JAMYSV010000008.1, read as the reverse complement.
GCGCCGCAGCCAGGCCTATGCGTCGAACACCCATATTTTCCTGATCTGGATGGTCGGCACCTCGCTGGTGCTGCTGATGATCGCCATTCCCTTCCTGCGCAACCAGATCCGGCCGATTCTGACGCTGGCCGAGGCGGCCGAGAGCTTTGGCAAAGGCCGGCCGATGCCGCGCGATTTTCGCCCGCGCGGCGCCGAGGAAGTCCGCCGCGCCGGCTTTGCCTTCATCCAGATGCGCGAACGCATCGAACGCCAGCTCGAGCAGCGCACCGCCATGCTGAGCGGCGTCAGCCACGATCTGAGGACCATCCTCACCCGCTTCAAGCTGCAATTGGCACTGGCCGGGACCAAGGCGGCCGACACCCAGGCACTCGACCAGGACATCGACGACATGCAGTCGATGCTGGAAGGTTACCTTGCCTTTGCACGCGGCGAAGCATCGGAAGATGCCGGCCGGTTCGACCTCGAAGCCTTCTTCGACAAGCTTCGCGAGGAAGCCGCGCTCCGCAAGCGCAAGCTGTCGACCGTACTTACCGGCGATCCGCACGTCCACGTGCGCCCCAATGCCTTTGCCCGGCTGCTCTCCAATGTCGTCGGCAATGCATTCCGCTATGCCAAGACGGTGGAGATCAACGCCAATCATGGACGCGGTTCGCTGCTCGTCACCATCGACGATGACGGTCCGGGCATTCCGCCCGAAAAGCGGGAGGATGTATTCAAGCCGTTCGTGCGGCTCGACGAGGCCCGCAACCTCGACGCCAGCGGCACCGGCCTTGGCCTCTCCATCGCACGCGACATTGCCCGCAGCCATGGCGGCGACATCGTCCTCGAACGCAGCCCGCTCGGCGGCTTGCGGGCGGTGATCAAGGTTCCGGCTTGACGGCAGCGAGACCCGGCCTTCATTCGCCCGTCATGAAACCATGGTGAAGAGCGCCAATGAAGCGCGCGATCCTGATTGATTCGGCCCTGCGGCCTCATTTCGACCCCGCGCCTGCCCGGGTGCGCCGGTGCGACGCCAGAGCTGCGGCGTGGTCGCCGCTCAGGCATCGCGGCAAGGCAATCAAGCTCTCCGCCAAGGGACCGCCATGCGCATCCTGATGGTCACCGACGCCTGGCGCCCGCAAGTCAACGGTGTCGTCCACACGCTGGAGCGCCTCTCGGAGACCCTGAAATCCTTCGATGTCGAGACGGATTTCCTGACACCCAACATCTTTCGCACCCTGCCTCTGCCGACCTATCCCGATATCAGGCTGGCGCTGACGACGCCGCACCGCGTGGCGCGGCTGATCGAGGCGCGCAAGGTGGACCACGTTCATATCGTCACCGAAGGACCGCTCGGCATTATGGCCCGGCGCTACTGCCGCAACGCCGGCCGCCCGTTCACGACCAGCTATCACACACGTTTTCCGGAATATCTGAGCGCACGCCTGCCGGTGCCTGAAGCATGGGCCTATCGCTGGCTGCGCGATTTCCATAATTCAGGACAGGGCACGCTGGTCGCCACCCAGTCGCTTGCCGACGATCTTGCGGCGCGCGGCTTCACCAAGCTCCGGCCGTGGACGCGCGGCGTCGACACCGATCATTTTCGGCCGGATAAAAGAAAGGACCTGGGATTTCCCGGACCGATCTTCCTCTGCGTCGGCCGCGTCGCGATCGAAAAGAACCTGCCGGCCTTTCTCGACCTCGACCTGCCGGGCAGCAAGGTGGTCGTAGGCGAAGGGCCGGAATTGGCGAAGCTGAAGGCCAGATATCCCGATACCCATTTCCTCGGCCATCGTCCGAATGACGAGCTGGCCGAGATCTACGCCTCGGCCGATGCCTTCGTCTTCCCCAGCCGCACCGACACATTCGGCAACGTCATCATCGAGGCGCTGGCCAGTGGCACGCCGGTCGCAGCCTATCCCGTCACCGGACCGATCGACATCATCGGAGACGGCATCGGCGGCGCGGTATCGGACGACCTGCGGCAAGCAGCGCTCGCCGCCCTTCACGTCGACCGCGCCGAGGCGCGGCAACGCGCGATGCGCTACAGCTGGAAGGCCTGCGCGGAAATGTTCATGAAAACGGTTGAAGAGGCGCTGGGCACCACGCGTAAACTGGCTGCGTGAGCAACAGCGCAGCTAGAACAACCTGCCTCCGTCCGGCACCTTGCGCTCGATCGCGCCAAGCACGACGGCGCCCTCTTCATCGGGAAAGCCTAGCGTCAGCACTTCCGACATGAATGGCCCGATCTGGCGCGGCGGGAAATTGACTACAGCGAACACCTGCCGGCCGATCAGGGTTTCGGGCGTATAGTATTTTGTGATCTGGGCCGAGGATTTCTTCACCCCGATCACGGGACCAAAATCGATTTTCAACTTGATCGCCGGCTTGCGCGCCTCGGGAAAAGGCTCGGCCTCTACGATCGTGCCGGCGCGGATGTCGATACGGTCGAAATCGGCAAAGCTGATCTCGGGTTTTCGCCTGTTGCTCGAACTCATCGACGGTCAGGCGTTTCCGTAGGTTTCGAACAGCACGCCGGCCAACGCATCCTTGGCCGAAGTCCCCGACCAGACGACGAACTGGAACGCCTGGAAATAGCATTCGCAGGCTTCCAGCGCCGACGACAGCAGCACCTCGACCTGCTGGCTTGACGGCTCGACCCCACCGGCCAGCAGCAGCGACTGGCGGAACATGATGGCGCCTTCCTGCTCCCAGAGATCGAAATGGCCAAACAGCATCTGCTCGTTGATCAGCGAAAGCAGCCGCATCACCTCGAGCGCGCGCGCCTCCGGGACTTTGATGTCGAAGGCGCAGGCCAGGTGCAGCGCCTCGTAGTCCTCCATCCAGGAGAATGAAACGTGGTAGTCGGTCCAGCTCCCGGCAACCGAAATCGAGATCTCGTCGTCGCCGGCCCGTTCGAAGGACCAGTCGTTGTTGTGCGCCACCTGCTCGATAACATCCACCGGATGGATTTCGCGGGAGAATTCGAGTTCGAGAAGTTCCATGAAATGCTTCCTGTCGTTCTGGGAGCGCCACCACACGCTCCGCGGGAGAGGCACACTCGAACAATTCTGCCTAGAACTCGGACGGCCAGGACTTCGTCAACGCAAAGACCCCGGACCGGACCCCACCGCCCGGCGCATGACCCTGCTCCGAATCATGCAACAAATTCAGTCTATTGATCGGGAGTCGCGTGACCAGCCAAATTTTTCGCACTGCGTCATTCGCATGTGGAAAGGCGATGTCACAAAGATTCACGCAGTACCGGTAAGCGATTCACGACAAAGCGCTTTTTACGATCCGGCTTTGTGGAAAAGTTTAACGATTTATTTCTGATTATTTTTTTGCACGCGGCTTTGCCGCAGCCACAGGCGCTGCTTGACCGGTCAATTCGGCAAGCCTGGCCTCGAGCGCCTCGATGCGAGCGGCGAGCCGGATGTTTTCTTCCCTGGCCTTCGCCGCCATGTCGCGAGCAGCGTCGAATTCCTCGCGCTGCACCACGTCCATGGAGTTGAGTATGCGCTCGGCCTGGCCCCTGAAGGCGGTCTCCACCTCGCGCCGCACGCCCTGCGCGGCACCGGCTGCATCGGTCATCAGCTTGGCGAATTCATCGAGAATGCGGTTCGGTCCAGTCGCCATGGCAAATCCTCGCTTGGTTGAATTGACGTAGTGGCGCACCATTCGGAATGCAAGCATATGCTTGCCTTGACCGCGCCAAAAGCCTGCCGCATGGTCCGCGCCCGAACCTGATTGGAACCCGGAGACCCTGTTGAGCGAATATTTGCTGCCGCTGGCCGCCCTGCCCTTTCCCAACATCGACCCGGTCATCGTCCGGATCGGACCACTGGCGGTGCATTGGTACGGCGTCGGCTATATCGTCGGCATTCTGTTCGCCTGGTGGTATGCCAAACGCCTCGTCACCAACCCCAAACTTTGGCCCGACGGCATCCTGCCGATGAAGCCCATCGACCTCGACGACTTCATCATCTGGGCAGCCATCGGTGTGGTGCTCGGCGGACGCACCGGCTACGTGCTGTTCTACGACCTGCCGCGCTACATTGCCAATCCGCTCGATATCGTCGCCGTCTGGCAGGGCGGCATGTCGTTTCATGGCGGCCTACTCGGCGTCATTCTCGCCATGACGCTGTTTTCCTGGTCTCGCGGCATCCGCACATGGTCGCTGTTCGACGTGGTTGCCGCCGGCGTGCCGGTAGGGCTTGGCCTCGTTCGCCTGGCAAACTTCATCAATTCCGAACTATGGGGCCGGCCGACCGACGTGCCATGGGCATTCGAATTCCCCAATGGCGGCCCATTTGCACGCCATCCGAGCCAGATCTATGAGGCGCTGCTCGAAGGCTTGGTGCTGTTCCTGGTCCTGCGCTTCCTCACCCATTCCAGGCTCAAGCTGAAGACGCCGCGCTTCGTCGGCGGCGCCTTCATCGCCGGCTATGGCGCCTCGCGCATCTTCGTCGAATTCTTCCGCGAGCCCGACCAGCAGCTTGGCTACCTCCTTGGCACGAGCTGGCTGACCATGGGAATGGTGCTGTCACTGCCGATGGTGCTGGCCGGCATCTGGGCGATGGCTACAGCCAAGCCGGTGACAAAACCGCAGCCGGCATGACGCGGCTGAAGACCCGCATCGCCGAGCTGATCGGTGCGGTAGGACCGATCCCCATCAGCGAATACATGGCGCTCTGCCTGTTCGATCCGCAGGACGGCTATTATACGACACGCGAGCCGTTTGGCGCCGCCGGCGACTTCGTCACCGCGCCGGAGATCAGCCAGATGTTTGGCGAGCTGGTCGCCATCTGGCTCTACCAGGCGTGGCTGGCGATCGACCGGCCGACGCCGGTCGCCATCGCCGAAATCGGCCCCGGCCGCGGCACGCTGATGAGAGATATGCTGCGCACGCTTTCGCGGCTCGATCCGACGCTTACCGCCAGCGCATCGTTCGCCTTGATCGAGGCCAGTCCGCGGTTGACCGAGGTCCAGAAACGGACGCTTGCCGGGACGTCGGCCACCATCGCCTGGCATGAGGCCGTCGACACGCTGCCGCAGGGGCCGCTTCTGATTGTTGGTAACGAGCTGTTTGACGCCGTGCCCATCCGCCAGTTCGTCCGCGCTGGAGCCGGCTGGAGCGAACGGATGATCGGTCTCGACGACGCGAACCGGCTGCGCTTTTTCGTCGGCGCCGGCTCGCTTGACCCGATGCTGCTGCCGGAGGGTGCCGAGAATGCGACGCAAGGTGCCATCGTCGAGGTGGCGCCAGCCCGCGCCGCCCTGATGGCGGCCATCGCCGGGCGACTTGCCGGATTTGGCGGAGCCGGCCTGTTTCTCGACTACGGTCATCTCCAGCCCGGGATCGGCGACACCTTGCAGGCCTTGCGCAAGCACGGTCATGAGGACGTGCTGGCCAATCCGGGGCAGGCCGATCTCACAGCCCATGTCGATTTCGCTCCCCTCGCGGCAACCGTTCGGGCACACGGCCTCGATGCCCACCTCTCAACGCAAGGTGAATTCCTGCTCAAGATGGGGCTTCTCGAACGGGCTGGCCGGCTCGGCGCCAACGCCGATGAGGCAGCTCGCGAAAAGATCGCGGCCGACGTCGAGCGCCTCGCCGGCCCGCTGGCCATGGGCGAACTCTTCAAGGTGCTTGCCGTCCTCCCTGCCGGCATTGCCGTTCCGCCGTTTCCAAGCACGGATTGACTTTTCGCTGCCGCCTCTTTCACTCTCCCGTCTCCGACTAGCGCCCGACATCAACTTCGCCAGCCTTCAACCGCCCAGCCTTCAACTGCGCCCCTTCAACTCGCTTGACGAAATCGCCCATACGGACAACAAAGCCGCCATGCTGAATCAGACCAAACCGGATCCCGTTCGGTCGCCCTTGCTGGAAACGGCGCAAGGCATCCGCCACGGCTACTTCACGCGAGTCGGCGGCATTTCCAGCGGCATCTACCGGGGCCTCAACATCGGGGCCGGTTCGAACGATGACCAGACGCTGGTGCGCGAAAATCGCCGCCGGGTCGCCGAATGGATGGGCGTGCCCGCAAACCATCTGCTGACCGCTCACCAGGTTCATTCGCCGGACGTCGTCATTGCCAGGGAGCCTTTTGCCGGCGAGCGGCCCAAGGCCGACGCCATTGTCACCGACCGGCCGGGCATTGCCGTCGGTGCCTCGACCGCCGACTGCGGACCGGTCCTCTTCGCCGACGCCGAGGCGCGCATTATCGGCGCCGCCCATGCCGGCTGGAAAGGCGCTTTCACCGGAGTGCTGGAAAACACCATCGCGGCAATGGAAAGCCTCGGCGCCCGGCGCGACTGCATCGTCGCAGTGCTCGGTCCTTCGATCGGCACACGGAATTACGAAGTCGGACCGGAATTCGTCGCCCGTTTCGTCGACGCCGATGCCTGCAATGCTCGCTATTTCGCGCCCTCCGCAAATGCCGGACACGCGATGTTCGATCTCAACCGCTACACGGTTGACCGGCTGACCAAGGCTGGCGTCAACGCCGAAGGACTTGGCCGCTGCACCTATGCCGAGGAAGAGCTTTTCTACTCCTATCGGCGCAGCACGCATCGCAACGAGCCCGACTACGGGCGGCAGGTTTCGGCAATCGTTTTGGAGGCTGACTGATGGCGCTGCATTTCGAACGCTCGGAATTCGACGCGCGGCGCGATCGACTGATGATCGAGATCGCCGAAAAGAAGCTCGACGCCGTCCTGCTGTTTGCCCAGGAAAGCATGTATTGGCTAACCGGCTACGATACCTTCGGCTTCTGCTTTTTCCAGTGCCTGGTGGTCAAGGCCGACGGCTCGATGGTGCTGCTGACGCGTTCGGCCGACTTGCGCCAGGCGCGCCACACCTCGATCATCGACAACATCGTTTTGTGGACGGACCGCAACGGCGCCAATCCGGCGGTAGACCTGCGCAACCTGCTCAACGAACTCGACCTGCTCGGTGCCCGCATCGGCGTCGAATACGACACCCACGGCCTGACCGCCTATAATGGCCGGCGCCTCGACGAGCAGTTGCAGACCTTCGGGCAGATCGCGGATGCCTCCGGCATTGTCAGCCGGCTACGGCTGTTCAAGAGCCCGGCAGAAATCGCCAAGGCGGAAAAAGCCGCAAATCTGGCCGACGACGCGCTGGACGCAGCACTGCCGCTGATCAAGCAGGGCGGCGATGAGGCGCTGATCCTCGCCGCCATGCAAGGTGCCATCTTTGCCGGCGGCGGCGATTATCCGGCCAACGAGTTCATCATCGGCTCCGGCGTCGACGCCCTGCTTTGCCGCTACAAAGCCGGCCGCCGCAAGCTCACCAAGAACGACCAGCTGACGCTCGAATGGGCCGGTGTCTTCCACCACTACCATGCGGCAATGATGCGCACGGTGTTGACCGGCAAGGTATCGAAACGCCACCAGGAATTGTTCGATGCCGCCCGCGCCGCGCTACTTGCAGTCGAGAAGGCGATGACGCCCGGTAATACGTTCGGCGACGTGTTCGACGCCCATGCCCGCACCCTCGAAGTCCACAATTTGACCAAGCACCGGCTTAATGCCTGCGGCTATTCGCTCGGCGCCCGCTTCACCCCGTCCTGGATGGATATGCCGATGTTCTATCAGGGTAATCCCGAACCGATTGCGCCGAACATGACGCTGTTCGCCCATATGATCATCATGGACTCCGAAACCGAAACCGCGATGACGCTTGGCCGCACCTATCTGACGACCGAATCCCAGCCGAAGCCGCTGTCCCGCCATGATCTCGACTTGATCGTGCAGTGAATCCATAATGCAAAGAGTGTGAGGGGCGTTCATCGCCAAGGAGTTTTCAGGCTAATGAGACGATCGCATGTGACGACCGTGTCATTGCTCGTGGCGCTGGCGCTGGCGGCCTGCACCAATGCGAAGGACGTTCTCGAACCGTCGGCCATTGCCCCGCAATCGACGCAATCGCTCTCCGGAGCCGGAAGTGCCGCAACGCCCCCCGCAACTCCGGCTCGGCCTGCCGGCACCGCGCAAACTGCAGATACAGCGCAGCCTTCGGCTGCAGTAGCCGTGCCGCCCGCCAAAAGCGCGGCTGCCATTGCGCGGACCCGGCTGCAGGTGGCGCCGATCGTCGGCGCCTCGGTAGAAGCCGCGACACCGCTGACCGCCGAGCTTCAGACACGCGCCAGGCAGCGCGGCATCACCTTGGCCGGCAGCACCGACCAGACCCCAACGCATGTGCTCAAGGGCTATTTCTCGACCATGACGGAAGGCAAGGACACCACCGTCATCTACGTCTGGGACATCTATGACCCGGCCGGCAACCGGCTGCATCGCATCAATGGCCAGCAGAAGGCACCCTCCGTCGGCGGCGGTGAAGGCTGGGCGGCGGTGGCGCCGGCGACCATGCAGGCAATTGCCGACCAGACAATCGACCAGTTCGCCACCTGGCTTGGCGGCGGCGCCGGCTGACCTGGAGCATGATTTCCGAAAAGTGGAATCCGGTTTTCGGAAAAGACCATGCTCAGACTGAAAGATAGAGCTATCCCCGATTCCGTCGGCATCGCAGTGGACCTATCGCCGCATCGTCAAGCCGTAAGCGTTTATTGAGATTAGCCGGCGGATTCCCATTCACGACGCTTGCAATACCGGCGCGGGCCGCTAAAAGCCCGACTAAGAGGCTGGAGTGCTATCGGAGTCTCTCAATCCTTCGCCAGGAACGGTGCATGAAGCTCTTCGCGGGCAATTCCAACAGGGTGCTGGCCGAATCAGTCGCCCGCTACCTCAACATTCCGCTGGGCAAGGCCAGCGTCAGGCGCTTCGCCGACCAGGAAATCTTCGTCGAGATCCAGGAGAATGTGCGCGGCGAGGACGTCTTCATCCTGCAGTCCACCTCGTTCCCGACCAACGATCATCTGATGGAACTGCTCATCATGATCGACGCCTTCATGCGCTCTTCGGCCAAGCGCATCACTGCGGTTATTCCTTATTTCGGCTATGCCAGGCAGGATCGCCGCGCCTCGGGCCGCACACCCATCTCGGCCAAACTGGTCGCCAACATGATCACGAGGGCGGGCGTCGACAGGGTGCTGACCCTGGATCTCCATGCCGGCCAGATTCAAGGCTTCTTCGACATCCCGACCGACAATCTGTTTTCCGTGCCGGTCATGGCCCGCGACGTAAAGGCGAAATACAAGCAGCTTGCCAATGTCATGGTGGTTTCGCCGGATGTCGGCGGCGTGGTCCGCGCCCGCGCCCTCGCCAAGCGCATCGATGCCCAGCTCGCCATCGTCGACAAGCGCCGCGAGCGCCCCGGCGAATCGGAAGTCATGAACGTCATCGGTGACGTGCGCGGCAAGGATTGCCTGTTGATCGACGACATCATCGATTCGGGCGGAACACTGTGCAATGCAGCCGATGCGCTGCTTGCCGACGGCGCCACCAGCGTCACCGCTTATACTACTCATGGCGTTTTGTCCGGCGGCGCCATCGCCCGCATCGGCGCCTCGAAACTGCAGGAACTGGTCATCACCGATTCCATCCAGCCGACCCAGGCAGTGCTCGACGCCGCCAATATCCGCGTCATCTCCATCGCCGAACTGATGGGCGAGGCGATCTCACGCACGGCGACCGAGGAATCGGTGTCGAGCCTGTTCGATTAATGCGTGTCGCGCAAAACTGTGCAGCGGTTTTCCGATAACGACATGCATAAAAACAAGAACCTAAAGCGCATCGCATGAGGCGGGTCGAACGCGACGCCTTCAGGGCTGCGACTCAGGCCGAGCCGGACCGCTTGTTCGCCGCACCTTCGCCAGCATCACGGGCGCCGCGCATGTAACCGCGTGGCGAGGCTCCCAGCATGCGCTTGAACATGGTGATGAACGCCGGCACGCTGTCATAGCCGAGATCGAGCGCCACCCTTGTGATCGGCTCGCCGTCGGCCAGCCGTGGCAGCGCCGCGAACAGGCAGGCCTGCTGACGCCAGGTCGACAGCGACAATCCCGTCTGGCGGTGGAACGCGCGGGTGAAAGAGCGGCGACTCATGCCAACGATAGCGGCCCATTGGTCGATCGTCGCATGCGGTGACGGTGCCGAGACGAAGCGCCGGCACAGCGTCGCCAGCCTTGCATCGGACGGGAACGGCAGGCCGAGCGGCCGTTCCGGCAGGTTCGGGATTTCGTGCAGCAGGAGCTTCATGATCAGTCCGCCCCGGCCCTCCAGCTCGGCGCCCTGCGGCAGCTTTTCCGATTCCACGATCAGGCTGTGCATCAGGTCGGTGATGCCCACGACACGCAACCCGTCCGGTAGGCCGGGAATGGCCTCCGGCATCACATAGACGGACCGCATGCTGACGTCGCCCAGCATCTCGACGGAATGTTCGGTGCCGGCGGGGATCCACATCGCGTGGTCCGGAGGCACCATCCAGCGCCCATGCCGCGTCGTTACCAGCACGACCCCGACCAGCGCGTGCAGCAACTGGCTGCGGCTGTGATGGTGCCGTGGCACATGGTAGCCGTCCGGATATTCGGTCGGCAGCGCCACTGCCGGCCCTACGGCCTGCTCCAGCCATTGCCAGCGACGCTCATGCAGCAGCCCGAGATCAGCGTCGCCCGCCTTGAACATTTCCTTGCCATGCGGCATCAGCTATGGCCCACTTGCGAAACTATTGGACCAAACCACGAAAGAAGTCGCGTGACAAGCGACGTATAAGGCAGGCGGCCCCATAAGACCGCGTGCGGAAGTGCCCGCCAAAAAGACCACGGAGCATGCCTTGACAGATACCACAGCAATCGCCGAGGGCGAGCCGGCAGCGGCCGGCCACATCTCAGCTCAGGCGACGGCCTTCACCGTCATCCTGGCGGTGAGCTTCTGTCATTGCATCAACGACATCATGCAGTCGCTGCTGTCGGCGATCTATCCGCTGCTGAAGGCCAATTACGGTCTCGATTTCTGGCAGATCGGCCTCTTGACTTTCACTTTCCAGGTGACGGCATCCTTGCTGCAGCCGGTGATCGGCATGATCACCGACAAGCGGCCGATGCCTTATTCGCTGCCCTACGGCATGGCCTCCTCGTTGATCGGACTGGTCGTGCTGGCCTACGCCGGACACTATTTCCTGCTCCTCATCGGCGCCTCGCTGATCGGTATCGGCTCGGCGATCTTCCATCCGGAATCCTCGCGCATCGCCCGCTTCGCCTCCGGCGGCCGGTTCGGTCTTGCGCAGTCGCTGTTCCAGGTCGGCGGCAATTTCGGCCAGGCTATGGGGCCGCTGCTGGCAGCCTTCATCGTCGTGCCCTTCGGCCAGACCAGCATCGCCTGGTTCGCCGGCGGCTCGCTGATCGGCATCATCGTGCTGTGGCAGGTCGGCGGCTGGTACAGCCGGCTGCGTGCCGCGCAGGGCGCCCGCAAGGCGGCAAGCTTCGTCTCGCCCTTCCCGCGCCGCAAGGTGATGGGAGCGCTGCTGGTGCTGACGCTGCTGGTACTGACCAAGAACGCCTATATTTCCAGCCTTGCCAGCTACTACACCTTCTATTCCATTCATAAGTTCGGTGTTTCGGTGCAGATGTCGCAAGTCATGCTGTTCCTGTTCCTCGGCGCCTCTGCCCTGGGCATCCTGCTCGGCGGCCCGTTCGGCGACCGCTACGGGCAGAAGGCGATGATCTGGTTCTCGATCGTCGGCGTGCTGCCCTTCACGCTGGCCCTGCCCTACGCCAATTTCGAGTGGACGATGGTTCTCACCGTGCTGATCGGCCTGATCCTGTCCTCGGCCTTCTCGAACATCGTCGTCTTCGCCCAGGAACTGGTGCCCGGCCGCGTCGGCATGATCGCCGGCATCTTCTTCGGCTTCGCCTTCGGCATGGGCGGCATCGCCGCCGCCGTGCTTGGCGTCGTCGCCGACCTGAAAGGCATCGATTTCGTCTTCCAGGTCTGCTCGTATTTGCCGCTGCTCGGGCTACTGACGGTCCTCCTGCCTAACATGAAGGCAGCGAGGAAGCTGGAGGCGGCGGCCAGCTAAACATCAGTGCATCTTTCGGAATTGATAGGAGGGCGTGGCAGTTGCCGCGCCCTTGATGATTCTTTCACCATACGCCGGGTGAAAAGCCTGTCAGAGAGGGTCACCCCTGAAGGCAAAATTGTGGTCAGCAACGCTTCCAAGTTGAACATACCGGGCTTACCCCTGATGCTGCGCAGCGCTCCGCGCCAGGAAAGGCAATTCGCTTATGTCCAGACTAAAAGGCAAGGCCGCATTGATTACCGGCGGCACCAGCGGCATCGGCCTAGTGACGGCACAACGTTTCATCGAGGAAGGTGCGCGCGTCGCTATCACCGGAACCAATGCGAGCCGTCTCGAGGAGGCGCGCACCACCCTCGGCAGTGACGTACTTGTCATTGCCGCTGACGCCGGAGATGCCGCTGCCCAGAACGACATAGCGCGGCGGATCGAGGAAACCTTCGGCAAGCTCGACATTCTCTTCCTCAATGCCGGTATCGCCGACCTGCGCCCGCTTGGCGACTGGACCGAGGCCGCGTTTGACAGGAGCATCGATGTCGACCTCAAGGGGCCCTACTTCCTGGTCAAGGCGCTCGTTCCGCTGTTTTCGAACCCGTCGTCGATCATCCTCAGCGGCTCGGTCAACGCACATATGGGAATGGCTGGAACGCACGTCTATGCGCTGGCCAAGGCCGGCATGATTTCGCTCGCCCGGACGCTCTCGGGCGAACTGATAGAACGGGGTATTCGCGCCAATGTGATCAGCCCGGGTCCGATCGACACGCCGCTAAACGACAAACTTGGGCTGGCCCCCGAAGCGGCGAAGGCGCGCGCGAAAGCTGTGGTCGGCCTGGTGCCTGCCCGTCGTTTCGGAACCGCCGAGGAAATTGCCAATGCAGTGGTTTTTCTTGCTTCGGACGAATGCCCGTTCATGGTCGGAGCGGAAATGCTGATCGATGGCGGCTTGAGCATCGCCTGACATCGGCACGACGTGACAAAAAAAGACACTCGCCAGAAGGCAGTTTTTTGTCACGTTCTTAAAGGCCTGAAGAAGGCCAGCAGGTCGGCGCTGATGACACCGGCATGGGTGATCGCCATGCCATGGGAAACCCTTGTAGACCTGCCTGCCATGACCTTGCCTGCCATGACTTGCACCCTTTCCCGCCTTCGGCTATAGAGCCGCCACCCGCGTAGACACCCTTGGAGGCAACGCGGCGGAAGGCTGCCTTCCCTTGTGATCCCGAACAAAGGTCCGCTTGCTTATGCGGCTGCCGCTTTCGGATATGCAGGCCCGGCGGCTTTCGACGTTTACGGCCCAGCCACGCTGGCCGCGAACGCTCCAGAACAACGCGAAAGGAAATGCCATGAGCCACGATACTTACGAGCTCAAGGCCGAAGCGCGCGAACAGGTCGGTAAGGGGTCCGCCCGTGCAGTTCGCCGCAACGGTAAAGTGCCTGCAGTGATTTACGGCGACAAGCAGCCTCCCCTGGCGATTGCGCTGACCTATAAGGACATCTATTACAAGATCCATGGCGGCGGGTTTCTGACCACGGTCGCCACGATCGATGTCGACGGCAACAAGATCCAGGTTTTGCCCAAGGATTTTCAGCTCGACCCGGTCAAGGATTTTCCGGTCCACGTCGATTTCCTGCGCATCGGCAAGGACACCGAAGTCAATGTCGACGTGCCCGTGCACTTCATCAATGAAGACAAGTCGCCCGGCATCAAGCGCGGCGGCGTGCTCAACATCGTGCGCCACGAGGTCGAGTTCCATTGCCCGGCCAATGCGATCCCGGATTTCATCACCATCGATCTCACCGGCACCGATATCGGCGATTCCATCCACATTTCGGCCGTCACCTTGCCGGCCGGCGTCAAGCCGGTGATCTCCGACCGCGACTTCACCATCGCGACCATTGCCGGCTCCTCGGCGATGAAGCCGGAGGCAGCGGAAGAGACGACTGAAGCGGCTGCGCCCGAAGCGGCTCCTGCCGCCGAAGAGAAGTAACCCCTTCCCGCCCGGAGGCGACGATGCTTGTCTTTACAGGCCTCGGCAATCCGGGCGCGAAATACGCCAACAACCGGCACAATGTCGGCTTCATGGCGGCGGACGCGATTGCCCGCCGCCATTCTTTTTCGCCCTGGTCGAAGAAATTCCAGAGCCTGATTGCCGAAGGCATGCTTGCCGGCGAAAAGGTGATCCTGATCAAGCCGCAGACCTTCATGAACCTGTCCGGCCAGGCGGTCGGCGAAGCCCTGCGATTCTACAAGCTCGGCCCTTCGGCGTTGACCGTCTTTTATGACGAGATCGACCTTGCTGCCGGCAAGGTGCGGGTCAAGGTCGGTGGCGGTTCCGGTGGCCACAACGGTATCCGCTCGCTCGACCAGCACGTCGGCAAGGATTTTCGCCGTGTGCGCATCGGCGTCGGCCACCCCGGCGTCAAGGAAATGGTGCATGGCCATGTGCTCGGCGATTTCGCCAAGGGCGACCGCGAATGGCTGGACGTGCTGCTCGACGCAATCGCCGATGGTGCCGGATTGCTTGCCAAGGGCGACGACAATTCGTTCATGAACCGCGTGACGCTGGCCTTGCGCGACAAGCTCACGCCGACGGGCGACGACGACCGCCCGCCGCCCAAGGCGCCAAAGGCACAAAGCCACGTCCGCCAGGCGCGGCCGCAGCAGCCGGCGGCCAAGCTGCCCGAAACCGGCCCGATGGCGGCCATGCTGAAGAAGCTTTTTGGCGGCAAGGACTGAGCCATGGCGCCGTCAGCGCCGCGGGCATGAGTGCTCAGGGCTTGACGATCATCGGCGCTTTCGCCCATAGCCCAGATCAAATTCGATTTCCCGATAGGACCAGACAAAAATGGGTTTCAAATGCGGCATCGTTGGCTTGCCCAATGTCGGCAAGTCGACGCTCTTCAATGCGTTGACCAGAACGGCGGCGGCACAGGCCGCCAATTATCCGTTCTGCACCATCGAACCGAACACCGGCGAGGTGGCGGTGCCCGATCCGCGCCTGCAGAAGATCGCGGCGATCGGCAAGTCGAAGGAGATCATCCCGACCCGCATCTCCTTCGTCGACATTGCCGGCCTGGTGCGCGGCGCCTCGAAGGGCGAAGGGCTGGGCAACCAGTTCCTCGCCAACATCCGCGAGGTCGACGCCATCGTCCATGTGCTGCGCTGCTTCGAGGATGACGACATCACCCATGTCGAGGGCCGCATTGATCCTGTCGCCGACGCCGAGACCGTCGAGACCGAGCTGATGCTGGCCGACCTCGACAGCCTGGAGCGCCGCATCGTGCAGATCCGCAAGCGCGCCGCCGGCAAGGACAAGGAGGCCGCGACCGTACTCCCCATGATGGAAGCGGCGCTCGAGCTGCTGCAGGCCGGCAAGCCTGCCCGCGTCCTGCTCAACGGCATCTCGCCTGAAGATCTGCGCATCCTGCAGGGGCTGAACCTGTTGACCTCGCACCCTGTGCTCTATGTCTGCAACGTTGCCGAAGCCGATGCCGCCACCGGCAACGCACATACCAAAGCGGTGGAGCAGATGGCCGCCGCGCAGGGCGCCCGCACCGTCGTGATTTCCGCGGCGATCGAAGCCGAGGTCGCCCAGCTCTCCGACGAAGAGGAGATGGAATTCCTCTCCTCGCTCGGGCTTGATGAGCCGGGCCTGAACAAGGTGATCCGCGCCGGCTATGAGCTGCTGCAGCTCATCACCTATTTTACCGTCGGCCCCAAGGAGACACGCGCCTGGACCGTGAACAAGGGCGCCAAGGCGCCGCAGGCGGCAGGCGTCATCCACACCGATTTCGAGCGCGGCTTCATCCGCGCACAGACCATCGCCTATGACGACTTCGTCAGGCTGGGCGGCGAAGTGGCAGCCAAGGAGGCCGGCAAGGCGCGCGACGAAGGCAAGGAGTATGTCGTCCAGGACGGCGACATCATGCTGTTCAAGTTCAACACCTGAGCCGGCGAGACCCGCCCGGCGGCTATGATGGCCGCCGCTCCATCACGGCTTCATGCAAGAGCGCCGCAGCGTCTGTCGGCGCTGCTTGACGGCCCATCGCGCCCGGTCTAAGGGCCTCTGCACCGGCCTCGCCTCACCTGGCCGTACCGGTGCAATCTGACTGATACGGCTCTCCGAACGAACCCTCTTTGGCAACAGCAAGGGAGACCCGGATATGATCAAGGCCTTCGTCGTTGACAATGATCGCCTGCGCCTCGCCGACGATCTCTTGGCAAACAGCGACAGCGTCGTCTGGGTCGACCTCCTCAACCCGACAAAGCAAGAAGAGACGACGATCGAGACCTGGCTCGGCGTCGCCGTTCCGACCCGCGAAGAGATGGAGGAAATCGAGATTTCGAGCCGTCTCTACGTCGAGGACGGCGCTTATTTCATGACCGCCATTCTGCCGGCGCAGACCGAGCTGGACGATCCCTTGATGTCGCCGGTCACCTTTGTGCTCGCCGGCAGCAGGCTCATCACCGTGCGTTATCACGAACCGAAGGCATTCAAGACCTTTCCGGTGCGCGCCGAGAAGGTGGCCACCGGCTGCACCAGCGGCGACACCATCCTGATCGGGCTGCTGGAGGCAATCGTCGATCGCCTCGCCGATATTCTGGAGCGCGCCGGCCGCGACATCGAGGCGATCTCGCGCGATATCTTCGAGGCGACATCAACCAAGGTCTCGAAGCGCAACCGCGATTTCCAGGAACTGTTGAAAGCCATTGGCCGAAAGGAGGACCTCGCCTCCTCGGTCCGCGACAGCCTGATCTCGCTGCAGCGCCTTGCCGGCTTCCTCGCCCATGCCTCCACTCAGACCAAGATGAGCAAGGATACCCGCGCCCGCATCAAAACGTTGTCGCGCGACGTGCTGTCGCTTGCCGACCACGCCACCTTCCTGTCGCAGAAGATCAGCTTCCTGCTCGACGCGACGCTGGGCATGATCTCGATCGAGCAGAACGCCATCATCAAGATCTTCTCCGTCGCCGCTGTCATCTTCCTGCCGCCGACGCTTGTCGCTTCAATCTACGGCATGAATTTCGACATCATCCCTGAGCTCAAATGGCACTTTGGCTATCCCTTCGCAATCGGCATGATGGTGCTTTCGGCAATCCTGCCCTTCTGGTATTTCCGCCGTCGCGGCTGGCTATAGGGTTGTCAATGCGCGCTACGGCTTGGGCACAGCAGGCTGGCGCACCAGAAATTGCTTGACCAAATGCCGCCCTGCCTGCATCCGGGACCCGACGCGTAGCGATTGTACAATCCTGAACAGGATTTCCAGACCATGACCACAAAGACCTGGGCTTATGAGGATTTTGTCGAGGGCGCTTCGCTCGACCTCGGCACCAAGCTGGTAAGCGCCGCTGAAATCATAGAATTCGCCGACGAGTTCGATGCCCAGCCGATGCATCTCGACGAGGCCGCGGGCAAGGCCAGCATCCTCGGCGGGCTGGCGGCTTCGGGCTGGCACACCTGCGCCATGTTCATGCGCATGCTGTGCGATGCCTTCCTGCTCGACTCGACCTCCCAGGGCGCGCCAGGCGTCGACCAGGTCAAATGGAAACGGCCGGTCCTGGCCGGTGACCTGTTGAGCGGCAGCACCACCGTCCTTGCCAAGCGACTGTCCAGATCGAAGCCCCGCCTTGGCCTGGTGACCATGCGCAGCGAGTTGTTCAACCAGCGCGGCGAAGGTGTTTTCGAGCTCGAAAACACCGTCATGTTCCTCACCCGCGAGGGCAGTGCGTGAGCCTCGACGAATTCTTCTGCATCGGTATCACCGTCACGCTCGGTTCACATCGATTCGAACCGGAGGCGATCAAGGCGTTCGCCCGCAAATACGACCCGCAGATATTCCATGTCGACGAAGAGGCGGCGAGGAACAGCATATTCGGCGGGCTCTGCGCCTCGGGCTGGCACACCGCCGCCACCTGGATGAAATTGAACCTCCAGGCTGGCATGGAGGCAGAGGTCGCCCGCTGGCCCGGCCCCGGGCCGGTGCCGGAATTCGGTCCCTCGCCCGGCTTCAAGAACCTCAAATGGCCCAAACCTGTCTATGCCGGGGAAACCGTGACTTTCACCCGCACCGCGCTGGCCCATCGCCCCATCGCCTCGCGACCGGGCTGGCGGCTGCTGACGCTCCGCTCAGAGGCCTTCGATTCGACCGGCGACAAGGTCATCGAATTCGAAAGTGCCGTGCTGGTGAAGGTGGAGTGAGCGGAGTTCTTCCCCTCTCCCCCAGGGAAGAAGGAAGAACCGCTCAATGCCCCTCAAACCCGATCAGCGTCCTCACCGGTACGTCGAGCGCCTCTAACCTCTCTCGGCCGCCAAGGTCCGGCAGGTCGATGACGAAGCAGGCGGCGAGGATATCGGCGCCGATCTGCCGCAATAGCTTGACGGCCGCCTCGGCCGTGCCGCCGGTGGCGATCAAATCATCGACGAGGATTACCTTCTCGCCTGGAGAAACACCGTCCTTGTGCATCTCCATCTCGTCCAGCCCGTATTCCAGGCTGTAGGCGACCCGCACCGTCTCGTAAGGCAGCTTGCCTTTTTTACGGATCGGCACGAAGCCGGCCGAGAGCTGGTGGGCGATGGCGCCGCCGAGGATGAAGCCGCGCGCCTCGATGCCGGCGATCTTGTCGATCTTCAGGCCGGCATAGGGATGCACCAGTTCGTCGATGGCGCGGCGGAAGGCCCGCGCATTGCCGAGCAGCGTGGTGATGTCGCGAAACAGGATGCCCGGCTTGGGATAATCCGGAATGGTGCGGATCGCGGCAAGCAGCGTCTCTTCGAGCGAGGATTTCATCGAGCGGCTCTCCGGGCTATTCAGATTCGGCTGAAAGCGTGAAAGGAATGGGCCAATCGTAACCCGGCGCCGCCAAGTCCGGCTACCGCCATGTGATGCCTGACGGAAAATTGTCCGGCAAAGGGCCTTGCTCAGCGTCGGCTACGATCAATCGACATGCCTGCAATGAAAAGGGCGCCTTTCGACGCCCTCGCATTCTCGTATATCGCAGGGCTCAGTGCGCCACGCCGGCCCACACCTTGCGCTTGGTCAGGTAGACCAGCGCACCGAACAGCAGCAGGAAGACCAGCACGCGAAAGCCGGTCTTCTTGCGGTCCTCGAGGTGCGGCTCGGCCGCCCACATCAGAAAGGCCGACACGTCGCGCGAGTACTGGTCGACCGTCTGCGGCGCGCCGTCATCATAGGTAACCTGGCCGTCGGAGAGCGGCTTCGGCATCTTCAGCGACACGCCGGACAGGAAGTACGGATTGTAGTGCGTGCCTTCCGGTATGACCATGCCAGCCGGCGGCTGCTGGTCGTAGCCGGTCAGCAGCGAGTGGATGTAGTCGGGGCCGCCCTGCGCATATTGCGTAAAGATGTCGAACACGAAGCGCGGGAAGCCGCGCTCGACGCCGCGCGCCTTGGCCAGCAGCGACATGTCGGGCGGTGCTGCGCCGCCATTTGCCGCCGCCGCTGCTTCCACATTGGGGAACGGCGCCGGGAAATGGTCGGACGGCTTGCCGGGGCGATCGAACATGTCGCCGGCATCGTTCGGTCCGTCGTGGATCGTATATTCGGCCGCCAGCGTCTTGATCTGCGCATCCGAATAGCCAAGGCCTTCCAGCGTACGGAACGCCACCAAATTCATCGAATGGCAGGCCGAGCAGACTTCCTTGTAGACCTTCAGCCCGCGCTGCAGCTGGGCCTTGTCGTAGGTGCCGAATGGCCCGGCGAAGCTCCAGTCCATTTCCTTCGGTTCGTGTATCGGGAAATGCGTCGGCGCCGCCTCATTGTGCGCCTCTTCCTGGGCGCTGGCTCCAGTGCTTGCGGCACCCATGCCCGCGGCCACAAGGCCAAGCAGCGCCAGCGAGGAGAGAATCTTTTTCATGCCAATTCCCCTTGAGATTCTCTGACGCGCTGTCATCGTCTCGAGCATGACCTTGTCCGAGTACCGGTTTCCACTTTTCGGGATCATGCTCAGCCCTTGGTTTCCGGGGCGGTCATGGCGCCAGCAGGATGTCCGCCGCCGCCCTTGTTCTTCTCGAGCACCGCCTCGGTGATCGAATTCGGCAGCCGTCGCGGCTTTTCGATCAGCCCGAGCACCGGCAGCGCTACCAGGAAGAAGGCGAAATAGAACAGCGTCGCCATCTGCGCCATGAATACATAGCTGCCCTCGGCCGGCTGCGAGCCCAGCCAGCCGAGCAGGATGGCGTCGGCCACGAACAGCCAGAAGAACAGCTTGTACCAGGGCCGGTAGACTGCCGAGCGCACCTTCGAGGTGTCGAGCCACGGCACCAGGAACAGCATGACAATCGCGCCGAACATGCAGAGCACGCCCCCGAGCTTGGAGTTGATGGGCCCGATATTGAAGGTGATGGCGCGCAGGATCGCGTAGAACGGCAGGAAGTACCATTCCGGCACGATGTGGGCCGGCGTCTTCAGCGGGTTGGCCACGGTGTAATTGTCGGGATGGCCGAGATAATTCGGCAGGTAGAACACGAAATAGGCGAAGACGAACAGGAACACGATCATGCCGAACCCGTCCTTTATGGTCGCGTAAGGCGTGAAGGCGAGCGTGTCGGTCTTCGATTTGACCTCGATGCCGGTCGGATTGTTCTGGCCGACGACGTGAAGCGCCCAGATGTGCAGCACGACGACGCCGGCAATCATGAACGGCAAAAGGTAGTGCAGCGCAAAGAAGCGGTTCAGCGTCGGATTGTCGACCGCGAAGCCACCGAGAAGAAGCTGCTGGATCCAGTCGCCGACCAGCGGAATGGCGGTGAAGAAGCCGGTGATGACGGTGGCGCCCCAGAAGCTCATCTGGCCCCAGGGCAGCACATAGCCCATGAACCCGGTCGCCATCATCAGCAGGTAGATGATGCAGCCGAGGATCCACAGCAGCTCACGCGGCGCCTTGTAGGAGCCGTAGTAGAGGCCACGGAAAATATGGATGTAGACGGCGACGAAGAAGAATGACGCGCCGTTGGAATGGAGATAGCGCAGTAGCCAGCCCGAATTCACGTCGCGCATGATCTTCTCGACCGAATCGAAGGCGAGAGTGCTGTCGGCTGCATAGTGCATGGCCAGCACGATACCGGTAAGGATCTGCGCCGCCAGCATAAGCGCAAGGATGCCGCCGAAGGTCCAGGCATAGTTCAGGTTGCGCGGCACCGGATAGGCGATGAAGCTGTCATAGACCAGCCGCGGCAGCGGCATGCGCGAATCGAACCAGCGTCCGATGCCGGACTTGGGCGTATAGGTCGAGTGTCCCTCGCTCATGGAAATATCCCCTGCCTCAGCCGATACGGATCTTGGTGTCGGAAACGAATTGGAACACCGGTACCGCCATGTTCTCCGGCGCCGGCCCCTTCCGGATGCGGCCGGCGGTATCGTATACGGAACCGTGGCATGGGCAGAACCAACCGCCGAAATCGCCTTCCTGGCCGAGCGGGATGCAGCCGAGATGGGTGCAGACCTGGACCATCACCATCCAGGCTTCCTTGCCCGGCGTGGTTCGATTGGCGTCGGTCGCCGGCGCGTCGGCCGGCAGGTTGGCATTGCGGGCGATTGGATCCTTGAGCTCGGCGAGATTGACCGCCTCGGCGTCCTTCATCTCTTTTTCGGTGCGGTTGCGCACGACCACCGGCTTGCCGCGCCACTTCACGACGAGCGACATTCCTGGCGTCAGCGACGAAACGTCGACCTCGACCGAGGCAAGCGCCAGCGTCGAGGCATCCGGACGCATCTGGTCGATGAACGGCCAAGCAACGGCGCCCGCGCCGACCACTGCGGCCATGCCGGTGGCGACGTAGAGAAAATCACGACGGTTGGGATCCTGGGTGTCGGTTGCGCTCACGGGTGCCTGATCCTTTCGCCTCTTCCGTGCCGGCGGCCGAGCTTGTTCCCCGCTCAATCGCGCCGGCCCGACAGCGCATGGCGAACAGGCTAGCGAATTCCTCCGGCATTTGGGACTTGGGTTTATGCGTGAAGCCTGTTTTTGTCCAGACGGGCGAAGGCACAAGGGCAGATTGTCGCGGGGGCGTAATTTGCCCAGCGGAACGATTGGAAAACAGCAGCAAAACCAAACGGCTGCGTTCACCTCGACAGCGGACGCTCGCCCGGTTTATCCTCGCCCCATGGCGCATGTCATCGACCGCGACAAATGGGCCAAAGCGCCCGACCAGTTGCCCGACCACTGGCAAGGCGAGTTGCAATGCGGGCCTTACGGTTCCAGCAGTTGCCTGATCTTTAACTACCTGCCGGAGACCGGCGGCGGCCCGAGGCTGCACAGCCATCCCTATTGCGAGATTTTCATCATCCGAACCGGGACCGGTCTGTTCACCGTCGGCGACCGGCAGATCGAGGCCACAGCCGGCCAGATCCTGATCGTACCGCCGAACACGCCGCACAAATTCACCAATCTCGGGCCAGGCCCGCTGGAAACCACCGACATACACGAGAACGGCGGCTTCATCACCGAGTGGCTGGAATAACGCTTCCCGAACCAGTTCCGGTTCGGATCATCCGCTGGCGCCGAGCCTGGCCAGAACGGCCTTGGGAATGTTGTATTCCCGGATCACCGTGTCGTGCTTGCGCAGGCCGCAAAGTTCGCGCTGGATGAAATACCCGTGCACCGCTTCGGCTGCATCCCTGAGCAGCCGGGCACGGTCGACACTGTCGCAATTCTCGCGCAGCCTCGTCAATGTTTCCTCGACGCGCCGGCCGGCGCGGCCGAGCGCGGCCGCCTTCTCGCCGAGGATTTCATGGCCAAGCAGGTCCAACGCGCTCTCCTGCGCGCCGGACCGTCCGAAATTCGATGGCATTCTCACCGCCATGGTCTACTCCGGTTTTTAGAAACTACTCCGCCGGCCGGGTCTCGGCCAGCGCGCTCTCCTCGTTGAACAGGAAGCCGCCGGACTGCCGCTTCCACAGCCTGGCATAGAGCCCGTCGAGCCCGACCAGCTCGTCATGCGTGCCTTGCTCGACGATGCGGCCCTCGTCGAGCACCACAAGCCGGTCGAGTGCCGCAATGGTCGACAGCCGATGCGCGATGGCGATGACCGTCTTGCCTTCCATCAGCCTTGCCAGATTTTCCTGGATCGCCGCCTCGATGTCGGAATCGAGCGCCGAGGTCGCTTCATCGAGCACCAGGATCGGTGCATCCTTGAGGAAGACGCGGGCGATCGCCACGCGCTGGCGCTGGCCGCCGGAGAGCTTGACGCCGCGCTCGCCGACATAGGCCTCGTAGCCGATACGATCGCGATTGTCGCGCAGACCGAGGATGAACTCGTGCGCCTCGGCCTTCTTCGCTGCCGCGACCACCTCGGCGTCGGTCGCTTCCGGCATGCCGAGCTTGATGTTGTCGCGCAGCGAGCGGTGGAAAAGTGCCGTATCCTGGCTGACGACGCCGATATTGGCGCGCAGCGAATTCTGCGTGACCCTGGAGACGTCCTGCCCGTCAATGGTGATCTTGCCGCTCTCGAGGTCGTAGAGGCGCAGGATCAGATTGACCAAGGTCGTCTTGCCGGCGCCGGACGGGCCGACCAGGCCGACCTTTTCGCCCGGCCGCACGACGACGTCGATGCCGTTGAGCACGCCGGACCCCTTGCCGTAGTGGAACTCGACATTGCTGACGTCGATGCGCCCGCCGCCGACGACAAGCTCTTTCGCGTCCGGCGCATCGGTCAGGCCGAGCGGCTGCGAGATCAGCGCCTTGGAATTTTCCAGCACGCCGAGATTCCGCAAGATGCCGTTGAGCTGCATCATCAGCCGGCCGAGCAGCATGTTCAGCCGCAGCACCAAAGACAGCGTGAAAGCCACGGCGCCGACTGTGATCGAACCCTCGACCCAGAGGTAAACGGCAAAGCAGGCGATCGCCGTTATCATGATGCCCGACAGCATCGTCAGCGCCATGCGCACGCCTGTCAGCCGGCGGGTGAACGGGCGCAGCGCGTCGAGATAGATGTCGAAGCCGTTCCTGATGTAGTGGTCGTCGCCATCGGCCGAGAACAGTTTCAGCGTCTGCACGTTCGAATAGGAATCGACAAGGCGGCCGGTGATCATCGAGCCGGCTTCGGCGGTCGCTTCGGCATGTTTGCGGATTGCCGGCAAATAGCGCCTGGCCAGCAAGCCGAAGGCGGTAATCCAGATCACCACCAGCACCGCCAGCCGGAGATCGAGCCCGGCGACCAGCGCCAGCGTCGTCACCGTATAGACGACCATGAACCAGACGACCTCGATGAAGCTTTCCATCAGATCGCCGGTCGCCTGTCCCGCCTGCCAGACCTTGGTCGCGATACGCCCGGCAAAGTCGTTCTGAAAGAAAGCGTAGGATTGGCGCGATACCTGGCGATGCGCCTGCCAGCGCACCAGATTATAGAAACCCGGCGTGATCGTCTGCTCGTCGACCAGCGCCGACAGACCGACGACAATGGTGCGGATGACCAGCACCACCGCGATCATGAAGACAAGCTCCGGGCCGGCGGCAGTCCACAGCGCGTGCCAGCTGCGTTCGCCGGGAAGCTGGTCGAGGATGTCGACCAGCCGCCCGACGAAATAGAACAGTCCGGCTTCGACCAGCGGCGCGATGCCGCCGATCACCAGCATGGCGAAGAAGGCGATCTTCGCCTGCCCGACATAATGCCAGAGGAAACCCCTGACGCCAGCAGGTGGCCGAAGGTCCGCTGGCTCCCGGAATGGATAGACCCAGTTCTCGAACCAGCGGTAGATGGCAGTCATCATTCGGCGGCTTCACCCTTGGCGATTGCATCGTTGGCGGCCGCATCGTTGGCAGAAGGCGCGTCGTCGAGCAGGAATCCGCCCGACTGACGTTGCCAGAGCTGGGCGTAGAGCCCGCCTTTGGCAACGAGTTCCTCATGCGAACCTTCCTCGATGACTCGGCCCTTGTCCATGACCACGAGCCGGTCCATGGCCGCGATCGTCGACAGCCGGTGCGCAATGGCGATGACGGTCTTGCCTTGCATCAGTTTGTAGAGATTCTCCTGGATGGCCGCCTCGGCCTCGGAATCGAGGGCGGAGGTCGCCTCGTCGAGAATGAGGATCGGCGCGTCCTTCAGCATGACACGGGCTATGGCGATGCGTTGCCGCTGGCCGCCGGACAATTTGACGCCGCGATCGCCGACATGCGCGTCGAAACCCTTGCGGCCGTTCGAATCCGACAAGCCGGCAATGAAATCCAGCGCCTCGGCGCGCCGCGCCGCCTCGAGCAGCATCTCGTTGCTGGCGTCCGGCCGGCCATAGAGGATGTTCTCGCGTACCGAGCGATGCAGCAGCGAGGTGTCCTGCGTGACCATGCCGATCTGGGCCCGCAGCGAGTCCTGCGTCACTGCCGCAATGTCCTGGCCGTCGATCAGGACCTTGCCGCTTTCGAGGTCGTAGAAGCGCAACAGAAGATTGACCAGCGTCGACTTGCCGGCACCCGATCGACCGACGATGCCGACCTTCTCGCCCGGCTTCACCGTCAGCGACAAGCTTTCGATCACACCCTTCTGCTTGCCGTAGTGGAAGCGGATGTCCTCAAAACGGATCTCGCCCTTGGTCACGGCAATATCCTTGGCGCCAGGCCGGTCTTCGACGAGGCGCGGCAGCGAGATCGAGGCGATGCCGTCCTGCACCGTGCCGATATTCTCGAACAGCGTGGACATCTCCCACATGATCCATTGCGACATGCCCCAGAGCCGCAGCACGAGGCCGATGACCAGGGCGACAGCGCCGATCGTCACGGCTTGGCCGAGCCACAGCCATAGCGAGATTGAGGCGACCGAAAACAACAGCAGCGAATTCAGGACATAGAGCAGGCCGTAGAGTTGCGTCACCAACCGCATCGATCGGTAAACGGTGTCGAGAAAGCCGGCCATACCGTCCTTGGCGAAGGATGCCTCGCGCCGCGCATGCGAGAACAGCTTGACCGTCTGAATATTGGAATAGCTGTCGACGACACGGCCAGTCATGGTCGAGCGCGCATTGGCCTGCTCCTCGCCGACCTTGCCCAGCCGCGGGATGAAATAGCGCAACAGCAGGACATAGCCGGCAAGCCAGACGGCAAGCGGCGCAGCCAGCCGCCAGTCTGCCGAGCCGACAATGAACAGCATGCCGAGAAAATAGACGACGATATAATTGAGCACATCGATGAGCTTGATGACGCACTCGCGCACGGCGAGCGCTGTCTGCATCAGCTTGGTCGCGATGCGCCCGGCAAACTCGTCCTGATAGAAGCTCATCGACTGCTTGAGCAGGTACCGATGCACCTGCCAGCGGATACGCATCGGATAATTACCCATCAGCGTCTGCTGGTTGAGCAGCGAATGGAACCAGACGGTTGCCGGCAGCGCGAAAACCACGATGAAGGCCATGCCGGCCAGCTTCAAGCCTTCGGTCTGCAGGAACGTCTCGCGATTCTGTCCGGACAGCCAGTCGACGATCCGGCCCATGAAGCCGAACATCCACACCTCGGCAAGGGCGATGGCCGTCACCAGTACCGCATCGAGAGCGATGTAGGGCCATGCGCCGCGCGTGTAATGCACGCAGAAGGCGATCAGTGTCCGCGGCGGCTCGACCGGCTCCTTGGCAGGGAACGGATCGAGCCTTTTTTCAAACCAGCTAAACATAGTGATGCTCACAATTTCCCGCTCACGCGGCACGCGAACGGACGAGGTGCCCAGACCGCATGGCGTCAAGAACCGGCGATACGGTATCGTCCGCCTCGCCGGCCCTGCTTCGCGCTATATAGGTTGTCGCGGGCCTTTCGCCGACAGTCTCGCTTGACAATGCTGACGACGTTTTGACAATCCGGATTTTCGCGCCGGTTTTTGCACCAGGCCGGATCAGCCTGATGATCCGGCGCACCAACGACGGCCGGCTATAGTCCGGAACGGCGCGCGAGAAATCGATGTCCGGCAGCATGCCGCGATGCGGACGCCGGCGGGTCTCGGCGTGAACCGCCGACGAGTGGGTCTCGCCGATCAAAAGTGCCCAGGTCGCAATCTTGCGCTCGTGCAGGCTTCTTGAGCCGGGTATTCTACAGGGATCGAACATCGGTCCGTCCTCCACTTGAAGATGCAGATAGAAGGGTGAGTCGACCCAGGCCGCGGGCATGCGCGGTGCGGCAAAGGTGACATCGGTCGAATTGTGTTCAGGCGGGGCGTTCAGCCCCTTGCACAGCTTGAAAAACATCGCAGGATTCCTTCAAAGGCCGAAAAGGTTTCGGCGGGAATCGGTGCGATCAGAAGTCTAGAAGGTCAGGAGAATCGTCGTACCGAAACCGCCGTCGGGCTGGTAAGCCCACGAGAGAGGTGGTGGATGTGCATGGCCATCATGAATTACCCCTCCATCGGTTCGGGTTGACAATGCTGGCCGTATAACCGACTTCGCAGAAAATGACCACCCGCCAGTCCAGGAATTTCCAAAACCGCGAGAGCTCTGTGGCTGATCTGCCACTTATTAGAAAGACGCGGAAATGAACGACCGTCTCCGCATCGCGCTCTACCAGCCTGATATCGCCGGCAACACCGGGACAATCCTGCGCTTCGCCGCTTGCCTCGGTCTCGGCGTCGACATCATCGAACCGGCGGGCTTCCCGCTCGGTGACCGGGCGCTGAAACGGGCCGGCATGGACTACCTCGAAATGGCGGCGCTCACCCGGCATGTCGACTGGCACGCCTTCGAGGACTGGCGCAAGCTTGCCAAGCGGCGGGTCGTGCTGCTGTCGACCAAAGCAGCTGCCGCCTACACGGATTTCGCCTTTACCGGCGACGACATTCTCCTGTTCGGCCGCGAATCCGCAGGCGTGCCGGATGCCGTCCACGAGGCGGTGGATGCGTGCCTGACCATCCCGATGCAGCCCGGAGCGCGCAGCATCAACGTCGCGCTTTCCGTTGCGATGGTGGCGGGCGAGGCGATCCGGCAGCTTCGCTAGGACGTGTACGCGATCGCCGGCCGCAGCGACCAAGGCATCGTCCTCACGCAACACTGCGTCCTCTCCGGTCATTCTAAATCCAGACGCCCATCGCCATCTCCTGCCGTTTGCATCTTCGAGGCTTCTTCGCTACAAGCTCAACTTAACTTGAGGTCAAGCGGAAAAATCGGAGATGGCTGCGGCAACGGAATTGACGGTCGGCCAAGTGGCGACGCGCAGTGGCGTGGCGGTGTCGGCGCTGCATTTCTACGAAGCGCGCGGGCTGATCCGCAGCCACCGCACATCAGGCAACCAACGGCGTTACGGCCGCGACGTGCTGCGACGTGTGACGATCATCAAGGTAGCGCAGGAGGTCGGCATTTCGCTGGCCGAGATCGGCACAGCCCTTCGATCGCTGCCCGAAGGACGAACGCCGACCCGCGAGGATTGGAACCTGCTTTCGACGGCTTGGCGCGACGAGCTCGACCAGAAGATTAGTCAGCTCAAGAAGCTGCGCGACGGGTTGACCGACTGTATCGGCTGCGGCTGCATGTCGATCGACAAATGCCCGCTGCGGAATAAGGGCGACCGGCTGAGCATCCGAGGGCCCGGCGCGAGGCGCTTGCTGATCGAGCGTTAATCCGCCGCCGGCAGCCGCCTGATCGTGAATTCGATGACGTCGCCCGGCCGCTCGAACCAGCTCTCGATCTCGGTCCAATAGGCCTGCTTGGGAAAGCGCTCGAACCATTCCTTCGCCTTGAGACGAGCGTCGGAACGCGGCAGCACGAAGGTCTCGCGCAGGAAACCGTCGCGCGGCATGCGCGCGTTCTCGGCGCGTGAACGGTCGAGCCTCTTCTTCAGGCCATCCAGCGGCGGTCTTGCCGGGGTGCGCAAGAAAGAACTCCATTCACACTTGACCCTTGCACCTAAGAGATTAGGGATCGCGGCCGGAAAAGACGAGTCATTTGTCGGGGTACGCCCCGCAACCGGAGACAGGATTTGCAACGACCCGAGATACCGGCTGGGCTGCCAGCCGACATCGAACAGAAGAAGACGAAGGCACGGCTGTGGTTCGAGACGTTGCGCGAGCGCATCTGCGCCAGCTTCGAGCAGATCGAGCAGGACCTGCGGGGGCCGCAGGCCAGCTGGTCGCCCGGTCGCTTCGAAAAGACGCCGTGGCAACGCGATGCCGGCAAGGGCGGCGGCGGCATCATGTCGATGATGCATGGCCGCGTCTTCGAGAAGGTCGGCGTCCACACCTCGACCGTTCATGGCGAGTTCTCCCCCGAATTCAGGACGCAGATGCCGGGCGCCGAAGAGGACCCGTCCTTCTGGGCGAGCGGCATTTCGCTGATCGCCCATCCGTGGAACCCCAACGTGCCGGCCGTGCATATGAACACGCGCATGGTCGTCACCTCACGCCAGTGGTTCGGCGGCGGCGCCGACCTGACACCGGTGCTCGACCGCCGCCGCAGCCAGGACGACCCCGACACGATCGCGTTCCACAGAGCGATGCAATTTGCCTGCGAGAAGAACGCGGTGATCGCCGACTACGTGAAATTCAAAGCCTGGTGCGACGAGTACTTCTACCTGCCGCACCGCGACGAGCCACGCGGTACCGGCGGTATCTTCTTCGACTGGCTGCATTCGGGGGAGGACAAAGGCGGCTGGGACGCCGATTTCAACTTCGTCCAGGACGTCGGGCGATCTTTTCTCGTCGTCTACGGGCATCTGGTGCGCGCCAACTTCAATGACAACTGGACCGATGGCGACCGTGACGAGCAGCTCATCCGCCGCGGCCGTTATGTCGAATTCAACTTGCTTCACGATCGCGGCACCATCTTCGGGCTGAAGACCGGCGGCAATGTCGCCTCGATCCTGTCCAGCCTGCCGCCAGAAGCGAAATGGCCGTAAAATCTCGGTGAGCACGAGGTGAGCCGCAATCGGGTCCAAATCCCCGGAATTTGACGGCGAATGTGGCGCAAGGCGCGCCAAAAAATATCTTTTTCGTCTAATATACCATTGTAAAGATTGGGCTATTTGTCGCGTCGGGCCGGGAAACGCCGGCGGTTCTTTACTCCCGAGAGCCGCGACCCGACGTGACCGGACGGCCCATGATTGAATGGGGCACCTTTCCTAAGCGGTGCCCGCATTTTCCAGGAGAGCATGCCATGCGCAAGCTTATTGTGACCGCAGCCGCCGCTGCGGTTCTCGCCTCTGGTACTGCCGCATTTGCTGCGGTCAAGCACACCACCGGCACGATCAAAAGCTTTGATGGAACGGCGATGAGCCTGGTTCTGGATAACGGAGCCACCTTTACGTTGCCCCAGACCTTCAAGGATCCTGGCCTGAAGGTCGGCGAAAAGGTCCGCGTCACGTGGGATATGAGCGGCAAGGATAAAATTGCCGAGGCAGTCAAGATCGTGAAGTGATGTCCTGCCCGCTGGAGCAAGACGAGGTCTTACTCCTGGGTAGCGTAAGAGGGCGGAGCAGCGATGCTCCGCCTTTTCGCAACCCGATCACCGCGTGTCGGCTTGGACGCACGGCACTCTAAGGCAACCAAAACCATTCGATCGTGTTATGCTAACCTGGCCAGCGTGTAGCCCGGATACCGGAGCGGTTTCCGGATCGCGCAATCAAAGGTCTGGAGCTTCCGTGTCAGTGCGCGGTGCTCCAAGGAGGAGATGAGGAGAAGCCGATGAAGGAATTCCATTGCGGGTCGCTCGTACCCGGCTGCGAGTGGCACACACGCGCGGAGGAGGAGGCTGAGGTCATGCGCCGTGCCGTCGAGCATCTGCGCGAGACGCATGGCGAGACGGTGATCCGCGAGACGATGATCGAGGCGATCCGCTCGCGCATCGAAATGGTCCGCGACGCAGCGTGACGGTCAGGATTCGAGTGCCTCTGCGGCGCGCTTGAGCAGCGCGCCGCGATCGAGCGCAAAACCGGACTCGACCCATTCCTTTTCGAGGTTCTTCAACGTTGCACCAAGCTTTGGCCCCGGTGACGCGCCAAGTGTCGTCAGATCGGCGCCCTTGAGCGGAAAAACAGGGTTCTGCCATTTTTCGGCGAAGGCAAGCAGGCGCGAGAAGCCACCGGCTTCGAGTAGTGCGTCATTGTCTTCGACCGCGCGGGCTCGAGCGGAAGCAAGCAACAGCCGCAGCCGATCGACAAAGCCTTGGCGGTCGCCAAAATAAAGCCTTTTCGCCAACTCTCCTTCGGTCGTTTTCGGATCGACGGCAGCCGTGATCGCCCAATTCCGCAGGCGGCTTGCCTCGCTCACGGAAAGCCTCAATCTCTCCGCAAGCGTTTTCATGCGCGCGGCATCCGGCGGCACGACGGCTTCCAGCCTGAGCAGCGGGTCCGGCGCCCAGGCCAGGTCCTTCTCGGTCTTGGTCAGCCCGTGGATGGCATCGATGCCCCATTTCTCGCTTTCCGGCAAAACGGCGGTCAGAACGCCGGCTTGGCGCATCCACAGCAGCGCCCGCGACGGATCCGGCGCCGACAGCAATTTCTTCAATTCCCACCAGACGCGCTCGACCGAGAGCTGGTCGAGCCCCTGCCTCAGCCGGGCGCAAGCCTTTAACCCTTCGGCATCCGGCCTGCCGTCGCCATACCAGGCGAAGAAACGGAAGAAACGCAGGATGCGCAGATAATCCTCGCGGATACGCGCTTCCGGATCGCCGATGAAGCGCAGCCGCCGCGCCTCGATATCGGCGATACCGCCGACCAGATCGACGACCGTTCCATCGGCTTCCGCATAGAGTGCATTGATGGTGAAATCGCGCCGCTCGGCGTCGGCTTTCCAGTCGCGGCCGAACGACACTTTGGCGCGCCGGCCGTCGGTTTCGATATCGGCACGCAGCGTGGTGACCTCGTAGGCCTTGCCCTGGGCGACCGCGGTGACGGTGCCATGCTCGATGCCGGTCGGCACCGTCTTGAAGCCCGCCGCCTCGGCACGCCGGATGGTTTCCTCGGGCACCGTCGTGGTAGCGATGTCGATGTCGGCGACCGGCTGGCCGATGAGCGCGTTGCGCACCGCACCGCCGGCGACACGCGCCTCCTCGCCGCCGTCGGTGAGCGCGGCGAGCAGGCGCTGCAAGTGGCTTTCGCCGAGCCAGCCGGCCTTGCCGGCAATCGACACCGGATTGCTCACGAATAGAGCCTTTCATAGAGCGTTCGAATGATGCCCGCAGTGACGCCCCAAATGCGCTGGCCGCCATAGGGCATCTCGTAAAAGAACCATTCGAGGTCGTTCCACATGCGACTGTCTCTGGTGTGGTTGGCGGGGTCCATCAGAAAACCCAGCGGCACCTCGAAGACAGCATCGACTTCGTCGGAATTCAGCGTCAGGCTGAAACCGGGCCGCGCGATCCCGAGCACCGGGGCGATGCGATAGCCGCTGCCAGAAACGTAGTCCGGCAGACGGCCGATGATCTCGATGTAATCCCTATCGAGACCGATCTCCTCGAATGTCTCGCGCAACGCCGCCGCTTCCGGGCTCGCATCGGTTGGATCGACGGTGCCACCGGGAAAAGCAACCTGCCCCGAATGGTTGCGCAGCTTTTCCGCCCGCCTGGTCAAAAGGACCGTGGCTTCATGGCCATGATCGACCACCGGGATCAGAACGGCGGCATCGCGCAGCGCCTTGGCCAGCTTCAGTCTGGGATGGCCCGGATTGAAGCGGTGGTCGCCAAAATCGTCGCCGGCATGCGCCAGCGGCTGCGCCGCGACGCGCTGGCGAAACTCGGCAGCGGAAAACGCCAACGGCGTCGCCTGATCCATCATAGGCGGTCCATCATGCGCTCAGCCGTTTCAGTTTCTCAGCCGGCATGATTGGATAGACCTCGCCTTTGGAACGGACGGCAAACATCGTCTTGCCACCGATGTCGATCTCTTCGCCGTGCTCGACCAGCTCGTACATCACCGGCCGTGCCACCAGCGCCTCCAGCCGCCCGCGCACCAGCACATAGGGCTTCAGGCCACCTGTCTCGTCCTCATCGACGAAGCGCAGCGGGTGTCCCGCCCCAGCCTCGACCACGTCGCCGACATTGGTGCGAAAGGTGATGATTTGTCCATCGCCCGCGCCAGACACGTCCATCTCGACGGCAATGAAGGGCGCATCGGCGACGCGGATGCCAACCTTTTCCACCGGCGTCACCAGGTAGGTCCTGCCGTCCTCGTCCTTACGCAGCACCGAGGAAAAAAGCTGCACCAGCGGCATCCGGCCGATCGGCGTTCCCAGATAGAACCAGGTGCCGTCCTGCTTGATTTCCATGTCGAGATCGCCGCAAAACGCCGGATTCCAGCGTTCCACCGGCGCCGGCCCCTTGCCGGCGCGCGTCGCGCGCGAGACCAGCGCTTGCAGCCCGCGCGCCTCAGTCGCGGCCGTCAGGCTCTCTTCACGATTGTCTGCGGCTTCCGTCATGGTCACGAAATAGTCACTGTTGTTCCGCTTGTCAGCCTAAGTCTGTGATTTAAATTCAAAGACAGGCGCCCTGCGAGGCCGAATCGCGGCATTCTGCGGCACCCACTGTGCCAAGCGGTATTTCCAACCAGAAGGATCGATGCTGCATGAGCGTGATGATCAAGGAAAGCCCGATCAGCGAAAAGGACATGGTGGCGCAGGCCGAGAAAGCGCTGGCCGACATTTCAAGGGTTCGCAACGGCGTCGGCCGGGTCATCTTCGGCCAGGAAAGCGTCGTCGAGCGCACGCTCGTCGCATTGCTGGCCGGCGGCCATGCACTGCTGGTCGGCGTGCCCGGCCTAGCCAAGACCAAGCTGGTCGAAACGCTGGGCATCGTGCTCGGCCTCGATTCGCGCCGCATCCAGTTCACGCCCGACCTGATGCCGTCCGACATTCTCGGCTCAGAGGTGATGGAGCAGGATGAATTCGGCAAGCGTTCGTTCCGCTTCATTTCCGGGCCGATCTTCGCGCAACTGCTGATGGCCGACGAGATCAACCGCGCCTCACCGCGAACCCAGTCGGCGCTGCTGCAGTCGATGCAGGAATACCACGTCACCATTGCCGGCGTGCGCCACGATTTGCCGTCACCGTTCCATGTTCTGGCGACACAGAATCCGCTGGAGCAGGAAGGCACCTATCCGCTGCCCGAGGCACAGCTCGACCGCTTCCTGATGCAGGTCGACATCCTCTACCCCGAGATCGAGGCGGAGCGCCGCATCCTGCTGGAAACCACCGGTATCGAGGATGCCAAGGCTGAAAACGTGCTGCAGCCGGCGCGGCTGAAGGACATCCAGACGCTCATCCGCCGCATGCCGGTGCCGGAAAGCGTCGTCGAGGCGATCCTCAAGCTGGTGCGCTCTGCGCGTCCCGGCCAGGGCAACGCCGATACCGACAAGCACGTCGCCTGGGGCCCAGGCCCGCGCGCCAGTCAGGCGCTGACGCTGTGCACCCGCGCCCGCGCCCTCTATGACGGCCGGCTGGCGCCGTCGGTCGACGACGTCCGCGCACTGGCCGAGCCGGTGCTGCAGCACCGCATGGCGCTGACCTTCGCCGCCCGCGCCGAGGGCACCACGGTTCGCGACGTCGTGGCGAAGCTCGCGAAAGGGATTTGATGGCGCGCATCGGTGAAGCGCAGGCACCGGCAGCGACGCGCGATGCGCTCGCCAGAGGCCGGTTGCGGGCTTCGTTGGTGCCGGACCTGCTGGTCGAGGCGCGCCGCATCGTCAACACGGTAATTGCCGGCTGGCATGGCCGCCGCAAGCGCGGCATCGGCGAGAACTTCTGGCAGTTCCGGCCCTATGTCGAAGGCGATTCCTCGCGCATTGACTGGCGCCGTTCCGCCCGCGACGACCACACCTATGTCCGCGACCGTGAATGGGAGGCCGCCCACACGGTGTGGCTGTGGGCCGACCCCTCGCCTTCCATGCTCTACAAATCGACCGGAGCCAGCGTTTCCAAGGAATCGCGCGCCCTTGTGCTGACGCTGGCCATGGCCGAGCTTTTGTCGCGCAGCGGCGAGCGCATTGCCTGGCCCGGCCTGACCGACCCGTTCACCGCCCGCAATGGCGCCGAGCGCATCGCGGCGCAACTGATGCACGCCGGCGGCCTGCCGGCAAAGCCCGACCTGTCCGGCATTCGCCGCTTCTGCGACATCGTCCTCGTCAGCGATTTCCTCGACCCGGTCGAGGACACCATGGCCTGGCTGGACGTGCTCGCCCGCCACGGCGTGCGCGCACACCTGATCGAGGTCGCCGATCCGGCCGAGGAAAGCTTCCCCTATGCCGGGCGCACCGAATTCACCGATCCTGAGACCGGCGACAAGCTGACCGCCGGCCGTGCCGAAATGCTGGGCGAGGACTATCGCCTGCTTTATGCCGCCCGCCGCCAGGAACTGGCCGCCTGGTGCAAACGGCTTGGCTGGAGCTTTACCGTCAATCATACCGATCGCCTTGCCTCCGAGGCGCTGGTGCGCATCCATATGGCGATGACCGCCGAGGGCAGCTTTGCCGGGAGGGCCCGCGCATGAGTTGGCTGCCGCTCTCCTTCGGGGCGCCGATGGTGCTGTGGGGCCTGCTGGTGCTGCCGGTGATCTGGTGGCTTCTGCGGCTGACTCCGCCCAGGCCGCAAACCGAGGTGTTTCCGCCGCTCAGGATTCTCGCCCGCGTGTTGAGGCGCGAAGAAACGCCGCGGCAGAGCCCTTGGTGGCTGACGCTGCTCAGGCTGCTGATGGCCGCGCTTGTCGTGGCGGCACTTGCCGAACCCGTCTTCAACCCGCGCGAAAAGCTGCCCGCCGAGGGCGCCGCCCTGGCGCTGGTGATCGACAATGACTGGGCAAGTGCCCCCGACTGGGGCAAGCGGGTCGCCACCGCCGAGCGGCTGATCGCCGATGCCAATTCGAATGGCGTGCCGGTGCTCATCGCTTTCACCGCCGAGAAGCCGAATGCCGAGATCGGTCCCTTCGATGCCGCTGCCGCGCTCGACCGGCTGCGCGCGGCAAAGCCGCGGCCGATCCCGACCGACCGCCCCGCCGTCTACGCCCGCGTCGCGTCAGCCCTGGAGTCGCTGCCGGGCGCCAGCGTCGCAGTGCTCGCCGATGGCTTGGCGGCGCAAGGCGACGAAACCGCCTTCAACACGTTGTTGTCAAAGAACGCGGCACGTATTGTCTGGGCCGTCTCCGACCGGCTGTCGCTGACCGGCCTGACCGGCGCCGACAACCAGGTCGACGGCTTCGCCCTGACCGCCATCCGCGCACCGGGCGACCCGGCACCTGCACAGGTGACGGCCGGCGCGTTCGACGACAAGGGCCGCCGCATTGCCGACGCGACGCTTACCTTTGCCCCGGGCGGAACCACCGCGACCGGCACGATGGCGGTGCCGTTCGAACTGCGCAACGACTTCGCCTACATCGCGCTCGATGGCGAGCGCCAGGCCGGTGCCGTCCGCGTGCTCGATGAGAGCTCAAAGCGCCGCCGCGTCGGGCTGCTGTCGCAGTCCGAGGCCGATCAGGCGCAACCGCTGCTGTCGCCGCTCTACTACATCCGCCGCGCCCTGCAGCCCTTCGCCGATCTCGTCGAGCCGTCGAGCGTCGATCTCGCCGACGCCATTCCGCAACTGCTCGACCAGAAACCGGCGATGATCGTCATGGCGGATGTCGGCACCATTCCGGAACAGGCGCGGCAGAGGCTGGTCGACTGGGTCGACAAGGGCGGCACACTGGTGCGTTTTGCCGGTTCGCGGCTGGCCGCTGCCGGCAATGACGACGATCTGCTGCCGGTCCGGCTGCGCACCGGCGAGCGATCGCTTGGCGGCGCGCTGTCATGGACGGCGCCGCAGCCGGTCACCGAATTCCCGAAAACCGGTCCCTTCGCCGACCTCGCGCCGCCAACCGAGGTCACCGTTACTAGGCAGGTGCTGGCCGAGCCGACGCCCGACATTGTCGAGCGCACCTGGGCCACGCTTGCCGACGGCACGCCGCTGGTGACCGGGATGAAGAAGGACAAGGGCACCCTCGTACTGTTCCACGTCACCCCCGAGGCGACGTGGTCCAACCTGCCGATCTCCGGCAGCTTCGTCGAGATGCTGCGGCGCATCGTGCAATTGTCGCGCAACCAGGGCTCGGCGGTCGCCAACGCCGAGGCAGCCGCCACGTCGCTGGCACCCTATCGCATGATCGCCGCCGACGGCACGCTGGTGCCGCCGACGCCGGATGCCAAGCCGTTGGTGCCAGGCGCCGGCCCGCTGCCGGTGACGCTGGAAAACCCGCCCGGCCTCTACGGCTCCGAGACAGGAGTGTTCGCTCACAATCTGCTCGGCGGCGACAGCGCATTCACGCCGCTTGCCCGGCCTGAAATCACGGTGCCGATCACCACCATCCAGTATGCCTTCGACGAGCAGCGCAACCTCAAAGGTCCGCTTGTCACGGCCGCCCTGGTGCTGATGGTGCTCGACACGCTTGCCGTATTCTGGATGGGCGGCCTGTTGTCGCGCCGGCCGCGCCGTGCCGGCGCTGCGGCGACGGCAGCCGTCCTGCTGATTGCGCTCTGCGCCTTGATTGGCCACGCGGACGTCGCGCGTGCCGACGACGCCAAACCGGGAGATACAGAGGCGATCGGGGACATTTCAAAGACCCGGATCGCCTACGTGCTGACCGGCGAACCGGGTGTCGATTCGATCAGCCGCGCCGGGCTCGAAGGGCTGACCCGCTTTCTTATCGAAAAAACCGCGCTCGAACCCGGAGCACCCGCCGGCGTCGACATCTCGAAGGACGAACTGTCCTTCTACCCGCTGATCTACTGGCCGATCGATCCCTCGGCCCCGATGCCGAGCGAGGCCGCCATCGCCCGCATCGACGCCTATATGCAGCAGGGCGGAACGGTCTTGTTCGACACCCGTGACCAGTTCGCCAATGGCATTGGTGCGGATTCGACCAGCCCGGCTACGGAGCGGCTGCGCGACATCCTCGGCAACCTCAACGTGCCACCGCTGGAACCGGTGCCGTCGGACCACGTGCTGACCAAATCCTTCTACATTCTTCCGGAGTTTCCTGGCCGTTTTGCCGGCAGCCCGCTTTGGGTCGAGGCATCGCTCGAAGCCAGCAACACCGAGAACCGCCCGGTGCGCACCGGCGACGGCGTTTCGCCAATCATGATCACCGCGAATGATTTCGCCGGCGCCTGGGCGGTCGACGAGAATGGCGACCCGCTATTGCCGACGGTGCCTTCGGATCCGATGCAGCGCATCTATGCGCTGCGCGCCGGCGTCAACATCATGATGTACATGCTGACCGGCAACTACAAGTCCGATCAGGTGCACGTCCCGGTGCTGCTCGAACGGCTGGGGCAGTAGACTATGAACTGGTCGCTCTCCTTCGAACCGCTCATCACCTGGCCGCTGCTCGCAGTGGTCCTGGTGCCGCTGCTGCTGCTGGCGCTGGCCGGCCTTTGGTTTCGCCAGCGCGGTGCGATTTTCCGCCTGGCAGCCCTGATTGCCCTGGCTGCGGCGCTGCTCAATCCGGTGTTCCTCGACGAAGAGCGCGAGCCGCTGAAAAGCATCGTCGCCGTCGTCGTCGACCGCAGCCAGAGCCAGGATATCGGCGACCGCACCAAGCAGACCGACGCGGCGTTAGCCGGGCTTCAGCAGCGTCTCGGCCGCTTCAAGCA
The DNA here is from genome assembly GCF_040322115.1 of Mesorhizobium sp. M0195. Lineage (NCBI taxonomy): Bacteria > Pseudomonadati > Pseudomonadota > Alphaproteobacteria > Hyphomicrobiales > Phyllobacteriaceae > Mesorhizobium > Mesorhizobium sp. M0195. Next base: position 1,888 of record NZ_JAMYSV010000008.1, on the reverse strand, counting down.
GTTCGACGTCCGTGTCGTCGAAACCGGCAAGTCCGAAGCCGCCGACGAGCGCACCGAGACGCGGTTGTTTTCCTCGCTCGAAAATGCTTTCCGCGACGTGCCGCCATCGCGCATCGGCGGCGCCATCATGATCACCGATGGCGAGGTGCATGACGCGCCGTCCGGCACACCCGACTTCAATGCCCCGCTGCATGCGCTGATTACCGGCAACGAGCATGAAAAGGACCGTCGCATTCGCTTCGAGAATGCGCCGCGCTTCGGCCTCGTCGGCAAGCCGCTCGACATGACCTATCGCGTCATCGCCACCAACAACGACACCGGCCCGGTCGATGTCCGCGTATCGGTCAATGGCGAGCAGGTATCGGTCGAGCACGCCAACATCGGCCAGGCGATGCCGCTGCAGGTGACCATTCCCAGCGCCGGGCGCAACATTGTCGAACTCGCCATCAACCACGAGCCGGGCGAACTCACCGACACCAACAACCGCGCCATCGCGCTGATCGACGGTATTCGCGAAAATCTGCGGGTACTGCTCGTTTCCGGTGAACCGCATGCGGGCGAGCGCACCTGGCGCAATTTGCTGAAATCCGACGCTTCGGTGGACCTCGTGCACTTCACCATCCTGCGCCCGCCGGAAAAGCAGGACGGCACGCCGATCAACGAATTGTCGCTGATCGCCTTCCCGACGCGCGAGCTGTTTGTTGAGAAGATCAAGGATTTCGACCTGATCATCTTCGACCGCTATCAGCACCGCGACGTACTGCCGATCCTCTATTACGACTATATCTCCGAATATGTCGAAAAGGGCGGCGCGCTGCTGATCGCGGCAGGCCCCGAATATGCCGGCGAAAGCTCGATCGCCCGCACGCCGCTGATATCGGCGCTGCCGGCAATGCCGACCGGCGAGGTCATCGACAAGGCCTTCTATCCGCGCCTCACCGATACCGGCCAGCGTCATCCGGTAACGCGCGGGCTCGACGGCTCCGCGACCGAGCCGCCGCACTGGAGCCGCTGGTTCCGCACCATCGGGGTCGAGAACCCCGAGGGCGAGGTGGTGATGAAGGGCGCCGACAACCGGCCGCTGCTGCTGCTCGATCGCAAGGGCGAAGGCCGCGTCGGCATGCTTCTGTCCGACCAGGGCTGGCTGTGGGCGCGCGGCTTCGAGGGCGGTGGCCCCCACGTCCAGCTCTACCGGCGCATCGCCCACTGGCTGATGAAGGAGCCCGAACTCGAGGAAGAGCGGCTGACCGCCGACGGCCGCGGCATGGTGCTGGAAATCCGCCGCCAGACGATGAGCGACGACCCCGGCCCGGCGCAAGTCATCACGCCATCCGGCAAGGCACTGATCGTCAGGCTCGAGAAATCCGAACCAGGTGTCTTCCTCGGCAGCGTCGAGACCAGCGAAATCGGTCTCTACCAGGTCGGCAATGGCGACCTGACGGCATTGGCCCATGTCGGGCCGGTCAACGCCCCGGAATTCACCGATGTGGTCTCCACCGAGAACCGGCTGAAACCACCGGCTGAGGCAACCGGCGGCAGCGTTCGCCGGCTGGCGCCGGCCTCGGCACTTGGCAATCTCACCAGCATGGTCACGCTGCCCTCGATCGTTCCAGTCCGCTCCTCGGGAGCGGCTTCCGGCAATGACTGGATCGGCCTGCGCACCACCGACGACAGCGTGCTCAAGGCCGTCTCGCGCGTGCCGCTGTTCGGTGGCTTCCTCGGACTCGGCCTGCTGCTTTTGGCGATGGGCTCTATGTGGTACCGCGAAGGGCGGTAGCGGCACCGTCCTTCCTTCTCCCCTTGTGGGCCTGTTGCGCAGTAACCGGGGATGTTTGGATGGGGCGGGATCGCAGGGATTTCGCTCGTCTTTGTGAGCTCCGCCCCCTTG